>NZ_JBXAPM010000006.1:9-299487 GCF_058803965.1 Reyranella sp. GW821-FHT14A01
GGGTTCACGCCGCAATACACCGACCTGCAGGCCCTGCATGAGAATTATGGCCCGCGCTCCAATGAGGGACCTATAACGCTGCCTCGATCGCCGAGGTGATCTCGTTCGCGACCGGGCGCACGCGGCTTGGCCAGGCGCCCTGCAGGCTGCCGTCCTTGCCGATCAGGTACTTGTGGAAGTTCCACTTGGGCGCCGCGCCCTCACCCGCTTCCGCCGCGATCCACTTGTAGAGGGGGTGGGCCTCGGGACCGATCACCTTCTGCTTCGCGGTCAGCGGGAACGTCACGTCGTACATCGTCTCGCAGAACTTCGCGATCTCAGCCTCGTCGCGCGGCTCCTGCGCGCCGAAATCGTTGCACGGCACGCCCAGCACCACGAGGCCGCGCGGGCCATAATTCTCATGCAGGGCCTGCAGGTCGGTGTATTGCGGCGTGAACCCGCAATAGGAGGCGACGTTCACCAGCAGGATCGGCTTGCCGGCGAGGCTCTTCAGGTCGAGCGGCTTGCCGTCGATGGTCGTGAAGCTGAAATCGTGCGCGCCCATGTCAGGCCTCCCCTTCAGATTTCGTCGTCATAGCGTTGTTCCAGCCACGGGTCGCCATAGTTGTGATAGCCGCGCACTTCCCAGAAGCCTGGCTTGTCGAGCTCGGAGAATTCGATGCGCTTGATCCACTTGGCGCTCTTCCAGAAATAGAGCCTGGGGATCACGACCCGCAGCGGCCCGCCATGTTCGCGGCTGATCGGCTCGCCGTTCCAGCTCCAGGCCAGCATCACGTCATCGGCCGCAAAGTCGGCCAGCGGCACGTTGGTCTTGTAGGTGTCGTAGGAATGGAAAATGACATGCTGCGCCGACGCCTTGGGCTTCACCAGGGCGATCAGGTCGCGGGCGCTGACACCTTCCCACCTGTTGTCGTAGCGCGACCAGGCGGTGACGCAGTGGATGTCGGTCGTGAGCCGGGTCGTCGGCAGCTTGTTGAACTCGTCCCACTTCAGCGTCACCGGCGCCTCGACCTCGCCGTCGACGAACAGGCGCCAGGCATGGGTGGGAATCTCGGGCTTTATGCCGAGGTCGAGGACGGGCCAGGTCTCGACCAGGCGCTGCCCCGGCGGCAGGCGCTCCGAATGGGCCGCGGTCTTGCCGGTCAGCAGGCGGCCTTCCTCGGCCCACTTCTGCTTGCTGTCGATCAGCTTGCCCTTCAGCCCGCCGGACAGGGTGACGTCGTCGTCGGCCATGGAACTCCTCAGATGCTGCGGCCCGCTCTCTCCCAATATGGAGCGCGCAGCTTGCGTTTGAAGATCTTGCCCGAATCCTCGCGCGGCAGCGCGGCGCTGAACTCGACCACCTTCGGCACCTTGTAGCGCGCCAGGTGCTCAGCCAGATAGGCGCGCACGGCGGTCGCGTCGAGGCTGGCGCCGGCCAGCGGCTCGACATGGGCGCAGATCTGCTCGCCGAACTCCTCGTCCGGGATGCCGAACACCGCGCAATCGCGCACGCCCGGCATCTGGATCAGGACGCCCTCGATCTCCGCCGGATAGATGTTCACGCCGCCCGAGATGATCATGTCGCGCTTGCGGTCGCACAGGAACAGGAAGCCGTCGGCGTCGACGTAGCCGATATCGCCCACCGTCACGAGCTGACCGAGTGCCACCTCGCGCCGCTTGGCGTCGTCGTTGTTGTAGGTGAAGTCCGCGAGGTGCGGGCCGCGCACATAGATCTCGCCGACCTCGCCCGTCGCCACCTCGTGCCCTTGCTCGTCGACGACGCGCACCGTCGCACCGGGCACCGCGCGGCCCACGGTGCCGGGCTTGCGCAGCGCGTCCTCGGAGCCGTGCCAGACAACGACGCCGGTCTCGGTGGCGCCGTAATACTCGTTGATGACGGGCCCCCACCATTCGATCATCTGGCGCTTCACCGCCGGCGCGCAGGGGGCCGCGCCATGGCTCACGAAACGCAGCGACGAGACGCCGTAGCGCGCCCGCACCTCGGCCGGCAGGCGCAGCAGGCGGACGAACATGGTCGGCACGATGTGCATATGGGTGACGCCATGCTTGTCGATCAGCCGCAGCATGTCCTCGGCCTCGAAGCGCGGCTGCAGCACCATGTGCAGGCCGAGCCGGGAGCTGGCATTGCCGTAGGCCGACGGCGCCGAGTGATACATCGGCCCGTTCATCAGCACGACGATCTCCGGGTCGGGCTTCAGCCCCCAGAACAAGGCCGCCTCCTGCGCCGCCGCGGCCTGCTGCTCGGGCGTGCTGGGCTGCCGGCGCACGCCCTTGGGCCGCCCGGTGGTGCCCGAGGTGTAGATCATGCTGCCGCGCGCCGCGCGGGGCGGCTCGGTGCGCGGCGTCGAGCCCGCCACGAACGCGTCCCACGGTTCGGTGCCCGCCGGCACCTGCCGCTTCTCGGCCGTGACGCCATAGGCGGCGGCGATCTCGTTCGGTGTCGGCACGGCGAAGACCGTCACGCCCTCGGGCACGCCGCCCGCGATCTGCGCCAGCAAGTCGGTATGGGCCACGAGGACCGATGCGCCGCTGTCGCGCAGGATGTAGTTCGCCTCCTCGGGCGTGAAGTGCCAGTTGATCGGCACGGCATAGGCGCCGATCTGGCTCGCCGCCATGTTCACTTCGAAGGTCGCGAAGTCGTTGCGCAGCATCAGCGCCACGGCGCTGTCCTCGCCGACGCCCAGCGCCGAGAGCCCGCCGGCGGCACGCGCCGCATTGTCCCTGATCTCCGCCCAGCCGCGGAACCGGTCGCCCGCCGTGACACCTGCCGTCATTGCTTCTTCCCCGTCTTCTTTGGATCGGCCAGCGCACCCTTGAACATCAGGGTGCCGTGGAAGCTCGCCAGCGCCCGATAGTCCGGGCCATGCTCCAGCATGCCCGCCCGCTGCAACATGACCAGGCCGTGCGCGGCCATCCACATGGACCAGCCGAACATGGCGGGATCGACGTCGATCAGGCCGGCCTTCGCCATTTCTTCGGCCTGTTGGGTGATGAAGGTTCGCGCCCGCGAGGCCACGTGCTTGAGTTCGGGATGCTCGTCGTCGATCGGCTGGTTGATGTCGAACATGATGCGATAGGCATGCGGATGATCGGCGGCAAAGCGCAGATAGGCATCGCCCACGCGGCGCGCACTGTCGAGCGGTCCGTCGGCATTGGCCGCGGCGGCTTCCAGCGTTTCGGCGAACCGCGCGAAGGCCTGCGCCCGCACCGTTGCCAGGATGTCGGCCTTGTCCTTGAAGTAGCGGTAGGGCGTCTTGGGACTGCAGCCCAGCGCCTCGGCGAGCTGGCGCATGGTGACGCCCTCATAGCCGAAGCGGGCGAAACGCTCCGTGGCCACCCGGCACAGCTCGGCCCGGAAATCGGCGATGTCTTGTTCGGTAAGGTAACGCGGCATGATTTACATACACAGTGTGTACGTATAACCGCCGTCCGTCAAACGCCGACTTCCTCGTACCGGCGACCACCGGATCTGGCGCCGGCTTCTCAGGGCGTAGTGCCACAATAGAGCCAGCGCCAGTCCATCGGCGTCTTATCTAGAGCTGGGGAAACAACCTTGGCCCCTTGGTGTATGGAATCACCACTGCTCCGGGGCTGCCGTTGACCATCTGGTCGACGGTGTCCACCAGCGCACGTGGCGAGACCGGCTTGGTAATCAGGGGCCGTAGCGCAAGCTCATGCGGCAGGTTGCTCGCGTCACTGGCAATCACCGCGAAAGGCACCTGTTCGGCTGCCAGCCAGTCTGCAACTGCGAAGGGGGCACTTCGGCGAGACTCCACGTCTATTACAGCCGCGTCGAGGCGGCCGGCTTTGACAAGACGTTCCACTTCGCTCTGGCTTCCTGCTGGACCGACGATGCGATAACCCGCGTCTCGCAGGTGCTTCTGCATTTCCAGAGCCAGCGGCAGCTGGTCCTCGACGATCAGGATGCGGCCACGCGGCGGCCGGTCGATCGTTCCTGCGTAGCCACAAGGCGGAAAAGCTTCAGCGCCATCGACCTGGGCAGTCAGGTCTGAGGACCATTCAGGCCGGTAGGCTGCCGACCTTGCGATCATGACGAACCTCCTAAATGCGATGGATCGGATGGAGAGCGCCCACCGCCGTCGCAGCGGACGCCCCCACCCCGTTGACCGTGAGGCCTATTGCCTGGTGATGCGCGGCGCCGAGCCCGCTTCGATGCGGATGGCGCGGGCCTTCTTCTCCTCCGGAATCTCGCGCTTCAGCTCGATCGTCAGAAGGCCATTTGCGAGGCTGGCACCCACCACCTTCACGTGGTCGGCGAGCTGGAAGCGGCGCTCGAACTCGCGGGCCGCGATGCCGCGGTAGAGGTATTCCTTCTCCTCAGCCCCCGGCTGCGACCTGCCGGTGACGAGAAGCTCGTCCTCCTTTTGCGTGATGCTCAGCTCGGCCTCGCCGAAGCCCGCCACCGCCATGACGATGCGGTAGCTGTCATCGCCCGCCTTCTCGATATTGTAAGGCGGATAGCCCTGCGGGCCCTGGCTGACGGCCGAATCGAGCATGTTGAACACCCGGTCGAAGCCGACCGTGTCGCGATAGAACGGCGAAAAATCGAAAGCTGTGCGCATGTTCATCCTCCACTCTTGAGCGATGTGTTTGCGAAGCAGTCCCCCGAGGGGCGACCGCCGGGGCGACACCGGAAGCGCCGCCGGCAGAGGATCTAGGTAGGGTCAATGAGCCTTCAAGTGCCGGCCTGGAAAAAATTTGAGCCCAACCAGGTGCTGTCGAGCGGCTTACGCCGTCTCGGCAAACAGTTCCCGGCCGATCAGCATGCGGCGGATTTCGCTGGTGCCGGCGCCGATCTCGTAGAGCTTGGCGTCGCGCAGCAGGCGGCCCGCCGGATAGTCGTTGATGTAGCCGTTGCCGCCCAGGAGCTGGATGGCGTCTAGGGCGATCAGCGTGGCCTTCTCGGCGGCATAGAGGATCGCGCCGGCCGAATCCTTGCGCGTGGTCTGGCCGCGGTCGCAGGCCTTGGCGACGGCGTACACATACGACTTGCAGGCGTTCATGGTCGTGTACATGTCGGCGAGCTTGCCCTGCACGAGCTGGAACTCGCCGATCGCCTGGCCGAACTGCTTGCGCTCGTGGACGTAGGGCACGACGATATCCATCGCGGCCTGCATGATCCCGATGGGTCCCGCGGCCAGCACGGCACGCTCATAGTCGAGCCCGCTCATCAGCACGTTGACGCCCTTGCCCACCGCGCCCAGCACGTTCTCCTCGGGGATCTCGCAATCCTCGAACACGAGCTCGCCGGTCGAGGAGCCGCGCATGCCCATCTTGTCGAGCTTCTGCGCGACCTTGAAGCCCTTGCGGTCGGTCTCGACGATGAAGGTGGTGATGCCGCGCGACCCGGCCGCGGGATCGGTCTTGGCATAGACCACGATCAGCTGCGCGTCGGGGCTGTTGGTGATCCACATCTTGGTGCCGTTCAGGACGTAGCGGTCACCCTTCTTCTCGGCCCTGAGCTTCATCGACACGACGTCGGAGCCGGCGCCGGTTTCGCTCATGGCGAGACTGCCGACATGCTCGCCGGAGATCAGCTTGGGCAGGAAGCGCTTCTTCTGCTCGTCGGTGCCGGTGCGGCGGATCTGGTTGATGCAGAGATTGGAATGCGCGCCGTAGCTCAGGCCGACTGCGGCCGAGGCGCGGCTGATCTCCTCGACCGCGATGACATGCTCCAGGTAGCCGAGGCCCGAGCCGCCGAATTCCTCCTCGACGGTGATGCCGTGCAGGCCGAGCTCGCCCATCTTGGGCCAGAGTTCGCGCGGGAACCGGTCGGTCTTGTCGATCTCGGCGGCGATCGGCGCGACCTCGGTCGAGGCGAAACGCTGGACCTGGTCGCGCAGCGCGTCGGCGGTCTCGCCCAGGCCGAAATCGAACGGCGGCATCGCATTCGGGATCATGATCTGTCTTACCTGTTGGGGGCCTAACTCAGGACTTGGAGCCCAGCTTGACGTGGATACGGATCAGCTTCCACTCGCCATCCGACGGAATGAACTCCAGCTCGAAGAGCAGGCGCGACGGCTCCGTGGGGAAACTGCCCTTCACCACCAGCTTGCCGTCACCGTCGACCCCCGGCGGCGGGTCGTAGGTCGGCAGCATGGCCGCGATGATGTCGAAATCGGCGTTGCCCCGGCTGAACTCCTTGAACGTCTCCTTGAGCTTCTCCGGCGGGAATTGCTCGCGGAATGGCTTGGAGAGCTTGGCATGCAGCACGGTGTAGTTGCCGGTCACGTTGGCGTCGTTGAGGCTGAGCAGGGAGGCCTTGACCAGCGCTTCCAGCACGCGGTCGGACGGCACCTTGTTCTGCGCCTCAGCCGTTGCAGCCGCCAGCAGCAGGACGAATGCACCCATCAGGCGAAAGATTGCCGACATGAAGCACCTCCGCCTGGGACGATACCTCAAAGCAGGAAGATCGTCGCGAGGCCCAGGAAGGTCAGGAAGCCGGTCACGTCGGTGACCATGGTCAGGAACACGGTCGACGAGACGGCCGGGTCGACGCCGAATTTCTGCAGGCCGAGGGGGATCAGCGAGCCCGCCAGCGCCGCCGCGATGAGATTGCAGACCATGGACGCGGCGATCACGCCCCCCAGCCGCCAATCGTGGAAAATCAGGACCACACCCGCGGCCAGCAGCAGCGCGAACAACAATCCGTTGAGACTGCCGACCATTGCTTCCTTGGCGATGAAGCGCATCCCGTTCGCAGCGGTCAGCTCGCCCATCGCCAGGGCGCGCACCGTGACGGTGACGGTCTGGATGCCGGCATTGCCGCCCATCGACGCCACGATCGGCATGAGAGCGGCCAGGATCACGATTTTCTCGATCGTGTCCTCGAACTGGCTGATGACGAAAGACGCCACAAGGGCGGTCGCGACGTTGACCAGCAGCCAGGGCGCGCGCAGCCGGGCCGTCGTCACCGTGTCGGCATGCATGTCGTCGGAACCGACGCCGCCCATCATGAGCAGGTCTTCCTCGGCCTCCTCGTCGATCACGTCGACCACGTCGTCGACCATGATCACGCCCAGCAGCCGTCCGTCATTGTCGACGACCGGGCATGAGACCAGGTTCTTGTCGCGGAAGACGTGCGCCACCTCGGCCTGCTCGGCCATGGCCGGCAGCGACGGGATATCGGGATCGACGATGTCGAGGACCTGCACCGGCCGCTTGGTACGCAGCATGCGACCGAGCGGTACGGAGCCGCGCAGGCTGCCGGCCGCATCGACGACGAAAATATCGTAAACGTCGTCGGGCAGGTCGGTCGCCTCGCGGCAATAGTCGATCACCTGACCCACCGTCCAGGTATCGGCGACCTTGACCAGCGAACTCTGCATGAGTCGTCCGGCCGTGTATTCGGGATAGGCCAGCGCGCGCTCGATGTCGGCGCGTTCGTCGGCCGGCAGCTCAGCCAGAACTTCCTGCCGCTCGTCCTCCGACAGGTCTTCGAGGATGGTGGCCGCATCGTCGGCCTCGAGTTCGCGCGCAGCGGCGGCGATCTCCTTGCTGTCGAGATGCTCGAGAACGTCCTCGAGGACTTCCTCGTCGAGTTCGGTCAGCGCCTCGGGATCGAGGTCGTCCTTGAGGACGCCGACCAGCTTCTCGCGTTCGAGCTCCGAGACCTGCTCGAGGATGGAGGCCTGGCCGGTGGCGCTGAGGTTGGCCAGCAGCCCCCGCGCATCCTCCGGCCTGTTCTCGACAAGGGCCGCCTCAACTCGCCGGACGAGGTCCGGCGTGACTTCATCGACGAGATCGATCTCGCCGCTCATCCACGCGCCTCAGCGAGGCGTTGGGCTTCGACGACGGCCAGCGCCGTCATGTTGAGGATGCCGCGGGCGGTGACCGACGGCGTGAGCACATGCGCCGGCAGGTCGGTGCCGAGCAGCATGGGGCCGATATGCAGGCCGTCCGCGCCATCCTTCAGCAGATTGAAGGCGATATTGGCGGAGTCGAGCGACGGGCAGACCACGAGGTTCGCCACTTCCTTGAGCCGGGAGCGCGGAAAGACGCCGTTACGGATCTCGACATCCAGCGCGGCGTCGCCGTGCATCTCGCCGTCGACTTCGAGCGTCGGGGCGCGCTCGTGGAGGATCTTGACGGCCGCCGCCATCTTCTTGGCCGAGGGATGCTCGGAACTGCCGAAGCTCGAATGCGAGATCAGCGCGACCTTGGGCTGGATGCCGAAGCGCAGCACTTCGTCGGCCGCCAGCAACGTGATCTCGGCCAGGGTCTCCGGATCGGGATCGTAGTTCACGTAGGTGTCGGCGATGAACAGCGAGCGGGTCGGCATGACCAGCAGGCTGAGCGCCGCCATGTTCTTCACGCCCTCGCGCTGGCCGATGACGTCGCGCACATGGGCCAGGTGAGTGCGGAAGCGGCCATAGGCGCCGGCGATCATCGCGTCGGCATCGCCGAGCTTCACCGCGAGCGCGGCGATCAAGGTCGGGCTGGAGCGCACGAGGTTGCGGGCCGTCGGCTCGGTGACGCCGCGCCGTTCCATCAGCTCGTGATAGGCGCCCCAGTATTTGTCGTAGCGCGCGTCCTTGGAGGGATCGACCAGCTCGACATCGACGCCCGGCTGGAAGCGCAGGCCGAGACGCTCGGCGCGGCGGCGCACGATCTCCGGCCGGCCGATCAGGATCGGCTTGGCGATGCCCTCATCGAGGATGATCTGCACGGCGCGCAGGACACGGTCGTCCTCGCCGGCGCTGAAGATCACGCGCTTGGGCGCACTGCGCGCCTGCTCGAACACCGGCCGCATGATCAGGCCGGACTTGAAGACGAACTGGCTGAGCTGCTGGCGATAGGCGTCGAAATCGCTGATCGGCCGCGTGGCGACGCCGCTGTCCATCGCAGCCTTCGCGACGGCCGGCGCCAGCTCGACGATCAGGCGCGGATCGAACGGCTTGGGAATGATCTGGGTCGGTCCAAAACCACCCGCCTGGTCGCCGAAGGCGCGGGCCACGACCTCGGACGGCTCCTTGCGCGCGAGCGACGCCAGCGCCCGCACGCAGGCGATCTTCATCTCGTCGTTGACGGTCGTCGCGCCGACATCCAGTGCGCCGCGGAAGATATAGGGGAAGCAGAGGACGTTGTTGACCTGGTTGGGATAGTCGCTGCGGCCGGTCGCCATGATGGCATCGTCGCGCACGCTGGCGACGTCTTCCGGCGTGATCTCCGGGTTGGGATTGGCCAGCGCGAAGATCAGCGGCCTGGCCGCCATCTTGGCCACCATCTCGGGCTTCAGCACGCCGGCCGCCGACAGGCCCAGGAACACGTCGGCCCCGCCGATCACCTCGCCCAGGGTGCGGGCCTGGGTGTCGCGCGCGTAGCGCTCCTTCCACGGGTCCATCTGCTCGTTGCGGCCCTTCCAGACCACGCCGGCGATGTCGGTGACCCACATGTTCTCGCGCGGCAGGCCGAGCTTCTCGAGTACGCCGAGGCACGACAGCGCCGCGGCACCGGCGCCCGACACGACGAGCTTCACCTTGGCGATGTCCTTGCCGACCAGCGACAGGGCGTTGAGCAGTGCCGCGCCAACGATGATGGCAGTGCCATGCTGGTCGTCGTGGAACACCGGGATCTTCATGCGCTCACGCAGCTTCTGCTCGACGTAGAAGCACTCCGGCGCCTTGATGTCCTCGAGGTTGATGCCGCCGAAGGTCGGTTCCAGCGAGGCCACGATGTCGACCAGCTTCTCCTGATCGAGTTCGGCCAGTTCGAGGTCGAAGACGTCGATGCCGGCGAACTTCTTGAAGAGGACGCCCTTGCCTTCCATCACCGGCTTGGCGGCCAGCGGCCCGATCGCACCGAGGCCCAGCACGGCCGTACCGTTGGTCACGACGGCGACCAGGTTGGCCCGGGCGGTGAGTTCGGCGGCCGTCGCGGGATCGCGCACGATCTCGTTGCAGGCAGCCGCTACGCCGGGCGAATAGGCCAGCGAGAGGTCGCGCTGGGTCGCCAGCGGCTTGGTCGGGACGACCTCGATCTTCCCGGGTCGTGGCAGGCGATGGTAGCGGAGAGCGCTTTCGCTGAGATCGTCGGCCAAAGCTCATCTCCTCGCCTGAAAACAAAAAGGGCCGCCGGTTGGCATTTACCAACAGGCGGCGACCTCTACCTTTTCGTTCGAACCGGCGATGGTGCGGCCAAGAAGACTCGAACTTCCACGCCTCGCGGCACTAGCACCTCAAGCTAGCGCGTCTACCAATTCCGCCATGGCCGCGCCGGATCGATGGCGCGGGGGATACCAAATCGCCCCACCAGTGGCAAGGCGGGCTTGCATGAAGGTTCGGAAGTACCGATTTTGCCACAATGAACAGCCCCGAATGGCGCATCTCCGACGGCGCAGTCCCCTACGACGAGGCCCTTGCCACCATGGAGGCGAGGGTCGCCGACATCCGGGCGGGACAGGCCGACGAAATGGTCTGGCTGCTGGAGCACCCGCCGCTCTACACCGCGGGCACCAGCGCCCGCACCCAGGACCTGCTGCAGCCCGCGCGCTTTCCGGTCCATGTCGCCGGCCGCGGCGGCCAGTACACCTATCACGGACCCGGCCAGAGGGTGGCCTATGTGATGCTCGACCTGCGGGCGCGCCGCCAAGACGTGCGCCGCTACGTGTCCGACCTCGAGGAATGGACGATCCGCACGCTCGGCCGCTTCAACGTGAGGGCCGAGCGGCGCGAAGGCCGCGTCGGCGTCTGGGTCGTGCGGCCGGACAAGCCGCCGCTGCCCGACGGCACGCCGCGCGAGGACAAGATCGCGGCCATCGGCGTACGCATCCGCCACTGGGTGGCGTTCCACGGCATCTCGATCAACGTCGAGCCGGACCTTTCGCACTATGCGGGAATCGTTCCCTGCGGCATCGCCGACCATGGCGTGACGTCGCTGGTCGATCTCGGCCTGCCGGTGACCCTGGCCGACCTCGATGCCGCCCTGGCCGAGACCTTTGAGGAAGTGTTCGGCGAAATCAGGCCGTCGGCAGCCGCGTAAAGCCCGTCGGCAGGACGTCGAGGTCGACCGGCTCGACATCGACGGCATCCACCTGCGCTAAGAACGGACCACGCCGGCAGGCCTCTATCATCTTGCCGACCGCATCGTCGTCGCCAACGATCAGCGCCTCGACCGAACCGTCGGACCGATTGCGCACCCAGCCGTTGAGGCCGAGCCGCTGTGCCGTGGCCATCGCCCAATCGCGATAGCCCACGCCCTGCACCCGGCCCGTAATCGTGAGGCGCGCCTGCAAGGCCATCGGGCTCAGGCGAACTCG
The DNA here is from genome assembly GCF_058803965.1 of Reyranella sp. GW821-FHT14A01. Taxonomy (NCBI): domain Bacteria; kingdom Pseudomonadati; phylum Pseudomonadota; class Alphaproteobacteria; order Hyphomicrobiales; family Reyranellaceae; genus Reyranella; species Reyranella sp. GW821-FHT14A01. The sequence continues at coordinate 11,291 of NZ_JBXAPM010000006.1, forward strand.
ATGATCTTCTGGTCGACCCTCAGGCTGTCGCCCGCCTTGGCGTGCAGCGTCTTCACCGTGCCGTCGCGCGTGGCGCGCAGCACGTTCTCCATCTTCATCGCCTCGACCACAGCCAGCGCTTCGCCCGCCTTGATCTCCTGCCCCTCGCTCACCGCCACGGAGGCCAGCAGGCCCGGCATCGGCGACAGCAGGAACTTCGACGTGTCGGGCGCGGCCTTGACCGGCATCAGCGCATAGAGTTCGGCCTGGCGCGGCGTCAGCACCAGCACGTCGGCCTGACCACCCTCATGCGTCAATCGCCAGCCAGAGCCGAGTGTGTCGACTTGCACGGCAACCTGCTGATCATCGACCAGGCAATGAAACAGTGGGTCACCAGGCTTCCAGCGACCCTTGACGATAATTCTGCGCTCGCCCACCAGGACCCAGAAGTCCTCGTCATAGCCATACGCGGTGACCGCCATCGGCTCCCGGTTGAGCATGACGACGCTACCTTTTTCTGCCGGAACCATTTCCGCCCATGTGTTCCACTTGGCGAGCGTACTCCTTCCGCGCAGAGCACAAATGCGGTCAATCACGGCCGCAACGCCCGCCAGCATGGCCGGATCCTTCGGCGGCAGATGGGCAGCGGTGAAGCCGCCCTTGAATTCCTCGGCGATGAAGTTGGTCGTGAGGTTGCCCGCCCGGAAGCGCGGATGGGCCATCAGCGCCGCCAGGAACGGCACGTTGTGCGACACGCCGCGGACATAGAATTCGTCGAGCGCGCGGCGCATGCGATCGATCGCCTCGTTGCGCGTCTTTCCGTGCGTACAGAGCTTGGCGATCATCGGGTCGTAGAACATCGAGATCTCGCCGCCCTCGTAGACGCCGGTATCGACGCGAACCTCGGGGCCCGGCGCAGGCTCGCGATACTTCACGAGGCGGCCGGTCGACGGCAGGAAGTTGCGGAAAGGGTCTTCCGCGTAGAGGCGCGCCTCGACGGCCCAGCCCTGCAGCTTCACGTCCTTCTGCTGGAACGGCAGCTTCTCGCCGGCCGCCACGCGGATCATCAACTCGACGAGGTCGAGGCCGGTGATCAGCTCGGTCACCGGATGCTCGACCTGCAGGCGAGTGTTCATCTCAAGGAAGTAGAACTTGCGGTGCTTGTCGACGATGAACTCGACGGTGCCGGCGCTCTTGTATTGGACCGCCTTCGCGAGTGCCACGGCCTGCTCGCCCATCGCCTTGCGCGTCTTGGCGTCGAGGAACGGGCTCGGCGCCTCCTCGATCACCTTCTGGTGACGGCGCTGGATCGAGCACTCACGTTCCCAGAGATAGATACAGTTGCCGTGGCCATCGGCGATGAGCTGGATCTCGATGTGGCGCGGTTCCTCGATGTACTTCTCGATGAACACGCGATCGTCGGCGAACGAGGCCTTGGCCTCGTTGGTCGCCGAGCCGAAGCCCTCATGCGCCTCGGCATCGTTCCAGGCGATGCGCATTCCCTTGCCGCCGCCGCCGGCCGAAGCCTTGATCATGACGGGGTAGCCGATCTTCTGGGCGATCTTCACCGCCTCGTCGGCATTGGGGATCGCCGCGAGATAGCCCGGCACCGTGCTGACGCCGGCCTTCTGGGCGAGCTTCTTGGACTCGATCTTGTCGCCCATGGCGTAGATGGCGTGGGCGTTGGGACCGATGAAGGCGATGCCGGCTTCGGCCAGCGCCTTCTGGAAGGCCTCCTTCTCGGAGAGGAAGCCGTAGCCCGGATGCACGGCCTGGGCGCCGGTCTGCTTGCAGGCCTCGACGATCTTGTCGATCAGCAGGTAGGACTGCGCCGAGGGCGGCGGTCCGATCAGCACCGCTTCGTCGGCCTCGCGCACATGCAGCGCGTCGGCGTCGGCTTCGGAATAGACCGCCACGGTCTTGATGCCGAGCCGCTTGCAGGTCCGGATGACGCGGCAGGCGATCTCGCCGCGGTTGGCGATCAGGATCTTGTCGAACAGCGGCCCACCAGTTGTCGGCGTCGGGGCCGCCGGCTCCTTCGTCGGGGCCTTTTTCACGCTCTTGGTGCGCGCGGCGCTCTTGGGCGCACTCTTCGCGGCGACCTTGGCGACCTTCTTCTTGGCGGCCATGCTCACATTCCTTCTTTTCTGCGATCGAAGAAGCCCCTGGCCCACAGTGAGTGGGCGCCGATCAGGGGCAGCCAGACGATGAGGACCCAGAGCCACCACGGGTACTGACGGCTCACGATGAAATTCAGCGGGATGATCACGAGCAGCGCGAGAAGCCCCACCATCAGGTGCTTGCGCACGATCCGGCCGCGCCTCATGCGTTCCTCTGGAGAGAGATGCACGTGGTTCCCGTCACAGAGGGACGTTGCCGTGCTTGCGCCACGGATTCTCGAGCTTCTTGGTCTCGAGCGTGGCCAGCGCCTTGCAGACCCGGCGGCGCGTGCCGTGCGGCATGATCACGTCGTCAATGAAGCCGCGGTTGGCCGCCACGAACGGATTGGCGAACTTCTCGCGATACTCCTCGGTGCGCGCCGCGATCTTCGCGGCGTCGCCGACATCGGACCGGAAGATGATCTCGACCGCGCCCTTGGCGCCCATCACCGCGATCTCGGCACCGGGCCAGGCATAGTTCACGTCGCCGCGCAGGTGCTTGGACGCCATCACGTCGTAGGCGCCGCCATAGGCCTTGCGGGTGATCACCGTCACCTTCGGCACGGTCGCCTCGGCATAGGCGTAGAGCAGCTTGGCGCCGTGCTTGATGATGCCGCCGAACTCCTGCGTGGTGCCCGGCAGGAAGCCCGGCACGTCGACGAAGGTCACGATGGGGATGTTGAAGGCATCGCAGAAGCGCACGAAACGCGCCGCCTTGCGCGAACTGTCGATGTCGAGGCAGCCCGCCAGCACCATCGGCTGATTGGCGACGAAGCCGACCGTGCGGCCGGCCATGCGGCCGAAGCCCACCACCATGTTGGCGGCCCATTCCGGCGACAGCTCGAAGAAATCGCCCTCGTCGACGACCTTCAGGATCAGCTCCTTGATGTCGTAGGGCTTGTTGGGATTTTCCGGCACCAGCGTATCGAGCGAGGGATCGTCGCGGTCGATCGGGTCGAGCGTCGTGCGGACCGGCGCCTTCTCGCGATTGTTCGACGGCAGGAAATCGACGAAGCGGCGTAGTTGCAGCAGCGCCTCGATGTCGTTCTCGTAGGCGAGATCGGCGACACCCGACTTCTGCGTGTGGGTGAGCGCGCCGCCCAGCTCCTCCTGCGTCACCGTCTCGTGCGTGACGGTCTTCACCACGTCGGGGCCGGTGACGAACATGTAGGAGCTGTCCTTCACCATGAAGATGAAGTCGGTCATCGCCGGCGAGTAGACCGCGCCGCCAGCACAGGGGCCCATGACCATCGAGATCTGCGGGATCACGCCCGAGGCCAGCACGTTGCGCTGGAAGACGTCGGCGTAACCCGCGAGCGAATCGACGCCCTCCTGGATGCGCGCACCGCCCGAATCGTTGAGGCCCAGCACCGGCGCGCCGACCTTCATGGCCATATCCATGATCTTGCAGATCTTGGTGGCATGCATGCCCGACAATGCCCCGCCGAAGACCGTGAAATCCTGGCTGAAGACATAGACCAGCCGGCCGTTGATCGTGCCGTGGCCGGTGACCACGCCGTCGCCCGGGATCTTCTGGTTCTCCATGCCGAAATCGATCGAGCGATGCTCGACATACATGTCGTATTCCTCGAACGACTCCGGATCGAGCAGCGCATCGATGCGCTCGCGGGCCGTCAGCTTGCCCTTGGCGTGCTGCGCCTCGATACGGCGCTCGCCGCCGCCCAGCCGCGCCGCTGCCCGCCTGCGCTCGAGTTCTTCCAACATTTTCTGCATCTAAATCTCCGGCCCTCGGTCAGTTTTCGGCCAATAAATTGATCGCGTCTAGCGGAGGAATCTCTTCTCGTTGTCCTTCACCGTTCCCATTCCCTGCAAATCGAACACCTCGTCGACCGTGGCGATGCTCGCCTCGACCCCGTGGATGCCGCCGTCCTTGCGGATCTGGGCGAAGGTCTTCCGCATGGCGCCGACCGCCGCGCGGATCGCGTGGTTGCCCCAGATCAGCAGGCCGACCTTCTTGAGTTCGCGCACCCGCGCCACCGTCATCTGCGGATAGGCGGTCGGCACCAGCGCGATCGGCACCTTGCCGTCCCAGGCCTTGATGAAAGACTCGATCTCGTCGGGCGTCTTCTGCTTGGAATGGACCAGGATCAGGTCGGCGCCCGCCGCCTCGTAGGCCCGCGCCCGCTTCAGCGCCTCGTCCTGACCGAGCCCCGCGATCAGCGCCTCGGTGCGGGCGACGACCACGAGGTCGGGATCGCGCCGCGCCGAACGCGCCGCCTCGATCTTGCCCTGGAACTCCTCGATGCGGACCATGTCCTGGCGGCCGCCGGCGATCAGGCTGGTGACCTTGGGGAAGCTCTTATCCTCCATCACGATCGCGCCGACGCCCGCGCGCTCGTACTGCTCGACGGCATAGAGGACGTTGATGGCATTGCCGAAGCCGGTGTCGATGTCGGCCACCACCGGCAGGCCCGAGCGATCGACCATGGCGCGCGTCATGTCGAGATGCTGGGTCATCGACACGACGCTGACATCCGGCACGCCGTACATCGCCGACAGCTCGAAGCCCGACGCCCAGATCGCGTCGAATCCTGCTTCGGCGGCCAGCATCGCCGACAACGGACTGTGCGCCGCCATCGCCTCGACGAGGCCCTTGTCCGCCATGACCTGCCGCAGCTTCTTGCCCGCTCCCATGATCCCTCTCATCCGCGCAGTCGCGCGTCTTCCAACAATCCAAGAAAGCGCGCGCACGCCTCGATATCCTTGCGCACGCCTTCGCGATGCTTCTCCGCCAACGGATCGTCACCCCAGCGATCGACCTGATAGAGCTCGTCCATCTGCGCGGCGGCAAAGGCGCCGGCCGCGTCGAGGCGGCCGTCCGATACCGCCAGCGCGATCACGACAGAGCCCGCCGTGTGCGTGAGGTTGTAGAGCGCGGAGAGGGCGAGATCGCCGTGTGCCGCCACCGCCGCATGCAGCCTCGCCCTGGCATCTTCCGGCTGCTCGACGAAGCCGATGCCCTCGGCTGTGGTCAACCGGGCGCCGTGGCGCTCGGCGGCCCAATCGAGCAACGGCTGCCACCGCTCCCGCTGCAATGTCACCAGGCTGTCCGGTGCCGTTGCGCGGTAGCAGAGCAAATCCGATCCGGCATATTTCGCCGTATCGGCGATCACCTCGTCGCGCCGCGCGACGACGCGGTCGATGCCGGTCGCCGCGAGCCGCGTGAGGGGAAGGTGGGCCGCGTTGATCTCGGCCTTGTCCGGCACGCCGGCCCATTCGGCCGCGATCGCCTCGGCCAGCGCCCGCGTCGGTACGACCAGCGTTGCCTTGGCGGGCGTCCGCATCGGCTTGCCGTCGAGCAGGATGCGAAAACCGCCCTCGCCCGCATCGACGTCCGTATCCTTGTAGAAGCGCTTCATTCAGTTCCCGACTAAGCCACGATGCGGAACCCACGGATCGAACGGCGCATCGTGGCGTCGGGCTTACACGCCGGGCAGGCCCGACGACAAGACTGCGGTTAGCGGCCCTGACTGCGCTGCGGACCGGGCGTTTGCCCCTGCGGCCGCGAAGCCCGCTGGCGCGTGTCCGAGACCGGCGCCGGCATCTGCGCCCGAAGCCCCGGCCGCAGGGCTTCCACGCGCGGCGCCAGGGCGGCGCAGGCGTTGGCGCCGGCCGTGCGGCCGGCCTGGGCGACCTGTGCCACGAGGCTGGGGATCGGGCCGCCGCCGACCAGCAGCTTGGACAGGTTGGGATCGACGGCGCTGGCGGTCTGCTTGCCCGCCCCGCCCTTGATGCGCATCGGCGTGGCGAGGGCCGCGTTCTGGTTGTCGCGCGCCTCGGGCGCCACGATGAACTCCCAGCCTTCGGTGCGCAGGTGCAGGTAGCCGCCGCCGACCAGCACGCCGCGCGGCGTGTCGACGACCAGCCGGCGGAGATTGGCGACACCGCCGCTCACTTCGAAGCGGCTGGCGATGCAATTGAACGGCACGCCCGCCTCGGTGCCGCCGAGCAGCTTCTGCGTTTCCGGCGGCCAGTTGGCGAGCTGGCTGTGCGGCCACAGTCCCTTGCCCATCGAGACGTCGATCGAGCCGCTGGCCGAGTTCAGCGCATCGCGCGTCGTGCGGCCGGCGCCGCGCAGGCGGAGGTCGAGATCGGCAACACCGTCGCGCAGGCCGAGATCGAGGCCCAGCAAGGTCGACAGTTCGCCGAGCGACACACGGTTGGCCGTCGCCGTCAGCGTGGTCTGCCCGAGACGGCCGGCCGGATCGTAGACCAGGTCGACACCGGCCGAGCCGCCGCCCACGGTCGCCGCCGCACGGAACGTGAAGCGTGTTTCGCCCGAGGCCAGCGTCACCGAGGCGTTCTGCATCTTGGCGCCGAGGCCCACCACTTCGCCCAGCCGCACCGTCACCGACAGGGCGGACCGGCCGAGCCAGTTGGCGACGAACGGCAGCGCCGGAATGAGGCGCGGTTGCTGCATCGGGGCCGTCGACGGCGCGGCGGGCGCCGCGCCGGCCGGCGGCGCCTTCAGCTCGGAAACGTCGAGGCGCGTGATGTCGGCGTTCACGACGATGGTCGGCGTGCCCTTGCGGTCGACGCGGAACAGCGCCTCGCCCGCCGCCTCGCTCGAACCGACCTTCAGCGCCGTCACCTCGACCTTGAAGCCATTGCGTTGCGTCGAGGCCTTGGTGTTCATCAGATAGGGGCCACCCACCGGGACGGGCAGGCGAATGTAGGGCCCGAACACCGAGACGTCCGGACCTTCGGAATTGATCTGCAGCGACGTGCCCTTGGCGTTGATGCTGCCCTTGATCGAGATCTTGCCCTCGCCGAAGCCGCCCTGCAGGTCGATATTGCCGGGCAATCCGGCCATCCAGCCGTTGAACGATCCCGCGGTGCCCGTGAGGCCCATCGGCACGCCCTGCGCCACGCCAAATCGTCCCTCGACCTGCAGCGCCTGGTTGGGCGCCGGCGACTTGAAGGTCGCGTTGGGAATATCGAGTACGACGGGCGGCCGCCCGGGCCCTTCCGAGACGGTCAGGACGGAATCGCGCACTTCGACGTTGTCGATCCAGGGAAAAGCCGCCGAGGTGCGCAGCCGGAGCGACCGGTTCTCGCCGGGATGCGGCCCCGACCCGTCGGGCGGCGGCAGCATGTCGAGGTTCGCATCGCCGACCTCGTTGCGCTCGATCAGGATGTCGGCGCCCTCGAGCACGATCTTGCCGATCTTGACCTCGCCCAGGAACAGCGAGAACGGATCGAGGTAGAGCGTCATGCGACGCACGCGCGCGAGATCGGGGCGCGATCCCCAGGGGGCGTTCGAGAGCGTCACGCCTTCGGCAACCATCGCCGGCTCGCTGCCGAGCTTCACGGTGAGCGGCACGCGAGCGGCCAGTTCGCGGCCGGTGACCTTGCGGACCTGTTCCGTCAGCCGCGCCTGATAGCGCGACAGGTCCCGGGTAGCGGCCCAGACGACGCCGACGACGGCAGCGATCGGCACCGCCACCGCCATGATCACCGCCACTCGCTTCCAGGGAATCCGCATCCCGACCGATTCTCGCTCAAACACCGTCCGTAGAGAAGCCAAATGCCTCGACGGTACGGCGGAAGTGAGGTGGCGGTTCGGCCTCGGCCTTCAGCTCGCCCTTGCCCGACGGGTGCGGCAGCAACAGGCGGCGGGCATGGAGGTGCAGCTTGCGCGAGTCGGCAATGGTCGACAACGACGCTTCCTCGCCGCCGTATTTGCGGTCGCCCAGGATCGGACAGCCGATGGCGGCGCAATGGACGCGAAGCTGATGGGTCCGGCCGGTGCGCGGCCACAGCGCCAGCAACGCCGCCCGCCGGCTGGCGCTATCGAGGACGCGGAAATGGGTGAGCGCCTTCTGGCCGTTCTCCTCGTCGACCTGCATCAGTTCGCGATCGAAGGCGCCCGGTCGCTTGGCCAGCGGCAGGTTGATCGCGCCCTCCTTCTTGGGCGGCACGCCGACCACGATGGCCCAGTAGAGTTTCTCGGTCTCGCGATCGCGGAACGACGCGGTCAGGTGCTTGGCCGCCTGGCCCGTGCGCGCGATCAGCAGCAGGCCGCTGGTGTCCTTGTCGAGCCGGTGGACCAGCTTGGGCCGCTGCTCGAAGCCGAAGCGCAGCCCGTCCAGCATGCCGTCGACATGCTTTTCCGTCCCGCTGCCGCCCTGGACGGCGAGGCCCGGCGGCTTGTTGAGCACGATCACGTGATCGTCGCGATGGATGACCATCTTCTGGATTTCGGCGGCATCGCGATCCGAGATGGTCGGACCCGGAATGGCAGGCCGCGGCTTGGGCGCCGGCGAATTCAGGACGCCCGGGGGCAGCCGGATCGATTGGCCCGGCTCGACGCGATCCTTGCCCTCGGCCCGCTTGCCGTCGATCCGGACCTGGCCGGTCCGCAGCAGCTTCTGCAGCGCGCCGTGGCTCAGCTCGGGAAAATGGCGCTGGAACCAGCGGTCGAGGCGCATGTCTGCCTCGTCATCGGTGACGGCGCGGACCTGGACCTGACGGGTACCACCAGTGGCGGGGCTCTGGCTCATGGCGCACAACCTACGGGACAAGCTACACAGGGTCCATGGAATCGGTGTCATTCGACACGCTGACGTTCGACCATCCGACGGCCTCCCGTCCGGCGCGAATTTCCGCGACCCTGCATATTCCCGCCGACCGGCCGGGACCGCTGCCGTGCATGGTGATCCTGACCAGCAGCGCCGGCGTCCAGCGCCACCGCGAGCACTATTACGCCGACCTCCTGAATGGCGCAGGCACGGCGGCGCTGATCGTCGACAGCTTCAAGGGGCGCGGCGTACGGCGCACGGTGGCCGACCAGAGCCTGGTCTCGGCGGCGCAGATGGAGGGCGACGCCTTTGCCGCCCTCGCCCTTCTTCGTGACGATCCGCGCCTCGATCCGGCGCGCATCGGCATCATGGGCGTCTCCAAGGGCGGCGTGGCGACGCTCAACGCCGCCATCGCCGTGCGGCAGCGCTGGCGGCACGGTTTTCCCCACCTGTTCGACATCCACGTCGCCCTCTGCCCCGGCGCGACGGCGCAGCATCGCGATCCGACCACGCATGGGCGGCCGATGTTCTTCATGCTCGCCGCCAAGGACGATTACACGCCGGCGGAACTGGCGATCGAGTATGCCGAGCGCATGCGTGCCGCCGGCAACGGCCGGATCCGGGTGAAGGTCTATGGCAGCGCCCATCACGGCTGGGAATCGCTCGGCCCCGTCTTCGACATCAAGGACGCCGAGAACTGGTCGTGCTGCCGCAACCTGATCGAGGATGACGGCAGCCATTTCGTGCCCGCGCTCGGGCAAGCCCTGAAGGAGCCCGACTTCCAGGCCTGGGCACGCAGCCATTGCGTCACCCGCGGCGCCCGGGCGGGCGGCGGAACGGCGGAACTGAAACAGCGTGCCAGTGCCGATCTTTTGAACTTCCTGGCGGCCCACGGTTTCGCCGGCTGATGGACGAATCGGCCGATTCCGGCTATGTTCCCGCTGTGAATCGTTTCAATTTTTTCGCCGCTTTCCTGGCGTTCGCGCTCTCGTTTTCGGGAGCATCGTCCTCTTACGCTTCAGGCGTGGTGTGGACCGGATCGGCTCCCGCGACGGCGCGCGCCGAGGCCCTGCTGAAGGCGCTCCGCAGCGCCGGCGATCACGGATTGGATCCCAACTGGTACAACCCTGCCGACGTCGAGAAGGCGATGGCGCCGGGCGCCGATCCGACCGCGGCCGAAGCGCTGCTGTCGGCCGCTTTCGCAGCCTATGCCAGCGACGTCTCGACCGGCCGCGTGCGCGCCAACCGGGTCGACAAGGACATCGACATCATCCAGCGCAAGGCCGACAAGGACGCGTTGCTGCAGGCGGCCGCCTCGGCGCCCGACTTCGCCGCCTATCTCGCCTCGCTGCCGCCCAAGGGCGACTACCCGGCGCTGCAGAAGGCGCTGGCCGCGTGGCGCGAGAAGCGAGGCAAGGTCACCTACACGGCGATGCCCGACGGCACCGCGTTGAAGCCCGGCATGGTCGACCCTCGCGTGCCCATCCTGCGCAAGCGCTTGGCCGAGCTCGATTTCACGGTCCCGCCGGCCGGTGCCGTCGTCGAGCTCTACGACGAGCCGCTGGTCGGCCTCGTGAAGTCGTACCAGGAGATGAAGGGCCTGACCGTCGACGGCGTCATCGGCGCCAAGACCGTCCGCTCGCTCAACACCACGCTCGACGAGCGCATCGAGCAGATCGTCGCCAACCTGGAGCGCCGCCGCTGGCTGCCGGAGGATCTCGGCAGCCGCTTCGTCTACGTGAACACCGGCGACTATTCGATGATGTTCGTGAACGAGGGCAAAGTCGCTTTCCAGAGCCAGGTCATCGTCGGCACGCCGAAGGACCCGACGCCCGAGATCCAGTCGACCATGCGCGGCTTCCAGACCAACCCGTACTGGACGGTGCCGCCGTCGATCGCCGGCGAGGAGTACCTGCCGATCCTGCGCCGCGATCCCAACGCCCTGGCGGGCAGCGGCTTCAAGATCTTCGCGAGCTGGAACAACGACGACGAGCTCGATCCCAACACGATCGACTGGAACTCGATCCATCCCAAGGCCTTCCCCTACCGCATCCGGCAGGATTCGGGCGCGGCGAACGCGCTGGGCTACATCTTCTTCCCGTTCGCCAACAAGTACGGCATCTACATGCACGACACGGCGAGCCGCTGGCTGTTCACCGAGGGCAGCCGCAACTTCAGCCATGGCTGCATCCGCCTGCAGAACCCGCTCGACTTCGTCGAGAAGGTCTTCAACGGCAAGAACGGCTTCAACAAGGACCGGGTCCAGCAGGTGATCAAGGACGGCCAGCAGGCCCACTACACCTTCCCCGAGCCGATCACGCTCTACGTGACCTACCGCACCGTCAGCGCCAATGCCGACGGGGTCCCGACGTTCCGCGACGACGTCTATGGCCGCGACAGGCGTGTCGTGCGGGCGATGGCGAAACCCTGAGTCGTCTCATTGGAGCGCGCAACTCCAGTTGCGCTCAAGCTTCGTTAACAACCAAGACAAGAGCGCAACTGGAGTTGCGCGCTCCAATGATCAACGTTTCTTTTCCCTGAGCTTCTTCCAGTAGTCGAGGCGCTTCAGGATCTCGCGCTCGAAGCCGCGTTCGACCGGCTGGTAGAACTCCTCGCGCGCCATGCCGTCGGGGAAGTAGTTCTGGCCGGAGAAGCCGTCGGCGGCATTGTGGTCGTACTCGTAGCCCTTGCCGTAGCCGATCTCCTTCATGAGCTTGGTCGGCGCATTCAGGATATGCATCGGCGGCGTGAGCGAGCCGTGCGTCTTGGCGGCGCGCTTGGCCGCGCCGAAGGCGACGTAGCCGGCATTCGATTTCGGCGCGGTGCCGAGATAGATCACCGCCTGCGCGATCGCCAGTTCGCCCTCGGGTGAGCCCAGCCGATCGTAGGTCTCCCACGCCGCCAAGGTCTGCGTCAGCGCCTGCGGGTCGGCCATGCCGATATCCTCGACGGCGAAGCGCACCAGGCGGCGGGCGATGTATTTCGGGTCCTCGCCGCCGTCGAGCATGCGCGCGAACCAGTAGAGCGCGGCATCGACATCCGAGCCGCGCAGCGACTTGTGCAGCGCGCTGATCAGGTTGTAGTGCGCCTCCTGCGCCTTGTCGTAGAGCGGCGCACGCTTCTGCAGGAGCGTCGCCAGCCGCGACGGCGGTACCGGCCCCTTGTCCTTCAGTTGCGCGAGCTGCTCGGCGAGGCCGATCAGGTAGCGGCCGTCGCCATCCGCCATGGCGAACAGCGCCTGCCGGCCCGTCTCGTCGATCGGCAGCGGACGGCCGATCGCCTCCTCGACCCTCGCCAGCAGCGCGGATAGCGCATTGTCGTCGAGGCGGCGCAGGACCAGCACCTGGCAGCGCGACAGCAGCGCGGCGTTCAGCTCGAAGGACGGGTTCTCGGTGGTGGCGCCGATCAGCGTCACCGTGCCGTCCTCGACATAGGGCAGGAAGCCGTCCTGCTGGGCGCGGTTGAAGCGATGGATCTCGTCGACGAACAGAAGCGTGCCCTTGCCGTCCTTGCGGCGCTGGCGGGCCGCCTCGAAGATGCGGCGCAGGTCGGCGACGCCGGAGAAGACCGCCGACAGCGGCTCGAAATGCAGGCCCACGGCCTCGGCGAGCAGGCGGGCGATGGTGGTCTTGCCGCAGCCCGGCGGCCCCCACAGGATCAGCGAGCCGAGCTTGCGGGCCTCCAGCATGCGGCCGAGCGGTCCCTCGGGACCGAGCAGGTGATCCTGGCCCAGGATCTCGCCCAGCACCTTCGGGCGCAGGCGTTCGGCCAGCGGAGTCGGGGCGAGCGAGGCGAAGAGTTCAGCCGGCACGACGACCCGACATGTTCATGGACTCAACGGAACTGGACGGGAAAGACCACCCCGTCGCGGCCGACGTTGATACTGGTGATGCCGCTGGCGACGCGCTTCTTGAGATCGGCGACGTTCTTCACCTCCTGGCCGTTGACCGCCAGGATCATGTCGCCGGGACGCACGAAGCGGCCGGCATAGGCGCCGTTCTTCACCTCGACGATGATGATGCCGGGGCGCCATTCGGCCAAGCCCATCTCCTCGGCGACGGCCGGCGACATGTTGACGACCGAGGCGCCCGACAAGGGCTGGCGTCCCTCGAGCAAGGACAGGTCGCGCGGCGGATCCTCGGGCGGCGCCGCTAGCTTCAGCTGCACGATCACTTCCTTGCCGCCGCGCATGACCTTCACCGGGACGGTCGTACCGACGTTGAGCGTCGACAACCTGAACCGCAGCGCCGCCTCGTCGTCGATGACCTGTTCGCGAATGCCCACGATCACGTCGTTGCGCTTGAGGCCGGCATCCGCGCCCGGCCCGCTGGTATAGACTTCCTTGACGACGAGACCTGCCGGCCGCGACAGGCCGAAGCCCGAGGCGAGGTCGGGCGTCACCCTCTGCATGCTGACGCCCAGCCACGGCCGCACGATGCGGCCGCCCGTCGTGCCGGTCGAGATCATGCGCTCGACGATGTTCGACGGCGTGGCGAAGCCGATGCCCACCGAGCCGCCGCTCTGCGAATAGATCGCCGTGTTGATGCCGATCAGCCTGCCGTCGAGCGAGACCAGCGCGCCGCCGGAATTGCCGGGATTGATGGCCGCGTCGGTCTGGAGGAAGAAGTTCGAATCGTTGATGCCGCCGGCGCTGCGCGCCACGGCCGAGACGATGCCGCTGGTCACCGTCTGGTTCAGGCCGAACGGATTGCCGATCGCCAGCACGACGTCGCCGACCTCGATCGAATCGGAATCGCGCAGCTCGAGGAAGGGGAACTTCTCCTCGACGCCCTCGATGCGCAGCAGGGCGAGGTCATAGCGTTCGTCCTGTGTGATGAGCTTCGCCTCGTATTCGCGGCGGTCGGCCAGCACGACGCGGATCTCGTCGGCGCCCTTCACGACATGGGCGTTGGTGACGATCAGCCCGTCGGGGCGCACCAGCACGCCGGAACCCAGCGAGTTCTGCACCCGGTCGCCGCCCTGCTGGGGCATGCCGGGAAAAGGAAACGGCAGGCGGCGCTGCACGCGGGCGGTGGTGGTCGTATAGATATTGACCACCGCCGGTGAGACCTTCTTCACCAGCGGGGCGAAGGAATAGGCCAGCTCGCTGCGCGAGTTGGGAAGCCCCTGCGCCTGCGCGGCCGGGGCCAAGGACGTCGCCGCACCGCATCCCACGAGAATCGCCGCCAGAACAAGCCGCCGCATCATACAGACATCTCCTTGGTCGGCCCGGATTTGCGGACTCTCTCAGGGCAAATCAAGGGCTGATTGGGGCTGGCATATCGATTGCAAGGCCTAGGCCACAACGCGCCAGCCATTGGTGCGAGAGGAAACCGGAGCGCTTCATGAAACTGACCCGCCGTACCGTCCTGGCTGCCTCGGCCGCCACCCTGGGCTCTTCGCTCGCCGCGCCCGCCGTCAAGGCGAGCCCCGGCTGGCCGACCAAGCAGCCGATCAAGCTGATCGCCACCTTCCCTCCCGGCGGCACCGCCGACACGATCTCGCGCATCCTGGCGCCCAAGCTCTCGGTTGCCCTGGGCACGCAAGTGGTGGTCGAGAACCGGCCCGGCGCCGGCGGCACGATCGGCTCGGACCTCGCCGCCAAGGCCGCACCCGACGGCTACACGCTCGTCATTTCGCACGCCTCGCCGCTCGGCATCGCGCCGGGTATCTACCCGAAGTTGCCGTACAATGTGGTGACCGATTTCACCCACGTGACCCTGATCGGCCACACGCCCAACGTCCTGATCGTGCCGGGCGATTCGCCCTACAAGACGCTGGCCGACTACATCGCGGCCGCCAAGGCCAAGCCCGACGAGATCGCCTTCGGCAGCTCGGGCATCGGCTCCAACACCCACCTGATGGGCGAGCTGCTGGGCACCCTGGCCGGCATCAAGCTGAAGCACGTGCCCTACCGCGGCTCGGCGCCGTCGCTGCAGGACATGCTGGCCGGTGCCATCCCCTCGATGTTCGACCCGATCACGACCAACGTGCCGCACATCAACTCCGGCAAGGTCCGCCTGCTGGCAGTCAGCTCGGACAAGCGCCTCGACATGTACCCGAACGCCCCGACCTTCGCCGAGCAGGGCTTCCCCAAGCTCACGACCTCGACCTGGGTCGGCGTCTCGGGCCCCAAGGGCATGTCGCCCGACGTCGTGGCGCGGCTCTACGACGAGCTGCAGAAGGCCTACAAGGCGCCGGAAGTCGTCGAGCGCTTCAAGGAAGTGGTGCTGCTGCCCGGCGACAAGCCGATGACGCCGGCCGAATACACGGCCTTCGTCGGCGACTTCGCGACCCTGTGGGCGGGCGTCAGCAAGTCGGCCGGCATCGAACTCGAGCTGGGCTGAGCGACCGCCGGAGGACCTTGTCACCCGCAGCGGGAGTAGCCGCAGTTCAGGCAGACGTCGCAGCCTTCCTGGTGGGTGAGCGCCGCCGCGCCGCAATTGGGGCATTGCCCCATCGACTTGACTGAAACGCTGCCGGCCGCCGGCTCCTTGGTAGCGTTTTGGCTGTTGACGGCGAGGCGCATGCGCTCCTCGATCGCATCGATCAGGCTGGGCGATTCGGTCGGCGCCAGGAAGCCGATCTCGACCAGGTGGCGCTCGATCACGCCGCCGATCGCGGCCAGCAGGGAGGGCACGTAGCGGCCCTCCATCCACTGCCCGCCGCGCGGATCGAACACCGCCTTCAGCTCCTCGACGATGAACGAGACATCGCCGCCGCGGCGGAACACCGCCGAGATCATGCGCGTCAGCGCCACCGTCCAGGCGTAGTGCTCCATGTTCTTGGAGTTGATGAAAATCTCGAACGGCCGCCGCCGCCCGTCCTGCATCAGGTCGTTGATGGTGATGTAGATGGCGTGGTCGCTGCCCGGCCATTTGATCTTGTAGGTCCGGCCCGGCAGGTCCTGCGGCCGGTCGAGCGGCTGGGCGATGTAGACGACGCCGCTCTCGTCCGCCGGCGCCAGCGCACGCGGCTGCGCCTCCGCCGCCGCGGGTTCGGCCGGCTTCACTTCCAGCACCGCGCCCGTCACGTCATTGGGTCGGTAGGTCGTGCAGCCCTTGCAGTTCTGCGCATAGGCCTCCTCGTATACGCCCTTGAAGGCCTCGAAGGAGATGTCGCGCGGCAGGTTGATGGTCTTGGAGATCGAGCTGTCGACATGGTCCTGCGCCGCCGCCTGCATCGCCAGATGATCGGCAGGCGTCAGCGTCTGGGCATCGACGAAGACGTCGGACGGCGGCGCCTCGTTGCCCCGGAGCTCGCGCCAGGCGCGGAAAGCGTAATCGTCGACACTCTCCTCGCGCTTGGTGCCGTCCGGCTGCAGCACATGGCGCACATAGCTGAAGGCAAACACCGGCTCGATGCCGGACGAGACATTATCGGCCAGCAGCGAGATGGTGCCGGTGGGCGCGATCGAGTTCAGCAGCGCGTTGCGGATGCCGTAGCGGCCGATCGCCGTCCGCGCCTCCTCGGGCAGCGCCTTGATCGTCTCACCTGCGAGATACTTCCCGCGATCGTAGAGCGGGAAGCTGCCCTTCTCCGCGGCAATGTCGGCCGACGCGACGTAGGACAGGCGCTGCACCGCGCCCAACCACTCACGCGTCAGCCGCACCGCCTCGGGTGAGCCGTAGCGCACGCCGCAGAAGATCAGCGCATCGGCGAGACCGGTCACGCCGAGCCCGATGCGCCGCTTGGCCTTGGCCTCCTGCTCCTGCTGCGGCAGCGGGAAGCGCGAGACGTCGATCACATTGTCGAGCATGCGCACGGCCAGCGGCACCAGCCGCTCCAGCGCCTCCATATCGAGCGTCGCCTCCGGCGTGAACGGCGCCTTCACCAATGCGGCGAGATTGATCGATCCCAGCAGGCAGGCACCGTAAGGAGGGAGTGGCTGCTCGCCGCAGGGATTCGTAGCCTGGATGCTCTCGCAATAACGCAGGTTGTTCCGGCGGTTCACCCTGTCGATGAAGATGACGCCGGGCTCGGCCACTTCGTAGGTCGCGCGCATGATGCGCTCCCATAAGGCTCTGGCCTTCACCGCCTTGAAGATCTTGCCGCCGAATACCAGCGGCCAGTCGGCATCCTCCTCGACCGCCTTCATAAAGGCGTCGGTGACCAGCACCGAGACGTTGAACATGCGCAGCCGCTTGGGGTCGCGCTTGGCGTCGACGAAGGCCTCGATGTCGGGATGGTCGCAGCGCAGGGTCGCCATCATGGCGCCGCGGCGCGAGCCCGCGCTCATGATGGTGCGGCACATCGCGTCCCACACATCCATGAACGAGAGCGGCCCCGATGCATCGGCGCCGACGCCGATCACGGGCGCGCCCTGCGGACGCAGGCTCGAGAAATCGTGCCCGATGCCGCCGCCCTGCTGCATGGTGAGGGCAGCCTCGCGCAGGTTCTCGAAGATGCCCGACATGTCGTCGGGGATCGTGCCCATGACGAAGCAGTTGAAGAGCGTGACGCTGCGGCCGGTACCAGCGCCCGCGATCACGCGTCCAGCCGGCAGGAACTTGAAGCCCGACAGCGCCTCGTGGAAACGGCCGGCCCAAAGCTCGGGATCGCGCTCCGGTACCGCCAGGGCTCGTGCGACCCGCCACCAGGTCGCGTCGAGGTCGGCGTCAGGCGTCGCTGCCGGGCTGCCGCCCGGTGCGCTCTTGAAGCGGTATTTCATGTCCCAGATCCGCTGGGAGACGGGCGCCCATTCCATCCTGAAAACGTAGGCTCTAGGCCTGTCGATATCAACAGAAGTTCTATCTTTGTTCGCTCTCACGGGCTGCAGCAACGAGCCGATCGGTGGCCCCTTCGATCCGCTCGCGCAGGGTCGTCATGAAGGCATCCCGGCTCATGCCCGGCGGGATCGCGGGCAGGATCTCGACATCGATCACGCCCGGCCGCTTGATGAACTTGCGACGGCCCCAGAATAGGCCGGAATTGAGCGCGACCGGGACGACCGGCACGCCGAGCTGCCGGTAGAGCGCCGCCGTTCCCACCTGATAGGGCTTCTCGTCGCCGACGGCGACTCGCGTACCCTCGGGGAAGATCAGGATCGACCGGCCCTCCGCCAAAGCCGCCTTCGCCTGTTTCACCAGCCCGCGCAGCGCCTTGGAGCCGTCACCGCGTTCGACGGCGATGTTGCCGACTTTTGCCATCGCCCAGCCGACGATCGGGATCAGCACCAGCTCGCGCTTCATCACGGTGGCCGCACCGGGGAACAGCCGCGAGAAGGCCAGCGTCTCCCAGGAGGACTGGTGCTTGCAGGCGAAGATCACCGGCCCCGTCGGCATGTTCTCGAGGCCGCCGACGCGATGCGTCAGCCGGCAGGTGACGCGCAGCCACCACAGGCAGAAGTCGATCCAGAACAGCGACCACGCAACGACGAAGCGCCGCGGCATCAGCAGGATCGGTGCACCGACGATGGCGATGATCGTCGTGCCGAGATACCAGCCGACATTGAAGAAGAACGAGCGTAGGCCGAGGCCAATCATTTCAAATGTATGCGCGAACGCCGTGTTGCTTGTAAGCCAAGTTTTAGTGGCCTAGTGTCGCCGCGCAAAGCACATCTGGTGGGGCATCCCCCGCTCATCATGCAAATTACCTGTTCGAACTGTAGCGCTCGTTACGCCGTCGATCCCGCGGCCATCGGACCGACCGGCCGCACCGTCCAGTGCGTCCGCTGCAGCCATCGCTGGTTCCAGGAGCCCGACGCGCCGCCGCCGGTCACCAACTCGCCGTCGGATGCACCGTCCGAGCCTCCCGCTCCGGTGCCCGACGTCGTCATCCGTCCGCTCACGCCGGGCAGCGGCCTGCCGGCCGTCATCGCGCCGCCCAAGAAAAGCTGGGGCACCTGGATCGCCTATGCGATCGTCTTCATCGTGCTGTTCGGCGCGGCGGGCTACGCCTATCGCGACGAGATCAAGTCGCGCCTGCCGGCCTCCTGGCGCACGGCGCTGCAGGTCGACGCCGCACCGAAGGCGTCCAACTCGTCCAAGGTGGCCCACGCGCAGGTCGGGATCGATATGGCTTCCACCAAGATCGACCTGATCGACGGGCGCTACATCGTGCTGGGCGAACTGATCAACACCGGCACGGCTCCCGGCTCGACCCGCCGGCTGAAGCTTGTCTTCCGGGCGGGGGAGCAGGTCCTGGCCGAGCGCGCGATGCCGCTGGTCGAGGGGCCGATAGCGCCCGGTGCGCGCCGGAGCTTCAGCCTGCCGCTTGACGAGCCGCCCTCCGGTGCGACCAACATCGTGCCGACCGTCGACTAGCGACCAACGCGCGAGTTTCACGATGCCCGACCGCACCACCTCCGACCGTCCGGTCGTCTCGATCCGTTTCTCCGCCGCCGAGATCGCAACGCGAGTCGAGGAGATGGCGACCGAACTCGCGGCCAAGCTCGAGTCCGACACGCTGGTCGTCTCCGTCCTGAAGGGCAGCTTCGTCTTCGCCGCCGACCTGATCCGCGCGCTGAGCCGCGCCGGCGCCGATTGGTCGATGGATTTCCTCACTTTGTCGAGCTACGGGACCGGTACCCAGACGAGCGGCAGCGTCCGCGTCGTACGCGACATCGTCGACGACGTGCGCGGTCGCGACGTGCTGCTGGTCGACGACATCCTGGAATCGGGGTTCACCTTGAGCTTCGCCAAGAAGCTGATCGAGGAGCGCGGCGCCCGTCGCGTGTCGATCTGCACCCTGCTCGACAAGCCCGGCAAACGGCGCACCGAGCTCAAGGCCGACTTCGTGGGCTTCGAGGCGGGTGACGAGTTCCTGGTCGGCTACGGCCTCGACTGGGCCCACCGCTTCCGCGGTTTGCCGTATATCGGCGTGGTCGAGAAGACGGCGGAGTAGCCTGCCACGGAGCGCGCAACTCCAGTTGCGCAATCATGATCATCAGCGCAACTGGAGTTGCGCGCTCCGTTGAGGCGGCTCGGCCTCAGTACGTCTTCAGAAGACGATCGATGTAGTCGAGCTCTTCCTTCGGACGCTGCTGGTCGCCGGCGCGGCGGCGCAGTTCGTCGAGGATCTCCCGGCTGCGCTGACGATCGAGTTCGAGCGGCACCTTGTCGGCGCCGGAGTCGATCGCGTCGCCGTAGTTGCCGTCGGACCGGCCCAGCGGATCGCGATCCTCGCTGCGGCGCTCGCGCTCCTCGATCTCGGCGATGTCCTGGTTGTTGCCGGGACCGCGCTGCTGGCGCATCTGCTCGGCCATGTCGCCCATGCCCTGCTGCAGATTGTCCAGCGCCCGGCGCTGGGCGCGGGAGGCTTCGCGCGGATCGCCGCGACGCAGCGCCTCCTCGGCCTCGCGCATCGACCGGTCGGCGCGACCCAGCGATTCCGGCATCTGCAGGCCGTTCTCGTCGAGCTTCTTCATGAACTCGCCCAGCCGGCCGCGCAGGCCTTCCTGCTGGCCGCGCTGCTGCTCGCCCCACTGGCCCTGACCCTGGCCTTGTCCCTGACCGGGCTGCTGGCCCTGGCCCTGTTGGCCTTGCTGACCGCGTTGACCCTGCTGGCCTTGTTGACCCTGTTGTCCTTGCTGGCCCTGTTGACCGCGCTGACCCTGTTGCCCCTGCTGGCGGCCTTCCCGCTCGGATTCACCCAGGAGCTGGTTCTGCCGGCGCGACAGCTGGTCGAGCTGGTTCATCATCTCGCGGCCCTGCTGGCTGCCCTGGCCCTGCTGGCCCTTCTGACCCTGCTGCTGGCGCTGTTGGCCGTTGGGGTTCGCCATCATCGGGGTGGCGTTCTCCATCATCTTGCGCAGCTCCTCGAGCATGCGCTTGGCCTCTTCGCGCTGGCCGTTCTTGGCCATCTCGCGAATCTTGTCGAGCATCTTCTGCAGGTCGTCGCCGGTGATGGTGTTGTTCGGATCCATCTTCTCCGCCTGCTCTTCCATGCGGCGGCGCTCGTCGGGATCCTTCATTTTCTCGGCCAGCTCGCGCTGCCAACGCGCCATGGCGTCGTAGAGCTGCTGGATCAGCTTCTCGATCTCCTCGTCGCCGGCCTGGCGCTGCATGGCGTCCTGCAGCTCCTGCCGCGCCTGCTCGACGGCGCGCTCGGCATCGGACGTGGCGCCGCTCTCGAGGCGCATCGCGAGATCCCAGAGGAGCTTCTGGGTGTCGGTGATCGTCTCCTTGTTGTCGTTCTGCGCCAGCCGCACCGAACCGATGCGCAGGCCGAGCTGGACGACCGGGTCCTCGCGGTAGCTCTTGGGATTCGCATGGACCAGGCGCATGCCGTCGGCGACGTCGATCCGATAGCCCTTGGGATCGCGCGTCAGCGCCTTGCGCAGCACCATCAGCGCCCGCGCCGTCGGATCGTTGAACACGCGCTCCGGCAGCAGGAAGGTCTCGACTGAGCTGCGGCCCTTCTGACCCAGCGCATCGGTGGCGAACAGCATCACCGTGACCTTCAGGCCGGCCCAGGGATGGCTGGTGAGGTCGCGCACGAACGTGTCGGCGATCTTCTTGGCGTTGCCCGCGACCGGCAGGTCGACGCGCAGCACCTCAGGCTCCTCGTCGCTGCTCAGCGCATCGTCGCCCAGCACGCTGCCGTGCAGGCGCATCTGGAGCTGGACGCCGGTCACGCCGAAATCGTCGCCGGCGAGGTATTCGATCTTGGTCGACCATTTGTCGACGCCGATCGGACGGGTGAAGTCGATGGTCGGGGCGAGGTCGGGGATGACGTGGAGTTTCCACCGCGCCTGCTCGTCGCCCCGCGCCTGCAGGGTGATCTGCTTGCCCTCCGTGATGACGTCTTCGACCTGGTACTTGCCCTTGCTGACGGTCGAGAACTCGGTCTTCTTGCCGTCGATCGACAGAACCGGCGGCTTGCGGCCGCGCGTGTCATCGACGAAACCCGCGATCTTGCTGCCGGCAGGAACGCGCAAGACCTTGTCGTGCTCGGCCATGTCCAGATAGACCGGCGGCTTGCCGGTATAGGCCGGCGGCGCGATCCACAGGTTGGCGACGACCGGCGGCGGCGGCGGGAAGGCCGGGGTCACGGCGGCGGCCATGCGGTCGCTGCGCCAGCCGCCCGCCACGGCGATGGCGACGACCAGAGCCAGCAGCGGCACGAAGCGCAGCGCCCACTTATCCAGGGTGGCGAGGCCCGGATGGGCCGGCCGATTGCTCAGGCTGGCAAGGCGCTCGGCCTCGCGACGGCGATGGGCTTCCCAGAGGGCCACGGCCATCGGGTCGGTGTTGCCGGCGGCAAGATTGTCCTGCACCGCGACCAGGGGGCGGTGCGGGATGTCGCTGTCGCGCTCGAGCCGGCGGATCGACGCTTCCCGCGTGGGCCAGGAAAAATCACGCAGCCGCCACCAGGCGAGGCCGGCGAAGGCCAGCGCGATGGCCGCCAGGATGCCGGTATGAACCCAGGGATCGAGGCCGGCGAACAGATCGAGATGGGCCGCGGCCACGAACAGCGCCACGAAGGAGAGCAACGGCACGAAGCGCGGCCACAGGCCTTCCCACGCCAAGGCCGCCCACGCCAAACCGATCTTGCGTCCCAGCCATGGGGCCTGGATCGTCGGGGTGGTCTGGCTGGCGTCCATCGACGTCCTTTCGTTCAGGCCTTTGTCGGCTCCATCCAGGGCGGGAACCGCTCGGCGGAGATCATCTCTTCGATGGTAGGCCTCGGTCGCGTAACCGCAAACCTCGTGCCATCCACCATCACCTCGGGCGCCAACGGCCGGCTGTTGTAGCTGGAAGCCATCACCGCCCCATACGCGCCCGCCGACCGTATCATGACGAGGTCTCCGGCAGCCAGCGGCGGCAGATCACGATTCTGAGCCAGGAAGTCGCCGGATTCGCAGATGGGACCCACAATGTCGCAACGGATCGTGGCCGCATCGGGGCGCGGCTGGCGGACCGGCAGAATATCGTGCCAGGCCTCGTAGAGCGTCGGCCGGATGAGGTCGTTCATCGCCGCATCCACGATGACGAAAGTCTTGGCGGAGCCGGGCTTCACGAGGATCACCTCGCCCACCAGCACACCCGCCTCGCCGACCAGCCGGCGGCCCGGCTCGAAGGCCAGCTCGCAGCCCAGGCCGTCGGTCTCGCGCGCCACGACGGCCATGAATTCGGCGATCGAGGGCGGCTTCTCGTCGGCATAAACAATCCCCAGCCCGCCGCCGATGTCGAACCGGTCGATCGTGTGGCCGTCCTGGCGAAGCTGCCCGATCAGCTCGCGCACCCGCACGATGGCGTCGCGGTAGGGCGTGAGCGAGGTGAGCTGCGAGCCGATATGCATGGCCACGCCCACGACGTTGAGGTTCGGCAGCCGGCCGGCCAGCGCGAAGGCGTCGCGCGCGAGGTCGATGTCGATGCCGAACTTGTTCTCCTTGCGCCCCGTCGTGATCTTGGCGTGGGTCTTGGCGTCGACGTCGGGGTTCACGCGGATCGTGATGTCGGCCTTGAGGCCAAGCTGGCCCGCGACGGCGTTCAGCGTCTCGAGCTCGGCCGAGCTTTCGACGTTGATCTGGCCGATGCCGGCTTCGAGAGCGGCCATCAGCTCCGACGGCTTCTTGCCGACGCCGGAATAGATGATGCGCCTGGGCGGAATGCCCGCCGCCAGCGCCCGCTTCATCTCGCCCACCGACACGATGTCGGCGCCGGCGCCCATCTCGCCGAACAGGCGGATCACGGCCAGGTTGCTGTTGGCCTTCATCGCGTAGGCGACGCTGGCGTTCATGCCCTTGATGCCGTCGGCGAATTCCCTCCAGCCGGCGCGCAAGGCCCCGGCGGAATAGCAGTAGAACGGCGTCCCGACCTGCGCGGCGATGGTGGCGAGCGCGACGCCCTCGGCATGCATGTCGCCGTCCTTGTAGCTGAAGAAGCTCATCGTCAGCGGCCTCCGGCCTTGCCGAGGAAGCGGCGACGCGCTTCCCCGACGGCGCGCTCGACATTGGCCGGCGCGGTGCCGCCCAGGCTCTTGCGGGCATTGACCGAGGCCT
Organism: Reyranella sp. GW821-FHT14A01; assembly: GCF_058803965.1. NCBI lineage: Bacteria > Pseudomonadati > Pseudomonadota > Alphaproteobacteria > Hyphomicrobiales > Reyranellaceae > Reyranella > Reyranella sp. GW821-FHT14A01. The sequence continues at coordinate 34,918 of NZ_JBXAPM010000006.1, forward strand.
CGACGGTCAGCACGCGGAACACGCTCTGGTCGATCTTCGGCTCGACTTCCTGCATCTCGGCCAGCGACAGCTTGTCGAGGTCGATGCCCTTGTCGGCGGCGATGCCGACCAAACGGCCCGTGACGTGATGGGCCTGGCGGAACGGCAGACCGACCTTGCGCACCAGCCAGTCGGCGAGGTCCGTCGCCACCGAATAGTCGGCGGACGCCACGGCGCGCATACGCTCCGGGTTGGCCTTGAGGTCGCGGATCATGCCGGTCATCGCCGCGATCCCCAGCTCCAGCGAATCGGCGGCGTCGAACAGCGGCTCCTTGTCCTCCTGCATGTCCTTGCCGTAGGTCAGCGGCAGGCCCTTCAGGATGGTGGTGAGCGCCACGAAGGCGCCGACGATGCGGCCGACCTTGGCGCGCGTCAGCTCGGCGGCGTCGGGATTGCGCTTCTGCGGCATGATCGAGCTGCCGGTCGTGAAGGCGTCGGACAGCGAGATGAAGCGGAACGGCGCGGAGCACCAGATCACGATCTCCTCGGAGAGGCGCGACAGGTGCACGGCGGTCGTCGAGGCGGCGGCGATGAACTCGATCACGTAGTCGCGGTCGGAGACGGCATCGAGCGAGTTGGCCATCGGGCGGTCGAAGCCCAGCGCCTTCGCGGTCTTGCGCGGATCGATCGGATGCGGCGAGCCCGCCAGCGCCGCGGCACCGAGCGGCGACTCGTTCAGGCGCGCGCGGCAGTCGGCGAAGCGGCTACGGTCGCGGCCGATCATCTCGACATAGGCCATCAGGTGATGGCCGAAGGTGATCGGCTGGGCCGTCTGCAGATGGGTGAAACCCGGCATGATGGTGGCCGAGTACTCGTCGGCACGGTCGATCAGCACTTCCTGAAGCTCGCGCAGCATCAGCTCGAACTTGTCGATCGTGTCGCGCACCCACAGGCGCACATCGAGCGCGATCTGGTCGTTGCGCGAGCGCGCGGTGTGCAGCCGGCCGCCGGCCGGGCCGATGATGTCGGTCAGCCGCTGCTCGACGTTGAAATGAATGTCCTCGAGCTTGGTCGAGAACTTGAACTTGCCACTTTCGATCTCGGCCTTCACCTGGGCGAGCCCGCGCTTGATGGCGCGACCGTCCTTCGCCGTGAGAATTCCCTGGGCCACCAACATGTCACAGTGCGCGACGGAGCCCGCGATATCCTGCGCATAGAGCCGCCGGTCGAAACCGATGGAGGCGTTGATCTTCTCCATGATTTCCGCGGGCCCGAGCTTGTAGCGGCCGCCCCACATCGTGTTGGAGCGACGATTGGAGCCACTCTTGGCCGCTCGCGCAGTCGTGTTCTTCCGTGCCATGAATTACGCCATATATCCTTTTAGGAACGCGGCTTATGGCACATCCTGTCCCCAATTTCCTCCTTGGCCGGCGCTACATTCTTTGCGGCGCCGCTGCTGCCATCGCGCTCCCCGCCACGCCCAGCCTGGCCGGCGTGAAGCCGGACATGGCCAAGGGCGCGATGGAGCGCTTCAAGCTCGCCAAGACGCCCAAGCCCCTGCCCGACCTCGAGATCCAGAACGCCGACGACAAGCCGATGAAGCTCGGCGACTTCAAGGGCAAGGTCGTGCTGCTGAATTTCTGGGCGACCTGGTGTGCGCCCTGCGTGAAGGAAATGCCGAGCCTCGACCGCCTGCAGGCCGCGCTCCCGAAGGACAAGTTCCTGATCGTGCCGCTGTCGATCGACGGCCCGTCCAAGCCCAAGGTCGCGCCCTTCTACAAGGACCAGAAGCTCGCCAACCTCGGCATCTATTTCGACAAGGGCCGCAAGACGATGCAGGGGCTCGACGTCACCCTGCTGCCGACCTCGATCCTGGTCGATGCCCAGGGCCGCGAACTCGGCCGCATCGAGGGCGATGCCGACTGGGACATGCCCGAATCGATCGCCCTGATGAAGGCGGCGATCGGCAAGGACAAGAACAAGGGCTGACGGGCTGGCGAAAGGGCGAAGTCGCCGCCCGTTCGTGCATAATGCGGCGGACATGACGCCGCCTCCCGCGCCCTCCGACGCCGTTGCCATCGAACTCAATGCGGTGCTCGTCGCCCTGACGGCCGATCAGCCGCTGGTCCTGACGCTGGAGGACGGCACGCTCCTGCCGTCGGGACCATTCGCGACCGAGCACCCGACCCTGCAAAGCGGCGTGCGAGCCTGGGTCGAGCGGCAGACCCATCATCCGCTGGGTTATGTCGAGCAGCTCTACACGTTCGCCGACCGCAACCGCCCGGGCTCGGACGGAAGCCAGAGGATCGTGTCGATCAGCTATCTCGGCCTCACCCGCGAGCGCCTGTCGGCCGGCGCACGCGATCCGGAATGGCGAAGCTGGTACCGCTATTTTCCCTGGGAAGACTGGCGCGCCGGCCCCTCGCCGCTGATTGCCCAGTCGATCCTGCCGCAATTGGCGACATGGGCGGACGCCGCCGGCGACGCGCGGAGCCAGCGCGAGCGGCAGCAACGGGTCGAACTGAGCTTCGGCGACGGGATCGAGAGCTGGAATGAGGACCTGGTCCTGCAGCGCTACGAGCTGCTCTACGAGGCGGGTCTGGTGCCCGAGGCGAAGGCGCCGGCGCCCGATCCCGTGCCGGGCATGCCGATGCGCCACGATCATCGCCGCATCCTTGCCACCGGCATCGCGCGGCTACGGGCCAAGATCAAATACCGGCCCGTCTTCTTCGAGCTGATGCCGCCCGAATTCACCTTGCTGCAGCTGCAGCGCGCCGTCGAGGCGCTGGCGGGCCGGCCGATGCACAAGCAGAACTTCCGCCGCCTCATCGACCAGCAAGGCTTGGTTGAGCCGACCGGCGCGAGCACCTCGGAAGCCCGCGGACGCCCCGCCCAGCTGTTCCGCTTCCGCCGCGAGGTCGTCCTCGAACGCGCCGCCGCCGGCAGCAAACTCCCCCTCTCGCGCCCGATCTGAAAACTTGACGCCATTAATGCTCATTCCTAGTATAAATAATTAATGCTCCCATTGAGCATAATGAGGTGTCAGATGTCGTTAGCCTTTTCGCCGGACCTGATGGCCCGAACCGCCCCTCTGTATGACCGCGTGAAATCGGTGATCCCGTCGATCGAATGGCCGGCCTTCGCCGAGGATATCGACGCCATCCTGGCGCTGAAGCGCGAGCGCGATGCCGTCATCCTCGCGCACAACTACCAGACGCCCGAGATCTTCCACTGCGTCGCCGACATCGTGGGCGACAGCCTGGCGCTGGCCCGCGAGGCCATGAAGGTCGATGCCGGGACGATCGTCCTGGCCGGCGTCCACTTCATGGCCGAGACGGCCAAGCTCCTGAACCCGGCCAAGCGCGTGCTGATCCCCGACCTCGATGCCGGCTGCTCGCTCGCCGCCTCGATCACCTCCGCCGATGTCCGGCTGCTGCACCAGCGCTATCCCGGCGTTCCCGTCGTCACCTATGTGAACACGTCCGCCGCTGTTAAAGCCGAGAGCGACATCTGCTGCACCTCAGGCAACGCGAAGAAGATCGTCGAGAGCCTCGGGGTACCGAAGGTCATCATGCTGCCCGACGAATATCTGGCGCAGAACATCGCGGCCGAGACCGGCGTCGAGATCGTCACCTGGGCCGGCCACTGCGAGGTGCACGAACGCTTCACGGCCCAGGACATCCGCCAGCTGCGCGCCGGCCATCCCGGCATCGTGGTGCTCGCCCATCCCGAATGCCCGCCCGAGGTCGTGGGCGAATCCGATTTCACCGGTTCGACCGCGGCGATGATCGACTATGTCGGCGCGAAGCGGCCGGCGCGGGTCGTCCTCGTGACCGAATGCTCGATGAGCGACAACGTCGCCGTCCAGCATCCCGGCACCGAGTTCATACGACCGTGCAATCTCTGCCCGCACATGAAGCAGATCACCCTGCCGAAGATCCGCCACGCGCTGGAGACGATGCAGCACGAAGTGACGATCGATCCCGCCGTGGCCCAGCCGGCCCGCCGCGCCGTCGAACGCATGCTGAAAATCTGAGGCCATGATGACGATCCCCTCTCTTCCCCTCCTCATGGTCGAACCGGTGGTCCGCGCCGCCCTCCTCGAGGATCTCGGCCGCGCCGGCGATCTCACGACCGACGCGATCGTGCCGGCAACGGCGCGAGCGAAAACCGCGCTGGTCGCGCGCCAGCCCGGCGTGGTGGCGGGACTAGCCGCGGCGGCAACCGCCTTCCGGCTGGTCGATCCGTCGATCGAGGTCGCGGTGGAAAAGCCGGACGGCACGCACCTCGTCCCCGGCGACCGCATCGCGACCATTGCCGGCCCGGTGCGCGGCATGCTCACCGCCGAGCGGGTCGCGCTGAACTTCCTCGGCCATCTGAGCGGTGTCGCCAGTGCCGCGGCCACGCTGGTCGAGGCGGTGCGTGGCCACAGAGCGCGCATATGCTGCACGCGCAAGACCATGCCGGGCCTGCGCGCCCTGCAGAAATACGCCGTCCGCGTGGGCGGCGGGATGAACCACCGCTTCGGCCTCGACGATGGCGTCCTCATCAAGGACAACCATGTCGCCGTGGCGGGCGGCATCCGGCCGGCGATCCTCGCGGCACGCAACGGCGTCGGCCATCTCGTGAAGATCGAGGTCGAGGTCGATACGCTGGATCAGCTCGAAGAGGCGCTGGCGACCGGCATCGATGCGGTCCTGCTCGACAACATGACGCCCGACCAGCTCGCCACCGCGGTCCGCATGATCGACGGGCGCGCCATCGCCGAGGCCTCGGGCCGCATCACGCCGCAGACGGCGCCTTCCATCGCGGCCAGCGGCGTCGATCTCATTTCAGCCGGCTGGCTGACCCACAGCGCCAGCGTCCTCGACATCGGCCTCGACTGGCAAACCTGAGGTCAGTTGCTGACTTCGCAGTGCTTACCCATTTCCTTGCAGACGCGCAGCACGGCCTGGACGACCAGCGACGTGGTCGAGCTTTCGCCGGCACCGGCATGGCCGGCGATCATGAGCTGGGAAACCTCGTCGTTGAACGGCACGACGTTCAACGTGGCGGTGCGGTCGCCCTCGGCTATCTGGATGCGGCGCGCGGCCGGATCCTGCATCAGGATGCGCACCGACGGGTTCTTGCGGGCGAGTTCCAGCGCGGTCGAGAAGATCTTGTCGGCATGGGCGTCGAGCAGGACCGTCGCGAAGTCATAGCCGGCTCGGCCGTCCGGCTGGCTGCCTTCGGTCATCTGATGGATGCGGCCCAGCGCCTTGCGGGCGACGAACACCCATTGCGCCTCGGCCGGCGCAAAGGGCAGCGCCAGGCTGGCGAGCACGCCAGCCGCGACGAGAGGCTTGAAGATCTTGTGCATACTTCGACTCCCTTTGTCGCTTTGTTCTGCTGGGGGCGCGCCACTCCAGTGGCGCGATCTTGCCTGGTGCCGATAATGACGCGCCACTGGAGTGGCGCGCCCCCAGCAAAGACTACGCGAGTGTCGCCAGCGATGAAGCCGAGAATGGCGCGAGTTCGGAGACGCGACCCTCGCGCACCTTGGTTGCCCACTGCGGATCGGCCAGCAGCGCACGCCCGACCGCGACGAGATCGAATTCGTCGCGTTCGAGCCGCGCTTCGAGTTCGCCGAGATCGCCGATCTCGGAATCCTCGCGTGTCCTGAAAGTCTGCACGAAGTCGGCGCCCTTGAGGCCGACCGAGCCCACGGTGATGGTGGGCTTGCCCGTGAGCTTCTTCGTCCAACCCGCGAGGTTGAGCGTCGAGCCCTCGAACTCGGGCTCCCAGAAACGGCGCGTCGAGCAATGGAAGATGTCGGTGCCGGCCTCGGTCAGCGGCTCGAGGAAGCGCGCCAGCTCGTCCGGCGTCAGTGCCAGCCGCGCCGTGAAGTCCTGCTGCTTCCACTGCGAGAAGCGCAGGATGATCGGATAGTCCGCACCCACGCGCGCCCGGATCGCCTTCACGATGTCGGCCGCGAAGCGCGTGCGCTGCACGAAGTCGCCGCCCCAGGCATCGCTGCGCTTGTTCGCGCCGTCCCAGAAGAACTGGTCGATCAGGTAGCCATGCGCGCCATGGATCTCGACGGCATCGAAGCCGATGTCCTTGGCGACGCCGGCCGCGCGGCCGAAAGCGTCGATCGTGTCGGCGATGTCGGCGTCGCTCATCGGCGGACCAACCGGCTTGCCGGACGCGGCAAGGCCCGACGGACCGTCGGACGGTGCCTCGGGATTCCGGCCGGTGCCGGTCTTGCGCATCATGCCCTGGTGCCAGAGCTGCGGCGCGATCTTGCCACCGGCGCCATGCACTTCCTCCACCACGCGGCGCCAGCCCGCGAGGCTCGCCGGCGAATGGAAGTCGGGCACGTTGGTGTCGTTGGACGCGGCCGGCCGGTCGACCGTGGTGCCTTCGGTGACGATCAGACCGACGCCACCCTCGGCGCGCCGCCGGTAGTAGGCGGCGACGTCGGCACCGGGAATGCTGTCGGGGCTCTTGGAGCGCGTCATCGGCGCCATCACCAGCCGGTTGGCCAGCGACAGGTTTTTTGACGTGAACGGACGGAAGAGCGGGCTGGTCATGGAATTCTCGCTCACGGAAAGGCGACGTCGCCGTAGGGATAGAACTTGTTCAGGTCGACATGCTGATACGGCAGGCCATCGAGGCGCACCGTGCCGAGGAAGGGCTCGACCGGCTCGACCAGCAGGATCGTCCTGGCGAAGCCGCTATCGTCGAAGCCGCGCCGGAAGTGCACGCGCGACTTGATGGCGATCGCCTTGAACTGCGCGAGGTCAAAAGCAGGTCCGGCGAGTTGGGACGGCTCGACGATCTGCGTGAGGTAGCGGCTGATCAGCACGACATTGCCGCGACCGAAGGCGACGCTCACCCACAGGCTGCCATGGGCTTCGTGAGCGCCCACGACCGTACCGGTGACGCGCACCGGCTGGCCGGCGGATTCGTCGGCAAGGCCGCCGATCTCCCGATCGAACGCGTCGCCCACCTTCACGCCCTCTTCCTTCAGCGCGTCGATGGTCCTGGCGTCGGCGATGGTCGCGATCAGCGTGTCCGACAGGTCCTGCTCGATCACTTCCTTCAGGATCCAGGTCGCGTAGCCCGAGCGGTCGCTGTGATCGGCCAGCACGACCGGCGTCTCGCCACGGGCCATGGCCTCCTTGGCAAGCCTGACGCCTTCGGGAATCGGATAGACCCTGGCGGTGTCGAGCAGATCCTTGCGGCGACGCCACGCCCAGGACGACATGTCGGCGGCGACCTTTTGCGCCAGTTCAGCATTGCCGTTGGTCATGACCTGGAAGGTCAGGCCGACATCGGGCACGTCGGCGAAGGGAAAGCCGAAGAAGACGTTCACATAGACGTCGGGCTCGCGCGCTTCCCAGACGAGCGCGCGCTGCACCAGGTCCATCCACGGCGAGGCGCCGGTCCACTGCAGCACCGTCGGCGTGATGATCGGTACCTTCACCGTCACCGTAGCGGGCGCGTAATCGCCGCGGATCGCGCGCACCAGCATGCGCGCCGCGCGCTCGCCCTGGAGATGGCTGTCGTAGTGCGGGAAGTATTTGACCGTGAAGGCCATGTCGGCCTGGGCCAGGAACTCGGCATCCTCGTTGCCGTGCGGATCGAAGGTGCCGACGATGAAGGCCTTGCGGCCGACCACCTCGCGGACCCGCCGCGCGATATCGGCTTCGGGGCGCGCGACGCCGCGCACGCCCATCGCGCCGTGCAGGCTGAGATAGACGCCGTCGAACGGCCCCTGCTCCTTCAGCCCCGCGACCATGCGGCCAAGGAAGGTCTCGTAGGCTTCTTCGGTGATCCAGCCCGAGCCGGTGCCCGTCTTTGGCCACAGCGGCGATTCGATGCCGACCAGCTCGACGCCGTCATACTCGCGCGCCACCTTCACGAACCCGCCCATGTAGGACTTGGGATCGTGCGTCAGCAGCGCCTCGCCGCTGGCGGGGGAACCTGGGTAAATGAAATCGGCGAGCGTGGTGTCGTTCGGAAGGAACGTCACCGTCTCGTGGGCGAACTGCAGGACGGCGATACGCATCGCGCCGCCCATCGTCTTATCGCGTCGGAACCGGGCGTTCGCCGGAATAATCGTAGAAGCCGCGCTTGACCTTGCGGCCGATCCAGCCGGCCTCGACATACTTCACGAGCAGCGGGCACGGGCGGTACTTCGAATCGGCCAGGCCCTCGTGCAGCACCTGCATCACCGACAGGCAGGTATCGAGGCCGATGAAGTCGGCGAGCTCGAGCGGGCCCATCGGATGGTTGGCACCGAGCTTCATGCCGGTGTCGATCGCCTCGACGTTGCCGACGCCCTCGTAGAGCGCATAGACCGCCTCGTTGATCATCGGCAGCAGGATGCGGTTCACGATGAAGGCCGGGAAGTCCTCGGCATTGACCGGCTTCTTGTCGAGCTTGACCACGACCTCGCGCACCGTGCGGAAGGTCTCTTCTTCAGTGGCGATGCCGCGGATCAGCTCGACCAGGCCCATCAGCGGGACCGGGTTCATGAAGTGCATGCCCATGAACTTGCCGGGCCGGTCGGTGACCGCGGCGAGCCTCGTCACCGAGATCGACGAGGTGTTGGTCGCCAGCAGGACGTTGGCCGGCAGCCCCTCGCAGACCTTCTTGAAGATCTCGCGCTTCACCGCCTCGTTCTCGGTCGCCGCCTCGACGATCAGGTCGCAGTCGGCGAACGCCTTGTAGTCGGTGCCGGTCGAGATGCGCCCGAGCGCCGAGTCCTTGTCCTCCGGACGGATCATGCCGCGGCTGATCTGCCGGTCCATGTTGCGTCCGATCGCGTCCATGCCCTTGTCGAGATGCGTCTGGTCGATATCCGCGATACGGATGTCGAAGCCCTTCAAGGCACAGACATGGGCAATGCCGCCGCCCATCTGGCCGGCACCGATGACTCCGATGCGCTTGATCATGATGGGTATCCTCGGGTTGGCTTACTTTTTCTCGATCGCGGCGGTGAGCTCGGGGACGAGCTGGAACAGATCGCCCACGAGGCCGTAGTCGGCCACCTGGAAGATCGGCGCTTCCTCGTCCTTGTTGATCGCCACGATGGTCTTGCTGTCCTTCATGCCGGCGAGATGCTGAATCGCGCCGGAGATGCCGATGGCGATATAGAGGTCGGGAGCGACCACCTTGCCGGTCTGGCCGACCTGGTAGTCGTTCGGCACGTAACCCGCATCGACTGCGGCGCGGCTGGCGCCGAGACCGGCACCGAGCTTGTCGGCCAGGGTCTCCAGCATCTTGAAGTTCTCGCCGCTCTGCAGGCCACGGCCGCCGCTGACGACGATCTTGGCGCTGGTCAGCTCGGGGCGCTCGCTCTTGGAGAGCTCGGCGCCGGCGAAGGAAGAAAGGCCCGCGCTGCCCGTGCCGGCGATCTGCTCGATCGCGGCCGAACCGCCGCCCGCCGCCGCCTTGAAGTTGGTCGGACGCACGGTGACGATCTTGATCTTGTCGGTGCTCTGCACCGTCGCCATCGCGTTGCCGGCGTAGATCGGGCGCACGAAGGTGTCGGGCGAGACGACCTGGATCGCCTCGGAGACCTGCGCGACGTCGAGCAGGGCCGCGGCGCGCGGCGCCACGTTCTTGCCGACCGAGTCGGCGGCCATCACGATGTGGCTGTAGTTCGGCGCCAGCTTGACGACGAGCGGCGCGATGTCCTCGGCCAGCCAGTTGGCGTAGGCCGCATCCTCGGCCTGCAGCACCTTGGCGACACCCTGGATCGCGGCCGCCGACTGGGCGGCATCGCCGGCGTTGCTGCCGGCCACCAGGACATGGACCTCGGGGTCCATCTGGGCCGCGGCCGCTACGGCGTTGGAGACGTTGGCGCGGACGGTCTTGCCGTCATGCGCGGCGACGACGAGGACGGCCATCTCAGATCACTCCCGCTTCGTTGCGCAGCTTCTCGACCAGCTCCGCGACGGTCTTCACCTTGATGCCCGACTTGCGCTTCGGCGGCTCTTCGACCTTCAGCGTCTTGAGGCGCGGCGCGACGTCGACGCCCAGCGCGTCCGGCGCCAGCACCTCGATCGGCTTCTTCTTCGCCTTCATGATGTTGGGCAGCGATGCGTAGCGCGGCTCGTTCAGGCGCAGGTCGGTGGTGATCACCGCCGGCATCTTGATCTTGATGTTCTCGAGGCCGCCGTCGACCTCGCGCTTCACCTCGACCGAGCCGTCGGCGACGTTCAGCTTGTTGGCGAAGGTGCCGACCGACCAGCCGAGCAGCGCGGCCAGCATCTGGCCGGTCTGGTTGGAGTCGTCGTCGATCGCCTGCTTGCCGACGATCACCAGGCCGGGCTGCTCCTTGTCGACCACGGCCTTCAGCAGCTTGGCGACGGCCAGCGGCTGCAGTTCGGCGTCGGTCTGCACCAGGACGCCGCGGTCGGCGCCCATGGCGAGCGCGGTGCGGATCGTCTCCTGGCACTGGGCCGGGCCGGCGGAGAAGGCGATGATCTCGGTCGCGGCGCCCTTCTCTTTCATGCGGATCGCCTCTTCCACGGCGATCTCGTCGAAGGGATTCATGGACATCTTGACGTTAGCCGTCTCGACACCCGTGTTGTCGGCCTTGACGCGGATCTTGACGTTGTAGTCGATGACCCGCTTGACCGCGACCAGCACTTTCATCGCGTTGCGCCTATCGGTGAGTTGCGGCCGGACTGTTCCCGTCCGGCGAAGGGGTTTTCGTGTAGGGGTGTTGAGCCGATCATGTCAAGGCTATGGCGCACTGCACAAAATCGCAGGGTGAAAGATTTTTCCGATATGTTTCAACAGCTTGGGCCGTTAGCGGGCGCCGCCCGGCACCCACAGCACATCTGCTGCGCCATTGTCGTTGAGCCTCCGGGCCAGCACGAACAGATGGTCGGACAGGCGATTGATGTACTTGATCGCCTCCGGATTGATCTCCTGCTCGGTCGCGAGGTGCGTCATGCCGCGCTCGGCACGCCGCGCCACGGTCCGCGCCAGGTGCAACCATGAGGCGGCCTCGCTGCCGCCCGGCAGGATGAAGGACTTGAGCGGCTGCAGCTCGGCGTTCATCGCATCGATCTCGTGCTCGAGGCGCTCGACCTGCGAGGCCACGATGCGCAGGGCCGGCTCGTCGCGCTTGGTCTTGCCCTCGGGCGTGCAGAGATCGGCACCGAGATCGAACAGGTCGTTCTGGATCCGCATCAGCATCGCATCGGCTTCGGCAAGGCGCGCATCGCCGGCACCGGCGCGCGCGATGGCGCTGCGCGCCAGACCGATCACCGAGTTCGCCTCGTCGGTCGTGCCATAGGCTTCGACGCGGATGTCGTGCTTGGCGACGCGTTCGCCGCGGCCGAGCGACGTCTGCCCGGTGTCGCCGCCGCGTGTGTAGATGCGGTTGAGATTGACGGCCATCGCCTAGCTCCTGCTCGCGAGATACCACAGCAGGATCAGCACGACCGTGAGGAGCTGCAGGCGCACGCGCCACCACATCATGCGGTTGCTGCGACGGCTGCCCTCGATGTTGCCATCCTGGTTGCGGCTCATGTTGATCAGGCCGGCGAACAGCGTGCCGAGCGTCGCGAACGCAGACACCAGCACGAGGACGAAAAGGATATTGGCGGCGGTCATCGTCTTTTATCCCGCATTGTGCCGGCCCGCGCCAGCACGCGCCCCGGCCCAGGGCCGCGCGGTGCGCGAAGCTGCCGTGCCGGTGGCGAGGCGGAAGATCGTCTCCGCCGTCTGCTCGGCGGACCAGAGGGCGGCATGCACGGTGCCGTACTCGACCGGCTCGGTCGCTTCACCGGCAAAGAACACGCGGTTGCCGAGCGGCCGTGCATGCGCGGTGCAATCGTCGGGATCGCTGCCGACGCCGGGATAGGAATAGCCGCCGCGCGACCAGGGATCGCTCAGCCAGCGCGGGAAGACCATCGCCTCGGGCTCGGGAATACTGTCGCCGAACATCGCACGCAGGGATCGCATGGCGACGGCGGTCACTTCTGCATCGCTCGCCTCGCGGTCGAGATGGATGGCGGTATGGCCGTTGCAGAAGCTCAGCAGGATCGGCAGGCCGGTTTCCTGGTGATGGCTGACGAAGGTGTTGAAGCCGCCGCGCCGCTGCGGCGAATCCGGCAGGCGTCCGAACCATTTCGGCGACTCGGGCCAGAAGCGGCGCGGAAAGCGCAGGTAGATCTTGCCCAGCACGCCGGCGCCGTAGCCGATGCGGCCGATGGCCTCGCGCTGCAACTCCGGCGGCGCAGGATCGAGCACCGGCAGGCCGGCCCGCAGCAGCCCGACCGGCACCGCGATCACGGCGCGGTCGGCCTCGATGCGCCCGCCGTTCTGCAGGATCGCCGTCACGCCATCGCCTTTCCAGACGACGCGCTCGACCGCGGCGCCCTGGCGGATGTCGAGCCCGCGCGCAACGTCGTCGACCAGTTGCCGGTAGCCGCCCTTGGGCTGGGCGTTGCGTTCGAGGCCTTCGGTGGGGAACCACTCCTCCGCCGCCACCGCCTCCCACGGGGCGCTCTGCACGCCCTCGCTCATCTCGACGAAGGTCGCCACGACCAGCCGGTCGATTTCCGGCAACCATGACGCGGTCAGCAACGGCTCGACGGCTTCACGCACCGAGATCGAGCGCGGGCCGCGGATGCGGGTCAACGCCTTGCTCTTCCAACTCGCCCATTCGATGGCGGCCTTGAAGGCCATCCGGCCCATCACGGCGCGGCGACGCTGGCCCTCGCGGGTCGGCGACGTCGCGCGCTTGTCGATCAGCAGCCGGTCGCCCTGCGATTCGACCAGCTCGATGCCGAGCTTCTCGCACCACAGCGTGAGAGGATTGCCCTCGACGCCATGGACCCACGAGCCGCCGAGATCGACCGGCGCGCCGACACGATCGTCCGTCCAGGTCCGGCCGCCGATCCGCCCGCGCGCTTCGAGCACGCTCACGACGAAACCCGAATCGTGCAGCAGTCTTGCGGCGACCAGGCCCGCCATGCCGGCGCCGACAACGACGATGCGCTCGCCCTTGCCCGATCCCATCGACCAGGAGCCGGTCATGCTCATACGCGGGGTGCCCATGCCAGCATCGGCAATGACGACATCGCGTCGAAGGTTCGTCCGCCCGCGGCGCGCAGCGCCTCGGCGTCGGTATAGGGTGCGCCGACATAGGCCAGAGCGCGCATACCGGCGGAACGCGCCGCCTGGATGCCGGGCAGCGAATCCTCCACGACCGTGCAGGCGAAAGGCTGCTCGTTCATCTCTATCGCGGCATGGAGGAAAAGGTCCGGGAACGGTTTTCCACGCGGTACCTGGCTGGAGCTGAAGATCCGCCCCTCGAAGCGCGACCACAGGCCGGTGATGCCCAGGGTGACCCGCATCTTGTCGAAGCCGCCCGAACTGGCGACGCAGGTCGCAATGCCTGCAGCCTCGATCGCATCGATGGCTTCGACGACGCCGGGAACGGCCTGCAGCGGCGCATCGCGGAAGGTCTGCAGCGTGTCGTCCTGCAGGCGCTCGACGAAATCGGCGGGCAATTGCCGGCCGAGTTCGCCCTCGACGATCTCGACGCAGGACTTCATCGAGCGGCCCATCAGGCGACGCATCGTCTCCTCGACATTCCAGTCGAGCCCCTCGCGCTGCAGCGCGCGGGCAAAGCAGGTATTGGCGAGGGGCTCGCTGTCGACCAGCACCCCGTCGCAATCGAATATGACCAGCACCCGCCTGCAGTATCAGTAAGGCTTGTCGCCTGCCACCGTGACCCGGTTGCCGCTGCGGGTGTGCGGCCAGTAGTCCCACATGGCGCGATGCTGGACACAGCGATTGTCCCAGAAGGCGATGGAATTCTCCTGCCAGCGGAAGCGGCACTGGAAGAGCGGGTTCTCCATGTGCTCGTAGAGGTACCGCAGGATCGCATCGCTCTCGTCGCGCGGCAGGCCGACCAGCGAGCGGGTGAAGCCGCGATTGACGTAGAGCGCCTTCTTCCCCGTCACCGGATGGGTGCGCACGACCGGATGCACCGCGCGCGGATACTCAGGCTTGTCGGCCACGTTGAAGTTCTTGTAGAGGCCGCGATAGACCGACTCGCCGTCGTGCACCGCGGTCAGGCCGTCGAGATAGATCTTCATGCGGTCCGACAGCGCCTCGTAGGCGGCGTACATGCTGGCGAACAACGTGTCGCCGCCCTTGGGCGGAGACTTCTTGATGTACAGGATGCTGCCCATCGGCGGCTCGAGGTCGCAGCTCACGTCGGTGTGCCAGCCCTCGCCGTTGGCGCGCGGCGAATCCTTATCGGCATGGATGATCATCAGCTCGGGCTTGCCGGGCTCGCTCGGCGCCGCGGGGTGCGTGTGCAGGTCGCCGAACAGGCGGCCGAAGGCCAGGTGCTGCTCCTGGCTGATATGCTGGTCGCGGAAGAAGATGACCAGGTTCTCCGCCAGCGCACGGTGGATCTCGTCCTGCTGCCGGTTGGAGAGCGGCTTGCTGAGGTCGATCCCGCCGATCTCGGCGCCGAGGATCGGCGTCAGCTTGTCGATGGTGATGGTCTCGTACGGCGCGCTCTCGTCCGGATTGTGACGATAGCGCGGGCCGGCATTGGCGCTCAGGGATCCTGCCATGGGTCTCTCCTACTCCACCTTGATATTGGCACGACGGATGATCTGGCCCCACCGTTCCTTCTCGGAACGCGTAAAGGCGGCGAACTCCTCCGGACTCATCAGCCGGGGCGCACCGCCCAAAGCGGCGAGCCGCTCCAGCACTTCCGGCTGCGCCGCGACGGTACGGATGTCGGCATTGATGCGCTGCACGATCTCGCGCGGCGTACCCTTGGGAACATAGAAGCCGGTCCAGGTCGTGAGCTGCACCTCGGGCAAGCCCGCCTCGACCGCGCTCGGCATGTCGGGGACGGAGGCGTAGCGCTCGCCGTCGGTGACGAACAATCCCTTCAGCGCGCCGCGCTCCATCGCGATCTTGGCGTTGACCGTGTCGATCATCATGAAGGTCAGAAGCCCGCTCTGGACATCCGGAATGGCCTGCGGGTTGCTCTTGTAGCCGACATAGACCGCGTCGACACCGGCGGCCATCTTGTACAGCTCCGACGCCACCCGGGCCGGCAGCGCACCGGCGCCGTAATTGTACTTGCCGGGCTCCGCCTTGAGCTTCGCCGTCAGCTCGGCCGCACTGTTGATCGGGCTGTTCCTGTCGACCAGCAGCACGAAGGGCGAGGTGCCCATGCGCGTGACCGCCTCGAAGTCGGTGATCGGATCGTAGGGCAGCTTGTCGTAGATCGCCGGATTGACGGCCTGCGTCATGGCCGAGGTCGCGAAGATCGTCAGGCCATCGGGCTTGGACCGCACCACCGATTCGGCCGCCGGAATGCCGTTGCCGCCGCCCTTGTTGTCGATCACGACGGGCTGGCCCCACAGCGCCGACAGCCGCTCGGCATAGATGCGGGCGCTGATGTCGGTGGCGGCACCGGCCGGAAATGGCACGACCATGGTGACGCGGCCGGCCGGAAACTTCTGCGCATGGACGATAGCCGGCGCCGCGACGGCGGCCGCGCCCAACGTCCTGCCGAATTGCCTTCTGCCGAACATGCTTCCTCGTCGTTTTCCTTATCACGCATCGGAACCAGACCGTCCGAGTCCATCGCCACGGACGCCGCGAGCGGGTAGCTTGCGCCGAAATCAGCTTGGGGGAAACATGACGACGTTCGACGCCATCGCCACGCAGACCGTGCGGACGGCAGCCCATCTCGAGCCCGCCTTCAAGCACACGGCCGACATCGAAGCCGCAGCGCGGAAGCTGGCGGCGCGCAAGAAGAAGCCCAACATCCTCATCTACCTGATGGACGATGTCGGCTGGGGCGACTTCGGCTGCTATGGCGGCGGCGTGGCCGTGGGCGCCCCGACGCCCAACTTCGACAAGATCGCGCGCGGCGGCCTGCAGCTTACGTCCTGCTATTCGGAACCCTCCTGCTCGCCCTCGCGCGCCACGCTGCATACCGGCCGCGTGCCCAACCGCCACGGCCTGCACCGCCCGCCGATGTACGGCGAGCCCGGCGGCCTGCAGGGCGAGATCACGCTGCCCATGCTGCTCGGCCAGGCCGGCTACACGACACAAGCCGTCGGCAAGTGGCATCTCGGCGAGAATGTCGAAAGCCAGCCGCAGCATGTTGGCTACGATGATTTCTACGGCTTCCTCTCGGTGTCGGACATGTACACCGAATGGCGTGATCCGCACTTCTTCCCCGAGATCGTTTACTCGGACGCGCGGACCGAGTGGATCAAGAACATGCCGTTCAACCGCTGCTTCGTGCACGCGACCAAGGGCAAGGAACTGACCAACGTCGAGGAGGTGACGATCCCCGTCCTCTCCGAGCTCGACGAGAAGTGGTGCAAGTACTCCGAGGCGTTCATCGAGAAGCAGGCCAAGTCGGACAAGCCGTGGCTGCTCTATCACTGCACCCGCGGCGCGCACTTCGACAATTATCCGCACGAGAAGTTCCTCGGCAAATCGCCGGCGCGGCATCCCTACAAGGACACGCTGCTCGAACTCGACGAAATCATGGGCCGCCTCGTCGAGGCGCTGCGCAAGTCGGGCCAGCTCGAGGACACGCTGATCTTCATCTCGTCCGACAACGGCCCGCACATGGAGACCTGGCCGGATGCGGCCTTCACGCCGTTCCGCTGCGCCAAGGGCTCGACCTGGGAAGGCGGCGTGCGCGTTCCCGGCCTGATGTACTGGCCTGGCACGATCGACGCCGGCCGCCAGAGCGACGGGCTGTTCGACTTCAACGACATCGTGCCGACCGCGCTCGGCCTTGCCGGCGCCTCGGACCTGCTGCCGTCGGATCGCTACATCGACGGCGTCGACCAGAGCTCGTTCCTGCTGGCGCCCGACGGCCTATCCAACCGCAAGTACCATTATTACTGGCTCAGCCAGACCTTCTCGGGCATGCGCTGCGGCGAATACAAGATGGTGCTCTCGGCCACGAGCGACAACGCGACCGATGCGTTCGGCACCGGCGGTTTCACCGGCGTGCTGGAGCGCTACGCCTATCCGAAGCTGTTCAACCTCTATCTCGACCCGAAGGAGCAGCACAATTACCTGACGCGCAAGCTGGCCTATATCGAGGCCTTCCAGCTCGGCATGCGCAACCATCTCGGCACCTTCAAGAAGTACCCGGCCAAGAAGATCATGGGCATCAAGGTGGCGGACAAACGCGAATAGGCGAAGGCCCGCCGAGGCCACCGCGGTGTTGGTTCGGTAGCTGACCGTCTGCGCGGCCTGTGACCCAATTTGGGGTATCCGCGCATTGAAGGCCAACCGTCGGCCCGTAGATTGCACGCGGGCGCATCGCCGATGCGAGCATTTCGAGGCACCGGGGAGAACGCATGCAAAGGCACGACTTCATGAAGATTCCGTGTAAGTTCGCCTTTGTCTTCTCGGGTTCCGCTCGGCACCGGCGCGCCATCGCCAGGATCGCGCTGGCGCTGGCCATGGTGTCGCCGCCAACTGTCTTCGCCAGGGCCCAGGTGAGTTGCGAAGGCTCCGCCGCGCACTGCAATCGGGTGGCCGAACAGTACGACATCCTCAAGTCCTTCCAGTCGTTGCCCAATCCGTCGACCGGCCCGAATGTCTTCAGGAGCGATCTGAAGACCGTCGAAGACATCTACCGCAACGCGACGGTCGGCCAGCGGAATCAGGCTGCGGATAATGCGAGCGGCGTGTTCAAGGCCGGCGACGGCGAGCCTCAATACAATCTGTGGAACCAGATCTCGTCGACCAGCCAGATCCTGCCGACGCTGGGGGTTTTCCCGCAGCTCCGGATGTCAAGCGCGCTGGCGGATACGCTGACCGAGCGGATCTACAAAAAGCAGAACGAACCTCTTTACACCGCGATTACCGGGCTGCTCACGGGGAACGGCGCGTCCGCCGACAACTATATCGGGGCCGTCCAGGAAATCGACGCGCTCAAGGCGTCATTCGACGCCTATGCCGCTGCCTTTCAAGGCCAATCGACGCAATATGCCAATGCACAACAGGTCGATCCGCGGCCCTTCCAGATCAGCAAGAAGATCGCGAACAATCCGTGGACGCCGGCACAGGCAGGCACAATCGCTCTCCAGATCCAGCAGGACGAATGGGGATCCGGTCCGGATGGACTGCAGACCTCCGGAGCCTTTCCAAGCGGCCATTCGCTTCAGGGCAACACCACCGCACTGCTCTATGCGATGCTGATGCCGGAGGCCTATCAAAGCATGATGATCTCGGGTCAGCAGTTCGGACTGAGCCGCAACATCATGGGCGTGCACCACACGCTCGACGTGATCGGTGGCCGCATCCTCGCCTATTACACAATGACAAAGCTTCTGGCCGGCAGTACCGACTACATCCTGAAGGATGTGCCGAACTATGACGGCGTTCCCGCCTACACCACGTTCCCGGAATATCTCTTCGGCACGGGCGGCCTTTCCGATCTGCTCCATGATGCGCTTGGCTCAAAATACACAGCGGTGCCCTACGCGAGTTGTGCGTCGAATGTCGCGGCCTGCATGGCGAGCGGCGTCTTCCCGTCGGCGTCGCAGTTCGCGGCGGCCAACCGGGCCTATGAGGATCTGGCCACCTACAAACTGCCCGCCGTCGGCGCAATCGATCTTCCTGCCGTCGTGCCGGCCAAAGCCGAACTGCTGCTCCGGTCGCGCTTCCCCTATCTCGACGATACGAAAATTCGCGACATCCTGGCGACCACGGAGCTGCCGTCGGGAGGGCCGCTCGACGACGGCTCGGGTTGGGTCCGTCTCAATCTCTTCAAGGCAGCCGGCGGTTACGGCGCCTTCAATTCCGACGTCAGCGTGACGCTCGACGCCTCGAAGGGAGGATTTCACGCCGTCGACATGTGGAGCAATGACATTTCCGGAATTGGCGGCCTCGCCAAGTACGGCAGCGGCCTGTTGATCCTCGGCGGACATAACACCTACAGCGGCGGCACGTTCGTGAAGGAGGGCACGATGGCGCTCTCCGGTTCGATGGTGGGCGACCTCACCGTCGATGCGGGGGCTACGTTCGTGAGCGGGGGCGGCTATTCGGTCGCCGCGGGCTCCAGGTTGTCCAACGCTGGCACGTTCGAGTCTGTGAACACCGCGCTCGTGAACCGCGGCACGATCGACAACAGCGGCACCCTGCGGGGCGGGCTGGCGAACTACGGCACCTTCAACCAGACGGCCGGCACGTTCGACAACAGCTCGATCCTGATCAACAACGGCATCTTCAACGGCGACCTGCTCAACACCGGAGTGCTGGGCGGCAGCGGCACCATCGTCGGCTCCGTCGTCAACAACGGCGTCGTCGCGCCCGGCAACTCCATCGGCACGCTGAGCGTGAACGGCGCCTATACCCAGGCCGCCGGCAGCCGCTACCATGTCGAGGCCAATGCTGCCGGCCAGGCCGACCGCATCAACGTCAGCGGCGCGCCCGGCACTGCCACCCTCTCAGGCGGCACGGTGGAGGTCGTTGCCGCGACCGGCGTCTATGCGCCCAGCACCACCTACACCATCCTCAGTGCCGCCGGCGGCGTCACCGGTACCTACGCCGGCAGCAGTACCCTCTTTCCGTTTCTCCAGTCGTCGCTCGGCTATGATGCCAACAATGTCTACCTGACGCTGAAGCCGGGCGGCTTCGCGGCCGGAGCCGCAACCGCCAATCAATCGGCCGTGGGCGGCGCGCTCGACCAAAGCGTCGCGGGATCGAGCGGCGACTTCGCCACCGTCATCGGCACCATGGCGACCTACACCCAGGCGCAGGGCCAGGCGGCGATGGCTGCAATGAGCGGCCAGAACTATTCGGGCTTCGGCACCGCCAACCTCGGCAGCGGGTTGATGTTCATGAACATGCTGGGCCAGCAGATGAGCCTGGCGCGTGGCGGTTTCGGCAGCGGCAATCGCCTGGCCGTGGCACAGGCTTGCGAGAGCGAGGCCTGTGCCGGCGAGCCTGCGGGCCCCTGGAGCGTCTGGGGCAGCGCTCTGGGCGGAACCGGCAGCGTCGCCGGCAACGCCAATGCAGCCAGCCTCAGCTATAACGTAGCCGGCTTCGCCGCCGGCGCCGATTATCGCTTCGACCCGCGCTTCCTGGCCGGCTTCGGCGTCGGCTATGCGAGCGGCAACCAGTGGCTGAGCGGCTTCAGCGGCCAGGGCACGACCAACAGCTACCAGGCCAGCCTCTACGCCTCCTTCGTGCAAGCCGGCTTCTATCTCGATGGCCTCGTGGGCTACGGCTACAACGACAACCAGATGACGCGCCAGATCGTGCTGCCCAATCTGGCCGCCCGCGTTGCCCAGGGCCGCGCCGGCGCCAATCAGTTCCTGGGCCAGGCCGAGGCAGGCTATCGGTTCGACCTCTATATGCCGGCCGCCGCGTCGATCACGCCTTTCGCGCGCTTCCAGAGCACGATCAACGGCCAGTCCGGCTTCACCGAAACCGGCGCGGGCGCGCTCGACCTCACTGTGGCGGCGCAGACGACGAGCTCGGTGCGCAGCGTGCTGGGCGCCGAACTTGCGGGGGCTTTCGGGGCCGACGGGCGCGAGAAGCTCATGATACAGCTTCGGGCAGGCTGGGCGCATGAATATGCCAGCACCTCGCGGCCGGTGACGGCGAACTTCGCCGGCGCGCCCGGCTTCAACTTCACGGTGTTCGGCGCGTCACCCCAGACCGATTCGGCCGTCTTGAGCCTCGCCGCCAACACCGTCGTCGCCCCGGGCGTGTCGCTCTATGCGCGCTACGACGGCGAAATGGGCGCAGGCATCAGCACGCACGCCCTCAACGCGGGCCTCAGGGCGACATGGTAGGAAGAAGGAAGGGTCCGCCCAAGAAGATCATGGGTTAAAGGTGGCGGACAGCGTTCAGTAGAGTAGAGGATTCCGTTCATGGACATGTTCGCCAGCCCCTCAGCCGAAGGCGATGACCGCACCACAGGTATCCGGCATGACTGGTCCCGCAGCGAAGCCGAGCGCCTGTACGCGCTGCCCTTCGCCGACCTGATGTTCGAAGCGCAGACGATCCATCGCCGGAACTTCGATCCCAATCACGTCGAGACGGCCAGCCTGCTCAGCATCAAGACCGGCGGCTGCCCCGAGGATTGCGGCTACTGCTCGCAAAGCGCCCACTACGACACCGACGTGAAGGCGACGCGCCTCATGGCGCAGGAGAGCGTCGTCGAGACCGCGCGCCGCGCCAAGGAAGCCGGCGCCAGCCGCTTCTGCATGGCCGCCGCCTGGCGCAATCCGAAGGATCACGATCTCGATCGTGTGTGCGACATGGTAAGCGCGGTCAAGGAACTCGGCCTGGAGACCTGCGCGACCCTCGGCATGCTGAAGCCCGAGCAGGCGGCGCGGCTGCGCCAGGCCGGTCTCGACTTCTACAATCACAATGTCGACACCTCGCCCGAGTTCTACGGGCAGATCATCACCACGCGCACGATGCAGGACCGCATCGACACCCTCGCCCACGCGCGCGATGCCGGCCTCAAAGTGTGCTGCGGCGGAATCGTCGGCATGGGCGAGCAGGTCGAGGACCGGCTGGGCATGCTCCTGCTGCTCGCCAACCTGCCGAGCCATCCCGAGAGCGTGCCGATCAACCTCTGGAACGAGGTGAAGGGCGTGCCGGTGAACGACACGGCCGATCGCCCCGATCCGATCGCGCTGGTCCGCATGATCGCCGTCGCGCGCATCCTGATGCCCAGGAGCGTCGTGCGCTTGTCGGCCGGCCGCCAGTACATGACGGACGAGCTGCAGGCTCTGTGCTTCCTGGCCGGCGCCAACTCGATCTTCATCGGCGACGTGCTGCTGACGACCAAGAACCCGCAACGCAACCGCGATGCCGAGCTGCTCGACCGTCTCGGCATCAAGTCCGCGCTGGTTCAGGCGGTCGAGACGACGGCTTAATCGTCGAGCGCGTCCTCGAGCGTCCGCAGGCCCGGGCGCTTGGCGGAGACCAGCACGGCCATGTTTCCGGGCTTGTGCTGGTTCTTCCACATCTTGGTGTGGGCCTTGGGAATGTCGGCCCATTCGAAGACTTCGCTCATGCACGGATCGATGCGGCGCTCGATCACCAGCTGGTTGGCCTGGCTGGCCTGCAGCAGGTTGGCGAAGTGGCTGCCCTGGATGCGCTTCTGGCGCATCCAGACGAAGCGCGCGTCCATCGTCAGGTTGAAGCCGGTGGTGCCGGCACAGAAGACTACCATGCCGCCGCGCTTCACGATGAAGCAGGAGACCGGGAAGGTCTGCTCGCCGGGATGCTCGAACACGAAGTCGACGTCGTTGCCCTTGCCGGTATGTTCCCAGATGGCGGCACCGAACTTGCGGCACTTTTTCATGTATTCGGCATAGCCCGCCTGGTCGTCGACGTCGGGGAGCTGGCCCCAGCAGTCGAAGTCGTTGCGGTTGATGACACCGCGCGCGCCGAGCGACATCACGAAGTCCTTCTTCGACGGATCGGAGATCACGCCGATGGCGTTGGCGCCGGCCGTGGCGATGAGCTGGATCGCCATCGAGCCGAGGCCACCCGCCGCACCCCATACCAGAACGTTGTGGCCGGGCCGCAGGATGTGCGGGCGATGGCCGAACAGCATGCGATAGGCGGTCGCGAGGGTCAGCGTGTAGGAGGCGCTCTCCTCCCAGGTGAGGTGCTGCGGGCGCTTCATGAGCTGGCGCGCCTGCACCTTGCAGAACTGCGCGAACGAGCCGTCCGGCGTCTCGTAGCCCCAGATGCGCTGGCTGGTGGAGAACATCGGGTCGCCGCCGTTGCACTCCTCGTCGTCGCCGTCATCCTGGTTGCAGTGGATGACGACCTCGTCGCCGACCTTCCAGCGCTTCACCTTGGCGCCGACCGCCCAGACGATGCCCGAGGCATCGGAGCCGGCGATATGGAACGGCTGCTTGTGCACGTCGAACGGCGAGATCGGCAGACCGAGGCCGGCCCACACGCCGTTGTAGTTCACGCCCGCGGCCATCACGAGGACCAGCACCTCGTCCTCGCCGATCGCGTGGGTGGGCACCACCTCGAGCTGCATGGACTGCTCCGGCGGCCCGTGGCGGTCGCGCCGGATGACCCAGGCGTACATGTTCTTCGGCACATGCCCGAGCGGCGGAATCTCGCCGACTTCGTAGAGATCCTTCTTCGGCTGATTGGCCGTGGGATGAGGGCGAGCCGCGAAAGCGACGACGGACATGGCAAATCCTCCTGCGTTGCAGCGAAGCTATTGCTGCGGCAGCGAGAGTGCAATGCACAAAATACGATTCGGAACGGTTGGCACGGGGGAAAAACAACAAAATTACCCCTGCCCTGCGGAAATCCCACATTGCCCGCCCGCTCAACTCACGGCAGGGTTGCGAGGTAAACGAGCGTTTACCAACACAGCTCGAGTTTAGGGAGGAGGCGCCATGAAGCTCATGTGGTTCCACTTGATGCCGTACACGGAGCTTCCGGCCGACTTCAACAAGAAGCACCCGTCGGTGTGGGTCGACATCCATTCGTCGCTGTTCGACCCCAGGCGCGCGCATCACATGTACAACGACTTCATGGACGAACTCGAATACGCCGCCGAACTCGGCTACGACGCGGTCTGCGTGAACGAGCATCATTCCAACGGCTACGGGTTGATGCCCTCGCCCAACCTGATCGCCTCCTCGCTGGCCCGCCGCACCACCGACACCGCGCTCTGCGTCATGGGCAACTCGCTGGCGCTCTACAATCCGCCGACGCGCGTCGCCGAAGAATTCGCGATGATCGACTGCATCTCGGGCGGCCGGCTGATCGCGGGCTTCCCGGTCGGCTCGCCGATGGACACCTGCTACGCCTACGGCCAGAACCCCAGCCTACTGCGCGAGCGCTATCTCGAGGCGCATGATCTCGTGAAGCGCGCCTGGACCGAGAAGGATACCTTCGCCTTCAACGGCCGCTACAACCAGCAGCGCTACGTCAACATCTGGCCGCGTCCGATCCAGGACGATCCGCATCCACCGATCTGGATCCCGGGCGGCGGCTCGGTCGAGACGTGGCGGTGGTGCGCGGAGATGGACTACGTCTACTGCTATCTGTCGTATTACGGCTACAAGGCCGGCCTGGCGACGATGCAGGGCTTCTGGAACGAGATGGACAAGCTCGGCAAGGACCGCAATCCCTACCGCGCGGGCTTCCTGCAGTTCGTCGGCGTGGCCGAGAGCCGCCAGCAGGCGCTCGACCTCTATACGGAGCCGGCCGAGTATTTCTACGGCCGTTGCCTGCACATCGATCCGCGCTTCGCCCAGCCGCCCGGCTATACGACGGAGGCGACGCAGCGCGCCGGCATCCAGAGCATGGTGTCCAAGGCCGCCAATGTCGCCAATCCCGCGGCCAAGGCGGCGCTGAAGGCCACCAACATGAA
This sequence comes from Reyranella sp. GW821-FHT14A01, assembly GCF_058803965.1. NCBI lineage: Bacteria > Pseudomonadati > Pseudomonadota > Alphaproteobacteria > Hyphomicrobiales > Reyranellaceae > Reyranella > Reyranella sp. GW821-FHT14A01. The sequence continues at coordinate 59,303 of NZ_JBXAPM010000006.1, forward strand.
GGACATCGTCGACGGCGGATACGTGATCATCGGCACGCCCGATGAAGTGGCGGAGCAGATCCGCCATGTCGGCACGAGCCTGAATGTCGGCAACCTCATGCTGCTGCTGCAGTACGGCAACATGAGCAAGGACACGACCAAGTACAACACGCGCCTGTTCGCCGAGCAGGTGATGCCGAAGGTGAAGGACCTGTTCGGCGAGTGGGAAAACAGGTGGTGGCCCAAGCCCATGGCGAAGGGCCAGCGCGCCGCGATCCCGGCCTTCCGCCCGCAGACCGTCGCCGCGGAGTAGCCTCGTGTCCGAACCCGCGACCACCACCGTCGACGTTAACGGCCACCCCTGCCGCGTCTGGACGAAGGGCACCGGTCCCAAGCTAGGCTTCCTGGCCGGCCTCGGAGGCCTGCCGCGCTGGCTGCCCTTCCTCGACAGGCTCGCCGAGACCCGGACGGTGATCGCGCCGTCCCTGCCCGGCTATCCCGGCGCGACGGGCCACAACGAGCTCGACACGCATCTCGACTGGGTGCTGGCGGTGCGCCAGATCGTCGACAAAGCGGGCCTCGCCGGCGCCGACCTGGTGGGCGCCTCGGTGGGCGGCGCCTTCGCAGCCGAAATGGCGGCGATCTTCCCCGGCCATGTCGGCAAGCTCGTCCTGATCGCCCCCTTCGGCCTGTTCGATGACAAGGAGCCCGCCGCCGATCCCTGGGCGCAGCGCAGGGACGTGCTGCCGAGCCTGATGTGCGCCGAGGCGGCCAACTGGAACAACCTGGTCGCCGCGCCGGAGGGCGCCAATTCGGTGGAATGGCCGATCGAGATGACCCGAGCCTCGGAAGCCGCCGCCCGCGCCTTCTGGCCGCTCGGCAATACCCGGCTGGAGAAGCGGCTCGGCCTGATCGAGACGCCGACCCTGATCCTGTGGGGTGAGCGGGACGGCGTGTTACCGCCAAGCTACGCCGGCCGGTTCGCCAAGGCGATCAACGGGGCTACACGGGTCGAAACGGTCGCAAATGCCGGCCATCTGGCCTATCTCGACCAGCCCGACGTCGTCGCCAGGGCCGTGCTGTCCCATTTTGCCTGAGAACCTCACGGCCTTGGTGGTTGCTTCGCGTGTTCGGATCGCTATTGTCCGGCGCGTTAGGGGTTTTGCGAGGTACACGGCAATGACGATCCGTTCGATGAAGATGACCGCTGGCGTTTCCCTGTTCGCGGCCGTTCTGGCGATCGGCGTGGGCCTGCCCGGCGGGCAGGCATCGGCGCAGGTGACGGCCGTCCCGCGCGAAGGCGTGGCCTTCAACAACGTCGTCACGCAGCGGGTCAAGATCGAATCGGCCGATCCGGAAAGCCGCACGGTGGCCTTCACCATGCCGAACGGCCAGCTCGAGATCCTCCCCGTGGCCGACAGCGTCCGTAACCTGGATGCGATCGACGACGGATCGATGGCCAACATCACCTACTCCGAGGTGGTGACCATGCTGAACCTGCGCCAGAAGGGCCCGGGCGCCCAGCTCGCCCGCAAGGACCAGATGGGCGCGACGAACCAGACCGATGTCGAGGCCGGCCGCTTCACCCTCACGGTCGTCGCCGTCGACCTCGCGAAGAACTCGGTCTCGGTGATCGACGGCCGCGGCGGCCCGGTCCGCACCTACTCGGCCAACTCCATCGCCAAGCAGGACATGCTGAAGAAGATCAAGGTGGGCGACGTCGTGATCGGCATGACGACGCCGCTGACGATCACGGCGATCTCGCCGGCGCGCTAAAACGCTCCTGCTGCCAGAATCGAAACGGCCGGCATTCGCCGGCCGTTTTCTTTTAGTCCCGTCTCTTAACTAAGCGACCTTCACGTCTTCCCAGAAGCCGATCCAGTGATCGACCGGCTTCATCTTCTCCTGCGGCGCCTCGTAGGACCATGCCGCACGCGGGCTGCGCGTCTCGCCCTCGACGACGTCATAGAACTGCACACCGTGTGGGCATTCGAGGTCGCTGCCGGTCTTGGGCGTCGGCTTCAGCAAATCCATTTGGACGGCATCGCGCGGAAAGTAACGATAACCGCCGACTTCGAGCGTGCGGTCGCTCTCGGCAATCACCTTGCCTTGCCAGACTGCCTTCATGACGACCCTCTCATCCTCAGTATTGGTCGCGGCGTTTCACCCAGCTCATGGTGAAGGGAAGCCCGGCCTCGTCGCGGCCCTTCGAGGTCAGATCAAGCAGGTGGTAAGCGCCGTTCGCCATTTCAATGCCGCGCGCGTAGGTCGAGTAGGTGTGATAGATCGCGCCATCGTCGCCGCGTCGGAAGGCACTGAGGCCCGGCATTTCTCCCGGCCCGACCTTCATCGTCCCGAAATTATAGTCCATCTCGTCCTCGCCCGGCGGCGAGCTCACTTTGTAGTCGAAATTGAAGTCGCTCTCGCCCGACGACACCCAGCGGAAGGTCCAGCCCATCCGCTTCTTGTAGGCTTCCAGCTTCGCGAGCGGCGCCCGTGACACGGCGACCAGCGCCGTATCGCGTTGCGCGAGATGCACGTCGATGCCATTGAAATTGTCGGCCCAGAACGAGCAGTTCTTGCAGGCCTCGGTCCAGTCCGGACCGAACATCAGGTGATAGACCAGGAGCTGGCGGTGCCCGCCGAACAGATCGGCCAGGGCGACGCGTCCTTCCGGCGTTTCGAAGGAATAATCCTTCTCGACCCGTTCCCAGGGCAATGCACGTCGCTCGCGCGACAGCTCGTCCCGCAGCCGCGTGAACTCCTTCTCCTTCGCGAGCAGCTCGCGGCTCGCCGCCAGCCAGGCCTCGTGGGAAACGACGGGATGCGTGGTCATGCGGTCCTCCCGAGGAATGCGACGAGCTTGTCGAAGGTGCCGGCCCAGCCGCGCTGGTGATTGCCGAAGCTGTCGGCGTCGGCGAACGGGCCGTGGATCAGAATGAGCTCTGTGCGATCACCCATGGCGCGCAACTCGACCCGCACTGTCGTCTCGTGGCCGCGCGGGCGCGCGAAGTCGCCGTCGGCATGGTGCGCCCAGGTGAAGACCAACCGCTCCGGCCGCACGACTTCGAGATAGACGCCCGACGAAGAGAAGATCCCGCCAGGATGGCGACCGTCGATGCGCCAGGCACCGCCGCGCCTAACGTCGATCTCGCAGACCGTGATCTCGACACCGGGCGGGCACATCCACTGGACGAACTGGTCCCGGTTCGTCCACGCCTCGAACACGCGTTCGCGCGGTGCGTCGAAGATGCGGCTGAGATGCAGCGTGTTGTTATCGAGTCTTGCGTCGGGCACGGGGCGTTCCTTTCGTCGGCCTGGGATTTGGATCGGGCGTGGGTTCGGTACGCTTGAGAAAGGCATCGAGGCGATCGAAGCTGGCCTCCCAGAATTTCCGGTAATGGTCGATCCAGTCGGCCGCGGCGCGCAGCCCCTCGCCGCGCAGCTCGCAGCGACGCCACTGCGCCTCCGTATGGCGCTCGATCAGCCCGGCATCCGTCAGCACCTTGAGATGCCGCGACACCGCCGGCAGCGACATGTCGAACGGCTCGGCCAATTCACCGACGGTGGCACCGCCGCTGGCAAGCCGCGCGAGGATGGCGCGACGCGTGGGATCCGCGAGGGCGGAGAAGGTCTGGGAGAGCATATCCATATTTAACAACTATGTTAAATACAAGGGACCGTCAAGTCATTACCTGCCGCGTCATCGACCTCGGGGACCTCCGGGCGCATCTCCCGTGCACCGAAGGAGGACAATCATGGCTGACGGCTTCATCGACACGCACGACGGACAGACGCTCGCCTTTCGCGACACTGGCGGTAACGGGGGCAGCAGCACGCCGGTCGTTTTCATCCACGGCTGGTCGTTGTCGGGCGAGATCTGGCGGGAGCAGGTCGCGTTTCTCGCAGCCCACGGACATCGGGCCATCACCTACGATCGCCGCGGGCACGGACGCTCGTCCAAGCCGCCCGCCGGCTACGACTACGACACGCTGGCCGACGATCTCGCCTCGGTGCTCGCACAGACCGACGTGACGGATGCCACGCTGGTCGGACACTCGATGGGCAGCGGCGAGATCGCCCGCTACTTCGCGCGGCATGCCGGCAAGCGTATCGCACGGACGATGTTCGTCGCGCCGACGACACCCTTTGCGGTGAAGACCGAAGACAATCCCGAGGGCACCGACCGGCAGATTTTCGACCAACTCGTCGTTGCCCTGAAGGCCGATCCGAAGGCCTATCTGGCGGCGGGTGCTCCCGGCCTGCTCGGCAATGACGCGGCGCCCGAGACCGTGAGGTGGGCGCTCGACATGGCCTATCAGGCCGATGCCGGTGCGCTCGAGAAATGCCTGCGCGCTTTCACGGAGACCGACTTCCGCTCGGACCTGCGCGCGATCCACGTACCGACCCTGATCGTCTACGGGTCGGACGACATGCCGACCATGCCGGGCAACGCACGTCGCACGGGAGCGGCGATTGCCGGGAGTAGGATCGAAGTCTATGAAGGCGCGCCCCACGGGCTTTTCATCACCGACCGCGAGCGCTTCAACGACGACCTGCTCCGGTTCATCCGGAGCTGAAGCGTATGGAAGCGATCTATCGCGTCGAGGGCACCACTGTCGAAACCAGCGCCTTCGCCGGCGGTCCGTGGAGCCCCAAGCTGCAGCACGGAGCGGCCCCTTCTTCGTTGATCTGCTGGGCCGTCGAACGACTGCCGTCGCCCGTGCCGATGCGCGTCGCCCGCCTCACCGTCGACCTGATGCGGCCGGTGCCGGTGGCCCCACTCACCATCGAGACCGAGATCGTCCGCGAGGGCCGCAAGATCCAGCTCGTATCGTTGCGGCTGCTCGCCGACGGCGCCGAGGTCGTGCGGGCCAGCGCGCTGCGCATCCGCATCGATCCCAAGGAGATGCCGGCGATCGCCAACGGGCCGCCGGTCTCGCTCGCGATGCCGGAAGAGTGTGCCCCACCGGAATTCTTCGCGACGAAAACACCTTTCCTGAAGGGCATCGAGATGCGCACGGCAAAGGGCGGCTTCCGCATCCCCGGCCCGGCCGCCGTCTGGTATCGCGCGACGCGGCCGATCGTGGAGGGGGCAGCGATCTCGCCGCTGATGCGCGCCGTCATCGCCGCCGATTTCTGCAACGGCACCTCGTCCGTCTTCGACATGAACGAGTGGACGTTCATCAACGCCGACCTGACCGTCAGTCTCGGCCGCGAGCCGGTCGGCGACTGGGTGCTGCTCGACGCGGAAACCTGGATCGGCCCGGACTCGGTCGGCATCGCCGCCGCGCGGCTCGCCGACCGCCAGGGCTATTTCGGCCGCGCCGTGCAGAGCATCATCTTCGAGAAGAGGTGACGTTCGAGGCAGCACTGCCTTTTCTGCACCGTGCGGGCTCTCGCGCCTCAGAAGGCGCTGCCGCCCGCCAGCGCATCAGAATGCGCTAGCCCCTCTTCCAGGTCGTGCCCTTCGGCCCGTCCTCGAGAATCACACCCTTGGCCTTGAGGTCGTCGCGGATGCGGTCGGACTCCTTGAAGTCCTTGGCCTTGCGCGCGGCCTGACGGGCGGCAATCGCCGCCTCGATCTCGGCATCCGACGGACCATCGGCCGCGGCTGCCGGCATCCAGCGGAACCAGGCTTCGGGGTCCTGCTGCAGCAAGCCGAGCGCGGAGGCGCCCGCCTTCAGTTCCGACGGATCGCGCAGCTGGTGCAGCGCGCTGATGGCCAGCGGCGTGTTGAGGTCGTCCGACAGCGCATCCTCGACCGCGGCCGGGATCGGCTTCTCTTCCAGCGCCTTGCCGCGCAGCAGCCCGTACCAGCGGTCGAGCGTGCCCTTGGCCTGGGCAAGACCTTCGTGCGTGAAGTCGAGCGGCTGGCGGTATTGCGCCGACAGCAGCAGCAGGCGGATCACCTCGCCGGGATACTGGTCGAGCAGCTCGTGCACGGTGAAGAAGTTGCCGAGCGACTTGCTCATCTTCTCGCCGGAGATGTTCAGGAAGCCGTTGTGCATCCAGTACTTCGCCATGATGGCATGACCGAAGGCCGAGCGGCTCTGCGCGATCTCGTTCTCGTGGTGCGGGAAGATGAGGTCGAGACCGCCGGCATGGATGTCGAACGTCTCGCCAAGCAGCGCGCCGCTCATGGCCGAGCACTCGATATGCCAGCCCGGACGGCCGCGGCCCCAGGGGCTGGGCCAGCCCGCCTGCGCATCGGTCGACGGCTTCCACAGAACGAAGTCGGCGGGGTCTTTCTTGTAGGGCGCGACCTCGACCCGCGCGCCGGCGATCAGCTCGTCATGCGAGCGGCGCGACAGGCGGCCATAGTCTTCCATGCTGGGCACGTCGAACAGCACGTGGCCTTCCCCGGCATAGGCATGGCCGCGCGCGACCAGCCGCTCGATCAGCGCGATCATCTCGCCGACATACTTGGTGGCGCGCGGCTCGACGTCCGGCGACAGCGCACCCAGACGACCCATGTCGCTCTGGTAGGCAGCCGCCGTACGCGCCGTCAGCGCCTCGATGGATTCCTTGTTCTCGGCGGCGCGCACCATGATCTTGTCGTCGATGTCCGTGATGTTGCGGACATAGGTGACACTCGGATGGTGGCGCTTCAGCAGCCGGTAAAGCACGTCGAACACGACGACCGGCCGCGCGTTGCCGATATGGACGTAGTCGTAGACGGTCGGACCGCAGACATAGAGGCGCACATGCGACTCATCCAGCGGTACGAACGGCTCCTTCTCGCGCGACAGCGTGTTGTAAACGACGAGGGACATCGCCCCTTCTCCCGACTCAAATACGAACGAAGGCTAACAGGGCCCGCTGGGCCTCAGGCCTCGATACATCGCGCCATGCGCGCGCCGGGAAGAAAGAAGTGCGACATGGCGGCAATCTATACGATGGGTTCCTGCCGCGCAATTCAGGCCCCATGGCAAGGATTTCCAGGCTTCCCGCCCGTGAAGCCGGTCGCGGGTCGTTGGCGGGTCAAGCCGGCTCGGCTAGTCTGCAGGCAACAACGGAGGAAACAACAAGATGAAACGCCGCTACCTCATCGTCGCGGGCGCCGCAGCTTTTGCTGCGCCGTCCTTTGCCCGCGCCCAGGGCAAGTATCCCGACAAGACGATCCGCTTCGTCATTCCCTTCGCGCCGGCCGGGCCGACCGACATCATCGGCCGCATGGCCGCCGAGAAGCTCTCCACGATCCTCGGCCAGCAGGTCATCGTCGACAACAAGGCCGGCGCCGCCGGCTCGATCGGCGCGGTCGACGTGAAGAACGCCAAGCCCGACGGCTACACACTGCTCTGCGCGCCCTCGTCCACCCACGCCATCAACCCGACCGCCTTCGCCAAGCCGGCCTACGATGCGGTGAAGGACTTCACGCCGATCTCGTCGATCTGCGTCAACCCACTGGTGCTGGTCGCGCGCATGGACATGCCCGACACGGTGATGGGCCTCGTCGAGCTGATGAAGAAGAATCCGGGCAAGTATTCCTACGGATCTTCGGGTGCCGGCTCGATCATCAATCTCGCCGGCGAGTACTTCAAGCGCGAGGTCGGCGGCATGGATGTCGAGCACATCCCCTACAAGGGCTCGATGCCGGCGCTGCAGGACATGATGGGCGGCCAGACCGCCTGGATGTTCGAGACCTTCAGCACGACCCTGCCGCTCCACAAGGCCGGCAAGGTCCGCATCCTCGCCTATGCCTATTCCAAGCGCGCGCCGGTCGCCCCGGAAGTTCCGACGATGATCGAGGCCGGCGTGAAGGGCTACGAGGCCTATACGTTCAACCTGATCCTGGGCCCGGCCAACGTGCCGCAGCCCGTGGTCGAGGTACTCGACCAGGCGTCGCGCCGGATGATGAAGGATCCGGCCACCATCAAGTTCCTGGAGGACATCGCGGCCGTGCCGACGACCGACACCACGCCCGAACTCACGGCGAAGTTCATCCGTGACGAGATCGCGAAATGGGCGCCAGTGATCCGGGCCGCCGGCATCAAGATCGAATAGGTGTACCCGTGCTCAGCGGTAGCCGGCCGGCGGCGGCACGTTGGCCGGCGCCGGAGTGATCGGCGCCTGCTGCGGCATCTGCGACGGCGTCGGCAGGTTCATGCTGTTCGCCCCGGTCGTGGCGCCTTCGCTCGACGCCACGCGGCCCGGGGCATTCTGGCCGGTATTGCTGATGTAGTAACCGGCGACGGCATTGGAATTGTCGCCCGCCGTCTTGGCCGGCACGTCGATGATCCCGATACGCTCGCCGCTCTTGGCGATCCGGTAGCCTTCCGGATCGAGCTGGAAGCCTTCGTTGTCGACGCGAACGCCGCCCGGCTGGGCCCGATAGGCCGGCGGCGGCGTGGTCTCACTGTAAAGGGGCTGGGGCAGCGGATCGCAGGCAGCGAGCATCGACACGCCGAGCGTCGCGGCCAAAACACGTCTCGCAGCCATTAGACCCCCTCATCGTACGGTCGACTGCGGGCTGATGATGTTGCCGCTGCGGTCGAGCCTGTTTCCCTGCCCATCATAGCGGAAACCATACTCGTCACGGAAGGCCTCAACGCCGGCCGGCGGGGTGGGCTGGTAGGCGACCGGCGGAGTGGCATAGGTGGTGGTCGAAACCGTTGTCGCAGGGCCGTAATAGGTCGGGGCGGCCGGCGGCGTGGTGTAGTAGGTGGTCGTCGAATAGGCCGGGGCCGGCGCCGGAACCGGGGTCACGTAGGCCTGGTCGCGGTAGCGGCGGGCATCGATTTCACGGCCCACGCAGCGATCGTACATCGAGCTGCCCGGCGTCAGACCGTAGGAATAGCAGGCGTTTCGGGCATCGGCGTCGAGGCTGGCGACGGTGTAGCCAACCGGGACGCGGCCCTGGGCGCGGGCGGCCGCCTCGCGGGAGACGCAGCGATTGTAATTGTCGGTGCCCGGCCGGAAGCCATAGTCCATGCAGGCCTGCTCGGAGGTGGTCACGGCATAGGGAGTGCTGGCCGTGCGGGTTTCGTAGGTCGTGCTGCTGCAGGCGGCGGCGGACAGGCCGAAGGCAGTCACGGCCAAAATCTTCGGGACGTTCATGAGGGGATCCTCCAGGGAATTTCCTGGCTCCGGAACGTGCCCCGAGGGTTGCAGGTTCCCTGCGCGATTTATGCCGCCTTCTTGACCGCTCCGTCCCGCAGTTCGCGGCGAAGGATCTTGCCGACATTGGTCTTGGGCAGGTCGGCCCGGAACTCGATGTACTTCGGCCGCTTGTAGCCGGTCAGCTCCTCGTGACAGTAGGCGGCCAGCGCTTCCCTGGTGAGGTTGGGATCCTTCTTCACCACGAACAGCATGACGGCCTCGCCGGTGTTGGCATCCGGAATGCCGACCACCGCGCATTCCAGCACGCCGGGATGGGCCGCAACGACCTCCTCGACCTCGTTGGGATAGACGTTGAAGCCCGAGACCAGGATCATGTCCTTCTTGCGATCCACGATCTTGGTGTAGCCGCGCGCATCCATGATGCCGATGTCGCCCGACTTGAAGAAGCCGTCCGGCGTCATGACCTTCGCGGTCTCCTCCGGCTGCTGCCAGTAATCCCGCATGACCTGCGGACCACGGATCGCGATCTCGCCCCGTTCTCCCAGCGCCACGTCCTTGCCGGCATCGTCGAGGATGCGGATCTCGACGTTGGGCAGCGGCAGGCCGATCGTGCCCGTGTAGGCCTCCGAATCGGTGGGATTGCAGGTGACGCCCGCCGAGGTCTCGCTGAGGCCATAGCCTTCGCAGATCGGACAGCCGGTGACGGCGAGCCATTTCTTCGCGACGGCTTCCTGTACCGCCGTGCCACCGCCGTTCGAGATCACCAGCTCGGAAAAGTCGAGCCTGGCAAACGCGGCATTGTTGGCAAGCCCGTTGAACAGCGTGTTCACGGCCGGGAAGATGTTGATTCTGTGCTTGGCCAGATCCTTGATCGTGCCGGCGAGATCGCGCGGATTGGGGATCAGGATGTTGAGCGCGCCGGTGCGCAGGCCGAGCAGGCCGCAGGTGACGAACGCAAACACGTGATAGAGCGGCAGGGCGCAGACGATGGTGGTCTGGCCGCTGATCTTCCTGCGCTTGAGGCCGGGCTGCATCCAGGCTTCCGAGGCCAGCAGGTTGGCGACCAGGGTGCGATGAAGCAGCGTCGCGCCCTTCGAAACGCCCGTCGTGCCGCCCGTGTACTGAAGGACCGCGACATCGTCGGGACCGAGCTGCGGCTTGGCGAGCGTCAGACGACGACCCGCGCTCACGGCATCGTTGAACTTCACATGACCCGGCAGCGACCAGTCCGGCACCATCTTGCGCATGGTGCGGACGACGAAGTTGACGATCAGGCCCTTGGGAAAGCCCAGCAGATCGCCCATCGAGGCGACCACGACATGCCTGATTGCGGTCTCCACGATGACGTGCTGCAGCGTCGTCGCGAAGTTCTCGAGGATGATGATCGCTTCGGCCCCGGAATCCTTCAGCTGATGTTCCAGCTCGCGGGCCGTGTAGAGCGGGTTGACGTTGACGGCGATGAAGCCCGCGCGCAGCACGGCGGCGACCGCCACCGGATACTGCAGCACGTTCGGCATCATGATCGCGACTCTCGCGCCGCGCTTCAGGCCCCTGCCCTGCAGCCACGCCCCAAGCGCCGTCGACAGGGAATCGATCTCGCCGAAGGTCAGCGCCTTGTCCATGCAGACATAGGCCTTCTTGTCGCGATGCTTGGAGAAGCTTTCCTCAAACAGGGAGACCACGCTGGCATAGGCCGATGGATCGATGTCCGCCGGCACGCCCGGCGGATAGCTCTTGAGCCAGAAGCGGTCCACGTCGTTCCTCCCGAAACCTTGTTGGACCCACTATAGCGTCGGCTCACGAAAAAAGGCCCGTCCTCGCGGACGGGCCTTCGATCGAAAAAGAGCGTGGCGTCTTAAGCCGCAGTCTTCGTGAACTTCTCGATGCGCTCCTGGACGGGGCGGACGGCCTCGTCGGCCGTCTTGCGCACGAACGCGCCAAGGTCCTGCGCTTGGGCTATGCGGGTCTCGATGCGGCCGCGCCAGTACTTGGCCGAGACGTCGAACGCCTCGAGCGGCGACTTGGCGGCGAGGAAATCGCGCATCGCGGCGAAGCCGGCGTCGGCGTCTTCCTTGGCGACGTCGAGGATCTTCAGGCTGGCCTTCGTGGCGCCCTCGCGAGCCTGCGTGTACTGCGTGTTCAGCTCTTCCGACGCGGTCTGCGCGGCCTGGCTGATCTTGTCGAAGCCCTCGGTGGCCTTGCGGACGCCGATCTGGGCGAACTCACGAACGCGCTCGCCGGCGGCCTTGGTGGTCTCGTTGGCGTGCTCGATGACGGTGTCGATGGCGGGGGTCTGGGTGGTCATGGTGTGGACTCCTGCAATTGGGTGTTGTGAATCTCTCTGGCGACGGGCCGTATATGGGATTGCGATTGTGCGATGCAACATAAATTTGTGCGTTGCGATATACAAAATAGATTATCATTGTAATTCAACATCTTAGAAACGCACCCCATCGACACCCTCTTGCCTTCCCGGACCCTGGCGGAGGACAAACGGTCCAATAACGAACAACGGGCGGACCTCGGGAGGACGCCAATGGACCTGCAGCAGCTTTCCGGAATCGACGCCTCGTTTCTCTACCTGGAGACGCCGGAGACCCCGATGCACGTCGCGGGTCTCACCTACTTCGAATTGCCCCAGGGCTTCGAGGGCAGCTTCTACCGGCACTTCCGGAAGTTCTTCGAAAGCCGGCTGCACACGATCCCGATCTTCTCCAAGCGCCTCGCGCCGTCGCTCTACGATCTCGACCATCCCGGCTGGGTCGACGAGACCACGCTGGATCTCGACTACCATCTGCGCGAGACGGCACTCCCCGCGCCCGGCACCGAAGCCCAGCTCGAGGAAGTGATCTCGCGGCTGCACGCCAACACGCTCGATCGCAGTCGGCCGCTCTGGCAGTTCTATGTCATCACCGGTCTCGCGAACGGCCAGGGCGTTCTCTATTCCAAGGTCCATCACGCCGCGATCGATGGCGGTGCCGGCATGGCGATCAACAAGGCGCTCTACGATGTGAGCGCAACGCCGCGCGACGTGGCTCCGCCTCCGCCCAAGCCCGCGAGCACGACGTCGGCGCCCAACTCGCCCACCGCGGTCGATCCGATCAAGGGCATCGCCGACATCATGGGCAACATGATGCGCCAGCAGTTGAAGATGCTGCAGGCCGCGCCCGACATCATGAATTCAATGGCCAGTGCCTTCCTCGGCAAGCCGGGCGAGGTGCCCAAGGCGCTGGGCACGCTGCAGAGCCTCGCCAGCCAGCTGCCGACGCTCAATGTGCCGAAGACACCGTTCAATGCCACGATCACACGCGAGCGCAGCTATGCCGCCCGTACGATCTCCTTGAGCGACGCCAAGGCGATCGCCAAGGCAAGCGGCGCCAAGCTGAACGACGTGGTGATGGCCGTGTGCAGCGGCGCGCTGCGCCGGTACCTGCAGGAGAAGGGCCAGCTTCCCGACAAGCCGCTGATCGCCGGTGTGCCGATCAGCCTGCGCGAGCCCGGCGATACGCGGCAGAACAACCAGGTCTTCGGCATGCTGTGCCAGCTCGCCACCGACGTCGCCGATCCGGCGGAACGGCTGCGCGCGATCGTCAAATCCTCGACCGAGTCCAAGCAGATCGCCGGCACGTTCCGGGACGCCGTCCCGCAGGATTTCGCCTTCGTGGGCGCACCGATCCTGCTGCAGCTCATGATGCTGGTCTATGGACGCAGCGGCCTCGCCGACAAGCTGCCGATGCCGATGAACGTCACCATCTCCAACGTGCCCGGTCCGCCGATGCCGCTCTACTGCGCCGGCGCCAGGGTGACGGCACTGCATCCGGTGTCGATCCCCGCGCATGGCGCGGCGCTCAACATCACGGTCCAGAGCTACATGGATGCGCTCAACTTCGGGCTCACAGCCGACCGGCGCGCGGTTCCGGACGTCGCCGTGCTCGGTGACTACCTGGTCGAGGCGACGCAGGAGCTGAAGAAGGCGGTCGTGCCCGGTTGAAACCCTTCCGCGCCCTTCCGATATGTGAGACTCTTGTGACACCGAACAAGGAGCCAAAATGACGGCTGTCGCTGAAGCGCTGCGTCCTCCCTCCAAGGCGCTTCTGTTCCTCGAAGGACGCGCCCTGCAGGAGCTTGGTGCCTTCATGTTGCTGCGACCGTGGCTTGCCGCCGCGCCGCGTGGCGACGGCCATCCGGTCCTCGTCCTGCCCGGCCTGCTGGCCGGCGATCTCTCGACGCAGCCGCTGCGTTCCTTCCTGAAGGCACAAGGCTATGCCGTGCATGGCTGGAAGCAGGGCCGCAATCTCGGCCTGCGGCCTGGCATCGAATCGGGCATGCTGGATCGCCTGGAAGAGCTCTACGAGCGCTATGGCCATCGCAAGATCAGCCTGGTGGGCTGGAGCCTCGGCGGCATCTATGCCCGCCAACTCGCCAAGCTCGTGCCCGACAAGGTGCGCACGGTGATCAGCCTCGGCAGTCCCTTTGCCGGCAGTCCCAAGGCGACGAATGCCTGGCGCGTCTATGAGTTCGCGTCGGGCCAGAGCGTCGAGGATAGCGATCACAACATGGCCGGCGCGCTCGCCGCGTCGCCGCCGGTTCCGACGACCTCGGTGTTCAGCCGGACGGACGGCATCTGCGCCTGGCAGACCTGCCTCAACGAAGAGGGCGAACAGGCCGAGAATATCGAGGTCTATGGCAGCCACTGTGGCCTCGGCCACCATCCGGCGGCCGTCTATGCGGTCGCCGATCGTCTCGCCCAGCCCGAGAGCCAGTGGAAGAAATTCGATCGCTCCGGCTGGAAGAGCCTCGTCTTCCCGGACTGGCGGCGGGACTAATTCCCGTCGTCTCAATGGAGTGCGCCACTCCAGTGGCGCTCAAGCTCGTCGATCAGCAGGGCATGAGCGCCACTGGAGTGGCGCGCTCCAATTGAGACGCTCTACGACTTCTTCTCGACGCTGGTGCGGATCTCTTCGTAGGATTCCTTCATCCGGTCCTGCACGATCTTGAAGGCCTCGGTGCTGGACTTCTGCACCAGCTCGGCGATGTCCTTGGTGTTGGCGATCGCCGCGTCCATCGCCTTCTTGGCGAACTCGGCCTGCTTGGCCATCACGTCCTGCGGATTGCCGCCCGGCTTGTAGGACTGCGCCATCTCGGCCATGTCCTTCATCGCGGCCTCGAAGATTTCCTTCTGCTTCTGCGCGATCTCGCTCGCACCGCCGGCCATCGCCTGCCACGAGCGCGTCATCGCATCGAAATTCTTCTGGTGGTGCTCCATCATCTTCGACATGTCGAAGGCAGGCACCTTCAGCTGCTCACCGAACTTCTTGAACATATCGGTGAAGGGCTGCGTCGCATCGGCCATGGGAACCTCCTGTCGGTTACAGGCGCAGCTTCAACCCCTGTTCCAGCGCGTGCAAGGCCAAACCGGCGACACCACCAATCATTGCACCATTGAAACGGATATATTGCAGGTCGCGTCCGACCGTCAGCTCGATGCGGCCGATCAGCACGTCGATGTCCCACGACTTCACCTGATCGGCGATGAAGCGGCCGACGCCGCTCTTCTGACTCTGCACGAAATCTGCGAGGACCCGCACCATGCCGCGATTGATCTCTGTACGTATCACAGGATCGGTTGCGAGCTGACCGCCGACATCGACCAGCATGATCTCGAGTTGCCCGCGCACCTGGCTGTTTTCGGCGTGCGCGTCCTGTTCGAGGAACGAGCGCACGCTGTCCCATGCCCCTTCCGCGATCGTCGCGACCTCCGGCCGCGCCAGCAGGTCGCGCTTCAGGCGCTCGGCGCGCCGGGCAAAAGCCTTCGACGTGCGCAGACGGTCTATGAAATTTGCAACAAAACTGTCGAACTCCCGCCGCAGCGGATGATCGGCATCGGCGCGGGCTTCCTTGATGAAGGCGGTGGTCGAGGCGACGATCTTGCGCAGCAGATAGGCGTCGGCGCGGTAGAGATTGAACAGCACCGGCAGCTCATCGCGGATTTTTTCGCGCAAGGCGGCAAGGGTCTCCTCGTTGGCCAGCACCTTCTCCAGCGCGACCAGCAGTTCGTCGAGCAGACGCTGATGGCGTCCCTTTTCCATGACGGCGGTGAGGAGGCCTTCCGCCAGCGGGGCGAGTTCGATGCGCTGCAGCTCGGCCATCGCGCGCTGGCCGAGGAATCCCTTGAGGCCGCCCTGCTCGATCGCGGAGAGGGCTTGCGGCACCAGCCGCAGCATGAATCCGGCGAGGGCGGCGCTGCGGTCGCGATCGCTCAGCCACTCGGCCACGAGGGCGGCGAAGTCGACTTCGCGCAGGCGGGCTTCGACCGGCTCGGGCGCCAGGAAGTTCGTCTCGATGAACTCGCCGAGATTCTCGGCGATGCGATGATGGTTGCGCGGCACGATCGCGGTGTGCGGAATCGGCAGTCCCAGAGGCCGGCGGAACAGCGCGACGATGGCGTACCAGTCGGCCAGCCCGCCCACCGTGGCCGCCGCGGCGAAGGCCGCGACATAACCCCAGATCCAGTGAACCGGCTCGTAGTGCCGCGCCACGATGAACAGCGCCGCCGTCGCGACCAGCAGCAAGGTCGCGGCGAGCTTGACGCGCCTGAGCGAACGCGCGCGCTCGGCGTCGCGGGTCAGCTGCTCGCCCACACGTCCAGCACGTAGCGATTGTCGGCGGCGAGCCCGCCCATCCAGGCCTCGCCCGCCGCTTTGTCCGCGCCCGTTTTCTCGCGATGGATGGCCATCAGCGCGCGTTTCACGTCGGGTTCCATGCGTCCGCCGTCGCCGCAGACATAGAGGATAGCGCCCTGATCGATCAGGGCCGCTACCTTCTCGGCATTGTCCTTCAAGAGATCCTGCACGTAGGTCTTCTTTCCGTCGTGGCGCGAGAAGGCGACGTGCAGGTCAACGAGGCCGGCTTCGGCCTGTTCCTTGAGCTCGCCGGCATAGATGAAATCCTGATCGGGATGACGGCAGCCGAAGAACAGCATCGCCGGTCCCAGGGTGCGGTTCTGCGCCTTCAAGGCCGCGCGTTCGCGCAGGAAGCCGCGGAACGGCGCGAGGCCGGTACCCGGTCCGATCATGATGATGGGTGCGGCCGGATCGACCGGCAACCGGAAGCCGACCTTCGTCTCCTTGACGAAGGCCTGCACCGTCGATCCGGCCGCCTGTCGCGCGAGATGGTTGGAGCAGATGCCATGATAGAGGCCCGCGCCCGACCGCGCCGGCCCCTCGACCACCGCGACCGTCACCGAGCAGCGCGCGCCGTCGGCAACCGGCGAGGACGAGATCGAGTAATAGCGCGGCACCATCAGCGGCATCATTTCGAGGAAGGCCGCGAACGGCAATTCGCAGGCCGGGAACTCCTCCAAGAGGTCGAGCACCGACTTGCGCTTGGCCAGGATCTCCGCCCTGAAACGTTCCTCCTCCAACAGCGCCTCGAGCTTGGGCCGCGTGAAGGGACAGCGCGTGTGCAGGGCCATCGCCTGGATCTGCTTGCGCGTCGCGGGAAGCTGGAGCTCGAGATAGTCGGCCAGCAGGCGATGGACCGCGATGGCCTCGCCCGTCGGCAGGGAGGCGCGCCGTCCCTCGGCCGCGACCAGCTCGACATGCGCGCCGGGCGCGAAGCCAAAGCGCCGCACCGCCCGCTCGATCAGGGCGGCGCCGTTCTGCGGCACGATGCTGAGATGATCGCCGGCGCGATAGCTCACGCCATCGGGCAGCAGGACCTCGATATGCCGTGTGCTACGGCCCGAGGTTTCCGGGTTCTGCAGCTCGCGATTGGCCAGGACCTGCATCGGCAGCGCGCCGTTGCCGCCGATGATCGGATTGACGGGCGGCTTGTCGACCGGCTGCACCTGATAGAGCGGTTCCTGGGCGGCACCGTTGTCAGCTTCCAGCTTGACACCGAGCTTGTCGGCCACGGCCGGCAGCATCGGCTCGTACCAGGACTGGAAGTTGCCATCGAGGTCCTCCTTCGCATCGCCCTCGCCGCGCGCGAAGATCCGCTCGGCGCCCTTCTCCGCCATCAGCTCGTCGATCTGGCGCGGGATCGACTGGTAGGTCGAGGCCCAGTCACGGTTGCCGCAGCCGAACACGGTGTAGCGCACGCCTTCGAGCGCGCCCGGTGCGGCCTCCTTCAGGCCGGCCAGGAACTGGACGGCATTGTCCGGCGGTCCGCCATTGTAGGAAGCGCAGACAATGGCGAGGGCGCCTTCCGTCGGCAGCTTGCCGGCCATGTCGTCGAGGCCGGCCAGGGTCGTGGCAAAGCCCGCCGCCTCCGCATCCTCCGCGATCGAGCGCGCGAGTTCCTCGGCCGTGCCCATGTTGGAACCGAACAGGACGGCGAGCCTGGTGCCGTGGCTCGCGGCCGCCTTGCGTGCCGCCTTCCTCGGCGCCGGCGCCGTTGCGACAGCCACCCGGCCGCTACCGCGCACGATGTCGGGCCGCAGCCGGACACGCATCACCAGCCCTTCCGGCTTGATGGTGAGCGACTCCTTGATCCTGAGCTGGTAGCGCGTGTGATCGACCAGGCGGAAGCGCTGCAGGATCATGCCAAGCACCAGCGCCGCCTCGGTCATGGCGAACTGCCGGCCGATGCAGGCGCGCTGGCCGTTGCCGAACGGCTTGTAGGCATAGGCCGGCATCTTCGCCTCGCGCTCGGGCGCGAAATTGTCCGGATTGAAGACCTCAGCCTGCGGTCCCCAGACCGACTTGTCGCGATGGAGCATCGCCGTCAGCACCGTCACGAACGTGCGCTTGCGGAGCTTGTATTTCCCGCCGATCGTCTCGTTCTGGTACGGGTATAGACCGAAGGCCGGCGCGGTCGGCCACAGCCGGAGCGACTCCTTCAGGATCTGGCCGATATAGACGAGCTGGTTGACTTGGTTAGCGCTGGGCTTCGCATTGACGTCGCGGCCCAGCACTCGATCGACCTCCTCGTAGGCCTTCTGCAGCACATGCGGATTGTTCAGCAGGAAGTAGACGGCGAAGGACAGCATCCCGCTCGTGGTCTCGTGACCGGCGATCAGAAAGGTGTTCATCTGATAGCGGATGTTGACGTCGTCGAGCCGCTCGCCGGTCTGCTTGTCGAGCCCGCTCAGCATGAAGCCCAGCAGGTCGGGCTTGGCCGTGTCGTCGGCCGGGACTTCGCGCCGCTCCTTGATGATGCGGTCGGCGATGCCGTTCATGAAGCCGACATCCTGCTCGAGCTTCTTGCGGCTCTTGCGCTGGGTGATGTCTTCCAGCGGCAGGCCGCGCATCTTCATCACGGCTTCCAGCGCGCGGACCAGCGACTCGACATAGGGATGGTTGTCGGAGCGGTAGAACGAATTGAAACGGTAGTTGAAGCCGCACAGGCCGATCGTGTCGAGCGTCAGCGCGGTCATGTCCCGCACCACATCGATCTCCTCGTCGGCGTTCAAGCGCTCCCACTTGGTCACGAGCTGGTCGGCAATGTCGAGCATGCCCTCGTGGTAGGTCTGCATCATGCGGTGCGCGAAGGTCGGCAGCAGGATGTTGTGCGCCTTCTGCCAGTTGGGCTCCTGCGTCTCGGCGGTGAACAGCGCATCGCCGCCCAGCATGCGCACGCGGCGCAGGGAGCCGCGGACGGCCTTGTCGAACCGCTTCTCATCGCACAGCTCGGCCACCAGATCGGCGCCCGACACGACCACCAGCGGCGTGCCCATCATGTCCAGCCAGAAGATCGGGCCCTGCTCGCGCGAGAGCCGCATCAGGTCCTGGATCGGGGCATCGCCGTCGACGGTCAGCATGTTGCCCAGCAGCGGCGTGCGCGGCGGATGGGGGATTGGGTGCAGCTTGTTTCGCGCCATGAGGCGTCGTTCCTCCCGGTCTTTAGGTCCTTATAGCAAGGGACCGGGGTTTCTGTCGTATAGTCCCGGCAACACTAATTCCAGGAGGGAACCTTGAAAGTTGGATATATCGGCGTCGGCAACATGGGCGGCCCCATGTGCCGCAACCTCATCAAGCGCAGCAACCACTCTGTCACGGTGTTCGACCTGAACCCTGAGGCGGTGAAGACCTGCACCGATCTCGGCGCGACGGCCGGCAAGTCCATCGCCGACGTGACCAAGGGCGCCGACATCGTCATGACGTCGCTGCCCATGCCGCGTGACGTCGAAGCCGTCACCCTGGGCGACAACGGCATCCTGGCGAACGCCAGCAAGGGCCAGACCTACATCGACCTCAGCACCAACGCGCCCTCGATGGTGAAGAAGATCGGCGCCGCCATGGCCGCCAAGGGCATCGCCATGCTCGACGCGCCGGTGAGCGGTGGCACGGTCGGCGCCGAGGCCGCGACCATCGCCATCATGGTGGGCGGCGACAAGAAGGTGTTCGACGATGCGCTTCCCGTGCTGCAGTCGTTCAGCGCCAACGTGATCCACATGGGCGAGCTGGGCACCGGCACGGTGGCCAAGCTGGTGAACAACATGATGGCCTTCTGCAACGCCGCCGCCGCCGCCGAGGGCCTGATGCTGGGCGTCACGGCCGGCCTCGATCCGCAGAAGCTCGTCCAGGTGATCGCCAGCTCCAGCGGCAACTCCTCGGTCTTCAAGTCCTTCTCCGAGCGTGCCCTGTCCGGCAAGTTCTCGCCGCCCTCCTTCGCGCTCAACCTCGCGCACAAGGACCTGCACCTCGCCATGGAACTGGCCGACGAACTCGACGTGCCGCTGCCGCAGGGCTCGGCCACGCACAACCTGCAGCGCATGGCCCGCCGCATGGGCCTCGGCAACAACGACAGCTCGGCGATCCTGCAGGTCTACGAGTCGGTGCTGAAGAAGACGGTGAAGCCGTAGCAACAAATGATCCGTCGTCTCGACCGGAGCCGAGCGCAGCTCGGCGGAGTGGAGAGACCTTTTCTCTACGAATTGCCGGCTTTTAGTGGAGAGAAGGTCTCTCCGCTTCGCGCCTTCGGCGCTCCGGTCGAGACGACGGGTGTTCTAGGAAAGGTGCCGAGCGATCAGGCGCGCGACGTGGTCGGCATGGGTGCTGGCCACGTCGTGGTCGCCGCCGGGCACGACCTCCAGATGCGCGTCCGGCAGGCGTGACGCGAGATGCTTTCCGACCGCGACCGGGCTCACAGCGTCCTTGTCGCCCCAGATCAGCAAGGTAGGGGCCGCGATCTTTTCGACGGGCAGCGCTTCCGAAGCACGCACATCGGTGATCCACGCCACCGCCTTCGGGAACGACTTGCGATAATCCGCGCGCCAGTCGGAAGCCCCGAGTCCCACCATGTCGACGCCGCCCGAGGTCACGCAGAGGACCAGCCGGCGCACCAGCTCGGGATGCTCGAGGGCGATCTGCGCCGCCAGCACGCCGCCCATCGATTGGGCGACGAGATCGACCGGACCGTCCATCTTCGCCGTCACCAGCTTCTTCAGGTCGTCAAGGCCGCGGATGGCAGGATCGTGCGGTTGCGCGCCAAGACCGGGCCAGCCGAAATGCTCCTGCGGCCAGGCCGACGGCAGGGCCGTGGCGACCGGCTTCCAGAAATGCGGCGACCCGCCGGCGCCCGGCAGGAACAGGATCTTGGTTCTGGTCATGATCAGAGCCCCAGCTTGCTCATGAAGGGTGGCAGGGTCCGCCCGATCGACAGGAGATAGCGGCCCATCGCGCCGGCCACCTGCCGCACAGCCGGCCGTTCACTCATGCGATCCCGCCAAGCATGAAGCCGCGTCAATCCCGGCGCAACCGGCGCGCCCATCCGCTCGCCGAAGAGCTGCGCCATGTAGAAGGCGATGTCGACATAGGAATAGGCGCCAGCGATCCACTCCTGGCCGCCGATCGTGCGCTCCATTTCCTCGTAGAAACGCGATGCGGCATCGTGCGCGCCCGGCGCCTTGGGATCGCTCATCAGGCGGACGATGTGCGGGAAGTAGACCTCGTCGGACTTGTGCTCCAGCAGCCGCGCCCAGGCGCGCGCCCGCGGTTCCGACGGCCACAACGCCGGATCGCGCTTGAGCGATTCCAGGTACTCGAAGATCTGCGTCGAATCGAACAGCTCCAGGTCGCCGTCGATCAGCACCGGCACTTGTCGCTTGGGATTGATGCGCACGACCTCGGGATGTTTCGGCTCATAGAGCGCCTTCATCTCGAAGGGCACCATCTCGAGTTCGAACGGGACGTTCTTCTCGCGAAGGGCGATCTCGACCTTGGCGCCGAACATGCTGAGAGGACCGGAATAGAGCTTCATGGGTCCCCTTTACGGCGCGGTGATTTCTACATCAACACGAACATCCCGACAGCGGCCGCCGCCATCAGCACGAACGTCAGCCACCCCAGTACGTGCTGCCAGAGACTCGCGGTGAACTCGCCCATGATCTTGCGGCGCGACGCCACGATCATCATGGCGCCGATGATCGGCACCACGATCACACCGTTCAGCACCGCACTCCAGATCAGCGCCTTGATCGGGTCGATCGGCAGCAGCACGACACCGAGCCCCGCCAGGATCGCCGCCGCGATGGTGAGGTAGAAGGGCCGCGCCTCGCCGAACTCGTGTTCCAGCCCGACCTTCCAGCGCCGCACCTCGCCCAGCGCATAGGCTGCCGATCCGGCCAGCACGGGCACCGCCAGCAGGCCGGTGCCGATGATACCCAGGCTGAACAGCAGGAAGGCCGCTTCGCCCGCGATCGGCTTCAGCGCCTCGGCAGCCTGCTGCGTACTTTCGATATCGGTCTTGCCGTTGGCATTCAACGTGGCCGCCGTCGTGAGGATGATGAAGAAGGCCACGAGGTTCGACATCCCCATACCGATGGCGGTCTCCCAGCCGATGCGCGTCAGCTCCCGCGGTGCCTGTTCGGGATTGTCCTTGAGCGGTCCCGCCTCGTCGTCCGCCTCTTCCTCCTCCACCTCCTGGGAACTCTGCCAGAAGAAGAGGTACGGGCTGATCGTGGTGCCCAGCATCGCGACGACCAGCGTCAGCGTATCCTTGTCGAGGGCGAACTTCGGCACCACGGCGCCGATGGCGACCGCGCGCCAGTCGATATGGGCGGTGAAGACCACGCCGACATAGGCGAACAGCGAAAAGGTCAGGTACTTCAGGAAGCCGACATAGCGGCTGTAGGGGATGAACACGATCGCCAGCACCGAGGCGATGGCGAAGAGGAAGGTGAAGACCACCTGCCCCCACCCGACAAGCATCGCCACCGCCGCGCCCATGGCGGCCAGGTCGGCGCCGATATTGATGGTGTTGGCGATGAACAGCAGCAGGACTGCGCCCAGCACCACCGGTCGGGGGAAGGTCCGGCACATGTTGGCGGCCAAGCCCCGGCCCGTGACGCGCCCGATGCGGGCGCTTACCGACTGCACCGCTACCATCAGCGGCCAAGTCAGCACCACCGTCCAGAGAAGGCCGAAGCCCGCATGGGCGCCCGCTTGGGAATAGGTCGCGATGCCGCTTGGGTCGTCGTCGGCGGCGCCGGTGATGACACCGGGACCGAGCCGCTTGATCAATCCCTGTGTGTTGGTTGCGACCATGGACCCCTGCAACGGAAGACTTCGCTGCGAGTTCCGCCGCAGCTCAACGGGCCGGTTCGGCTTCCTGCTCCGCGAGGAGTTTCTTCACCTTGAGAAGCTTGGCGTGCAGGTGACGCCGCAGCAATGCGGCAACCTGCTCCCCGTCGCGTGCCTGCAGTGCCTTCATGATGACCTCGTGCTCGCGCACCGCCTCCTGCCATTGCGCCGGCGTGTTGAGGGCCATGTAGCGGGCTCGGCGCATCTGGCCGTCCAGGCCGGCATAGATCCTCGACAGGACCGGGTTCTGCGCGGCCTCGATCAGCCGCTCGTGCAGTCGCTGGTTCACCGTGAAGAAGCGATCCCGCTGGCGCGCACGGTAGCTCGCGACGAGTTGCTTGTGCAGGGCCAGCAGCTCGGCCAGGTCGTCGTCCGACATGTGCTGGCAGGCCAGCTCGCCCGCCAGCGCTTCCAGCGCCTCCATCACCGAGAAGATATGGTCGGCGTTGCGGGCACTCAGCAGTGCGACACGCGCCCCGAGACGCGGGCGGATCTCGATCAGGCCCTCTCCCGCCAGGACCCTGAACGCCTCGCGGAGCGGCGTGCGCGAAACGCCCAGCTCGCGGCCGAGGGTGCGTTCCCGGATCGGCCGGCCGGGCTCGAGCTCGCCGCTGGCGATCATGTCGCGCAGCCGTGCGATGACTTCGCCCAGCATCAGCGGCACCACGATCTGCCGTGCCTCGGGCCTCGGCCTGACGTCCGGAGGGGGGCCGGGCGCCTTCTTCCTGATCTTCTTGGTCTTCATGTCCGCAACCTAGACCAGCCTCGCAGGCGGCACGATGTTTGCTTTTGGTATACCATATGCCATCGTGGAGCACTTCATGACCATCCTCGCCCGCCTCACCGCCGCCGCGCTGATGTCCCTGGCCCTCGCGACACCCATCGCCGGGCCTGCCTTCGCCTATCCGGATCGGCCGGTGAAGATCGTCGTGCCCTATCCGCCGGGCGGCGGCACCGACGTCGTCGCGCGCCTGCTGGCGCAGCGTCTCACCGATCGCCTGAAGCAGCAGTTCGTCGTCGAGAATCGCGGCGGCGCCGGCGGGACGATCGGGACCGACGTCGTGGCCAAGGCCGCGCCCGACGGCCATACGCTGATGGTGGTGCCGACCAGCCACGTCATCAATCCCAGCGTCTATGCCAAGCTGCCCTACGACACGCAGAAGGACTTCGCGCCGGTCTCGCTGCTCGCCTCGGCGACGATCATGCTCGCGGTCAATCCGGCGGTGCCGGCCAAGACCGTGGCCGAACTCGTGGCCCTCGCCCGGCCCGGCGGCCCGGTCACCAACTTCGGATCGGCCGGCAACGGCACGGTGTTCCACCTCGTGGGCGAACTCTTCAAGAAGCTGGCCGGCCTGCAGGTCGTGCATGTGCCCTATCGCGGTGGCGCGCCGGTGGTGAACGCGTTGCTGGCCAACGAAATCCCGATGGCCTTCGAGACCGCCCTGGCCCTCGGCCCGCACGTCGCCGCCGGCAAGCTGCGAGGCCTCGCCGTGACGCAGGCCAAGCGCAGCAGCGCCTGGCCCGACATACCGACAACGGTCGAGGCCGGGTATCCCGCGCTGGAAGCCGACAATGCCTATGCCCTGTTCGCGCCCGCCGGCACGCCAACCGCGATCCTCGAGCAGCTGGCCCAGGAAGCCCGCGCCGTGTTCACCGATCCGGACATGAAAGCGAAGCTCGCCGAGCAGGGTGCCGAGGTCGTCGCGAGCAGCCCCGCCGAGCTGGCGGCCTATGTCGAGCGCGAGATGGCGAAATGGAGTGCCGTCGCGCGCGAAGCCGGCGTGCGACCGGAATAGCCCGCAATCAAACAAAGGAGGAAGACGTGCAGCCCATCATCCGCGAGAAGTCGGAATACTACGCCCGCACCAGCGTCCAGATGGACGCCCATCTGGCCCCACCGCCCTGGTCCTTGCGCGAAAAGCTGGCCCTCACCTGCCGTATCCTGGCCAACGAGGGCCACGAATCGGCGATCGCCGGACAGATCACGGCGCGAGGCGACAAGCCCGGGACCTACTGGATGCTGGGCTTTGGCCTCGGCTTCGACGAGGCGCGCCGCAGCAACATCGTGCTGGTCGACGACGATTTGAACCTTCTCGAAGGCGAAGGGATGGTCAATCCGTCCAATCGCTTCCATCTCTGGATCTACCGGCACCGGCCCACGGTCAACGCCATCGTCCACACCCATCCGCCGCACATCTCGGCGCTCTCCATGATCGGCCGGCCGCTGGTGGCCTCGCACATGGACACGTCGATGTTCCATGACGACTGCGCCTACCTGCCGGAATGGCCGGGCCCGCCGGTCGGCGACGAGGAAGGCGAGATCATCCACAAGGCACTGGGCGACAAGCGCACCATCCTTCTCGCCCATCACGGCCAGCTGAGTGCCTCCGCCACCATCGAAGAAGCCTGTGTGCTCGCCATCTTCATCGAGCGGGCCGCCAAGCTGCAGCTCATGGCCGAGGCCGTGGCCCCCATCAAACCGCTGCCGCCCGCCCTCGCCCGTGAGGCGCACGACTACCGCCTGAAGAAGCGCGCCGTCGAGGCGACGTTTCACTATTTCGGCCGACGGGCGCTGAAGACCGACGGCGACGCGCTGACCTGACCGCAGAGACGGAGGCCCCGGTCACGCGACGCCGGGACCATCCTTCAGATGGAACGGCAGCGAGGCCAGTTCGGGGGCCAGTTCCTTGACCTCGTCGAAGAACACGATGAAGTGGCGCGCGACGAGGCGCTGCAGCTCGCCGTCCGGCTGGTCGTCGCCATCCGCCGTCGTCATCTCCATGCCGTCCTTCGTCCGCACCCAGAGGAGCGCGTTGCGGGGCGCGTCCGGCAATTCGGAGAAGCTCAGCAGGCCGAAGGCGACGGCCTGCCGCCGGCGGGCATGTTGCGCCAGCGCATTGTCCTTCGTGAGGTCGCACAAAGCGAAGGCCAGCCTGCCCTGCGTGCCGTCCGGCAACGTCACGTCATATTCGCGTGTCGCCAGACGTCCGAGATCGTCGCTCACGTCTATCCCCTGAACCCGTTCACAATCGGATATCGCCGCTCGCGGCTGATATTGCGAGAGGTGATTTTGACGCCGGGCGGCGCCTGGCGCCGCTTGTATTCGGCGCCTTCGAGGAGGCGCCAGACGCGATCGACAGTCGCGGGGTCGTGGCCTTCCTTCGCCAGCGCCGCGGTGTCGAGGTCGCGCTCGATCAGGCCCTTCAGGATGGCGTCGAGCGTCGCATAAGGCGGCAGCGAGTCGGAGTCCTTCTGATCGGGCCGCAGCTCGGCCGAGGGCGGCTTGTCGATGATGCGCGTTGGGATCACCACGCCCGCGCGGCCCAGCGCTCCCACGGGCAAATGTTCGTTGCGCCAGCGGCAGAGCTCGAACACCGTGGTCTTGTAGACGTCCTTCAGCACGTTGAAGCCGCCGCACATGTCGCCGTAGAGCGTGGCGTAGCCGACTGCCATCTCCGACTTGTTGCCCGTCGTCACCACCATGCCGCCCAGCTTGTTCGACACCGCCATCAGGGTGACGCCACGGGCACGGCTCTGGATATTCTCCTCGGTCACGTCCTCGGCCCTGTTGCCGAACAGCGGCGTCAGCATGCCGCGAAACGCCTCCATCGCCGGCCCGATGTCGACGATGTCGTAGCGCACGCCGATCGCCTTGGCGCAGGCCTCGGCGTCCTCCAGCGACTCGCGGCTTGTGTAGGGCGACGGCATCATGATCGCGTGCACGCGCTCGGGGCCCAGCGCATCGGCCGCCACCGCCGCGGTGATCGCCGAATCGACGCCGCCGGAGAGGCCGATCACCACGGACGGGAACCCGGTCTTGTTCACATAGTCGCGCAGGCCCAGCACCATCGCCTGATAGATCGAGTCCAGCCGGTCGAGCTCGCGTGCGATCGGGCCGGGCTGGCATTCCCAGCCGCCGGCGCCGCGCCGGAATTCGATCGTGGCGACCTCCTCGGCGAAGGAGGCGAGCTTGGCCTTGAGCGAGCGGTCGGCGCCCAGCACGAACGAGCCGCCGTCGTAGACGACCTCGTCCTGCCCGCCGACCTGGTTGAGATAGACGAACGGCAGTCCGCTCTCGACCACGCGCTGGACGCCGAGCTGTACCCGCACGTCGGTCTTGCCGGCCTCGTAGGGAGAACCATTGGGCACCAGCAGGATCTCGCCGCCGGTCTCGGCGATGCATTCGACCACGTCGGGCGTCCAGACGTCCTCGCAGATCGGCACGCCGATCCGCACGCCGCGAAAGACCAGCGGCCCGGGCATCGGGCCGGGCGAGAAGACGCGCTTGTCGTCGAACACGCCATAGTTCGGCAGGTCGACCTTGTAGCGCTTGCCGACGATCCCGCCTTTGTCGAGGGCGACGACGGCATTGTAGAGCTTGCCGTCCTCGCGCCACGGCGTGGTGACGAACAGCGCCGGACCGCCATCGAGCGTATCGGCGCGCAAGGCTTCGACCGCGTCGTGGCAGGCCTGCTGGAAGGCGGGCTTGAGGACGAGGTCCTCGGGGAAGTAGCCCGCCAACACCATTTCGGAGAAGAGGACCAGATCGGCGCCCTGCTTCGCCGCTTCCGCTCGCGCGGCCCGCACCTTGGCGAGATTGCCCGCGACGTCGCCGACCTTGGGATTGAGCTGCGCCAGCGCGACTTTGAGTGTGTCCGTCATGTCGCGGCGAGTGTGCCGGGATTTGGCCGCACGTTCATCCTGATTTCCCTAGCCCTTCCATATACGGAGAATATGCCAAGGCGATTCGCTGCGTATTTGACGAAGCCGCATCCCGACGGTCAGCATCGCGCCATGAAGATCACGATCCTGGACGACTATTTCGACACGCTGCGCACCCTTCCCTGCTTCGCGAAGCTCGACGGCCATGAGGTCACGATCTGGAATGATCACGAGCAGGATGTCGATCGCCTGGCCGCGCGGCTCGCCGATACCGAGGTGCTGGTGCTGTTCCGCGAACGCACGCAGATCCGCGCGCCGTTGCTGGAGCGCCTGCCGAAGCTCAGGCTGATCAGCCAGCGCAGCGTCTATCCCCATATCGATATCGACGCCTGCACGCGGCTCGGTATCGTCGTGTCGTCGAGCCAGCATGCCGGCACGCCCTCGTACGCCGCGGCGGAGCTGACCTGGGCGCTGGCGCTCGCCGCGTCACGTCTCCTGCCGCAACAGATCGAGGCGCTGAAGACCGGCCGCTGGCAGATGGGCGTCGGCTCAACCCTGCGCGGCAAAACGCTGGGCATCTACGGCTATGGCCGCATCGGCGCGACCGTCGCGGGCTACGGCCGCGCCTTCGGCATGCGCGTCGTCGTCTGGGCGCGCGAGAAGACGCGGGAAGATGCAAGGCGCGATGGCTACGAGGTGGCGCCGGACAAGCCGACCTTCTTCCGCGAGTGCGACGTGCTCTCGCTCCACATGCGGCTGGTCGATGCGACGCGCGGCATCGTCACCCGCGCCGACCTTGCCGAGATGAAGCCGACGGCAATCCTGGTGAACACCAGCCGCGCGCCGCTGATCGAACCCGGCGCATTGGTCGCCGCCCTGCAAGCCGGACGGCCGGGCATGGCCGCCGTGGATGTGTTCGAGCAGGAGCCGGTGGTCGACACCGACCATCCGCTACTGAACATGCCCAACGTCATCGCCACGCCGCATATCGGCTACGTGTCGCGCGACGAGTACGAGGTGCAGTTCTCGGACATCTTCGACCAGATCGTCGACTATGTGGCCGGAACGCCGAGCCACGTGGTCAACCCGGCCGTTCTCCCCATGGCGAGACGCTAACCCGGCGCCGTCTCGGGATTTGCCTTTCGCACGCCGATCATCGTTGCGAGCAGCCGCTCGGCCGCCGCCAACGCCTCGTCGACATTCAGCGACCCGCCCGCCCAGGTGAAGACGCGACCGTCCCAAGCCTTGATCTCCGGCACGGGCTGCGTCTCGAAATGCTCCTCGACGCTGCGCATGCGCCAGAGATCGGGCAAGGGACCGTCGAACTCGGCGAGCGCCCTGACCAGCCCGTCCTGAAGCGCGGGGGAAAGGGCTGCCAGCTCGACGCTTCGTCGCAACTGGCGCAGCGCGATCATCAGCATCTGCACGTCCGCCCACATGCGCACGGCCAATCGCGACTCTTCCGGATCGGGAAGCTTGAGGCGGCGGCACTGCACCGTCACGAGCGAACAGGCATCCTGGGCGCGGCGCAGCGCATGCTCGACCACGCTGCTCCACGGCGGGCTGGCGCCGCTCACCTGCCGAAAATCCTGTCCCGCCGCAATCCGGCTTGAGATGATTTGAAGGAAATTGACGGGATTGGCCGAATTTTGTGCCGAAGCTCCTGTGTGCTCATCGTCGTCTCCCAAATACCAGCATCAACTCTCCCCCGCCTCCAAGGGGCCGGCGGAAATTTCCTTTCCGCTCTTGTGGTTAACGCTACACAAATTCACATACGGTGCAAATCAGAACGTTGGA
Source organism: Reyranella sp. GW821-FHT14A01 (assembly GCF_058803965.1). Taxonomy (NCBI): domain Bacteria; kingdom Pseudomonadati; phylum Pseudomonadota; class Alphaproteobacteria; order Hyphomicrobiales; family Reyranellaceae; genus Reyranella; species Reyranella sp. GW821-FHT14A01. The sequence continues at coordinate 88,330 of NZ_JBXAPM010000006.1, forward strand.
CGACGGTGTTAAACCCGAGCGCGCTCGCGGAGCGCCGCACCGAATGCCTGGAAGAGCGCGCGGTTGATCGGGTTGCTCTGGGGGTCGTATTCGGCATGCCACTGGACGCCAACGGCAAAGGCCGGCGCCTCGGCGATGCAGATCGCCTCGATCGTGCCGTCCTCGGCCACGCCCTCTATGGCGACCCTCTTGCCGGGATCGAGGATGCCCTGGCCATGGAGCGAATTCACCCGAATGCACTCGCAGCCGAGCAGCCTGGCGAAGTAGCCGTCCTTCACGAGCTGCACCTCGTGCCGGTCGGCGAACACCACGGTGGGATCGGGATGGACCTCGCCATTCTCGAGCCGCGGCATGCGGTGGTTCATGCGGCCCGGGATGTCGCGGATCTCGGGATGCAGCGAGCCGCCGAAGGCGACGTTCATCTCCTGGAAGCCGCGACAGATGCCGAAGATCGGCACGCCGCGCTCGACACAGGCCTCGATCAGCGACAAGGCCATCGCGTCGCGTTCTTGATCGTAGGGTTCGTGGGCGGGATGGGGCTCGATACCGAAGCGCGTCGGATGGACGTTGGCGCGGGCGCCGGTCAGCAGGATGCCGTCGACCGCACCCAGCAGTGCCTCGATGTCGGTGATGTCGGGCGTGCCGGCGAACATCAGCGGCAAGGCGCCGGCGACTTCCGCAATCGCCCGCAGGTTGCGTTGTCCCACGATTTGCACGTTATGGCGGTCGTTGATCACGCCGGAATTGCCGATCACCCCGACCACGGGTTTCTTGATGCTGGGAACCAACACGCGCCTGCCTCGACTTCGAAGGGCCGATAATGGCACTGCCTCCGGCGGCGTGCGAGTCCGCTGTCACGAAACGTCATTGACAGCCGCACCCGCTGGTGCGTGAATCGCTGCATCACGTTCGGCAGGGAGGTTTAGATGCATCCACCCAAGCAACGTGCCGCAATGATCGCCGAGGCAATCGTTCGGGCTTCGGCTTAGCGGCAGACACGGACAGCACGGCGGGAGCGGCCCCAGCGGGTCGCATCAGTCAGGCATGACCCCGAACTGGCCGCTCCCGACGTTCCTTTCCAGACTCGCTTCTGCTTCACGGCTCCTTCCGGGAACCGGTTCACTGCAAGGCCGGCACGTCGCGCCGCAGGTCTCCGCTGGCCCGACTGAAATGGAGCGTCAGGCGCCCGGCGACATCCTTCCCACGGTCGAACGCTTCGCCAGGAAGTTCCGTTTTCAAACCACGGGCGCCGAGTTCTTCCACCAACTCGTGCAGGCGGTCGCCGGGAATCTCGAACTGGAGGACGGCCATCGCGTCGGAGAGCAGCGAATGGCCGGAGACCCAGCCACCCGCTCGCGTGATCGCCTCCGACGCCGCGTTCACGCTCGCGTGAAAGACGTCGCGCGCGACGGCTTCGAGGCGAAGCAATCCCTCCTCCCTCGGCCTAGGACTTCGCCGCCACCACCTCGACCTCGACCAGCATCGAGGGATCGGCGAGGCCTGCCACGACGAGCAGGGTGGATGCGGGATAGGGCTCCTGCCTGACATACTTGCCGCGCACCTCGCGGAAGGCCGGGATGAAGCGGCTGTCGGTCAGGAAGACGGTGAGCTTGACGATGTCGCGGAAGTCCATGCCGCCGGCCTTCAGCACCTCACCGATATTCTTCCAGACCTGGTCGCTCTGCGCCTCGATGCCATCCTGCAGCTTGCCCGCAGAATCGACGCCGACCTGGCCCGACACGTAGAGCACACGCGCCTCCGGCGGCACCTCGACGCCGAGACTGTATTTGCCGGCAACGGACACGGACTTGGGATTGTGGAACTTGTTGGTCATGCGGGGGTCCCCATTGTAAGGAGGCGCACGGTTTCAGGTCGGAGAGCATGACGTCAAGCACCAAGCCCGTACACATTATCGGCGGCGGCCTCGCGGGCAGCGAGGCGGCCTGGCAGCTCGCGCAGGCGGGCGTGCCGGTGGTGCTGCACGAGATGCGGCCGGTGCGCGGGACCGAGGCGCATCTCACCGACAGCCTCGCCGAACTGGTCTGCTCTAACTCCTTCCGCTCCGACGATGCCGCGAACAATGCCGTCGGCGTGATCCACGAGGAGATGCGCCGCGCCGGCTCGCTGATCATGCGCTCGGCCGATGCGCACAAGCTGCCGGCCGGCGGCGCCCTGGCGGTCGATCGCCACGGCTTCTCGGCCACCGTGCAGGAAACGCTGCTCGCCCATCCGCTGGTGACGCTCGAGCGCGAAGAGGTGGCCGGCCTCCCGCCCGAGGATTGGGACAGCGTTATCGTGGCGACCGGCCCCCTCACCTCGCCCGCACTCGCCGACGCGATCGCCAAGATCACTGACGAGGAATCGCTCGCCTTCTTCGACGCCATCGCGCCGATCGTGCATCACGAGAGCATCGACCAGACGATCGCCTGGAAGCAGTCGCGCTACGACAAGGTCGGGCCCGGCAATGTCGAAGGCAGCGACGGTGCGGATTACTTCAACTGCCCGATGGACAAGCCGCAATACGAGGCCTTCGTCGCGGCCCTGCTGGCCGGCGAGAAGACCGAGTTCAAGCAGTGGGAGCACAACACGCCCTACTTCCAGGGCTGCCAGCCGATCGAGGTCATCGCCTCGACCGGGCCTCAGAGCCTGCGCTTCGGGCCGATGAAGCCGGTCGGCCTGCGCGATCCGCGCACCGGCCATCGCCCGTGGGCGGTGGTGCAGCTCCGTCAGGACAATGCGCTCGGTACCTTGTGGAACATCGTGGGCTTCCAGACCAAGCTGAAGCACGGCGAGCAGACGCGCATCTTCCGTACCATCCCGGGCCTGCAGAACGCCGAGTTCGCGCGGCTGGGCGGCCTGCATCGCAACACCTTCCTCAACAGCCCGCGCCTGCTCGACGCCACCTTGCGCCTGAAAGCGATGCCGCGCCTGCGCTTCGCCGGCCAGATCACCGGCTGCGAAGGCTATGTAGAAAGCGCCGCCGTCGGCCTGATGACCGGCCGCTTTGCCGCCGCCGAACGCCTCGGCCGTACGCAAGCCGCTCCGCCGCCGACCACGGCGATGGGCGCGCTGCTGGGCCATATCACCGGCGGTGCCGACGCCACGACCTTCCAGCCGATGAACATCAACTTCGGCCTGTTCCCGCCCATCGCCGGCAGCTTCAAGGGCAAGGAGCGCAAGCAGGCCATGGCCGTGCGGGCGCTGCGCGATTTCGACGACTGGCTCGGCCAGCAGCACGCGCCGATTGCAGCCTGATCGGCGTCAGAGCTTGCCCGCGATGTAGCGCTGCATGGTCGGGCCGATCTGCGCCACGATCTGCTCGCGGGTCATGGCAACCACCGGCGGCACCTTGATGACATAGCGCGCGACCGCCAGCCCCAGGATCTGGGTGGCGACCAAGCCTGCCCGCATCGGCAATTCGTACGGCGGCACGATGGTCGCGAGCATGGGCACCACCTGGCCGATGAAGATCGTGCGGATCTGCTGGACCGCCGCCTCGTTCGAGGTGGCCGCCCGCAACAGGATGACGAGGCTGCCGCTGCCGCGCGGTCCCTCCCACATGTCGAGGAAGTGCGCGATCAGGGTCTCGCCGATGCGATTCGGCTTCACGGACGCGATATCGGGCAGCTGGAGGTCGAAGGCGGCCGCCTCGGCGAACAGTCCGTCCTTGCTGCCGAAGTAGCGAATCACCATCGCCGGATCGATCGAGGCGCGGGCGGCGACGTCCCGGACGGTCGTCCGGTCGTAGCCCTGCTGCGCAAAGAGCTCCTGCGCCGCGGCAAGGATCGCCGCGCGTGTCCGTTCCGATTTCGTCGGGGTCGCGGGGTCTGTCGCCATCCTCAAACAAATGCCAACGTCTGTTGACAAATGCAATCCAGAAGCATAAGTCAACAATCGTTGACTTATTGACCTCGATTTTGGGGTGCCCAATGCGCCTGATGCAACCCGATCCCGCGTCCGCCCTGCTGGGGCTTCGCGCCATGAAGACCGTCGCCTCGGCGGCCGGACCGATGAGCCCGGTGCGGCGCGCTCTGCTCGACGCCGCGCGGCGCGTCGTCCTGCGCAGCGATGCCGACATCGATGGGCTCGCGCCCGTCACGCCCGCCGAGTTCGCCACGGGCTTCGCGGAGGGCCCGCTTCGCGAGCAGTTCACCAACGGCATGATGGTGATGGCGCTCGCCGATGGTGTGCCGCCGCGCGAGATGGTGGCCGTGGTCGAGGGTTTCGCGAAGGCGCTCGGCGTGTCGACGCCGGCGCTCACCGATATCCGCCTGCTCGCCGAGCAGCACATGACGCTGTTCAAGCTCGACTTCCTGCGGCGCAGCCAGATTGCCGACATCATGAAGAACCAGCTCGAGCAGAAGGGATCGCTGGGCCTCGCCAAGGCCGTGCTCACCCTGCGCGGCGTCCTGGAAGACCCGGCGCTCGCCGCGCGGTATCGCGCCTGGAACGACCTGCCGGAGGGAACGCTCGGCCACTCCCTGGTCCAGTTCTACGCCAGGAACGGCTTCAGCCTGCCGGGCGAGCGCAAGGGCTTCCCCGAGGCCGGTCTCTATCATGACCTCTGCCACGTGCTGGGCGGCTACGACACGGACCCCGAGGGCGAGGTCCAGGTCGCCTGCTTCACGGCAGGCTTCAAGCAGAAGACGCCGATCTTCATCATCCTGTTCGCGGTGCTGCTCTTCAGCACGGGGGTGAACGTGCGACCGTCGAACGAGGACTTCACGACGGTGGGCGTCCTGGGAAACCCCGGCATGGCCGAGCGCATGTTTGCCGCCATCGAGCGCGGGAGCCACGTCAACCAGGACCTCTCGGACAAGTGGGACTACTGGGCCTATGTGGCGCTGCCACTCGACGAGGTGCGCCGGCAGCTCAACATCGTTCACGCAGGCTGAACGACGGAAACATTCCGTAACGTCCCGCAACAGTGGGTAACCAAACGTTATTTCACAGACGGATGTCATCGGAGTGAAATGCCTCACCCCCCTTCCACGGAGTGAGTCCATGCAGGCCGTTCAGGAACTGGTCGCCCCCACCACTGCCATCCCCGCCGTCCCCGCGCTGCAGTTCGACGTGATGCGCGAGATTTTCACCCTGCTGGCGCCGTACAATATCGGCGGCAAGCCGATCACGCCGCAGACGGTGATCTCCAAGGGCCTGACCGTCGACTCGCTCACGATCATGGACGTGATCATGGAGCTGGAGGACCGGTTCGACATCACCATCCCGATGAACGTCGCGGCCGACATCGTGACCATCGACCAACTCGCGGACGCCGTCGTTTCGCAGCGCGCGAGGCGCTGACAAAACTCCCTACCCCATGAGATAAGTTCGCGAGCGGGTCGCGCGGCGCGTGCTACATCGCCTGCAATGACCCCCACAGAACGCCGGCAGATGATGCTGGCCGGGCCGATCGTGCCCACCATCCTCACCCTCGCGACCCCCAACGTGCTGAACGTGGCCATGCAGAGCCTCGTCAGCATTACCGACGGCTATTTCATCGGCCAGCTCGGCGTCATCGACCTGGCCGCTTTGGCGCTGGTGTTCCCGACGCAGATGACGCTCGGCATGATGTCGGCCGGCGCCATGGGCGGCGGCATCTCCTCTTCGGTGGCCCGTGCGCTAGGCTCGGGCAACAAGGCGGCCGCCGAGGCCGCGGCGGCGCACGCGCTGGCCATCGCGGTCGGCATGGCGGTGCTGTTCGGCATCGTGTTCGTGGGCTTCGGCCGCCAGATCTACGGCGCGCTGGGCGGCAGCGGCGCCGCCCTCGACCGCGCCGAGGCCTTCTCCACCATCCTGTTCTCGGGCTGTGTCGCCCATTGGGTCGCCAATTCAATGGCCTCGGTGCTGCGCGGCACCGGCGATATGAAAACGCCCGGCCTGGCGCTGGTCGTGACGGCGGCGATCCAGATCCCGCTGACCGGCACGCTGACCCTCGGCTGGTTCGGCCTTCCCTCGTTCGGCATTCGCGGTCCCGCCATCGCCGCCGTGATCGTCTTTGCCCTTGCCGCCCTCTGGATGCTGTCGAAGCTGACCGGCCCGAAGGCGCCGCTGCGGCTGCGCTGGCCGGTCGACGGTTTCCGCTGGCGCTATTTCCGCGACATCCTGAAGGTCGGCCTGATCGCCTGCCTCGTGGTCATCCTGACCAACGGCACGGTGCTGGTCGTCACCGGCCTGATCGGCCGCGAGGGCGACGCCGCCATCGCAGGCTACGGCATCGGCTCGCGCCTGGAATACATGCTGATCCCGATCAGCTTCGGCATCGGCGCCACTTTGACGGCCCTGGTCGGCACCAACATCGGCGCCAAGCAGTATGCCCGCGCCCAGCGCATGGCCTGGACGGGCGCCTTCATGGCGGGCGCCGTCGCCACCACCATCGGCATCGTCGTGGCGCTCTGGCCCGACCTGTGGCTCGGCCTGTTCACCAGCAATCCGGCCGTCCTCGCCTCGGGCCGCCACTATCTCAGCATCGTCGGCCCCGCCTATGGCTTCTTCGGCCTCGCCATGGCGCTCTACTTCGCGTCGCAGGGCACCGGCGAGATGATCTGGCCGGTCGCCGCCAACCTCACCCGCATCACCATCGCGGGCGGCGGCAGCCTGCTGGCGCTTGACCATTTCGGCTGGGGCGTCTCGGGCCTCTACACCTGCGTCGCAGTGGGCATCGTGTCTTTCTCGGCCGTGCTGGCCTTTTCGACGACACGGCGGGCGTGGACCGGCTGAACGCCGCCGAACGCCGCGCCGCGATGCTGTCGGGACCGCTGATCCCGACCATCCTCTCCTTGTCTGCGCCTAACGTTCTCAATGTGGCGACGCAGAGCGTCGTGCTGGTCGCCGACGGCTGGTTCGTGGGCCAGCTCGGCACAGCAGAGCTGGCTGCTCTCGCCCTCGTCTTCCCGGCGCAGACCACCCTGCAGATGATGTCGGCCGGCGCCATGGGCGGCGGCGTCTCCTCCTCCGTGGCGCGCGCCCTAGGCTCGGGCAACACCGGCAGGGCCGAGGACGCGGCGTCGCATGCGCTGGCGATCGCGTTGGGCATGTCGATCCTCTTCGCCATCGTGTTCGTGGGCTTTGCCCGGCCCCTCTACGGCGCACTGGGCGGCAGCGGGGCCGCCCTCGACGGCGCGGTCGCCTTCTCGACGGTGATGTTCCTGGGGTGCGGCGCGCATTGGCTCGCCAACACGCTGGCGTCGATCCTGCGCGGCACCGGCGACATGAAATCGCCGGGCATCGCCCTGATCACCTTGGCGATCCTCCAGATCCCGCTGTCCGGCGCGCTGACTCTCGGATGGTTCGGCGCCCCGAAACTCGGCGTCGCGGGCCCGGCCGCCGCCGCCGTGATCTCCTACGGCATCGCAGCCCTCTGGATCCTGCGGCCGTTCCTGGCCGGTCGCGCGGCCCTGCGCCTGCGCTGGCCGAGACACGGTTTCAGATGGCCGGCCTTCGCCGACATCCTGAAGATCGGCGCCACCTCGTGCGTCGTCGTCCTGTTCATCAACGGCGCCGTGCTGATCGTTACCGGCCTGATCGGCCGCGCTGGCGACGCCGCCATCGCAGGCTACGGCATCGGTTCGCGGCTGGAGTATCTCCTGAGTCCGCTCACTTTCGGTGTCGGTGCCGCGCTGACCGCCATGGTCGGCACGAACAAGGGGGCGGGGAATTTCACGCGCGCCCGCAGGGTTGCGTGGACCGGTGCGTCAATGGCCGGCGCGGTGACACTGGCCATCGGCCTGACGGTCGCGATAGGGCCCGACCTCTGGCTGCGGCTCTTCACCGACGACCCCGCGGCCCTCGACGCCGGACGCCTCTACTTCCGGATCGTGGGTCCAACCTACGGCTTCTTCGGTCTCGCCATGGCGCTCAACTTCGCCGCCATGGGCGCGGGCGACATGATCTGGCCGGCCTGTGCGACCGCGGTCCGCTTCGCCATCGCCGCCGGTGGCGGCCTGGTCGTGCTCGATGTTCTGGGCGGCACGCCGGCCGGTCTCTACGCCTGCGTCGCCGCCGGAATCGTCGCCTACTCGATCCTGCTCGCCGTCTCGACGACGCGGCGGGCCTGGACCGGCTGAGTCCTCAACCCAGCCGCATCGACAGCTCGACATCGTCGGCGAAGGGCACCGACAGATAGCCCCGCGCCGGCGAGCGCACACGCTCCAGATATTCCGGACTCCAGTCGGCATTGTCGGCGAGGATCAGCGTGCCCGCTTGCAGGTGCGGCTCGACGAGGGCGAGAATCGCGGGATAGAGCCCCTTGGCGCCATCGAGCAGGACGAGGTCGATCGCCGGCGGCAGGTCCTTCGCCAGGGTTTCCAGCGCGTCGCCTTCGCGGATCTCGACCAGATCGGCCACGCCGGCAGCGTCGATGTTGGCCCGAGCACGCGCCACCTTCGATGGCTCGAACTCGCAGGTGATGAGCCGGCCGCCGCCATTGTCCCTCAGCGCAGCGGCGAGATGCAGTGTCGATACGCCGAACGACGTGCCGAACTCGACGATGTTCTTCGCGCCGGCCGAACGCGCGAGCATGTAGAGCAAGGTACCGGTCTCGCGCGACACGGCCAGCGGGAAATCCTTCGCCCGCGCGTAGAAGGCGCGGTAGTCGGTCTTGCTGGCCATCATCGCAGCCTGCTCCTCGGGCGACAGCCTGCCCATTTCCTGGCGGACGCCCGCGACGGAGGCGGCGGCCTGGGCAAACAATCCGTCGAGGACGGGGGCAAGCGGCGAAGAGATGAGTGTGTTGTTCATGTGTCTTTCCAAGGAATGTGCCTGCGCCTAAAATACGAATGATTCGTCGCATTCACCATTCGCGTTCCCGGTGCCATCCATGGCCGCTCGCAAAACACCCCGTATTTCCTCGCGAAAAGAGCCTCGGCAGGCGCGTTCGGCGCAGCTCGTTTCCGACATACTCGAGGCTGCAGTTCGTGTTCTGACGCAGGACGGCGCACGTCGCTTCACGACCGCGCGCGTGGCGGAGCGGGCCGGGGTCAGCGTCGGCTCGCTCTACCAGTACTTTCCCAACAAGGAGGCCATCCTCTTCCGGCTGCAGACCGACGAATGGAAGCAGACGAGCGGCCTTCTCCAGGACCTGCTGAGCGACCGCAGCCGGCCACCGGCCGAACGACTCCGTGCGATCGTGCGCGCCTTCTTCAGGTCGGAAGTCGAGGAGGCTGCCCTTCGCGTCGCACTCGACGATGCGGCGCCGCTCTATCGCGATGCCCCCGAAATGGAGGCGCATCGCAAGGCCGGCCGGCGCCAGGTGATGCTGTTCATGCGCGAGGCGCTGCCCAAGGCCTCGCCACGGGAGCGCAGCGCCGCCGCCGATATCATGATGATGTCGATGGGTGCCGTCGGCGCCCAGGTCTCGGAGGAGGCCCGTTCGGCCGCCGAGGTCGAGCGGCTGGCCTCGGCGATGGGCGACATGTTTGCCGCCTACCTGGACCGGCTCAATTCCGCGCCGGCACTGTCCTGAAACCGGACGGATCATCCCGCAGGAAATGCTTGTTCGACCTCATCGCGCTTGGCATCGTGCGCGCCTTCAAACACCAGGAGATGAGAGATGAGCGCCACCAACAAGCTTTCGGGACTGCAGCTTCGCTCCCTGATCTCCAAGGAAGGCCAGCTCGAACTGTCGCTGGTCCGGGTCGAGGTGCCGGAGCCCGGCCCCGATCAGGTCGTGGTCAAGGTCGAGGCGACGCCGATCAATCCGTCGGACCTCGGCCTGCTTACCGGCCCGGCCGACCTCAGCAAGGCCACGACGAGCGGCAGCGGCGACGACGTCAAGGTGACGGCGCCTGTCTCCGCCGCGGCGCTGCCCTTCCTGGCAACGCGCCTCGATGAGTCGATGCCGGTCGGCAACGAGGCTGCCGGCACCGTGATCGAGGCCGGCTCCTCCGACGCCGCGCAGGCGCTCAAGGGCAAGCTGGTGTCGATGGTCGGCGGCTCGATGTACGCGCAGTACCGCCTGCTGAACGCGCGTGACTGCCAGCCGCTGCCGGCCGGCACGACGGCCGCCGAGGGCGCCTCGTGGTTCGTCAATCCGCTGACCGCGCTCGGCATGACCGAGACGATGAAGCGCGAGGGCCACAAGGCGCTCGTGCACACGGCAGCGGCCTCCAACCTCGGCCAGATGCTGAACAAGATCTGCAACGAGGACGGGATCGGCCTCGTGAACATCGTGCGCAGCCCCGAGCAGGCCAAGCTGCTGAAGGGTATCGGCGCCAAGCATGTCGTCGATTCGAGTGCCGCGAGCTTCAACGACGACCTCGTGCAGGCGCTGGTCGAGACCGGCGCCACCATCGCCTTCGATGCGATCGGCGGCGGCAAGCTCGCCAGCCAGATCCTCACCGCGATGGAAATCGCCATCAACAAGACCGCCACGACCTACAATCGCTACGGCTCCTCCGTGCACAAGCAGGTCTATGTCTATGGCAGCCTCAACACCGGCGCGGTCGAGCTGACGCGCAACTATGGCATGGCCTGGGGCGTGGGCGGCTGGCTGCTGACCCCGTTCCTGCAGAAGATCGGCCGTCCCGATCAGATGCGCCTGCGCGAGCGCGTCGTGAACTCGCTGAAGACGACCTTCGCCAGCCACTACACCAAGACCATCTCGCTGCCGGAAGCGCTCGACCTCCAGAACCTCACCGCCTACGCCAAGCGCGCGACGGGCGAGAAGTTCCTGATCAATCCGAACAAGGCGTAAGCGCCGGCGATGACGCGCGAAACCGGCGACAGCGTCCGCGGCCGCACGCCCTATCTGCCGATCCACAAGCGGCCGAAGCTCGTCCTGCCCGGCAACGCGCGCGTCGCCGTCTGGACGATCGTGAACGTCGAGAACTGGAGTCCGGCCGGTGCGATGCCGCGCACCGTCCTGCCGCCGCCGATGGGCCAGCCGTTGCTGCCCGACGTGCCGAACTGGGCGTGGCACGAATACGGCATGAGGGTCGGTTTCTGGCGTTTCCTGGAAACGCTGAGCGCGCGCAAGCTCAAGGCGACCTTCGCCGTGAACGGCACGGCCTGCGAGCTCTATCCCGAGGCTTGCCAGGCGGCGCACGAGGCCGGCTGGGACTTCATGGGCCATGGCTGGGTGCAGAAGCCGATGCATCGGGTCGAGGACCAGAAGAGCGCCATCGCCGACACGATCCGCGCCATCAAGGACTTCACCGGCAAGCCGCCGCGCGGCTGGGAAAGCCCCGGCCTCACCGAGACCGACGAGACGCTCGACCTGCTGGCGGAAGCCGGCATCGAATATGTCGCCGACTGGGTGATGGACGAGCAGCCGCTGCCGCTCAAGACCAGGCACGGCGAGATTGTCTCCGTGCCCTACACGGTCGAGATCAACGACGTCGTCATCAGCGCTGTGCAGCAGCAGCCCTCGGACGAAATCTATCGGCGCGGCCGTGACCAGTTCGACCGGCTCTACCTCGACGGCAAGACCGCGCCGAGGGTGATGGCGATCTCGATCCATCCCTATCTCACGGGCGTGCCGCACCGGATCAAGTATCTGGAGATGCTTTACGACTACATCCTCGGCCACGACGGAGTCGTGATGTGGACCGGCGCCGAGATCCTCGACTGGTATCGCACGCAGGTACCAGCGGCGTGGTAGAGCAATCGCGCTTCGTGTGCGATTGCAGTCGCGAGGAAAACTGCGTCAATGCGCACGGCCCTGTCAGCTTGTTGTAAGCGCAGCGCCGCGTTGCAGCCCTCTTTGAGGCGCCGACTCCTTTCTCTGGTCGCTCGAGTGCGTGACGAGGGAAGGCCGTTCGGAAATGAAGAAATCGACACTGACCAAGCTCGCGGGCACCGGCTTCGCGATCGCCTTGGCCGTCTCGGGTTATCTGTTCCTCCATCAACCTGGTAACACCAGCGCACGGGCATCGGCCTCGCCGCCCCTCGTGCCGGTCTCGGCGGGCATCGCCGAGACGAAGGACGTTCCCATCCTCGTGCGCGGCTTGGGCACCGTGCAGGCCTTCAAGACGGTCACGGTGAAGGCAAGGGTCGACGGCCAGATCGTCAAGGTGCTGTTCAAGGAAGGCCAGGACGTCACCGCCGGCACGCCGCTCTTCCAGATCGACCCGCGCCCCTATCAGGCGACGCTCGATTCGGCCAATGCTGCCAAGAAACGCAATGAAGCCCTGCTCCTCGGCGCCCAGCTCGACCTCGAACGCTACAGCAAGCTCATCGGCTCGGGCTTCCAGTCGCGCCAGAGCGTCGACCAGCAGCAGGCCGTCGTCGACGGGCTGAAAGGATCGCTGAGCGTCGACCAGGCGAACATCGACACGGCGACCCTGAACCTTGCCTACACAGACATCCGCGCGCCGATCGATGGCCGCACCGGCCAGCTCCTCGTCGACCTCGGCAATCTCGTCCAGGCCTCGCAGGCAACGAGCCTGGTCAGCATCGCCCAGATCAAACCCATCTTCGTGAACTTCACGGTCCCGCAGGATTATTCGGCCGACATCCGCCGCAGCCAGGCCACCGCACCGCTCGAAGTGTTCGCCTATGCAAGCGACGACAAGACGCTGCTGTCGAAGGGCCATGTCTCGCTGATCGACAACCAGATCGACGTCGCCACGGGCACCCAGCGCATGAAGGCCACCTTCGAGAATGAAGACGCGCAGCTGTGGCCGGGCGAGTTCGTCAACGTGCGCCTGGTCCTCTCGACGCGGGCCGCCACCGTGACCGTCCCGCAGCGCGCGGTGATGCAGGGTCCGTCCGGCTACTACGCCTATGTCATCCGCCAGGGCGACACGGTGGAGCGCCGCGACCTCGACGTCGCCGGCATGCAGGACGGCATCGCGATCATCGACAAGGGTATCGCGGCCGGCGAGCGCATCGTGGTCGACGGCCAGTACCGCCTGACCAACGGCGCGCGGGTCAGGATCGACGAGGACAAGCCTTCGACGGAGACCCCGCCTGCGGCGGCCCCACCTGTAGCGGCGAAGGCCGGGTGAGCTGGCCATGAACATCTCCGCCACCTACATCCGCCGGCCGATCGCCACCTCCCTCCTCATGCTCGGCCTGCTGGTGTTCGGCGCGGCCACCTACAGTCTCCTGCCCGTCTCGGCCCTGCCCAACGTCGATTTCCCGACCATCACCGTGTCGGCGACCCTGCCCGGCGCCAGCCCGGAGACCATGGCCTCCTCGGTCGCAACGCCCTTGGAGCAGCAGTTCGCCGCCATTCCCGGCCTCGCCTCGATGAACTCGACCAGCGGCCTCGGCACGACCTCGATTGCGCTGCAATTTAACCTCGGCCGCAGCATCGACGGCGCGGCCACCGATGTTCAGACCGCGATCAACGCCGCCAGCGGCCTGCTGCCCAAGGACCTCCCCAACCCGCCGACCTATCGCAAGGTCAATCCCGCGGACCGCGCAGTCCTCATTTATGCCGTCCATTCCGACGACCTGCCGATCTACAAGGTCGACGACTATGCCTTCACCATCCTGGCGCAAAAGATCTCCGCGGTGCCGGGCGTCTCGCAGGTGCTGGTCGGCGGCCAGCAGGACTTCGCCGTCCGCATCCAGGCCAATCCCTCGGCCCTCGCCGCCCATGGCATAGGCCTCGAGGACGTGCGCGCGGCGGTCACCAACGCCACGCTCAACCAGGCCAAGGGCAATTTCGAGAACGAGCACCAGTCCTTCACCATCGACACCAACGACCAGCTCTTCCAGGCCTCGACCTACCGCCAGATCATCGTCGCCTACCGCAACGGCGCGCCGGTGACGCTCGACGATATCGGCGACGTGGTCGACGCCACCAAGGCCCCGCGCAGCGGCGCCTGGTACAACGGCAAGCGCGCCGAGCTGCTGCTGGTGTTCCGCCAGCCCGGCGCCAATACCGTGGAGATCGTCGACACGATCAAGGCGCAGATGCCGCGCCTCCTCGCCTCGGCGCCGAAGAGCGTCCAGGTCGAGCTGGTGTCCGATCGCTCCCAGTCGATCCGCGACTCCGTGGCGGACGTGCAGTTCACCCTGGTGCTGACCATCGGCCTGGTGGTGATGGTCATCTTCATCTTCCTGCGCCACCTGTGGGCGACGATCATCCCCAGCATCACCGTACCGCTGTCGCTGGTCGGCACCTTCGGCGTGATGTACCTGCTCGACTACAGCATCGACAATCTCTCGCTGATGGGCCTCACCATCGCCGTCGGCTTCGTCGTCGACGACGCGATCGTCATGATCGAGAACATCGTGCGCTACATCGAGGAGGGCGAGACGCCGCTCAACGCCGCGCTCAAGGGCGCGGGGCAGATCGGCTTCACGATCGTGTCGATCACCTTCTCCCTGATCGCGGTGTTCATTCCGCTGCTGTTCATGGGCGGCATCGTCGGCCGCCTGTTCCGGGAGTTCGCGGTCACGGTCACGGTGGCGGTCATCATGTCGGCCTTCGTGTCGCTGACGCTCACGCCGATGATGTGCGCGCAATTCCTCAAGCGCCAGAATAAGGAGCACAAGCGCGGCCGTTTGGATCAGATGTGCGAGGATTTCTTCGACGCCGTGACGCGCGGCTACGATCGCGGCCTGCAATGGGTGTTCCGCCACCAGCCGCTGATGCTGATCTCCACGGTGCTTTTGATCGTGGTCACCGGCTATCTCTACGCGATCATCCCCAAGGGCTTCTTCCCCGAGCAGGATACCGGCTTCGTCTTCGCCCAGGCCGAGGCAAGGCAGGACATCTCCTTCGCCGCCATGGCCAAGCTGCAGACCGAGCTCTCGTCGATCGTCCAGCAGGATCCCGCGGTTTCCGGCGTCGTGGGCTTCGTCGGCTCGACCGGCGGCAATTCGTCGGAGAACACCGCCCGCATGTTCATCCAGCTCAAGCCGTTCGGCGAACGCGACGCCTCGGCGCAGGAGATCATCCAGCGCCTGCGGCCGAAGGTGGCGAACGTCATGGGCGTGAAGTTCTTCATGCAGGCCGGCCAGGACATCAATGTCGGCGGCCGTCTCAGCAAGACCGAGTTCCAGTACACGCTGACCTCGACCGACATCGCCGAGCTGAACCACTGGGCGCCGATCATCGAGGAGAACATGGCGAAGCTGCCGGAGCTGCAGGACGTCACCTCCGACCAGCAGATCGCCGCGCCGCACATCGCCATCGACATCGACCGCGATACGGCCTCGCGCCTCGGCGTCAGCCTGTCGCTGATCGACCAGACCCTCTACGACGCCTTCGGCCAGCGCCAGGTGGCGACGATCTATACGTCGAGCACGCAGTACAAGGTCGTGCTCGAGGTCCTGCCTTCGTTCCAGGCCGATCCCACGGCGCTGTCGCGCATCTACGTCGCCAGCATCAACGGCGTGCAGGTGCCGCTGGGCACGCTGGCGCGCTTCACCAACCGCGTGGCGCCGCTCACCGTCAGCCACCAGGGCCAGTTCCCCGCGGTGACCCTGTCCTTCAACCTGGCGCCCGGCGTGGCGCTGGGCGAAGCGGTCGAGAAGATCCGGCAGATGCAGGCCGAGCTGCACACGCCGATCACCCTGGACGGCGCCTTCCAGGGAACGGCGCAGGCCTTCCAGTCCTCGCTCTCTTCGACGCCGCTCTTGATCGCAGCCGCGATCCTGGCCGTCTACATCGTGCTGGGCATGCTCTACGAGAGCTATATCCATCCCATCACGATCCTGTCGGCGCTGCCGTCCGCCGGCGTCGGCGCGCTGGCGATGTTGATGCTCTTCCACTACGACCTCAGCGTCATCGCGCTGATCGGCATCATCCTGTTGATCGGCATCGTGAAGAAGAACGCGATCATGATGATCGACTTCGCGCTGGAAGCCGAGCGCGAGCGGGGCAAGACGCCGCTGGAGGCGATCCACGAGGCCTGCCTGTTGCGCTTCCGGCCGATCATGATGACGACCTTCGCGGCGATCGGCGGCGGCCTGCCGCTCGCCATCGGCACGGGTGCCGGCTCCGAACTGCGCCGCCCGCTCGGCATCGCGATCGTGGGCGGCCTCCTCGTCTCCCAGTGGCTGACGCTCTACACGACGCCGGTGATCTATCTCTATCTCGACCGGCTGGCGCAGCGGCTGAAGGGCAGGAAGCAGGCGACGCCGGCCGCCGCCCTCCCGGCGGAGTAGGCAACCATGCGTATCGAACAGGACGAGGAAGAACGCGAAGCCGCCGGACGGCGAAGGGGCCTGATCGCATTGGTCGTTCTGGCGAGTCTGGTGATCGCGGGCATCACCCTCGCGAGCGAACTGCACAAGACGTCGCGATTGCAGGATTGCCTGATGACCAAGGCAACCAACTGCACGGACAGTCCGGACACGCTCGGCTATCACTGAATCAGCGGAGCGCGCCACGTCGGGCGGAGTAACCTCCGCCGTTTGACTACTTGTCGAGCCAGAACGTGTCGAAGCGGACCACGTCGTATATTCCGAAGTACTCCTTCGGATTATGGCCCTTCACGTAGTTGTACCAGCCGTCGTTGATCTTCTCCCATGACACGGGCAGGAGCGGCGGGTCCTGCTCCATGATCATCTCGGCCTGGCGGATCAGGTCGAGGCGCTTCTTGGCATCGACCTCGCGGTCGATCTGCGGGACCAGCTCGTTGAACTTGGCATTGTCCCACGACGAGTAGTTCTGCGGCCCGTTCTTCGAGTACCAGGCGTTGAAGTAGTCCGACGGGTCGAGCAAGGTCGAGACGATCGCGCCGATGGCGAGATCGAACTTGCCGGTGCGGATGTCGTCGAACCAGACCGATTCGACAACCGTGCGGATGTTGCACTGGACGTTGAGGGCCTGCTGCAGCATCGCCTGGATCGCCTGCGACCACAGCTTGAAGCTGGCGACCTCGCGTACGAGAAAGTCGAGGCCGGTGATGCCCTTCTCGTACCCCGCCGCCTTCATCAAGGCCTTGGCTTCCTTGACTGCCGCCGTCGGGTCGGCCTGGTAGCCGAGCCGCTTGCCGAGCTCCGGCAGCGGCGTGGCAAACTCCGAGAACGGATAGATGAACCCGCCGACCATCATCGGGGCGATGTCCTTCACCACGTCGACCAGCACCGGCTTGTCGAGGACGAGATGGAGAGCGCGGCGGACCCGCGGATCGTCGAGCGGCTTCTTCTTGTTGTTCATCCAGGTCGCCTGGATGACGCTCTGGTAGAAGTCGGTGCCGGACATGCCCTGGGTCGACTTGACCTTGCGCTGTGACACCGGGTCGAGCAGGCGGGCATAGTCGAGGCGGCCGGACAGCAGGCCGGAGCCAAGTTCGGGAGAGAACGGCAGGGCGTGATAGAACTCGATGCCGTCGAGATACGGCAGGCCCTTGTTCCAGTAGTTCTTGTTCTTCTCCATGACCCAGACTTCCGCCTCGACGCGGCGCTGGCTCTTGAAGGGGCCGGTGCCCGGAATGTCGACGACGCGGCGCAGGTTGTAGCCGTTGTCCTCGAGCGTCTTCTTGCGGACGATGCCGTTCCAGCCCGAGGCGATCGCCGACATGATGAAGTTGGCCGGTCGCGGCTCGGAGAGCTGGAACTGGATCGTGTATTTGTCGGGCGCCTTGATCTCCTCGACCGCCGCGAACAGCGTGCTGCGCGGGATCGAGATGCCCTGGGGCGGCTTGGCAATGCGATCGAAGGTTGCCTTCACGTCTTCCGACGTGAAATCCGCGCCGTCATGGAACTGCACGTCCTTGCGCAGCATGAAGGTATAGGTCTTGTTGTCCTTCGAGATCTCCCAACTATGCGCCAGGTCGGGAATGATCGTCTTGCCGCTGTCACGCGGATCGCGCCGCACGAGGTTGTCGAACATGCAGCCCTGACTGCCCAGGCTGTTGATCGTTCCGGACTGATGGAAGTCGAAATGAGGCGCCCTCGACGTGATGCCGTAACGCAGCACGCCGCCCGATTTGGCGTTGGGTTCGGCGGCCTTGAGCTGGAACTTCGATCCGTCGAACTCGCTGGGCACACCCTGCGCCCAGGCATGGAACGGCAAGCCATATGCGCCGGCCGCCGCGGCCGCACCTTTCATGAACTGCCGTCGATTTACGCGGGTAAGCTTATGAACGCGGGAACGCTTCGACACATGGTCTTGCATTTCGTTCCTCCCTTTTGGCCTTTTGCAGACCGAGCACTCTGTGCTCTGATGGTTTGCCCATCTTCTCTGTGGGCCAAAACTAACACCATAAGTTGAGGGGAGTCGATGGCGGACGAAACGATCCTCCAGATCGAGGACCTCCAGACCCACTTTTTCACCGCGGTCGGCACCGTTCGCGCGGTTGACGGTGTGTCTTATTCACTGAAGGCCGGCGAGACGCTGGGCGTCGTGGGCGAGTCCGGCTGCGGCAAGAGCGTGACCGCCCTGTCGGTCCTGCGACTGGTGGCAAATCCGCCGGGCCGGATCGTCGGCGGCGCCGTCCGCTTCCAGGGCAGGAATCTGCTCGAGGTCAGCGACACCGAGATGGAGCGTATTCGCGGCAACGAGATCTCGATGATCTTCCAGGAGCCGATGACCTCGCTCAACCCGCTCTACACGGTGGGCAAGCAGATCGCCGAAGCCGTCGCATTGCATCAGGGATTGAACAAGCGCGACGCCTGGGATCGCGCGGTCGAGATGCTGAAGCGCGTCTATATTCCCGAGCCGGAGCGGCGGGCGCACGCCTATCCGCACCAGCTTTCCGGCGGCATGCGCCAACGGGTCATGATCGCCATGGCCTTGTCGTGCAATCCGAAGGTTCTGATCGCCGACGAGCCGACGACGGCCCTCGACGTCACCATCCAGGCGCAGATTCTCGACCTGATGCGGGAACTGCAGGAAACCTTCGGCACGGCCATCGTGCTGATCACGCACGACATGGGCGTGGTCGCCGAGAACGCCGACAGGGTCGTGGTCATGTATGCCGGCCGC
This sequence comes from Reyranella sp. GW821-FHT14A01, assembly GCF_058803965.1. Taxonomy (NCBI): domain Bacteria; kingdom Pseudomonadati; phylum Pseudomonadota; class Alphaproteobacteria; order Hyphomicrobiales; family Reyranellaceae; genus Reyranella; species Reyranella sp. GW821-FHT14A01. The sequence continues at coordinate 107,162 of NZ_JBXAPM010000006.1, forward strand.
AAGGTCGAGGAAGCCGACGCCACGCGCCTGTTCGACCATCCCGGGCACCCTTACACACGCGGCCTGCTGGGTTCGATCCCTCATCTCGACACCGCGGCCCGCAGCGGTGCGCGGCGGCCGCGGCTGAACGAGATCAAGGGCATGGTGCCGTCGCTCTTCAGGCTGCCGCAGGGATGCACCTTCGCACCCCGCTGCGGCCTCGCCAGCGATCAGTGCCGTCAGGTCGTGCCGCCGCTCGAAGAGAAGCGGCCGGGGCACTGGATCGCCTGCTGGCATGCCGACAAAGCGTTGGCGGGAATGGCCGTGGGAGCGGACGCATGACGGCATTGCTCGAGGTCGAGGGCCTCAAGAAGCACTTCCCGATCCACAAGGGCTTTTTCAGCCGCGTCTCCGGACAGGTCTATGCCGTGGACGGCGTCTCCTTCTCCATCGCCCGCGGAGAAACACTGGGGCTGGTCGGCGAATCGGGCTGCGGCAAGTCCACGGTCGGGCGCACGCTGCTGCGATTGATGGAACCGACCGGCGGCACAATCAAGGTATCCGGACAGGACATCACGCAACTCAGCCGGCAGGAGCTGCTCCCCTACCGGCGGCGCCTGCAGATGATCTACCAGGACCCCTATGCATCGCTGAACCCGCGCATGAGCGCCGGGGAGATCGTGGGCGAGCCGATGGTGGTGCACGAGATCGGCGACCCGAAGGAACACAAGGAGCGGGTCGCGGCGCTGTTCGAGAAGGTCGGGCTGCGGCCGGAAGCCATCAATTCCTACCCGCACGAATTCTCGGGCGGCCAGCGCCAGCGGATCGGGATCGCGCGCGCCCTGGCGCTCGAGCCGGAACTGATCGTCGGCGACGAACCGGTCTCGGCGCTCGATGTCTCGATCCAGGCCCAGATCATCAACCTCCTGATGGACCTGCAGGACGAGTTCAAGCTGTCCTACCTCTTCGTGGCCCACGACCTCGCGGTCGTCGAGCACATCAGTCACCGCGTCGCCGTGATGTATCTCGGCCGCATCGTCGAGATGGCCGACAAGCGCGCCCTGTTCGAGACGCCGCTGCACCCCTACAGCGAGGCGCTGCTCTCGGCCGTTCCCATCCCGAAATCGAGCGCTCGCGGCCGCAAGCGTGTGATCCTGACAGGCGATGTCCCGAGCCCGATCAATCCGCCGCCGGGCTGCCACTTCCACACGCGCTGCCCCTACGCCATGCCTCGCTGCAAGGTCGAGGCGCCGGCGCTGCGCGAAGTCATGCAAGGCCACCTCGCCGCCTGTCATCTGCACGATGGCGCTGTGCGCTTTCCATTGGCCGCGGCGTCCTAGAATCGTTCCGAGCAAAAGCCGGCGCACAATGTCGATCAAGGCAAATTGTCATCCCGAGCGTAGCGAGGGACCTTTAATGCCCATGAATAAAGGTCCCTCGCTACGCTCGGGATGACAAGGTGCGCGAACCTGCGCCGATCCAACAGGGTCAGACAGACCCGCGCAGTCTCGGATCCAGCAGGTCTCGGATGCCGTCGCCCAGCAGGTTGAAGGACAGGACCGTGAGCGTGATCGCCGCGCCGGGGAAGAAGACCAGCCACCAGGGCGGCACCAGCCCGGAATTGAGCGCGTCCGCCAGCATGTTGCCCCAGGTCGGCTCGGGCGGCGGGATGCCGACGCCGAGGAAGCCCAGCGACGCCTCGATGACGATGGCGACGCCGAGATGCGTGGTCGCGAGGATGAGATAGGGCGCCACGCATTGCGGCAGGATGTGACGGAACATCAGGCGCTTGTGCGACGCGCCGATGCCGCGCGCCGCCTCCACGTACTGCATCTCCTTCAACGACAACACGACGGAGCGAATGACCCGGCCGCCGAAGGGTATTCGGGTGATGGCGATCGCCACGATGACGGTCATCAGCCCGCCGCCCAGCGCCATGGCGATCGCCATCGCCAGGATCAGGTCCGGGAAGGATTGCAGGAACTCGATCAGCCTCTGGCTCGCCATGTCGAACCGGCCGCCGAAGTAGCCGCAGGCCAAACCCCACAGCGCGCCGACCGTGGTGCCGAACAGGACCGCCCCGAGCGCCACGGTGAGCGAGGTCCGGCTGCCGTATATCACGCGGCTCAGCGTATCGCGGCCGATCTGGTCGGTGCCGAACCAGTGCTTCTCGCTCGGCGGCTTCTGCATCGCCCGGAAATCGGACTTGAGCGGCGGATAGGGAGCGACCAGCGGCGCGGCGATCGCCGTCGCGACGATCAGGGCCGCGATCACCCCCCAGAAGGCCGACAGCGGTGCGCGGCGGAAGAAGGTCCCGAAACCGCGCAGGACCCGACGCAGTCGGGAGGGCGGTGCGGGCACCAGATCGGTCGTGGTCGTGGTTACGGTCATTGGTACCGGATCCTCGGATCGAGCAGGGCAATCGCGACGTCGACCAGGATGTTCAGGCCGACGAACACCACGGCGTAAAGGAAGACGAGGTTCTGCATCACGAAGACATCCCGCTCGCTCACCGCGGTGAACATCGCGTAACCCAGGCCGGGCGTGGCGAACGCCCGCTCCACCGGAATGGAGCCGGCCAGGACCAGGCCGAGCAGCACGCCCGACAGGGTGATCACCGGCAACAGCGCGTTGGGCAGCGCGTGAAGCGCGATGACCCATTTGTTGTTCAGGCCCTTGGCCCGCGCCGTCCGCACGTAATCCTCGCGGATCACCTCGAGCAGGCTCGAACGCCCCATGCGGGCGATGTAGGCGGCCTGCCCCAGGCCGAGCACGATGGCCGGGCCGATGACGATCTGCAGGTTCGTCCACGGATCGGCGAAGAACGACACGCCGGCCATCGGCGCGCGATAGCCGAACCAGAAGAGCAGCCCCAGCACGATCAGCATGCTCACCCAGAAGCCCGGCACGGCGATGAACAGGATGCTGGTGAAGCGCGCGACGCTGTCGGCCACGCTGTTGGGCTTGATCGCGCTGATGATCGCCACCGGAATGCCGACCACCCAGGACAGAATGACGGAGATGGCGGCGATCTGGGCGGTGAGAGGCCCGCGCCGCAGGATCATGTCGGCGACGCTTTCGGAGCGGAAGAAGGAACGGCCGAAGTCGCCGCGCAGTATGTCCTTCACCCAGGACATGTATTGAATCCACAGGGGATCGCTGAGGCCCAGCTCGGCCATGTAGTGGGCCCGCTGGGCATCGGTCAGCTTGGTCATGCCTTCGGAACCGAAGATCGCCACCAGGGGATCGCCGGGCAGGATTCGCATGATCACGAACACCGTGATCGATACGCCGATGATCGTAAGCGCCCCGAACACGAGGCGTCGTGCAACGTAGCTGTACATATCGAGCGTTGCCTCCCTGACGGCAACAGCGGCGCCCACTTCGTGGATCGCGATTTGGGGAGATTAGGCCACATCCCGCGGCCCGACGCTACCGGGCCGTGTCGGCCGCGTCGTGATCGTAGAGCCAGGCGATATTGTCGAGGGAACGGTCGCCGCCGTTGGCCATGCCGGCGTCGCGGGCCTGCTGCTCCGGCCCGTCGGGCAGGTGGAAGCGTACACGGTTGACGGCGCTGGCTTCCTGCAACCGAGTCGCGCGCGGCTTGCGAAGCTCCTCGTAGCGGCGAAGCGCGCCGGGCACGTCGTTCTTCATCGTCGCCAGAAGCGAGGCCAGCGCGGCGCCATCTCGATCGCCTGGGCGGCGCCCTGCGCCATCATCGGCAGCATGGGATGGCAGGCATCGCCCAGCAGCGCGACCCGGCCCCGCGTCCACGCCGGTAAAGGCGCGCGGTCGTGCAAGGCCCAGATGAAGGTCTCGGGAAAGGCCTGGATCAGGCCGCGTACCGTTGGATGCCAGTCTTCGTAGCGCGCCATCACGTCGGCCACGTCGCCCCGGTCGGTCCAGGACTCGCTCTGCCAGGCGCCCTGTTCGACAATGCAGACCACGTTCATAAGCCGCTTCGCCGACACCCAATAATGGACGCAGTGCCCGCCCGGCCCCATCCAGTTGTGCGAGGCGACCTCGATATCGAGATGGGCGATGCGCTCCGCCGGCACCAGGCCGCGCCACGCGACGCAACCGGTGAAGCGCGGCTTCTCCGGCCCGAAGGTGAGATGGCGGACCCTTGAATGGATGCCGTCGGCGCCAATCAGAAGGTCGGCTTCGGCCGAAACGCCGTTCTCGAAGCGCGCGACCACGCGATCGCCCTTCTCCTCGATGCCGACCAGACGATGGCCGGCATGCGCCCGCTCCGGCGGCATTGCCTCGGCCAGCAGGAAGGCGAGATCGCCGCGATGGAAATGATAGTACGGCGCGCCGAAGCGCTGCTCGACCTCGGGCCCCAGCGGCGCGCGCTGCAGGGTGCGGCCATCGTCCCAGCGCTTCTGATGGACGGCGAGTGGCCGCACACCCCAGCGCTTCATCGATTCCCGGAGGCCCAGCCGGTGGAGCAGCCGCGAGGCGTTGGGACTGATCTGCAGGCCGGCGCCGATCTCGCCGAAACGCGGCGCCTGCTCGTAGACCTGGACATCGAAGCCGGCCTTCAGGAGCGCCAGCGCGGCGGAAAGCCCGCCGATCCCGCCGCCTATGACCGCGACGCGCAAGGCGCTCACGCGCGCTTCGCCGCGGCTTCCTTCTCGGCCATCTTTTGCTTCAGCTGCTCTGGCGTGAGGCGGACGATATGTTCGTTCTGGTGGCTGAAGATGTCGTACTTCGCGACATCGAGATCCTCGAGCACGATCTCCCGGTCGAGCACCTTTTGCTTCCAGACGGCATGCTCGGCTTCGGCGGCATGGAATTCCGGCATCACTTCGCGGGCGAAGAGATCGAGCGAATCGCAGATGTCCTGGTGGCTGGTCTTGCCGGCCTGGTTCAGCAGGATCACCTGGTCGACGCGGCTGGCCTGAAACTGGCGCAGCTTTTTACGGATCGTTTCCGGCGAGCCGATCAGCCCTGATTCGATCGCCTTCTTCTCCTCCGGTCCGCCGCGCCACGCCTGGTATTCGTCCCACAGGTTCGAGGTGCCCGGCGCATCGACGCCTTTGCGGCCATAGTAGGAGAGCGCGAAGATGAAGAAGGTCCAGCCGGCGGCCTTGGCCTCGGCCTCCTCGTCGGTGGGCGCGCACATGAAGCCCGACACCATCGCGACGTTGGGATTGCTGGGATAGTCGGCGAGCTTCTTCGAGTTGTTCAGCAGGTTGTTGTAGTACTTGTGCACCCAGGCGCGCGCGGCTTCCGGCGTCACGAAGGTGAAGCCCAGCGCACCCATGCCCCATTCGCCCGCCTTGCCGATCGTCTGGATGTTCGAGCAGGCGACCCAGAGCGGTGGATGCGGCTTCTGGAACGGCTTGGGGATCACGTTGCGCGCCGGGAAGTCGTAATACTGGCCGTGGAACTCCCAGCTCTCCTTCGTGAACATCGGGACGATGGCCTTCACGGCCTCCTCCCAACGCTCGCGCTTGTCGCGTACGCGAATGTTGAACGGATGCAGCTCGGCCGGCCCCGCCGCCTCGCCCATGCCCAGCTCGACCCGGCCGCCCGACAGCAGGTCGAGCGTCGAGACCTTCTCGGCCACGCGATGCGGGTTGTTGGTGGTGAGCTGGATCACGCCATGGCCCAGGCGAATGCGCTTGGTGCGCTGGCTGGCGGCGCCGAGGAACACTTCCGGCGCCGAGGAGTGCGAATACTCCTCGAGGAAGTGATGCTCGACCTCCCAGGCGTAGTCGTAGCCCAACGCATCGGCGAGCTCGATCTGGGTCAGCGAGTCCTGCAGGAGCTGGTACTCGCTCTTCTCGCCCCAGGGCCGGGGAAGCTGATGCTCGTAGAAGATGCCGAACTTCATTGGGTTGTTTCCTCAGGCGGCCTTGCAGAAATTCGAGATGCTGGCGACCAGCTTCGGGACCATCTGCTCGGGCACGTCATGCCCCCAGCCGGGGAAAGTCTCGATCTTCGCGCCCGGCACGAGGGCCGCCACGTCGCGGCCGCACTCCACGGGGAGCAGCGGATCGTCTTCGCCGTGCAGCACCAGCGTCGGGACCTTGACGGTCTTCAGCAGGTCGACCCTCGGCCCCGAGGCCATGATCGCCAGATACTGGCGCGCGGCCCCCGGCGGGTAATAGCGGCGGTCGACGTTGCGCTCGACCAGCGCGCGCATCGCGGCGGGGTCGGTCGGATAGCCTGGGCCACTGATGACGGTGCGCAGCTTGATGCCGTGCGCCACGATCTGCTCGCGCGCCGGGCCCTCGGGCTGCGCCGAGAGCATGGCGACCGCTTCGGGCTTTCCCGCGGGCAGGTCATAGCGGCCGCTGGTCGACATGATCGACACGAGGGAACGCGTGCGCGCCGGATAGGTGGCGGCGATCACCTGGGCGATCATGCCGCCCATCGAGCCGCCGACCATGTGCGCGCGGTCGATGCCCAACGCGTCGAGCAGCCCGATCGCATCGGCGGCCATGTCGGAGAGAAGATACGGCGCATCGACCTTGTGGCCCTTCATCAGCTTGGCGAAGGCATCCATCAGGTTGGGCAGGCCTGCACTGTCGAAGTCGGTCGACAGGCCGACGTCGCGGTTGTCGTAGCGCACGACGAAGAAGCCCTGCCTGGCCAATCCCTCGCACAGCGATTCCGGCCAGAGCGTGAGCTGGGCGCCCAGGCCCATGATCAGCAGGAGCGCCGGGTCGTCCTTCTTGCCGAAGGTCTCATATTCGATCTCGATGCCATTGGCCTTCGTGCGCGCCACACTTCCTCCCGGGTTGCCCCGTCAGTATCGCCCGCGCTTGGCCGCCCACCAATAGGCCAGCGGCCGCCGCAGCGGCCCCATCGGCCGGTCGAGCGAAAGGGCCGGCAGCAGGATCGGCAGCGCGGCCGGATCGACCTTGCGCCGGAGCGCACGCGCATCGCCCACGAGCTGGTCGCGCTCGGGCCCCTCGCCCATCAGCCAGGCGGCGCCGACCGCATGGGCCGCCTGTCGCGAGGCGGGGTCCTCGACCCCCAAGACGCCGAGTTCGAGGTCGGCCAGCGCATGGCCGGCCCGCATGACGTCGAGCGGTCCCTCGATCTCCTCCTCGCGGGCATCGATCAGCGCGACCAGGCTTTCGAGCGTTAGCTCGTGCTGGCGGATCGTTTCGCTGAGCGATTCGACGATGGGCTGCGCCCGCGGCTTGCCCGTTCCCGACGCTTCGGCCATCGCCTCGCGCCACCATTCGAGGCGGATGCGGGCCAGCATCGGCTCTTTCGTGACGCTGCGTGTGCGCGCCAGCTCGTGGTCGAAGGCCAGCAGCGCCAACAGCCCGCTGCGCTGCGGCTCCGGCGCGAACAGGGCGCCGAGGAAACGCTCCCGGTCGGCGTCGCGCACGAGATCGAGCACGTAGCGGTGCGAGACCTCGGGGGCGCGGTAGCTGTTCGGCTGGGGTTCGGGCATCGGGGATCAGGGGGGTTCGGCTGCGACCGTTGAACGCAGGTCGGGTTGAGTTTACAATATGACCATCGAGGATTCTTCAATCCTCTCAATAAGATAAAAGGGGATGTTCGACATGGGTGCCATCTTTACCTCTCTTGGGCGCACCGTTTCCGCAGGCATCGTGCTTCTGATTCTGATCGTGGTCTGCGCCGGTGCCGTGACCGGACAGTCGATCAAGATCGACCATGCCTATGCGACGGTCATCATGCGGTGGCTGCACGTTATTTGCGGCATCATGTGGATCGGAATGCTCTGGTACCTGAACTTCGTGCAGGTGCCCACCATGCCGAAGATCCAGCCGGCCGAAAGCCGGACGGCGATCACCAAGTTCATCGCCCCCACGGTCCTCTGGTGGTTCCGCTACGCCGCCCTTGCCACCGTCATCACCGGTCTCCTGTTGGCCACGATGAACAAGTACATCATCGACGCGCTCACCCTGCGCCCCGGCTTCATCATGATCGGCATCGGCATGTGGATGGCGATGATCATGGCCTTCAACGTCTGGTTCATCATCTGGCCGAACCAGCAGAAGATCCTGGGCCTCGTCGAAGCCACGGCCGAGGAGAAGGCCGCCGCCGCGCCGAGGGCCCTCTACGCCAGCCGCTTCAACACCATGTTCTCGATCGGCATGCTCTACTGCATGGTGGCGCAACAGAACGCGCCGATCTGATCGACGACGATCCGAACAAGGAAACGGGGCCCTGCGGGCCCCGTTTTCGTTTCGCGGCGTCTTCCCGCCGCCTACAGCGGAATGAGCGCCGCCGCCACCCGCCGGCTCTCGGCCAGCAGCACGTTGTAGATGCGGCAGGCCGAGCCGGTATCGACCACTTCCAGGCCCATGCCGGCCGCCTTCAGGGCGGCCCGCAGGTCGGGCGGCACGAACACGGCGCGCGGGCCGCAGCCCAGCACCAGGATCTCGGTCGGCACGGCCGCCTCACGCAGCGGCGCCAGGCTTTCGAGGGAGAGGTCTTCGGCGCGCGTCACGCTCCAGGGATAGGTGGCCGCCGGCGTCACCAGCACCGGCGACTGCCATTCCCGCTCGCTGATCATGAAGCGGCCGGGACCGTAGCTGCGAATGTACTGGACCTGCTTCGGGTCCGGCGTCGGCAGGCTCTTGTCGGCGGGTCCCGGGAGCAGCGGCTTCACGCCCCGGCCTGCTCCGTCTTGTCGCCGCCCTTGTCGGCCTTGTCCGCCTTGTCCTCGGCCGGGCGCAGATGGTCGGCGCGCAGGCCGAGATAGACGAGGCCGGCGCAGGCGACCCAGACCGACGAGTAGGTACCGACGATGACACCCCACAGCATGGCGACCGAGAAGCTGTGCAGCACCGGACCGCCGAACAGCACCAGCGCGCCCACCGCCACGAACACGGTGGCGGAGGTCATCAAGGTGCGCGACAGCGTCTCGTTGATGCTGTGGTTCAGCAGGTCGAGCAGCGGCATCTTCTTGTAGCGGCGCATGTTCTCGCGCACGCGGTCGAAGATCACGACGGTGTCGTTGATCGAGTAGCCGGCGATGGTCAGCACCGCGGCCAGCGCCGTGAGACTGAAGTCGAGCTGGAACAGCACGAAGATGCCGATGGTCGAGATGACGTCGTGCAGCATGGCGATCAGCGCACCGATCGCGAACTGCCACTCGAACCGCACCCAGACGTAGATGGCGATGGCGACCATGGTGGCGATCACGGCCCAGATGCCGCTGCGCATCAGCTCGTCGCCGATCTTGGGACCGACCGACTCGGTGCCGCGCAGCTCGTAGTTGCTGCCGATCGCATCCTCGACCAGCTTGATCGCCACCTGCTGGCACCATTCGGCGCGCTGCTCGACCGACATGTCGATCTTGGCCGTATTGGTCTGGCCGCGCGGCAGCTGACGCTCCTGGATGGTCAAGCCGGCGCGGCTGACGGCATCGCGCCAGTTGGCGGCGTCGAGTGCGGCCGGCGAGGTGAACTCGACGTCGCCGGTTCCGGCCGCACCGGGCTTGACCTGCCAGCCCTGGCCGGCGCGCTGCAGCATCACGCGCTGCGCACCCGCGACGCACTGGTTGTCGCCTTCCTGGCGCTGGACACGGATCAGGACGGTGCTGGGATCGCCGAATTCCTGCAGCGACACCTCGCCGACGCCGAGAGCGCCGACCGTGTTGCGCAGCTGGTCGAGCTCGGCCTTGCCGTCCTTGGCCTTGGCCTGGATGGCGATGCCGCCCTTGAAGTCGATGCCGAAGTTGAGGCCGAGCGTGAGGACGCCGACGATCGAAACGACGTTGATCAAGGTCGAGATGATCAGCGCGGCGCGGCGCTGACCGAGAAAGTCGAACTTCTTCTTGAAGGCGAAAAGGCGGACAGGCTTCCACATGGCTGCGCCTCAGATCACGAGTTCGGAGGGGCGGCGCCAGCGCACCCAGACCGCCAGCAGCATGCGCGTGAAGATCGTCGAGCTGAACATGGAGGTGATGATGCCGAGCGTCAGGGTGGTCGCGAAGCCGCGGATCGGCCCCGAACCGAAGCCGAACAGCAGGACGCCGGCGATGAGCGTCGTGAGGTTGGCGTCGATGATCGCCGACATCGCCTTCTCGTAACCCGTGGCGAGCGAGCTGAACGGGGAGCGGCCCAGGGCCTTCTCCTCGCGCACGCGCTCATAGATCAGCACGTTGGCATCGACCGCCAGGCCTGCCGTCAGCACCAGGCCCGCGATACCGGGCAGGGTCAGCGAGGCGCCCAGGATCGACATGCCGGCGAACACCATCAGGAGGTTCACCAGCATGGCGAGGTTGGCGAAACCGCCGAACACCGGGCCGTAGGCCACGAACATGAAGATCGCGACCAGCGCCGTGCCGACCAGCGCCGCCACCGTGCCGGCCTGGATGGCGTCCGCGCCCAGGTCGGCGCCGACGGTGCTTTCCTGGATGATGCTGAGCGTCGCCGGCAGCGCGCCCGAGCGCAGCAGCAGCGACTGCTCCTGCGTCTGCTGGGTCGTGAAGCTGCCGGTGATGATGCCGCTGCCGCCGCAGATCGCACCCTGCACGACCGGGGCGCTGATGATCTCGCCGTCGAGCTGGATCGCCAGGCGCTTGCCGATGTTGGCGCGGGTGGCGGCGCAGAAGGCGCGGCCGCCGGCCGAGTTGAAGGTGAAGCTGATGATCGGACGGCCGCCCTGCTGCTGCTCGAAGGTGGCCTTCGAATCGTCGAGGTCCTCGCCGCCGACGACCACGCGCTTGAGCACCGGCAGGCACTGCGGCTGGTAGCGACGGCAGATCTGCTCCGGCGACAGGCGCGGATTGGCGGCCTGGATATCCTCCCAGGCCTTCGGGTTGGTCCGGCGCAGCTCCTGCATGCCCTCGCGCGTCGGCACCAGGAAGGTGGTCGGCGGCACGGTCTGCGGGATGTTCTGGCCGGCCGCGGCCACGTCCTCGTTCACCAGATGGAAGGTGAGCTTGGCGGTCTGGTTGATCTTGCGCTTGAGGTCGGTCGTGTCCTTGATGCCCGGGACCTGCAGCAGGATGCGCTCGTCGCCCTGGCGCGTGATGGTGGGCTCCAGGGTGCCGGTCTCGTCGACGCGGCGGCGAAGGATCTCGATCGACTGGTCGATCACTTCCTTCTTCTTCTTCGCCATCTCCTGGTCGGAATAGGCAATCCGGATCGTGTCGCCGCTGCCGGAGAGCGTGAGCGTGGGATCGACCGCACGAATTGCCTCGATCGCCTTGGCGCGATTGGCTTCGTCACGCAGGCTGACGACCAGCGCGCGACCGGGCTCGATGGTGACATCCTTGAAGGGCACCTGCTGCTTGCGCAGTTCGCCGCGCACCGAATCAGACAGGTTGTTCAGGCGCTCGTTGATCACCGAGCGCAGGTCGGCTTCCAGCAGGAAGTGCGCACCGCCGCGCAGGTCCAGGCCGAGATTGATGCGGCTGTTCGCATACCAGTGCGGCATGTGGTCGAGAACGCTGGCCGGCAAGAGATTCGGCAGCGCAAACAGCGCCGACAGCAGCGTGATGCCGGCAATGACGATGGTCTGCCAGCGCGGAAGGTTGAGCATTCCGACCTAAATCCTCTCCGCCTCGTTACTTTTTGCCGCCACCGAACAGGCTGCCCAGCAGGCTCTTGCGCTCCGGCGCGGCGGCCGGCGGCGGCAACATGGGCTTGTCGTCTTCTTCGTTGCTGTCCTTCGGCCCGCGCACCGATTCGCCGCGCGTCAGGATATCCGTGATGGTCTGCTTGATGATGCGAACCCGCACGCCCTCGGCAAGTTCCACCTGGACCTCGTTGTCGGAGATCACCTTGGTCACCAGGCCGATGATGCCGCCGCCGGTGACGACCCGGTCGCCACGCTTCACGCCGGACAACATCTCGCGCTGGGCGCGCACCTTGGCCTGCTGCGGACGGATCAGCAGGAAGTAGAAGACGACGAAGATGAGGATCAGCGGGAAGAGCTGGACGAGGAAATCCCCGCCACCACCACCTGCACCCTGCGCCCACGCCTGCGAAATAAACATCTTCTGCTCCCGAATCTTCCGGCCGTCGAAAAAGCGCGCGGACTATAGCGGTCCCGCCCCGCTTTGCAATGTAAGCAGGGGGCGATATGGTCGCCCCCCTTTTCAGCGGCCAGCGACGATGGATCAAGACCTTAAAGCCACTATTTCACGCATTGCGGCAGCACTCGACCGTCTGGCGCCCCCGCTTCCTCCCGGCGCCGACATCAATGCGGCCGAAGCCTATGTCTGGCACGCGGCCGGTCACCGGCTCGAGGCGGTCCCCAAGGTCAACCGCGTGAACCTCGATCTCCTGGTCGGAATCGACCGCCAGAAGGAGACGCTGGTCGAGAATACGCGTCGCTTCGCCAAGGGCCTGCCGGCCAACAATGCGCTCCTCTGGGGCTCGCGCGGCGCGGGCAAGAGCTCGATCGTCAAGGCGGTGCACGCCCATGTGAACCGCGAGATGGGTGGCCCGCCGGGCCCCCTGGCGCTGATCGAGATCCATCGCGAGGACATCCCGTCCCTGCCCGCCCTGCTCACCATGATCCGCGACTCCTCCCGTCGCTTCATCGTGTTCTGCGACGACCTTTCGTTCGACGGCCAGGACGCCGCCTACAAGTCGCTGAAGGCCGTGCTTGACGGCGGCATCGAGGGCCGGCCGGACAATGTCGTCTTCTACGCGACGTCGAACCGGCGCCACCTGATGCCGCGCGACATGATCGAGAACGAGCGCTCGACGGCGATCAATCCGTCCGAGGCCGTCGAGGAAAAGGTCTCGCTGTCGGACCGCTTCGGCCTGTGGCTCGGCTTCCACAATGCCGACCAGGACACGTTCTTCTCGATGATCGAAGGCTATTGCGAATTCTACGGGCTCGACGTGCCGAAGGACGAGCTGCGCAAACAGGCAGTCGAATGGTCGATCACCCGCGGCTCGCGGTCGGGCCGCGTCGCCTGGCAATTCATCCAGGAAATCGCCGGACGACTCGGCAAGAAGCTGGGGTAACGATGGAGCGACGGGGATGAGCAATCCCGAAGACGTGATGTTCTCGCCCGCGGTGAAGGCGGAGCAGACGCGTCTCGGATCGCGCGCCCAGTTCGAGGGCCGGACATGGAACACGGAGATCACCGACGATCTCCGCCAGTTCCTTGGCGCCATCGACACCTTCTTCCTGGCGACGGCCAGCGCCGACGGCCGACCTTATATACAGCATCGCGGCGGCCCTCCCGGCTTCCTGAAGCCGATCGGCAGCCACACGCTGGCCCTCGCCGACTTCGCGGGCAACCACCAGTACATCACGCTCGGCCATCTGCGCGAAAACGACCGCGCTCACATCTTCATCCTGCACTTCGCCACGCAGCAGCGCCTGAAACTGTGGGGCCGTGCCCGCATCGTCGAAGGCGATCTCGAACTGATGGAGCGCCTGGTCGATCCCAGCTACCGGGCGCGACCGCAGCGCGCGATCGCCTTCACGATCGAGGCCTGGGACATCAATTGCCGCCAGCACATCGTGCCGCGTTACAGCGAGGCCGAAATCGCCCCCGCCGTCGACCAGCTCGCCCAGCGGATCAAGGAACTCGAAGAAGAAGTGGCGCGGCTGAAAGCCGGCGATCCAGGCCGCAAGCAGGAATAGCGCATCGTCGGCCCGCTGGTTGTCGGTCTTTACGAACCCGGTGTGCGGCTCGAATTCAGGAGCTGCGAGACCGCAGTGATGACCTGCGCCGGCGCGAAGGGCTTCGGAACCAGAATGCTGTTCGGCACGCCCAGCACCGGCCAGTCGCTGCTCTCCGAGCCCGTCATGTAGACCACCGGCATTTCGGGTTTCAGCTCGCGCGCATGGCGCGCCACGTCCCAGCCGGTGGCACTCGACCCGAACTTGATGTCGGTGACGAGGGCGCGCACCTCCTCCCTGCGGGCATCGAGCACGGCCAGCGCCTCTTCCGCCGTTGCAGCGAGCAGCACGTCGTAGCCGCCATCCTGGAAGGAATCTCTCAAGACTTCGCCGATCTCCGCCTGATCCTCGACGATCAGCACAAGCACCGCTGTTTTTTCCACACGCCCCCATGGCCCGCGCTCCGGATCTTCCGGACGCCACCGGCCTGCCCAAGACCCGATTGGAATGACAGGAATGTTCTGTAAGGTCCCTTACCGAACGGAAAGGGGCGGCCGAAACGCCGCACACGGCGGCCGGTTCAGCCGATGATCGGGAAAGTGACCGACGTCGACGTGCCTTTCTTCGAACTCTCGATCGAAACTTGGCCGCCGATTTGCCGCGCCAGCGAGTCGATCAGCTTGAGGCCCGAGCCTTTGGACTCGCGCTTCTCGAAACCGTTGCCGTCGTCGGCGACGACCAGGCGGCCCTCGCCGAAGCCGACACCGGCCTGGAGGCGCACGGAGATGCGGCCCCCCTTTCCGGTAAAGGCATGCTTGACGCTGTTGGTCGCCGCCTCATTGAGGATGAGCCCCAGCGGGACGGCCCGCTCGATCGACAACGCCACTTCATCTGCCTCGATGTCGATCGCGACATTCTCCACCTGCTGCTCGATCGACGCACACAGGGCGCGAAGATAGCCGGCCATGTCGACGGTCTGCGCATCCTGCCGCGGCGCGAGCTGATCGTGGGCGAGGGAGATGGCGTTGATGCGATTGGCAATGTGATCGAGCGCATTATGGGTTTCCCCCACCGCGAAACGGCGCTTCTGCAAGCTGATGGAAGCGAGAATCAGTTGGAAGTTGTTCTTCACCCTGTGCTGCAATTCGCGCAGCAGGACCTCGCGCCGCTGGGCTTCGGCGGCCGCTTCCGCCAGCGCCGCCGCCTCCCCGCCCACCGATGTCCCGCGCTCCAGGGTGGAACCGATGATCGCCGCTGCGGCGATCATGAAGGAGAGGGTGTCTGCGCCGAAGTCGCGCGGCACCGTGCTGTCGACTTCGAGCACGCCCCAAGCAGCGCTGCCGGTCAGGATCGGCACGTTCGCCAGCGAGACGATGCCATGCTCCCTGAGCATCGCGGACAGCACGAAGTCCGGCGCCTTCGCGCAGTCGACGATCGAGACCGGCTCGGCCGTCAGGTAGGCACGGCCGGGTGGCGAGCGCAGGTCGGACGGAAACGTCGCCACCCGCACCACCCCTTTTTTCCAGCCCGTTCCGGCGACCATCAGCAGGTCGGCCGTCGCGGGACGGTATTGCAGAACCTTTACGTGATGGATCTCGACCGCCCGCCCGACCTGAACGACCGCCAGGTCGAGGAAACGCTCGGGCGTCCAATGCTGTCCGGCCAGCCTGCCCAGCTCGACCAGGATGCGGACATGGCGCCGGAGCATTTCGACGTCGGCTGCCGCGGTGGCCTCTGATGACTTGTCGGACATGGAAGCGTGAACGCCCGAACGCTGTAAAGGTGCCCGCCTCCGGCCGGTTTAAGCCGAATGCCCCCCTTAGGCACGATCCTTGCCTCCCTCGTCTCGACGAAGGGGGAATAGCCTATGAATAAGTCAAAGACCGCGAGCCTCAGCCGCCGCACCGTCCTCGCAGCCGCCGGCGCTGCCACCGCGGCCCTGGCCGCGCCGCGCATCCTGCGCGCCCAGGGGAAGGAACTCGTGGTCGGCGGGGCCGCCAGCCACAAGAACTTCGTCGAGACCATCATCGCCCCGGTCGTCGAGAAGAAGTTCTCCTGCAAGGTCGTGTTCGAGGGCTCGCGCTCGCTGGTCAACCTCGAGAAGATGCAAAAGAACAAGGACAAGCAGTACCTGTCGGTCGTCATGATGGACGATCCGGTCATGATCCCGGCCGTCGCAGAGGGGCTGCTCGATCCGCTGACCGCCGCCAAGGTGCCGAACCTCGCCGCGCTGAAGCCGGGCACGATCCACATGGACGGCATGTGGTGCAACTACCTCCAGCCGTGGCTGGGCATCGCCTACAATCCGAAGGCCATGAAGGTGGCGCCGACCTCGTGGGCCGACGCCTACGATCCCAAGTACAAGGGCCGGGTCATCCTGCCGTCGCTGCAGAACACCGAAGGCCTCGCCAACCTGTTCATGGCGGCGTTCCTCGCCACCGGGAAGCCGATGCCCGAGGCGCAGAAGGACGTCGACGCCGGCTTCAAGAAGCTGGTGACCATCAAGCCCAATCTGCTGACCGCCTACACGCAGATGCCGCAGGCCTACAACCTGCTGGAACAGGGCGAGGGCTTCATGATCTCGAGCGCGATCTCTCAGGTGGCGCTGGAGCGCAAGGCGGCCGGTGCGCCGGTCGAGATCGCGGTCCCGAAGGAAGGCATCTTCGCCATGCCCTCGGGTGTCGCGCTGGTGAAGGGCGGGCCGCAGCCGGAACTGGCCGCGGGCTACATCAACGAGATGATCGGGCCGGAGGTGCAGGCGAAGCTCTCGGTCGCCACCTACTCGCTGCCGACCAACAAGGACACACCCGTCCCTCCCGGTGCGCCGACCAACACCACGATCCACGGAATCGACTGGAAGTTCGTCGCCGACAATCGCGCCGACTGGGTGAAGCGCTGGGACCGGGACATGTCGATGTAGTCGAGAGGCTGCGTCGTGACTTCCGATTCGTTCCTCGATGTCGCCGGAGCTGAAAAGTCCTTCGGCGGCGTGACCGTGTTGGGCGGTGTCGATCTCCAGGTTGCCGCCGGCGAGTTCATCTCGCTGCTGGGTCCCTCGGGATGCGGCAAGACCACCCTCCTGCGCATCGTCGCCGGCCTGCTGGCCGCCGACCGCGGCGCCATCCGACTCGACGGCGAGGAGATCGGCGCCCGGCCGCCGCATCGTCGCGACGTCGGCGTCGTCTTCCAGAACTACGCGCTCTTTCCCCACCTGACGGTCGCCGAGAACATCGCATTCGGCCTCAAGGCGCGGAAGCATCCGGCCGGCGAGATCGGCCCGACGGTGCGGCGCTTCCTGTCGCTGGTCCATCTCACCGATTTCGCGGACCGCTCCGTGCGCGCCTTGTCGGGCGGCCAGCAGCAGCGCGTGGCCGTCGCCCGGGCGCTCGCCGTGCAGCCCAAGCTGCTTTTGCTCGACGAGCCTTTCTCCGCGCTCGATCGCAAGCTGCGCGAGAACATGCAGATCGAGCTGCGCCGCCTGCTGCGCGAGCTGGGCATCACCGCCGTCTTCGTCACCCACGACCAGGACGAGGCGCTCACCATGTCCGACCGCATCGCGGTGATGAACAAGGGCGCGATCGAGCAGCTGGCAGAACCGGCCACGATCTACCGCTCACCCGCGACCGCCTTCGTGCTCGAATTCGTGGGCCTTTCCTCGCGTATTGCCGGCACCGTCGTGGGCCAGGACTACGATCATGTCATCGTCGACACCGCGTACGGCCCGCTGCGCGCGTCGGGCAGCTTCGTGACCGGAGCGTCCGTCGTGCTCGCGGTCCGACCGGAGCGCATCAAGGTGAACACGGGCGGCGACTATGCGCTGGTCGCCCGCCTGCGCGACGCCGTATTCCAGGGATCGAAGGTCCAGCTCCATTTCGAGGCGAAGGATGGCGACCATCTCATGGTCGAGACCGCCGATCTTAGCGATGGGCTGCCCGCGCCCGGCACCGAAATGCGACTGGGCTGGGCCGTCGCCGACACGCTGATCTACCCGGCGCCATGACGACGAAAAGTGCGCCCTCGCCGTGGCGGGATCCCGTCGCCCTCCTGGCGGCGCCGGCGGTCATTTATCTACTCGTCGTCTACGCGTTCCCGCTGCTCTGGCTCTTCATGAAAAGCCTGACGGGACCGGGCGGTCTAACGATCCAGCCCTACGTCGCCTTCCTGAGCGATCCGTTCAACTGGAGGGTCGTCGGCAACACCCTGCGGGTCGCCGCCTGGGTCACCGTCGTCTGCTTCGTGATCGGCTATCCCGCCGCCTTCGCGCTGGCGCGGGCAGGCGCGGTCCTGCAGATCGTGATGCTGGTCTCGATCATCCTGCCGCTCTCGGTCGGCGCCGTGGTCAAGGCCTTCGCCTGGCAGATCGTGCTGCGCCGCGACGGCATCGTCTCGCAGATCCTGGTCGGGACTGGCCTCTGGGACGAGCCGCAGCGGCTCCTGTTCACCGAGACCGGGCTGGTGCTGGGCGCCGCCAACATCTTCCTGCCCTTCATGATCCTGCCGATCTACTCAGTGGTGAAGCTGATCGACCCGCGCCTCAGCGAGGCCGGCGCGACCCTGGGCGCCACGCCGCTCTACCGCTTCACCCATGTCACCCTGCCGCTCACCCTGCCGGGCATCGTCTCGGGTGTCGCCTTCGTCTTCTCGATGAGCGTGTCGATGTTCGTCATCCCCTCGCTGCTGATCGGCGACCGCTTCCAGACCCTGTCGACCCTGACCGGCCGCTCCTTCCTGCTGATGCGCAACGAGCAGCTTGGCTCGACCACCGCCGTGATCCTGCTGGTGCTGGCCGTGTCCATCGTCGTGGGTTCGACCTGGCTGGCGCGCCGCATCGGAGGCAGCCAGACATGACCGCCATCGAACGCGTCTCGCAATATGTCGTCTGGGCAATCGCTGGCTTCACCGTCGTCTTCCTGATGACGCCGCTCATCGTCACCATCGCCGTGTCGTTCGGCTCCTCGACGGTCTTTACCCTGCCGCCGCCCGACTGGTCGCTGCGCTGGTACGAGCGCCTCGCGAACATGCGCGGCCTTGTACCGGCCCTCCTCGTCTCGCTGCAGATCGCCGCTGTTTCGACGGTCGTTGCCATGGTCCTCGGGACCCTGTGCGCCATCGCCCTCGTGCGCGGCCGCTTTCCCGGGCGCGAGACGATCTCGACCTTCCTCGTTTCGCCGCTGATGCTGCCGGGCCTGGTGATCGGCATCGCCATGCTGCAGGGCTTCAAGGCGATGGGCCTGCGCGACGTTTATGCCAGCCTGCTGATCGCCCACGTGGTCATCACCCTACCCTACATCGTCCGCACCGTCGTCGGCGCCCTCTCGCTGTTCGACTTCTCATTGATCGACGCCGCACGGACGCTGGGCTGCTCCTATCCGGCGGCGCTGACGAGGGTCATGGTGCCCGCGCTCGCGCCGGCGTTCCTGACCTCTGGGATGTTTGCGTTCCTCGCCTCGATGGACAATTACCCGATCTCGATGTTCTTCACCGATGCCTGGACCAAGACGCTGCCCATCCAGATGCTGCAATATGTCGAGGAGCGGCCCGATCCGACCATCGCCGCCATCTCGGCCGGCCTCGTGCTGCTGGCCATCGTGGCCCTGGTGATCGGCGACCGGCTCGTGGGCTTGCGCAAGCTCGCCGACTTCTAACAATAGCCCGATGAAAATCCTCGTTGCGAATCCCAACACGTCCATCGGCGTGACCGACCGTCTGGTCGCGGCCGGCAAGCTCGTCGCCAGCCCCGGCACCGAATTGCAGCCCATGACCGCGCCGCGCGGCGTGCCCTACATCGCCACGCGTGCGGAGGCCGCGATCGGCAGCGCCATGATGCTGGAGATGCTGGCGGAGCGGCGCGGCACCTTCGACGCGGCCATCGTCGCGGCCTTCGGCGATCCCGGCCTCGGCGGCGCGCGCGAGTTGTTCGATTTCCCGGTCGTCGGCATGGCGGAAGCCGCGATGCTGGTCGCCTGCACGCTCGGTCGCAAGTTCGCGATCGTGAGCTTCGCCAAGGCGCTCGAACCGTGGTTCGCGGAGATCGTCGACTGGCATGGAATGTCCGGTCGCTGTGCCGCCATCCGCACGCCCGACGAGGGCTTCCGCTCGATCGACGACGTGCAGCACGAGAAGGAGCAGGTGCTGATCGACCTCGCCCTCGGCACGGTGAAGAACGACGGCGCCGACGTCGTCATCCTGGCCGGCGCGCCGCTGGCCGGCCTCGCCAACACGATCCGCGACCGAGTGCCGGTGCCGCTGGTCGACGGTATCCAGGCCGCCGTGACGATGGCCGAGGGTCTCGTACGCCTCAATCCGCGCAAGGCGACCTTGGGGACCTATCGCCGCCCCGCCGCCAAGGATTCCAAGGGCCTTGCAGGTCCGCTGGCCGACGTGATCGGCCACAGGGATTCGTGACGACCATGCGTGACCTCAAGGGCTATGGCCGCACGCCGCCCGATCCGCAGTGGCCCAATGGCGCGCGGGTCGCCGTCTCCTTCGTGATCAATTTCGAGGAAGGCGCGGAGATGTCGTTGTCGGCAGGTGACGCCCACAACGAGAAGGTCTACGAGGTCACCGACGAAGTCGTGGGCGTCCCCGACCGCTGCATGGAATCGCACTTCGAGTACGGCACCAAGGCCGCCTGGTGGCGCATCGCCGACTCACTGGAGCGACTTGGGGTACCCGCGACCGTCAGCACCTGCGGCCTGGCCGCCGAACTGTCTCCCTGGCTGATCCACGACGCCGTGGCGCGCGGCCACGAGATCTCCTGCCATGGCTGGCGCTGGGAAAAGCATGCCCACATGGAGGAGGCGAAGGAACGCGAGATCATCGCGCGCACCGTCAAGGCGCTGACCGAGATCGCCGGCACGCGGCCCGTCGGCTGGCACACGCGCTCGACACCCTCGCCCAACACCCGCCGGCTGCTGGTCGAGGAAGGCGGCTTCCTCTACGACAGCGACGACTATTCAGACGACCTGCCCTTCCATGTCGAGGTCGCGGGCAAGCGGCACCTGGTGCTGCCCTACAGTTTCGACACCAACGACATGCACTATCACCAGGGCTTCCATCGCTTCGTGTCGGCGCGCGACTTCGCCGACTATACGAGCGACGCCTTCGACACGCTGTGGGCCGAAGGCGAGCGGTCGCCGAAGATGATGTCGATCGGCCTGCACCTGCGCATGATCGGCCGCCCCGGCCGCATCGCCGCCCTCGATCGCATCCTGTCGCACATGAAGCAGAAAGGCGGCGCCTGGTTCGCCACCCGCCAGCAGATCGCCGAGCACTGGCAGACGCGTTTCGGAAAGTAGGTTTCAAACCGTCATTGGAGCGCGCAACTCCAGTTGCGCTCATGTCTTGCAGAGTGACGAAGCTTGAGCGCAACTGGAGTTGCGCGCTCCAATGAAGCCGAGTGCGTCTTTCGCCCTAAGCTTTCACCTTCGGGCGCACGATCTTGATCGTCGAGGTCGAATGGACGATCAGGCGGCCCTTCTCGTCCTTGAGCTCACCGTCGAGGAAGCCGACCGAGCCGCCCCAGCGCATCACGCGGCCCTCGGCGTAGAGGATGCCCGGCCCCATCGCCTCGAAGAAGCTGATCTTGAGTTCGAGCGTCGGCACGGCGACCGCGAGCTTGCCCTTGACGATGGCGGCGTTGGCCATGGCGGTGTCGACCATGCCGGTGAGGAAGCCGCCCTGGCAGATGCGGCCCTGCGAATGGCAGAAGGCCGGCACCACCTCGAAACGGAACCGCGCATAGCCGCGCGTCGAATCGATATCGAGCAGCTCGCCGTTCAGCGTCTTCAACGCCTCGGGCGGGTTGGCACGCAGGATTTCGAGCATCTCGGAATCGTGCACGAAATCCTTGGCGGCGTTCTGGAAGTCGGGATGGGCTGAGCTCATGGGGCGCGGACTATAACGAACGGGCCGACGCCCGCACCTTTTCCAAGAGGTCGATGAGGGTCTGCGTTTCGGCCGTCGAAAGACCGGATGCGATCCGTTTCTCGTGCGCGCGTACCAGCTTGCCGAACCGGGCGAGCGCCTTCTCGCCGGCCGGCGTGAGCGCCAGCGCATGGGTGCGCCCGTCGGTCGGCGACGGCCGCCGCACCAGGAGGTCGCGCGCCTGCAGCCGGTCGAGGATCGGCACCAGGGTCGAGCGGTCGATGCCCAGCGCCCGGGCCAGCGCCATCTGGCTGAGGCCCTCGTTCCGGTCGACCAGCACCAGCAACCCGAACTCGCCCGGCGTCAGCGCCTCGCCGGCCTTGGCGAAGGTCGCGGCGAAATCGGCGAAGACCGCCGACTGGGTGCGCCGCAGCGCGTAGCCCATCAGCGACGGCAGCAGGCCGCGGTCGAGCGCTTTGGGCGGGGAGCTGGACAGGGGCTTGGCGGGTGGACGGCCCATCGTCGGAGTGGTAGACGGAGATTGTTTGGGGAGCAAACAAATTCGCCGCCGCACAAGATGAGCTTCAAGGTTCGCATCGCCTCCGCCGACCGCACGATCGACGTGCCGACCGGCGCCACCATCCTGGAAGCCGCGCTCGACGCCGGCATCTCCTATCCGTTCGGCTGCCAGTCCGGGAACTGCGGCGCCTGCAAGTCGCATCTCGTGAAGGGCGAGGTGACGATGGAGGGTTACTCCGAGTTCGCGCTCTCCGACGAGGAGAAGGCGCGCGGCCTGATCCTCGCCTGCCGCGCCGTGCCCTGGGACGAGTGCGAAGTCGCCTGGCTGGAGGAGGACGATCTGATCGTCCATCCGCGCCGCCTCCTCGCCTGCAAGGTCGTGTCGCTCGACGACGCCACGCACGACATCAAGCGCATCCGGCTCGAGATCGTCTCTGGCGGCCCCTTCGACTTCTCGGCCGGCCAGTTCGCTTCCGTCACATTCGAGGGCTGCCCGCCGCGCGATTACTCCATGGCCAACGTGCCGGGCGATCCGGTGCTCGAATTCCATGTCCGTCGCACCGCGGGCGGCGCCACAAGCGCCCATGTGGCGGAAAGACTGAAGGTCGGCGACAGCGTGCGGGTCGAGGGTCCGTTCGGCCCCTCCTACCTGCGCGAGAGCCATCGCGGACCGATCATCGCCGTGGCCGGCGGCTCTGGCATGGCGCCGATCAAGTCGGTGGTCGAGCGTGTGCTGCAGAAGGAACTGCCGCAGCACATCTATTTCTATTTCGGCGTCCGCAGCGAACGCGACCTCTACCTGCACGACCATTTCGCGGCACTCGCCGAGAAGCACAAGAACCTGCACTTCATTCCGGTGCTGAGCGAGGACGGCGATTCGGGTCGGCGCCAGGGGCTGGTGCATGAAGCCGTCGCCCAGGATTTCGACGAGGTCGACGGCTGCAAGGCCTATCTCGCCGGCCCGCCGGTGATGGTCGAGGCCGCGACGCTGTTGCTGGAGCAGCGCGGCATGCGGCGTGTCGATATCCATGCCGACGCCTTCTACACGGCGGCCGAAATGGCAGCGGCAAACAAGAAAACGGGAGCGGAACAATGAGCGGTCTTCTGCAGGGGCGCGTCGCCATCGTCACCGGCGCCGGCCGCGGCATCGGCCGGGCCATCGCTGAGTCGCTGATCGCCGAGGGTGCCAAGGTCATCGTGGCCGACAACGGCGCCTCGATCTCGGGCGACGGCGGCGATCCGGAAGTGGCTCGCACGGCGGCTCAGGAGATGAACGACAAGGCCGGAGCCAAGAGCGCGCTGGCCTTCACCGAGAGCGTCGCGTCGCCCGGCGTGGGCAAGCAACTCGTCGACCTCGCAGTGAAGACCTTCGGCGGCATCGACATCGTCGTGAACAACGCCGCCATCCTGCGCGACGCCTTCGTCTTCCGCGCCGATCCGGCCGATTGGGACGCGGTGATCCGCACCAACCTGTCGTCGGCCTTCTACCTGATCAACGCCGCCTCGGCCGTCATGCGCGACCAGGGCAAGTCCGGCCGTGGCGGAAAAGACGGCTACGACTGGGGCCGCATCGTCAATATCGTCTCCTCGGCCGGCCTCTACGGCAATCTCGGCCAGGCGGCCTATGCGAGTGCGAAGGCCGGCCTGTTTGGCCTCACACGCGTCACCGCCATGGACCTCGCACGGGCGCAGATCACCGCCAATGCCGTGGCGCCGTTCGCCCGCACCCGCGTCACCGACATCATCCAGCCCGCGAACGAAGCGCAGAAGACCTACAAGGAGCGCGCCCTCAAGATCGGCGCGCATCATGTCGCCAACCTGGTTACGGCGCTCTGTTTGCCCAAGGCCAAGACGATCACCGGCCAACTGCTGGGCGTTAGAGGACGCGAGATTTTCGTGTTCGGCCAGCCGCGCCCGGTCGTCGGTATGGTGGTGGACGATGGCCCTGAAAACATAGCCGACGAGCTGATCGCCGGAGTGGAAGGTTGGTTCACCGATCTCACGACCGATCTCGAAGCCTTCAATACCGAACCTCTCGTCTGAGGAGAGCGACATGACCGAGTCCATCATCGTCAAGACCGTCGAGGAACTGAAGGACGCGCCCGAGGAGTATCGCGAGGCCGTCGGCAAGCTCGTCATCAGCCATGCCGTGAACGAGCTCTACGGCGCCCAGGTGTTCGACGAACCCGCGATCGCCTATGCGCCGACGCCCTACGCCAAGTGGCTGACCTGCCGGGTCGCCATGGAGGAATACGGCCATCACGTGCGCTTCAAGCAGCTCGGCGTGCAGATGGGCATCGACGAGGAGCGCATGGTGCCGGGCACCGGCAAGCGCCCGCTGTCGATCTTCGAGTTCCCGCTGAAGAACTGGCAGGAGTTTGTCGCCATCAAGCTGCTGGCCGACCTCGCCGAGATCCTGCAGGTCGAGGACCTGCTCCACTGCACCTTCCATCCGCTGCGCAACCTCGCGCGCGCGACCATGCCGGAGGAGCGCTTCCACGCGCAGTTCGGCGAGGACTTCACCGCCGAGCTGATCAAGACGCCGGAGGGCAAGGCATCGCTGCAGGCCGCCATCGACGAATATTTCCCCTACCTGCCCTCCTTCTTCGGCGGCTCGAAGTCGCGCAACAACGACATCTTCCGCAAGTGGAATATCAAGCAGCGCACCAACGACGAGATGCGTGCCGACTTCATGAACCGCGCTTCCGAGGTCACCGCCAAGTACGGCCTCACCCTGCCGGGGGTGCGGCAGGCGGCGTGACCTCAATCGTCTCCCTGCCCCGGACGGCGCTCGACCGGGTGAAGGCGGAGGTCCGTGCGGCCTCTTGGTTCGCGGCCCTCGGCGAGCCGCTGACGGAAGGTGACCGCAGCGATGCCGCGTCCTATGCCGCAGTACTCGGCTTCGACGGTCTCGAGAGCGGCATCGCACAGGACTGGCCGGAAGCGGAGGCCATGCTGAAGAGGCTCGACTGGTCGCCCGTCTGGTGGGATCGCGAGGAGGCTGTGCGCCGTGAGCTGTTGCAGCGCGCAGAAGCTCGCTATCCCGAACGCGCCCTGTGGACCGCGCTCACGGAGCTCACCACCGAAGCCGGCGAACTGGTGCATGGCAAGGCCGCCACCGCAGCCGGGCGCATGGGCAACGCGGCCAAGGCATCGATCCATGTGGCAGCGGGCGCGGCGTCGCAGGCGGTCTATCAGCTGGCCGTGGCGCGCCTCGCGGGTGAAGAAAGCTCGCCCTTCGAAAGCAAGTTTCGTCTGTTCGCCGCGGGACGCTGGCCGCTCGGCATCGTGGGCTCCAGGCTGATCCTCTTCTAGCAGGCCGAAACAGTCGGCGTTTTGGTGAACAAACGAAATAAACGAAACGAACGAAACAAACGAAACGAATGCGGCGGCTCCCGTATCGCGGTAACCCGGTAACGAATCAAAGGTGTTCGCCGAAAGACCCCGTTTCGACAGCCTGCTAGCCAGAAGAGAGGCTCCGCATGAGTTCCTACGCCGCGCCGTCCCGCACCGTCGGTCGGCTGAAGCGCCCGTTCGGCGATCTCTACTACGAAGTCTCCGGCAGCGGGCCCGCCCTGCTCTTCGCGCATGGACTCGGGGGCAACCATCTGAGCTGGTGGCAACAGGTGGCGCACTTCGCACCCCACTACACATGCGTCGCCTTCGCCCATCGCGGCTTCGTCCCGTCCGATCCGGTGCCCGGCGGCGTCGATCCCGCGGACTATGCCGGCGATCTTGCGGCGTTGATCGATCATCTCGGCTTCGCCGACGTCCGTCTGGTCGCGCAATCGATGGGCGGCTGGACGATGCTGGAATATGCGCTGGCGCATCAGGACCGCGTGAAGGCACTGGTGCTGAGTTCGACGTCGGGCACGCTCGACCGGCGCGGCGCCGATCCGTCGGGCGGCAGTGCCTATGACGCGTGGTTGGCCGCGGCAAACGCCACCATCGCGGCCGGCATGGCGCGCGGCATCCATCCGGCGATTGGTGAGCGCGCGGCAGAGCGCTTTCCCGCGCTGCATCTCCTCTATCGCAGCATCGACGAGATGGCGGGCGCGCTCGACAAGGAGAAGCTGCGCGCCGGCCTGCGCCGCACGGCGACGCGCACCCTGGCCGAATTCAAGACGTTCCGCGTGCCGACCCTGCTGATCGCCGGCGGCGAGGACGTCGTCTTCCCGCCGTTCCTGGCAAGCGCCATCGCGACAAGCCTGCCCTGCGGTGAAGCCCAGACGATTGCCGATGCCGGGCACTCGCCCTATTTCGAGCAGGCCGCTAGATTCAACGCGCTGGTCGACGCGTTCCTCGCGCGACAGCGCTAGGAGGCTTCTGTGTCCAAGGACAATCCGCGTATCGCCGTTCTCGGCTTTGCCATCGAGTGCAACCGCTTTTCGCCGGTGACCACGGCAGAGGATTTCGAGCACGACGTCGACATCCGCGGCAACCGCATCGTGAGCGAGGCACGCTCGGGCAAGTCCATCACCATGCCCGACCTGCCCGGCTTCTTCGACGAGATGGACCGCAGCGGCACCTGGACGCCGGTGCCGCTGCGCGTGTCGCTGGCCCAGCCCGGCGGGCCGGTCGCGGAGCAGTTCTTCAAGGACTATCTCGCCGAGATCGAGGCCGGCCTGAAGTCGGTGCTGCCGGTCGATGCGATCTTCGTCTCCTGCCATGGCGCGGCGCTGGCGCAGGGCACCGACGATCCCGATGGCGACCTGTTCGAGATCCTGCGCCGCGTCGCCGGGCCCGACGTGCCCATCGTCTCGGTGTTCGACCTGCACGCCAACGTCTCGCGCCGGATGACCGACAATCTCAGCGTCTTCGTGGGCTACCTCGAGAACCCGCATGTCGATATCTACGAGCGCGGCGTCGAGGCGGGCCGGCACATGCGCGAGCTGCTGGCCGGCGCGAAGACGGCGATCGAGATGGTGAAGATCCCGCTGGTGCCGCCGCAGATCGCGCTTCTGACCGCGAAGGGCCCCTATGCCGACCTGATCAAGTACGGCCAGACGAAGGTCGGCGGCGACATCCTGAACGTCTCCGTGATGGCGGGCTTCGCCTACAGCGACAGTCCCAAGAACGGACTCACCGCCGTCGTCACGGCGCGCAACGGCAACCGCAAGGCGGCGGCCGAGCTGGCGCTCGACATCGCCAAGCGCGCCTGGGGCATGAAGGAGCGCTTCAAGCGCGAGGCGATGACCCTGGCCGACGCGGTCCAGCTCGCTGCCTCGGTCGGCCGCGATCGTCGCCGCAAGCCGATCATCCTGGCCGATGTCGCCGACAATCCCGGCGGCGGCGGGCGCGGCAACACGACCTACCTGCTGCGCGCGCTGAAGGGCGCCCGGGTGCAGGGCGTGTACTTCGGCGTGTTCAACGATGCAGCACTCGCCGCGCAGGCGCACGAGCTGGGCGAAGGCGCGATCTTCAACGCCTCGTTCAACACGCAGGAGCACCAGGAATTCTCCCTGCCCTTCGATTGCGAGGCCAAGGTCATCAAGCTGTCGGACGGCCAGTATGTCGGCCGGCGCGGCGTCCTGAAGAACGTCTCGGCCGACATGGGCCCGTCGGCGCTGCTCGACCTCGGCGGCATCCTGATCGTGGTCATCAGCATCCGCTGCCAGTGCATGGACCCGCGCCAGTTCGAGATGTTTGGCTTGGACATTGCACAGGCCCGCACGGTGGTCGTGAAGAGCCGCGGCCACTTCCGCGGCGGCTTCGACGAGTTCTTCAAGCCGGAGCAGATCTACGAAGTCGATTGTCCGGGCCTGACGTCGCCGGTTCTGGCGAACTTCACCTGGACCAAGCTGCCGAGGCCCGTCTATCCGCTCGACGAGGAGACGACCTGGAGCCCTCCGGCGTCCGTTTAGGGAGTGTTCTGTATGTTGCGTCGTTCGTTGCTCGCCCTCGCGGCTCTTTGCGTACCCGTTTTCACGACTGCGCCGGTCCTCGCACAATCCAACAAGACGCTGCGCGTCGTGATGCAGTCGGATCTCAAGATCCTCGATCCGATCTGGACCACGGCCTACATCGTCCGCAACCACGGCTACATGATCTACGACACGCTGTTCGCGCTCGATGCCAAGCTCGAGCCGCAGCCCCAGATGGTCGATAGCTGGACGGTCAGCGACGACAAGCTCACCTGGACCTTCAAGCTGCGCGACGGGCTGAAGTGGCACGACGACCAGCCGGTGACCTCGGCCGACGTCATTCCCTCGATCAAGCGCTGGACGGAGCGCGACACCCTGGGCGGCCTGCTGGCCAAGCAGACGCAGGAGATGAAGGCGGTCGACGACAAGACCTTCCAGATCGTCCTGAAGGAGCCGTTCGCCATCATGCTGAAGACGCTCGGCAAGCCGAGTTCGACGCCGCTCCTCATCATGCCCGAGCGGGTCGCCAGGACGCCGTCGAACCAGCAGATATCCGACTTCACCGGCTCCGGTCCCTTCGTGTTCAAGAAGGACGAATGGAAGGCCGGCGAGAAGGTCGTCTATGTGCGCTTCGCCGACTACAAGCCGCGCGCCGAGCCGCCGTCGGGCCTGGCCGGCGGCAAGGTCGCCAAGCTCGACCGGGTCGAATGGGTCTCGATCCCCGACACGCAGACCGCGATCAACGCGCTGCAGCAGGGCGAGATCGACATGATCGAGCAGCCCTCGCACGACCTGCTGCCGGTGCTCGAAAAGGACAAGAACGTCGAGATCGTCAATCTCGACAAGCTCGGCAACACCTATGTGCTGCGCTTCAACTGGAAGCAGCCGCCGTTCAACGACGTCCGCATCCGCCGTGCCGCCGAGGTCGCGCTGAACCAGAAGGACTTCCTGCAGGGCGTGATCGGCGATCCGCGCTACTACAAGGTCTGCAAGGCCGTCTTCGGCTGCGGCACGCCGTTCGAGAGTTCGATCGGCATGGACGGCATCCTGGAGTCGAACTTCGAGGAATCGAAGAAGATGCTGAAGGAGGCCGGCTACGACGGCACGCCGATCGTGCTGCTGCAGTCGACCGACCTCGCCGTGCTGACCAACTTGGCGCCGATCGCCAAGACGCTGCTGGAGCGCGGCGGCTTCAAGGTCGACATGCAGTCGATGGATTGGCAGACCGTGGTGAGCCGCCGCTCCAAGAAGGACCCGGTCGCCCAGGGCGGCTGGAACATCTCGATGACCGCGGCGGCGGCGGTCCTGCTGATCGACCCGATCAACAACCACTATGCCGAGGCGAGCGGCGACCGCGCCCAGTTCGGCTGGCCGCTCGACGAGGAGATCGAACGGCTGCGCATGGCCTTCACCCGCGAGAGCGATCCCGCGAAGCAGAAGGCGATCGCCGAGCAGGTGCAGAAGCGCATGATGGACCAGGGCGTGACGGTCCCGCTCGGCCAGTACCTGCAGCCGATGGCGCGCCGCAAGGGCGTGACGGGCAACATCGAATCGCCCATCACGGTGTTCTGGAACGTCGAGAAGAAGTAGCTGCGACCTAGCGATCCGGCAGCGGGATGAACTCGGGATCCCCGGCCACCATGGCGAAGCGCTTCTCGCGCCAGTCTTCCTTGGCCTTCTCGATGCGGTCCTTGTCCGAGGAGACGAAGTTCCACCAGATGTGACGCGGGCCGTCCATGGTGGCGCCGCCCAGCAGCATCGCCTTGGCGCCGTCCGGACCCGCCAGCGCCTCGACCGTCTGGCCGGGCGCCAAGACCGCCAGGTCGCCGACGCCGAGCTGGCTCTCGCCGACGACCAGCATGCCTTCGGCCACGTAGATCGCGCGCTCCTCGTGGTCGGGCGTGATCGCCAGCGCGGCGCCGGCCTTCATCTCCACGCCGACATAGAAGATCGGCGAGAAGTGGCTGGTGGGCGCGGTGCGGCCGGCATAGGTCCCGACGATCAGCCGCAGCTCGGCGCCGCCTTCCGTCCAGGCCGGCAGCCGGGCCTTCTCGACATGCTCGAAGGCCGGCGCGGTCTCCTCGTGCGTCTTGGGCAGCGCCACCCAGGTCTGGACGCCGTGCATGCGGAAGCCGGTGGCGCGCATCTCGGGCTCCGTCCGCTCGCTGTGCACGATGCCGCTGCCGGCGGTCATCCAGTTGACGTCGCCCGGGCGGATCGCCTGCGAATAGCCCAGGCTGTCGCGGTGATAGATGCCGCCATCAAAGAGATAGGTGACCGTGGCGAGGCCGATATGCGGATGCGGCCGGACTTCCATGCCGCCGCCCGGCGGCACGTCCATCGGACCGAAATGGTCGAGGAAGATGAACGGCCCGACCATGCGCCGCTTCACGCTCGGAAGCACGCGGCGGACCGCGAAGCCGCCACCCAGATCGTGGGCCCGGCCCTGGACAAGGATCTCGATCGGATCGGCCATCTTGTTCTCCCCCTACGCCTGTGCTGCAACCAACGCGTCATGCCAGCACCCGCCCGCGACCTCACGCCGTTCTTCGCCCCCGACAGCATCGCCATCGTGGGGGCCGGCGAACGAGCCACCTCTTCCGCGCGGCGCGGTCATGCAGATGCTTCGTCAGGCCGGTTATGGCGGAAGGGTCGTGCCGGTCAATCCCAAGGGTGGAACGATATTCGGTTACGACTCGGTGACCTCGATCGCCGCCATCGAACCGGCCGTCGACCTCGCCGTGATCGTGATCCGGCCCGACGCCATCCTCGAGGCGGTCGAACAGGCGGCCGACCGCGGCATCCGCAACCTGCTGATCCTGCCCGGCGGCTTTGCCGAGGCCGGTCCCGCCGGCATGGCGCGCAACGAGGCGCTGCTGAAGCTCGCGGCCGAACGCGGCCTCACCATCACCGGACCGAATTGCGCCGGCATCGTCCATCTCGATCCGGCCAAGCGCTTCGCCGCGACCTTCCTCCGCGACCTGCCACCCGGTACCACAGTTGGCGCCACCAACGGCCTCGCCTTCATCTCCCAGTCGGGGGCGCTCGCCGAGGAGTTCATCGACAAGGCCAATGCCCGCGGCCTGCCGCTCACATCCGTCGTGTCCGTCGGCAACGCCGTCCATCTCGGCGTGGAGGATTACCTGGGCTGGCTGGGCGACGCTTTCCCAGGGGCCTCGGGCCGCGCGCGCTGATCCTGTCCAACTCCGGGGGACCCGGCGTTCTCTGCGCCGACCGGGCCGCCCTGGAGGGGCTCGACCTCGCCGCCCTGCCGCGCGCCATGGCCGACGTGCTGCGCCAGCAGCTGCCGCCGGAGGCCTCCGTCGCCAACCCGATCGACCTGCTGGCCGATGCCCGCGAAGACCGGTTCGGCCTCGCCTTCGAGGCCGCCATGGCCCATGCCGCGCAGACCTACGACATGGTGATGATGATCAATGTCGTGCCCTTCATGGTCGACGCCCAACCGGTGATCGCGCGCCTCGCCGAGCTGGCCGCAGCCGCACCGCTTCCTCTCATGCACAGCATGATGGGCACCCTTCCCGGGAAGGCCGACTGGTTCGCCACCATGGAGCGAGCCGGCGTGCCGATGTTCAACGATGTCGAGGAAATGGCGGAAGCGGCCGGACTTCTTGCGCGCTATCCGATTCTTTGCGCCGCAGCAAAATCGGAAAGGTTGCCCCCTGTGACCTTTAATGATCGCAAGGGTCGCCAGCGCTAAAATCCTAACATTTCCAATATGTTACGGACCTTGCGCGGGTGTTGCATTTTTGCAACTTTTTGTGGACTTGTGGATACTCCGTGGCCAAAGTGCCCTTCAAGCGGGGCACGCGGGGGGCCATCGACCGGGGGAGGTCGATGGATCGCTAGTCGCCTCATCGTCAATTCGTAGCGTTCAATGGAACGGGAGCGGCCCACTGATGACGTCCACCATGACGCGTCTCCAACGCGCCTATAGCTGGCGAACCATCCGCAGTCTCACGGTAGCGACCTTTGCAGTCTCTTCGATATTTTGCGCCGCCGGCGCGATGGCGCAGGTGAAGGCGCCGTCCAAGAACCAGCTCAAGAAGCCCGCCGCGAGGTCCGCCCCGGCGCCCGTCCCCAGCGAAGACGTCCAGTCCTTCTCGATCGCGGCCGACAGCTCGGTCGTCCAGCAGCTCCTGAGCCTCCGCGTCGACCCCAACGACGCCCAGGCGGCGGCCGACGCCGTCGGCAAGGCGCTGAGCCAGCCCGAGGTCAAGGCCGCCAGTTCCGGCCGCGCCGTGCTCGAGCCGCAGGGCGCCGGCCAGCCCAAGCGCCTGGTCTCCCTCCAGCTCTATTCGAACAAGGCGCTGGCCGTCGATCTCGCCCGCGGCGCCGACGGTTCGTTCGGCTTCAAGCTCGCGCCCGGCGCGACCGAGGACGATGACGAGCGCGTCTCCAGCCTGCCGGGCTCGGCCCCGCCGAACGCCGGCCCGGGCGCCCGCTCGGTGGTGGCCGATTCGGTCAAGACCGTGAAGACCAGCAGCGCCACCCTGGCGACCAGCCTCGCCCCGACCGGCGCCAATCCGGCTGCCCTCAAGGAACTGACCCAGGCGCTCTCCGGCTTCGCGCCGGCTGCCGCCCGGATCGACGTCGTCCAGGGCCGCACCGTCGACGGCACGCCGCGCGTCCTCGTCGCGAGCCTCGGCGAGGGACAGGGCAAGCAGTCCTTCTGGTGGTTCGCGCCCCAGAACCAGCCCGAAGGCTGGTTCGACGATCAGGGCCGCCGTCTCGGCGGCACGGCGCTCTCCAATCCGCGGCCGGAGGCACGCCAGTCCTCGCCGTTCGGCACGCGCCGCTACTACGGCCGCAAGAGCGGCGGCGGCTTCCACAACGGCATCGATTTCGAGGGCAAGACTGGCGAGCCGATCTACGCGGCAGCCGACGGCTTCATCAATCACCAGGGCTGGTACTTCAACTACGGCCGCACCGTGAAGATCAGCCACGCCGACAATTTCGAGACGCTGTACGCCCACATGTCGCGCTTTGCCGACGGCGTGGGTCCCGGCACGCGTGTCCGCAAGGGCGACCTGGTCGGCTATGTCGGCTCGACCGGCCGGTCGACCGGCGCGCACCTGCACTTCTCCGTGATCGTGAACGGCCAGTTCGTCGATCCGCAGCCCTTCATCTCCGAGAATGGCGGCCACAGCACCTTGGCGGGCGAGCAGCTCGTCTCCTACCGGCAGTGGCAGCAGGAGATCAAGCGCGCCTCGGACCGCAGCCGCGGCAGTAGCGAGAACCGCTATCCGGGCCTCCAGGGCGCCGAGCCGTGGTCGTCCAACCCCTTCTCCTCGCGCGCCGCCGACCGCCTCTAGACGGACACGGTTGGGCGCCGCGCGCCGTTGCGCGCGCCCAGTTGTTCGCCTAGGAATTGCGTCATCGATCCCGAACGGCCGCAACAGGCGGCCGACGGGACGGCAGAGGCAACCACGAGGGTAGGCAACATGTTCAAAAAAATGATAGCCGGCATCGCCGCCGCCGGTCTGGTCGGCGTCGCCGGTACGGCGTACGCCGGCAAGGATCTCGATGCGATCAAGGCGCGCGGCCAGCTCATCTGCGGCGTCAGCACCGGCGTCGCGGGCTTCGCGGCGGCCGACAGCCAGGGCAAGTGGACCGGCATCGACGTCGATGTCTGCCGCGCCGTCGCCGCCGCCATCTTCGGCGATGCTGACAAGGTCAAGTTCGTGCCGACCACGGCCCAGCAGCGCTTCACCGCGCTCCAGTCGGGCGAGGTCGATCTGCTGGTCCGCACCACGACCTACACGCTGACGCGCGACACCGCGCTCGGCTTCGACTTCACGGGCGTCAACTACTATGACGGCCAGGGCTTCATGGTGAACAAGAAGCTCGGCGTGAAGAGCGCCAAGGAGCTGAACGGCGCCACCGTCTGCGTCCAGCCGGGCACCACCACCGAGCTCAACCTCGCCGACTACTTCCGCGCCAACAAGATGACCTTCAAGCCGGTCGTCATCGAGAAGATCGAGGAAGTCCGCGCCGCCTTCTTCGCCGGCCGCTGCGACGTGTTCACGACCGACGCCTCGGGCCTCTACGCCACGCGCGCCGCGAACGCCCCGACGCCGGACGACTACATCATCCTGCCGGAGATCATCTCCAAGGAGCCGCTGGGACCGGTCGTGCGCCATGGCGACAACCAGTTCGCCGACATCGTGCGCTGGGCCTTCTACGCCATGCTCGAGGCCGAGGAATACGGCATCACGTCCAAGAACGTCGACGAGATGCTGAAGAGCGACAATCCCAGCATCAAGCGCATCCTCGGCGTCACGCCGGGCATGGGCAAGGCGCTCGGCGTCGACGAGAAGTGGGTCTACAACATCATCAAGCAGGTCGGTAACTACGGCGAGGTCTTCGACCGCACCGTCGGCATGGGCTCGCCGCTCAAGATCGCCCGCGGCCAGAACGCGCTGTGGACCCAGGGCGGCCTGCAGTACGCCCCGCCGATCCGCTAAGCTCCCGGCCAGGACACAAACGACGAACCGCCGCCCGAAAGGGCGGCGGTTTTCGTTTGGCCGTTGCAAACGTTCCGGCGATGCGGGCAGTCTCTGACCGGGGAGAAGTGTCGGGGGACACATGCTGAAATTCGCACTATCGGTGATCGCCGCCGTCTCGGCTTTCGCGGCAACAAGCGCCATGGCCGGACCGGTCCTCGACGCGGTCAAGGCGCGAGGTGAGCTCCTGTGCGGCGTCAATGCAGGCCTCGTGGGCTTCATGCACGCCGACAGCCAGGGCGTCTGGCGGGGGCTCTCGGTCGACATGTGCCGGGCGACGGCGGCCGCTTTGTTCGGCGACGCGGGCAAGGTCAAGTATGTGCCGCTCGAACCGTTGAAGCGCCTTCCCGCCCTCGAGGCCGGCGAGGTCGACCTCCTCGCCTCCAATACGACCGTCACGCTCAGCCGCGACGCCAGCGTCGATTTTGCCGGCATCTACTACTATGACGGCCAGGGCTTCATGGTGCCGCGCAAGCTCGGCAAGCGCAGCGTCCGCGACCTCGACGGCGCCGCCGTTTGCGTCCAGCCGGGCACGACGACCGAAGCGAACGTCGCCGACTATTTCCGGCTGAACAAGATGAGCTTCAAGCCGGTGCTTCGACAAGCTCGACGACATGCGCGCCGCTTTCTTCGCCGGTCGCTGCGACGTCCTGACGGCGGACCTGTCCAACCTCTACGCGACGCGCGCCGCCTATGCGCCGGATCCCAACGACTATTCGATCCTGCCCCAGGCGATCACCAAGGAACCGCTCGGACTGGCCGTCCGCCATGGCGACAACCAGTTCGCGGACATCGTCCGCTGGTCCCTGTTCGCGATGCTGGAGGCCGAGGAATACGGCATCACCTCGCGCAACGTCGACGAGGCGCTGAAGAGCGAGAATCCCACGCTGAAGCGCATCCTCGGCGTCACGCCGGGCATGGGCAAGGCGCTCGGGGTCGACGAGAAGTGGGCCTACAACGTCATCCGGCAGGTCGGGAACTACGGCGAAAGCTTCGACCGCAATCTCGGTCCCAACACGGTGCTGAAGATCCCCCGCGGGCTGAACCGCCCCTGGCGCGACGGCGGCATGCTCTACGCTCCCCCGATCCGGTAATCGGCCTCCGCCCGTTTTGGCCTGCGGCTTGCAAGCCTCCGGAAGAAGGCGGCATTCTGGGGATCTAAAAATAATGGGAGGTGAAATGCGCAATAGGATCGTGGCGGCGGCTGCTGGCCTGGCAGTGGCCGTGTTCGGCAGCGCCGGGACAGCCCAGGCGGGCAAGGATCTCGACGCCGTCAGGGCACGCGGCATGGTCAACTGCGGGGTCGGCATCGGCACCGCGGGCTTCATGCTGGCCGACAGCCAGGGCAAGTGGAAGGGCCTCTCGGTCGACGTCTGCCGTGCCGTCTCGGCCGCGATCTTCGGCGATTCGGAAAAGGTCCGGTACACGCCCCTCACCTCGCAGCAGCGCTTCACCGCCGTGCAGTCGAGCGAAGTCGACATCGTGATGGGCAACGCCACCTACACACTGACCCGCGACACGGCGCTCGGCCTCGATTTCACCGGCGTCTACTACTATGACGGCCAGGGCTTCCTGGTGCCGAAGAAGCTCGGCGTGAAGAGCGCCAAGGAGCTGAACGGCGCCACGGTCTGCGTCGCCCCCGGCACCACCACCGAACTCAACCTCGCCGACTATTTCCGCGCCAACAAGATGACCTTCAAGCCGGTCGTCATCGAGAAGGTCGACGAGATCCGCTCGGCCTTCTTCTCGGGTCGCTGCGACGTCTACACGACCGACGCGTCGAGCCTGGCCGCGACGCGCGCGGCCAATGTGCCGCCGCCGCAGACCTTCGACGACTATGTCATCCTGCCGGAGATCATCTCGAAGGAGCCGCTGGGACCGGTCGTGCGCCATGGCGACAACCAGTTCGCCGACATCGTGCGCTGGGCGCTCTACGCCATGATCGAGGCCGAGGAATACGGCATCACGTCCCAGAACGTCGACGAGATGCTGAAGAGCGACAATCCCAGCATCAAGCGCATCCTCGGCGTCACGCCGGGCATGGGCAAGGCACTCGGCGTCGACGAGAAGTGGGTCTACAACATCGTCAAGCAGGTCGGGAATTACGGCGAGAGCTTCGACCGCAATGTCGGCATGGGCTCGCCGCTCAAGATTCCGCGCGGCCAGAATGCCTTGTGGACCCAGGGCGGCCTGCAATACGCCCCGCCGATCCGTTGATGGGTACGATCGGGCACCGAGGAGCGTGGGATTTGCCCGGTTGCGTGTGGGCAATTCCCTCCTACACTGGGGGCAATAGGGGGCATATAAGGCCCGCGCGGGCCAACCGCACCAGTCAGGGGGAATAGCGTATGGCAGTCGAGACTCTCGGCTCTGCGCCACGTGTGAGAGTGGCACCGTGGAACGATCCGGTCATTCGCGGCTGGGTGTTCCAGATCGTTGTCGTCGGTCTCGTCGGCTTCCTCGCCTGGTATCTCGTCAGCAACACGATCGACAATCTGCAGCGCCAGAAGATCGCCAGCGGATTCCATTATCTCGAGCGCGAGGCGGGCTTCGAGATCGGCGATACGATGATCGACTACTCGCCGGCGAGCACCTACGCCCGCGCGATCTGGGTCGGCATCCTCAACACGCTGCGCGTCGCCGTCCTCGGCATCCTCCTCAGCACCCTGCTCGGCACCATCATCGGCGTCGGCAGGCTGTCGCCCAACTGGCTGCTCAGCCGGATCTGCGCCTGGTACGTCGAGGCCTTCCGCAACGTGCCGCTGCTGCTGTGGCTGTTCCTCTTCTACAAGCTGATCAGCGAGGCCTTCCCCGGCCCCCGGCAGGCGATCTCGCTGCTCTGGAACAGCGTCTTCCTCAGCAATCGCGGCGTCTATTTCCCGGTACCGATGGCCGATCCCATCCACAAATGGATGGGCGTGGCGTTCCTGATCGGCCTCGCCGGCGCCTGGTTCATCCGCCGTTGGGGCAGGAAGCGCCAGGAAGCCACGGGACAGCCCTTCCCGGCGATCTCGGCGAGCCTCGGCATCATGATCGGCCTGCCGGCCCTCGTCTGGCTGGCCGGCGGCGCGCCGCATCACTTGAGCTGGCCCGAGCTGAAGGGCTTCAACTTCGCCGGCGGCACCGTCATCCAGCCCGAGTTCACCGCGCTTCTGGTCGGGCTCGTGCTCTATACCTCGGCCTTCGTGGCCGAGATCGTGCGCTCCGGCATCCTCGCCCTGCACAAGGGCCAGAGCGAGGCGGCAGCGGCCCTCGGCCTGTCGCGCGGCCAGTCGATGCGGCTGGTGCTGCTGCCGCAGGCGCTGCGCGTCATCGTCCCGCCGATGACCAGCCAGTATCTCAACATCACCAAGAACAGCTCGCTGGCCATCGCGATCGGCTATCCGGACCTCGTCGCCTCGGTCAACGTGACCATCAACCAGACCGGCCAGGCGATCGAGAACATCCTGATCATCATGGCCGCCTACCTGTCGGTCAGCCTGTCGATCTCGGCGTTCATGAACTGGTACAACAAACGCATCGCCCTGAGGGAGCGCTGAGCATGACCGACATGCCTGTCGGCGAGCGCAAGCCGCTCGCCCCTCCCGTCGACGAGACCGGCGTTTTCGGCTGGGCCCGCAAGAACCTGTTCTCCAGCTGGGGCAACGGCATCACCACGGTCGTGCTGGTCGCGGCGGTGGCCTGGATCCTCAGCTGGTTCCTCGAATGGGCGCTGTTCACCGCCAACTTCACCGCCTCGACCGGCGCGGAGTGCCGCGGCGGCGGCGCCTGCTGGGCGCTGATCCGCGAGAAGTTCCGCTACATCTTCTTCGGCTCCTTCCCCTACGAGCAGCACTGGCGGCCGCTCTTCGCCGTCATCGCCATGCTGGCGATGCTGGTGCTGAGCGCCGACCGGCGCATGTGGAACTGGCGCCTTTTGGTCATCTGGGGCGTCGGCTCGTTCATCACCTTCATCCTGATGTTCGGCCAGATCCACATTCCGCTCAGCCTCATCCTGTTCATCGCCCTGGTCGGCGGCGGCATCGGCCTGACGATGCGCAGCGCGCTGGCGACGCCGTCGGAGCGGATGGCCTACTACGCCCTGATCGCCATCGGTGCGATCGGGCTGGTCCTGCGCATCGTGGGCGTGCTGCCAAAGTGGAGCCTCGCGATCGCGCCGCTCAGCTACGTCGAGACCAGCCTGTGGGGCGGCCTGCCGGTGACGCTGATCCTGGCGACCTATGGCCTGGCCTTCGCGTTCCCCTACGGCATCCTGCTGGCGCTCGGCAGGCGCTCCAACCTGCCGCTGATCAAGGGCCTGTGCGTGGGCTTCATCGAGCTGATCCGCGGCGTGCCGCTGATCAGCCTGCTGATCATGGCCTCGGTCATGCTGCCGCTGTTCCTGCCGTCGGGCACGACCATCGACAAGTTCCTGCGCGCCCAGGTCGCCGTCATCCTGTTTGCCGGCGCTTACATCGCCGAGGTCATCCGCGGCGGCCTACAGTCGCTGCCCAAGGGCCAGTTCGAGGCGGCCGACGCGATGGGCCTCAACTACCCGCAGAAGACGCTGCTGATCATCCTGCCGCAGGCGCTGCGGGTCGTGATCCCGCCGCTCATCAACACCTTCATCGGCTTCTTCAAGGATACGTCGCTGGTGCTGATCATCGGCATCTTCGACTTCCTGAACACCGCCAACCAGGCGCTGGTCGATCCCAACTGGGCGGGCTTCCCGGGCGAGGTCTACCTGTTCGCCGCCTTCGTCTACTTCATCTTCTGTTTCTCGATGTCGCGGTACAGCAAGTACCTCGAGTTCGAGCTCAACAAGGGTACGCGCCGCTAGGCGCCGTCAGGGAGCAACTCATGGCCGCAACCGCCCGCGATCTCTCGAAGGTCGAATCGGTGATCCAGCTCAAGGGCGTCAACAAGTGGTACGGACAGTTCCACGTGCTGACGGACATCAACCTCGACGTGAAGGAAGGCGAGAAGATCGTCATCTGCGGACCGTCGGGCTCGGGCAAGTCGACCCTGATCCGCTGCATCAACCGGCTGGAGGAGCACCAGCAGGGCGACATCGTGGTGCACGGCGTCACCCTGTCGAACGACGTGAAGAACATCGAGGCGATCCGCCGCGAGGTCGGCATGGTGTTCCAGTCGTTCAACCTCTTCCCGCACCTCACCATCCTCGACAACCTCACCCTGGCGCCGATCTGGGTGAAGAAGATGCCGAAGAAGGAGGCCGAGGAGATCGCCATGGGCCTGCTGAAGCGGGTGCGCATCCCCGAGCAGGCGCTGAAGTATCCCGGCCAGCTCTCCGGCGGCCAGCAGCAGCGCGTGGCGATCGCCCGGGCGCTCTGCATGCGGCCCAAGATCATGCTGTTCGACGAGCCGACCTCGGCGCTCGACCCGGAGATGGTGAAGGAAGTGCTCGACGTCATGATCGAGCTGGCGCGCGAGGGCATGACCATGCTCTGCGTCACCCACGAAATGGGCTTCGCCCGCGCCGTCGCCGACCGCGTGATCTTCATGGACCGCGGCGAGATCGTCGAACAGAACGAGCCGGAAGAGTTCTTCGCCAATCCCCGGAACGAGCGCACCAAGCTGTTCCTCGGCCAGATCCTGCACAATCACTAGGAACGCCGGAGGCGTTCTTCGCTGACGCGATTGTGGCAAAACGAGGGAAGCGGGGTTTAGGCCGCAACCCGCGCAAGCTCTCCTGTGTTGACTCAGCACAGAACAAGGAGAGCGCCATGCGAGTCACTGGCATCATTGCGGCGGCCCTGATGGCCGCGACCGTCGCCGGTTGTGCGTCGGAATCCTACTACGGCCCGAGCAGCGGCTACCGTTCGGGCTACACGCCCTATCAGGCCTATTCGCCGGCGCCGCGCTACGCGACGACGACCTACTATTCGCAGCCGGGCTATTACACGGCGCCGCCGAGCGCCTACCGGACCACGACCTACCAGTACAGCTACGCCCAGCAGCCGACCTATTCACAGCGCGGCTATGACGGCTACTGGGATTACCAGCGCAACTATCGCGGCATCCACGCCGCGCCGGAGCTTTAGGCGGCGAGCGCCTGCCGGATCACGCCGCACACCTTGTCGACGGACTCGACTGGAATGTGGGGTCCCATCGGAAGGCTGAGCACCGTTTCGGCCAGCTTCTCGGCAAGGGGATAGGTCCCCTTGCCCTGGCCGAGTTCGGCATAGGCCTCCTGCAGGTGCGGAGGGATCGGGTAGTGGATAAGCGACCCGATGCCGGCCTTCTCGAACGCCTTGACCAGATCGGCACGGCGGGGCGTCCGCACGACGTAGAGGTGCCAGACCGGCTCCGCCCATTGCGGCACGTTCGGCAAAGCAAGGTTCGGCAAATCCGCGAGCTTGTCGTCGTAACGCGCCGCCACAAGACGCCGCCGTTCGTTCCATTCATCGAGCTTCGGAAGCTTCACCCGCAGGAAAGCGGCCTGCAGTTCGTCGAGGCGTGAATTCGCGCCCTTTTCCAGGTTCACGTACTTCACGCGGCTGCCGTAGTTGCGCAGCGTACGAAGCCGTTCGGCAAGCTTCGGATCGTCGGTCGTGACGGCCCCGCCATCCCCGAAAGCGCCAATGTTCTTGCTCGGGAAGAAGCTGTGCGCGCCGGCGTCGCCCAGAGAGCCGGCCCGCCTTCCACGCACCTTGGAGCCCTGCGCCTGCGCCACGTCCTCGACCACCTTCAGCCCATGCTTGGCGGCCAGCGCCGTGATCGCATCCATGTCGGCCGGCTGGCCGTAGAGATGGACCGGCATGATCGCCTTGGTGCGCGATGTGATCGCCGCCGCGATGCGATCGGGATCGATGTTCGGGCCGCCGGGTGTCGGCTCGACCGGCACCACCTTGGCGCCGACCGCCGTCACCGCCAGCCAGGTCGCGATGTAGGTGTTGGACGGAACGATCACCTCGTCGCCGGCACCGATGTCCCAGGCGCGCAACGTCATCTCGAGGGCCTCGAGGCCGTTGGCCAACCCGACGCAGTGCCTGGTGCCGCAGAAGGCCGCGTACTCGTTCTCGAAGGCCTCGACTTCCTTGCCGAGCACGAACCAGCCGGACTCCATCACCCGCGCATAGGCGGCATCGAGCTCGGGCTTGAGCTCGGTGTAGACCGACTTCATGTCGAGGAAGGGGATCATGCGCCGCTCGCCGACAGCGCCTCGCGCTTGAAGGCTTCGTAGTCGCGCAGGTACTCGCTCTCGTCGTACAGCGTCGAGGCGATGACCAGGATGACGGTCTGCGGCGCGAAGTTGTCCAGCTCGTGCCAGACCATCGGCCCGATATGCAGCGCCCGTCCCGGATCGTTGAGGACGACCGTCTCCTTCGCCTTGCCGTCGTCGAGATGGACCTGGCAGGAGCCGTTCATCACCAGGGTGACAAGGTGCGATTCGCGATGGCCGTGCCGGCCGCGCCACTGGTCGGGGGCGATGTCGTGCAACCAGAAAAGGCGCCGAACCGTGAAGCCGAGCTGATGATCGAACTCCAGGAAGTTGATCTTGCCGCGCACGTCGCCTCGTCCGGGGACGGAGAGCCAGCGGCAATTCGATACCTTGAGGTGGGGGAAGGACATGTCGGGCATGGCAGAGCCTATCTCAGCGTTTTGTCGTTTGCAGCTTTCGCCATTGCATGTAGACGACGCCGCTCAGGGCGACGAGCCCACCGGCGATCTGGTAGGCGTTGGGGATGAAGCCATAGGTCATTGACCATAATACGGCGAAAAACGGCACGAGATTCACCCAGAGCGACGCAATTGCGACACCGAGCCGGCTGGCGCCGACGTTCCACAGATAGGCGCCCATGCCACTCGCGAAGACGGCGACGAGCAGGAGCTGGCTCCACACCCAGGCATCGCTCACCGCGAACGGCGAATGCGCCCAGCCCAGCCCCACCAGCACGACACTGAGGATCGCCATCCAGCCCAGGGCCGACAGCGACGCGACATAGGTCCGATGGAGCTGGCTCGCGCGGTCGAACCAAGCCTGCGCCTTCAGGCTGTAAAGCGTCCAGAGCGCGTTGGAGAGCAGCACGATGATCTCGCCGCCCCCCAGGGTCAGCGCGCCCTGCCCGAACAGGCTCCCGGCCGCGAGGATGGCCCCACCGGCCAGGGTGAGCGCCAAAGCCACGCCGAATCCCGGGTCGAAACGCGCGCCCGTCACCAGGCGCACGGTTGCCGCCGCGATCAGCGGCCCTGCCACCTGCACCGCGGAGGCCGAGATCGGATTGCTGAACCGGATGCCCACCAGGAAGATCGTGAAGAAGCCGCTCATCATCAGGCCGATCAGCAGGAAGCGCTTCAGGCCGAGCTCGATGCGCAGCTTGCCGACGCCCTCCACCAGCACCAGCAGCACGCCCAACGTCGCCACGGCGACCACGGTTCGAACCGTCAGCATCGGCACGAGGTCGAAGTGCTGGAGCATCACCTTGGAGACGGGCACGTTGGCGCCCCAGGCCAGGCCCACGAACACCATCGCGGCGAAGGCGCCCAGCATGTGATGCCGGTCGCGTGCGGGCGCCGTCGTCATCGCCGCGCCGCCCGCATCTGGCGGATCTGGAGCTGGGCGATGCCCGCCAGCACGATCACGCCGCCAAAGACCTGCAGCCAGCTCGGCTCGCGTCCCATCAGGGCAGCGAGGCCGATGGCGAAGACCGGCGCAGAGTTGGCGAACAGCGAGGCGACCGGCACGCCGACCAGCGACACGCCGGTGTTCCAGAGCAGAACTGCGACGGCAACGCCGAGCACGCCGATCCACAAAACCATGCCCCATTCGACCGGCGTCGGCGGACGCGTCGGCCAGGCGAGGCCGCCCAGCGCCCAGACGACCGCACAGACGATGCCCAGCAGCACGCTGGCCACCGTCGAGGTCAGCGCGGACAGGGCGATCTGGCCACGATCGGAGAGCCATTGCTGGGCGCGGATCGAGTACCAGGTCCAGCAGAGCTGGGCGATCACCAGCAACCCCTCGCCGCCTTCGAGGCCGAAGGAGCCCGGCGCACGGCCCGGCGTTCCGAGCACGACGACGACGCCGCCCGCGACCACCAGCACCAGCGTGAACAGGAAGCCGGGCGGCGTGGTCGATCCCAGCATCACGCGCGACAGCAAGGTCGCCCAGATCGGCCCGCACATCAGGACGATCGCCGAGGTCGCCGGATGGGCGTGTGCCACGCCGAACGTGTAGAGCACCGAGAAGGCCGTCATCGCCGCACCCAGGCGCAGCAGGCGTTCCCACTGCAGCGGCCGCGGCGCTGCTGCCGGCTTCTTGCTCATCAGCACCGCCAGCCACAGGACCGGCAGGCCCAGGATGTAGCGCGACCAGGACAGAAGCCAGTTGTCGTAGTGCTCGGCCAGCGCTGCCAGGACCGGGATCATCGATCCCCAGATCAGGGCGGCGAACAACAGCACCAGGGTGGCGCGCCGCAGCGCACCGACGGAAGGTGACATGGAGCCTGCGCTCAGCCCGGCGAACGACGGCGAACCGCCTCGTAACCGACACGGCAATCCTTGTAGACGTCGGGCTTCTCGGTCGAAACGCGGGCTTCGGCGACCTGCGCCTGCGCCAGGCAGAGATCGAGGATGGCCTCGACCAGCGTCTCCTGCAGGTTGAAGTGCCGGCTTCCCGCAAGCGCCACGATGCCATCGTGGATGATGTCGTAGTTCAGCACATTGGCGATGCTGTCGTCGGCCGCGCGCTCGGGCCCGCCCAACAGCAGCTCGACGTTGATGACGACGGCCTGCGGCTTGG
Organism: Reyranella sp. GW821-FHT14A01; assembly: GCF_058803965.1. Lineage (NCBI taxonomy): Bacteria > Pseudomonadati > Pseudomonadota > Alphaproteobacteria > Hyphomicrobiales > Reyranellaceae > Reyranella > Reyranella sp. GW821-FHT14A01. The sequence continues at coordinate 151,192 of NZ_JBXAPM010000006.1, forward strand.
CCAGCTCGAAATCGTAGATGCCGATCGAGACCTGCAGGCGCAGGTCGCGGATGAAGATGCGGCGCTCGGAGGGGGCGGCCATGGTCACTTCTTCTTTTTCCTGTCGAAGGCGATGTCGCGCGGGCGGCCGGTCAGGTGCTCGCCGCTGTCGACGATGATCGTGTCGCCGGTGTAGCTCGGCGTCGCCACGATGAAGCGCAGCGCACGCACGAGATCCTCGACTTGGACGCCGACCTCGAGCGGATTGGCGGCATGCTGCTCGGCGAAGCGCGCATCGGTCTGGCTGCCGCTGCGCAGGGTCAGGCCCGGCGCAATACCCGCCACCCGCAGACGCGGCGCGAAGGATTGCGCCAGCAGGGTCGTCAGCCCCTGCAGGCCGATCTTGGAGAGCGTGTAGGTCAGGAAGTCGGGATTGAGGTTGAACAGCTTCTGGTCGAGCACGTTCACCACCAGGCCGGTCTCTTCCGCCGGAAGCTGCCGCGCCAGCGCTTGGGCGAGCAGCAGCGGCGCCCGCAGGTTGACGGCCATGTGCAGGTCGAAATCGGCCGCCGTCGCCGTCGGCGCCCGGTCGAGCTTGAAGAGCGAGGCGCTGTTCACCAGGCAGGTGAGCCGCACGCCGCGTGCACGGCACTTAGCCACCAGCCCTTCGGCCTGCCGCGCCGCAGTGAGATCGGCGCGCACCGCGACCGCCTTGCCGCCTTCCTTGCGGATCGCCGCCACGGTCTCCCGCGCGCCCGCCGCCGAACGGTTGTAGTGCACGAAGACGAAAAACCCGTCGGCTGCCAGCGCCATTGCCAGCGCACGGCCGATCCGTATCCCCGCCCCCGTGACCAACGCGCCTTTCATGCTGCGACACCCGCCCTTGGTGACTGAAAGAGGCGGCGGTTCTAGCATGCGACCATGAATTCGTCCCCGTTCGAAACCGTCGACTGCGTTGTCATTGGCGCAGGTGTTGTAGGCCTTGCCGTCGCCCGCGCCCTTGCCCTTGCAGGCCGCGAGGTCATCGTCGTGGAGGCAGCCGATGCCATCGGCACCGAAACCAGCTCGCGCAATTCCGAGGTCATCCACGCCGGCATCTACTATCCCAAGGGCAGCCTGATGGCGCGCTCCTGCGTCGCCGGCCGGCGCATGCTCTATGCCTATTGCAAGGAGCACGGCGTGCCGCATCTCAATTGCGGCAAGCTGATCGTGGCGACCAACGAGGCCGAGGCCGAGAAGCTCGCCGAGATCAAGGGTCGTGCGGAAGCCAACGGCGTCGAGGGCATGCGCTTCCTGAGCGCCGCCGAGGCGATGGCGATGGAACCCAACCTGCAATGCACGGCAGCGTTGTTCTCGCCCAGCACGGGCATCGTCGACAGCCATTCCTACATGCTGGCGCTGCAGGGCGATGCCGAGAGCCATGGTGCGATGTTCGCCTTCAACAGCCCGGTGAAGAGCGGCCGCGTCGTTGAGGACGGCGTCGAGATCGAGGTCGGCGGAACCGAGCCGATGAACCTGCGTTGCCGGCTGCTGATCAACGCGGCCGGCCTGCATGCGCCGACGCTCGCGAAAAAATTCGTCGGGATGCCATCCGAGCACATTCCGACCGCGTACTACGCCAAAGGAAACTACTTCACCTTGACCGGCCGCTCGCCCTTCTCCCGCCTCATCTACCCGGTGCCCGTGCCGGGCGGCCTCGGCGTGCACATCACCGTCGACATGGGTGGCCAGGCGAAGTTCGGCCCCGACGTCGAATGGATCGACGGCATCGAATACACGGTCGATCCGCATCGCGCCGACAAATTCTACGCCGCGGTCCGCAAGTACTGGCCGGGAATCAAGGACGGCTCGCTGCAGCCGGGCTATGCCGGCATCCGCCCCAAGATCGTGCCGCAGGGCGCGGCGGCGCAGGATTTCACCATCAAGGGCCCCGCCGATCATGGCGTGCCGGGCCTCATCCATCTGTTCGGCATCGAATCGCCCGGCCTCACCGCCTCGTTGGCGCTGGCGGATCAGGTGCGCGACCTCGCCTCGACCGCATGACGCTGGCGCGCCGAGGCCTCATTGCCAGTGTCCTCGGCCTGCTCGGCGGCTGCTCTCCCGCAGCGCTTTTGAACACCACCGTCTCGCGCTCCGGCTACACGCTCGACGCCGACATCCCTTACGGTAGCCTTCCGCGCCAGAAGCTCGACGTCTACACGCCCGACCAGCCGCGCGCCGATGCTAAGTCGGTGATCTTCTTCTATGGCGGCTCGTGGGATTCGGGCGCCAAGGGCGATTACCTGTTCGTGGGGCAGGCTCTCGCGGCACGCGGCATCGCCACCATCATTCCCGACTACCGCGTCTATCCAGAAGTGCTCTACCCGACCTTCCTCGACGATGGCGCGGCGGCAACAGCGTGGGCGGCAAAGAAAGTCGGCACGGACAAGCTCTTCGTCGCCGGCCATTCGGCCGGCGCCTACATCGCGATCATGATGGTCGCCAACACACCCTATCTCGCCGCTGCCGGTGTCGACCGCATGAAGCTGCCGGGCGGCATCGGCATTGCCGGGCCCTACGATTTCCTGCCGCTGACCTCGCGCCGTCTGCAGGAGATTTTCGGCGCGCCGGACCGCCGCGAGACGCAACCCATCACCTATGCCCGCGCGCCCCTGCCGCCGATCCTGCTGCTGCACGGAACCACGGACACGACCGTGAAGCCGTTCAACAGCGAGCGGCTAGCCGAGGCCTGGCGGAAGGCGGGCGGCAAAGCTGAGTTGAAGCTCTATCCCGGCGTCGATCACATCGACATCGTCGGCGCCTTTTCGGGCCTTCTGCGCCAGCGCGCGCCCACGCTCGAGGACACGATTTCGTTCATCGACCAGATCTGATCCGCATTGCGGACGGTATTGCCACGCTGCGATCCGTGGGCTGGCCCCCGCCGCGCCGGTTCGCTAATGCTTGGGGAACTCACCCAAGGGGAAACGGCAAGATGATCAAGACGCGCTTCACCGAGATGTTCGGCATCAAGCACCCGATCGTGCAGGGCGGCATGCAGTGGGTCGGCCGCGCCGAACTCGCCTCGGCCGTCTCCAATGCCGGTGCGCTCGGCATCCTGACCGGCCTCACCCAGCCGACACCCGAGGACCTGCGCAAGGAGATCAAGCGCTGCCGCGAGATGACGGACCAGCCGTTCGGCGTGAACCTCACCATCCTGCCGACGCTCGTGCCGCGCCCCTATGGCGAGTACATCGACGCCATCATCGATTCCGGCATCAAGATCGTCGAGACGGCCGGCAACAATCCCAAGCCCTTCCTGCCCAAGCTGAAGGAAGCCGGCGTCAAGGTGATCCACAAGTGCACCGCCGTCCGTCACGGCCTCTCGGCCGAGAAGGCGGGCGTCGATGCGATCTCGATGGACGGCTTCGAATGCGCCGGCCATCCCGGCGAGGACGACGTGCCGAACCTCGTGCTGCTGCCGGCCGCGGCCAACGTCATCAAGATCCCGATGATCGCCTCGGGCGGCTTCGCCGATGCGCGTGGGCTCGTGGCGGCGCTGGCGCTGGGCTGCGAGGGCATCAACATGGGCACCCGCTTCATGGCGACCAAGGAAGCGCCGATCCACCAGAACGTGAAGGAGAAGATCGTCTCCTCCGACGAGCGCAGCACCTCGCTGATCCTGCGCACCATGCGCAACACCAGCCGCGTCTACGGCAACAGCATCGCCAAGAAGACGATCGAGATGGAAGGCGAGGGCAAGACCATCCAGGAGATCGGTCCGATCGTCGCCGGTGCCAAGGGCAAGATCGTCTACGAGACCGGCGACATGGAGCACGGCATCTGGTCGGCCGGCACCTGCATGGGCCTGATCAACGACATCCCGACCTGCAAGGAGCTGGTCGAGCGCATCGTTGGCGAGGCCGAGGAGATGATCCGCGGCCGGCTCGCCAACTCGCTCGCGGCCTAACGCGGACGCGCCCGGTAGCGCTTCCAGCCGCGCCAGGCGACGCCGCCGACCGGTGGCAGAAGACAAAGACTCGCGGCAGCGATGGCAATCGCCGCCGCGATGCAGTTCCAGCCGCGACGCACGCCCACGACGCATTCCCAGTCGAGGGCCATGAAGACCAGCGACGCCAACAGGATCGGGTTGGCGATCACGGCGACCAGCCAGAGCTTCCAGCCGGCGGCTTCGAAACCAGGTTTCCACTGGCACACGCGCGAGCTCACGGCGGCGCCGACCAACAAAGCGAGCGCAAAGTAGAGCGACGCCCGGACATCGAGGAACGCGCCCGCGCCCGCTCCCACCAGGACGGCGGAGACGAGATGGCCCATGACGAACGACGTGATGCGCAGCATGATCCTCAGCCGGCGATCAGGCTGGCGACCGCTTCGGGATGGCTATCCAGCATGCCGTGATTGGCGCCGGCAAGCGCTTCCATTCGAGCATTGGGCAAGAGCTGCAACATGCTGCGGCCGATCGCCCGCACGATCTCCGGGCTCGTCCCGCCGTAGATCACATGGACCGGCGACGTGAGGGTCGCAAGCTGCTCGGCGGTCGCCGTATCATTGAGGCTGCTGTGAACGTCGAGCGCATTGCGTGGCGCGTTGGCGTCGAGATAGCCCCGCACCGGATCGGGCATGCGGGCAAAGGCCCCTTCGCCGAACCAGTAGTCGATCATCAGTCGCACCACGCCGGATTCCCCCGCCGCGGCGCGGGTTGCGTAGGCCTCGAAGTGCGCCACGGCGGGCTCGAGGGCTTCCCTGTCGCCGGTGATTTCGAGCGCCCGGAAGAAGACCGGCTCGAACAGGACCATCTTCTCGATGGTCCCGGGTGCCGCTTGCACCGCCGCCTGCACCGCGACGACACCGCCATAGGAATGACCCGCCAGCCGCACGGGGCCACCGATGCTTTCCGCCAGACGCGCCACCGCCGCACCCATCAGGGCCGCTCGACCGACCGGCGCGTCCGGCACGCGGTCGGAACCGCCATAGCCCGGCAGGTCGACGGCCAGCACGCGGAACCGGTCACGAAGATGGGGCGCGACCCGGCCCCAGGACCGGCTGTCGCCGGGGGAGCCGTGCACCAGCAGGAGGGCCGGACCGTTGCCCTCCTCGCGATAGTTCAGCTTCTTGCCATCCGGGAGATCGAGGGTCGGCATGGGCAAGGCTCGCTTGGGTTTCCGGGCCTCTACTTATACGAGATTGATGCGGCACCCGCACACTTCGACCTGGCCGACGCCATGCCGGCGGTGGCGCTTCTCGGCGGCGGCCAGCACGCGTTCGCGATCCACGACGTTCACGTCGTAGGCCGACACGCCGGGGCCACGGCCGTCGACGATCGGCACGAAGCGGATCTGCGAGCCGTCGAGCCGGATGATGTTGTCGACGGCCGGGCGGTTCAGGATCCGCGACCAGGAGGCCGCGGCGCCGTCGGGATCGTCATGCTGGATCTCGACGCCCGCGAGGCCGTTGGTGACGTCGGAGCGCGCATGCTTCAGCCAGTCCTTCTCGGCCGGCGGCCACCACAGCGCCGGATCGGTGCCCTGCGGCGCAAAGGTCGTGTCGAGCGACAGCAGAACGCCGTTCGTGTCCGAGGGATGGAAGTGCGTGTACTGGTACTCGGGCAGGTCCTTCTCCGCCACGGCGCGGACGCCGAGCGCGGTGACCCTCTGGCGCTCGGCCGCCGCGTCGGGCACCTGCAGGATCACCATGTAGCCGCCGTCGCCGTGGCGACGCTCGATGTAGCGGCCGGCCGAGGTGCCGTCCCTGAAGGGCGACACGATCTCGAGGAAGTCGTTGCCGGTCGGGCAGACGACGTTGGCCAGGCCCCACTTGGCGACGCCGGGATCGCGATAGGCGACCTCGATGCCGAGGATGTCGCACAGCTCCTCGGTGGAGCTCTCCAGGTCTTTGCAGACGAAGACGCATTGCCTCAGTCTCATCGCTTCGCTCCCATTCGGTTGTTGTAGGGACTATCGTAACGCCATGCGGACCGTATGGACCATGGGCTTCGTGGCGGCGGCCGCCCTCTCGTTCTGCTTCCCGGATTTCGTCGTCTTCCGCTTCACGCAGGCTGTGATCTGGTCGATCGCGCTGATGGGGCTGGTGATCCTGTGCGGCGTCAGCGGACAATTCTCGCTGGCCCAGGCCGCTTTGTTCGGCATCGGCGGCTATGGAGCGGCGATCCTCGGCGCTCATACGCCGCTCTCCAGCTACGCCGGTCTCTTGCTCGCGCCGGTCCTGGGCTTTGCCGCCGGCTACGGCGTTGGCCGGGTCGCCGGACCGTACAGCCTGTGGACCCAGGCGCTCGTCACCTATGCCGTCGTCATCGCCTTTCCGCAGCTCCTGCGCTGGCGTCCGATCGAGCAGTGGACCGGCGGCGTCCAGGGCCTCTATCTCGACTTCCCGACACCGCCCGCCGGCTTCCTCAGCAACGACCGCTGGGCGTTCCTGATGGCGCTCGCGCTATTGGCAGCCGGGACCTGGCTCGCGCACAACCTGATCCACAGCCGCTCCGGCCGCGCCCTGAAGGCGGCGCGCGATCACGATCTCGCGGCGGCGGCGCAGGGCGTTCGCGTGCCGCAGGCGCGTGCGGCGGCCTCCGGCCTCGCTGGTGCCTATCTCGCCGTGGCGGGCTGCCTGTCGGCCTGGCAATTCGGGTTCGTGGGACCGGGTAGCTACAATTTCGCGCTGTCGGTCCAGATGCTGTTCGGCCTGGTGATCGGCGGCATGCACTCGGCAAGCGGCGCGATCCTGGGCGGCCTCTTCCTCCAGTTCTTTCCCGACGTGACGGCGGGACTGGGCAAAGGCTTCTCGGCGCTGATCTACGGCGTGCTGCTGATCACCGCCATGGTGGCGATGCCGGACGGCGTGGCGGGCGCGCTGGCCCGCCTCGCCGCCTGGCTGAAGCTCAGAGGCCCTTGAAGTCTAGACGCCTTTGAAGTTCGGGGCGCGCTTCTCGACGAAGGCGCGGGCCGCTTCCTTGTGATCCTCGGTCTCGCCGGTGCGGATCATGCGCGCGGCTTCGCTGTCGAGCGCCTCGGAGAGCGTGCCCTCTTCCGCGACCTTCATGTTCTTCTTGGCGTGCCACCAGGCGACGCGCGGACCGGCCGCCAGCTTCTTGGCGAAGGCCATCGTCTCGGCATCGAGATTGGCATCGTCGACGATCCGGGTCGCGAGACCCAGCTTCTCGATCTGCTCGGCGTTCAGGATCTCGGCCGTGAAGTAGAGTTCGCGCGCCTTCGACGTACCGACCAACTTGTGCAGGAAATAGTGCGAACCGAAGTCGCCGGAGAAGCCGACCTTGGCGAAGGCCGTCGTCATGCGCGCGCTCTTGCCGGCGAAGCGCATGTCGGCGGCGAGGGCCAGCGACAGGCCGGCGCCGGCGGCGACGCCGTTCACCATGGCGATGGTGGGCTTGCCCATCTCGTGCAGCAGTTCGGAGACATGCATGCGCACGCGGATGTCGTGGACCTTGTCTTCGTAGGTCTTGTCCTGGTCGCGGCCCGCCGCCATCGACTTCACGTCGCCACCGGCGCAGAAGGCCTTGTCGCCCGCGCCGCGCACGACAACGCAGCCGATGCTACGGTCGCCCGCCGCTTCCTCGAGCGACTGGGTCAGCGCGTTCATCATGTCGCGGCTCAGCGCGTTCATGGCTTCGGGGCGGTTCAGCACAATCTTCATGACGCCGTCTTCGACGGTCTTGATCAGGTGGGACATTCGACTTCCTCCGGGATTGCGATGGGCGGGTGTTGCGGCGAATGTTTCCCAAACCAATCAGTCACGCAACGACATTCCGTCTTGCTGGGCGGAACAATGCCGGGAGGGCATTCGGGCCATGAAATACGAGACTTTGCTGACGGATCTGGCGGGCGGCGTGATGACCGTCACCCTCAATCGTCCCGACAAGCTCAACGCCTTCTCGACCACGATGAGCCGCGAACTCATCGACTTCTTCCAGCGCGTGAATGCGATGGATGAGGTCCGCGCCATCGTCGTCACCGGCGCGGGCCGCGCCTTCTGCGCCGGCGCCGACATTTCCGGCGGTACCGCCGCCTTCCAGGTCTGGAACGACGGCAACAAGCCACAGAAGCGTGAGGCCAGCGATTCGATCACGCTGGCGATCTTCAACTGCCTGAAGCCGATCGTGGCGGCGATCAACGGTGCGGCCGTCGGCGTCGGTATCACCATGTGCCTGCCGATGGACGTCCGCATGATGTCGAGCAGCGCGCGCATCGGCTTCGTCTTCAACAAGCGCGGCATGGCGATGGAAGCCGGGAGCTGCTGGTTCCTGCCGCGCTTGGTCGGCATGCAGCGGGCGCAGGAATGGGTGATGACGGCCGAGCTGTTCGGCGCGGACGAGGCGCTGAAGGGCGGCCTCGTCCGTTCCGTTCATGCACCGGAGGAACTGCTGCCGGCGGCGCAGGCGCTGGCCGCGAAGTTCGCGGCCTCGACTTCGTCTGCGGTCGCCGCGGCGGTCAACCGTCGGCTGATGTGGAGCATGTGGGGTGCGCAGGATCCGCTCGACGCCGTGACGCTCGACCTGCAATGCGTCGGCCATCTCGCGGCCGGCGCCGATGCGCAGGAGGGCATCAAGTCGTTCTTCGAGAAGCGCGCCCCCGACTTTCCGCTGAAGCCCTCGAAGGACATGCCGCCCTTCGGCCCGTGGGCTCAGGCCGCCGGCGGCAGCAAGTAGACGCCGGGCTCGGCCGACAGGTTCTGCTTGATACGGCGGCTGACCTCGTCGGCCAGCACCTCGGACTTACCGGCTTCCAGTGCTTCGAGCACCGCCTTCACGACATCCTCGGGCTTCGACTTGGGTGCCGTGACGTCGCGCACCATGTCGGTATCCATGAAGCCGACATGCAAGCCGAGAACCTGTGTGCCCTGCCCGCGCAGCTCGTGACGCAGGCCGTTGCTGAACGACCAGGCGGCCGCCTTGGACGCGGCATAGGTCGACGAACTCGGGAAAGCGACCCAGCTGAGGGCCGACAGCACGTTCACGATCGCACCGCCGCCGTTGCGGCCCAGGATCGGCGCGAAGGCGCGGCTGACGAGCACGGGGCCGAAGAAGTTGGTCTCGAACTCGGCGCGCGCCGCCTCGACGCCGTTCTCGCCGAGGAAGCCGGAGCCGCGGATGATGCCGGCATTGTTGATCACGAGCGTCACGTCACCGAGATCGCGCGCGGCGGCCGCTACCTCCTCAGGCTTGGTGACGTCGAGCCGGATCGGCTGGACGCCCGCCTGCTTGATCGATGCGGGATCGCGCGCGGCCGCATAGACCTTGCGCGCCCCGCCCGCGAGCAGCGCCTGGGTGAAGGCAAGGCCGAGGCCGCGATTGGCGCCGGTCACGAGGGCAACTGAGTTCTGGATTTTCACGATATATCTCCGAAGGTCAAGATGACCGGTCGTCTTAGAGATACTCTTTCGATCGGAGACTTCCAGAGAGTTTTCCTGTCTCAGGTGAGAATTTTGTTGAAGGCGACCGACATGAAGGCGTCGAGCGGCGCCGGACCCTTCTCGACCTTGGAGCGGATGACCGCCCCTTGCCATGCGTTGAGCAGGAAGGCGGCCAGCGTGGCCGCCGGGACATCTCGGCTCACGTCGCCTGACTTCTGGGCCTCGGCAATGACCCGCGCGATGTCCTTCGTCCAGTTGGCAAGCGCCTCGTCCAGCGCCGCCCTGATATCGGCGCTCTGGCTCGACAGCTCGGCGCCGAAATTGCCCAGCAGGCAGCCACAGCTGTATCCGTTCGCCGGTCCGAGCTGGTTCAGGGTCTTGAAGTAGGCCCGCAGCCGGGCCAGCGGGGCGCCTGTCCCATCGACCATCGACTGCCGCCGCTCCTCGCCCAGCGCCGTGTAGTGCTTCACGACCTCGACGCCGAGCGCATCCTTGCTCGCGAAGTGATTGTAGAAGGAGCCCTTGGGCACCTCGGCGGCATCGGTGATGTCCTGCACACCGGTCGCATTGAAGCCGCGCTTGTGCAGGGCCTCGAGGCCTGCACTCAGCAGCTTCTCCCGAACGTCGATCTTCCTGGCCATGTCGTTTGATATGACCGGTCGCCTTGGCTTTTCAAGGGTCAGATATTCTCCCGGATGAGGTCCCAGACGTCGCCGGAACGACCGTCGAGGATCGCCTTGGCGGAATAGACCGCAGTGCCGAAGGCTTGAGCCGGCTCGACGACGGGCGGCATCACCAACTCCATGCGGCTGGTGACGACATCGAGCAATGCCGGACCGGGCTGTGCCAGCCAGTCCTGCACGGCTGCCTCGAGGTCCGCCGCGCGCTCCACCCGCCGCGCATGGAAGCCGATCGCTTCGGCGACACGCGAGAAGTCGGGGTTCTGCAAGTCGGTGTAGGCATCAAGCAGCCCCTCGACCTTCATCTCCATCTCGACGAATCCCAGCGAGCCATTGTTGAACACGGCGATCTTGATCGGGATCCTTTCCTGGATGGCCGTCAGCAGGTCGCCCAGCAGCATGGTGAGCCCGCCGTCGCCGCTCATCGAAATCACCTGCCGATCGGGAAAGGCGCGCTTGGCGCCCAGCGCCTGCGGCATGGCGTTCGCCATCGTGCCGTGGGTCAGGCTGATCAGCGTGCGCCGATGGCCGTTCACCGTGATGTGCCGCAGCAGCCATACGGTCGGCGAACCGGCATCGGCGGTGATGACGGCATCGGGAGCCGCATACTTGTCGATCAGGGTGGCGAGATATTGCGGATGGATCTTGTGGCCCTCGACGGCGGTTGCCCGCTTGTTGAGCGTTTCCATCGCCTTGTCGTGGCGGTCCAGGCAATCGTCGAGAAAGGTGCGATCCTCGCGCGGTTCGATCCGTCCCACCAACGCAGCGACCGTCGCCTTGATGTCGCCGACGACGCCCACCTCCACCGGATGGCGCCGTCCGAGATGGGTCGGGTCGATATCGACCTGGATGATGCGCGCATCGTCCGGATAGAATTGGCGCCAGGCGAAGTCGCACCCCAGCAGCAGGAGCGTGTCGCAGTTCTTCAGCGTGTGATAGCCGCCGGCCGTCCCGAGCAGGCCCGTCATGCCGACGTTGAAGGGATTGTCGTACTCCAGGAAATCCTTGGCGCGCGAGGTGTGGGCGACCGGCGCCTTCAGCCGCTCGGCCAGGGCCACGATCTCGTCATGGGCTCCCTGGCAGCCAGAGCCGCTATAGATCGCGACCTTCCGGCTGCCATTGACGATCTCGGCGATCCGGTCGAGCTCGGCATCGGACGGCCGGAGTATCGGCTTGGCCTGATGCACGACGAAGGCCGGCTCTTCGGGTGCCGCCGCCTTGGAGATGTCGACCGGCAGGATCAGCACGGCGACCCCCCGCTTGGCCAGGGCCGCCTGACAGGCCATCGCGGTCTTGCGCCGTGCCTGGGCGGGCGAGCGGATCTCGCTGCAGAAAACGCTGCAGCTGCGATAGACCTGCTCGAAGTCGACTTCCTGCGGAAAGTCGAAGTCGCGCTCCTCGCTGGTAATCTGGCTGGCAATCAGGACGACGGGCGCGCGATTGCGGTGGGATTCGAAAAGCCCGTTGATGAAATGCAGGCTACCCGGGCCACAGGAACCGGCACAGGCGGTGAGGTCGCCCGTCAGCAGGGCTTCGGCGCCGGCCGCGAAACCGCCGACTTCCTCATGGCGAACATGGACCCATTTTATGTCGCTGCGGCGGATCGCATCCGTCACATAATTCAGCGTATCGCCCGGGACACCCCAGCAATGCTTCACGCCTGCCGACTGCAGGGTCTCGACGACAACTTCGGCGACGGTCTTGCTCATGGCGCTCCCCTGGTGGCTGATTTCAAGTAAGGTTTGAGCATGGTTCACGTGTTCGATCTCGGCAATCCCGCGACCAACGCCAACCCGTTCCCGGAGTTCGCGCGGCTGCGGGACGAGGATCCGGTGCACTGGTCGCCCGCCATGAAGGCCTGGATCATCACGCGCTATGCCGACGTGAAGCAGGTGGCGCTGAACAACAAACAGATCTCGGCCGACCGACTCACGCCCTTCTTCAGGACAAATCCCGAATACCAGCGGGGCTCGATCGACAGCCTGGTCCGCTACCTCAACCACTGGATGGTGTTCCGCGATCCGCCCGACCACACGCGGCTGCGGCGGCTGTTCAACAAGGCCTTCACGCCGACCTCGGTCTCCAACCTGCGGCCCAACATCGAGGCCATCGTCGCCCACCTGATCGACGGCATGGAGGCCAAGGCGAGGCGCGGCGAGACCGTCGACTACATCGCCGACTTCGCCTATCCGCTGCCCGCCTCGGTGATCATGGACCTGCTGGGCGTACCGCGCGCCGACCTCGAAAGGGTGAAGGTCTGGTCCGATGACATCGCCCTGTTCATCGGCACCGCCCAGGTCGCGGGCAACAAGTACCTGCGCGCCGAATCGGGCGCCAAGGCGATGTCGGACTATTTCCGCGCCCTGGTCGAGGACCGCACCGCCGAGCCGCGCGACGACATGATCAGCCATCTCGTGCTGGCGCGCGACGACCGCGACGCGCTCACGACCGACGAGATCATCGGCACCTGCATCCTGCTCCTGTTCGCCGGCCACGAGACTACCAGCAACCTGATCGGCAACGGCTTCCTTTATTCGATGCGGAACCGCGACCAGTGGGAGCGGCTGATCGCCGATCCGTCCCTGGCCGAAAGCGCGGTCGAGGAATTCCTGCGCTACGACGGCCCGTCCGGCGCCTTCGCCCGCGTCGCCGCCGCCAACCTCGAAATGGGCGGCAAGACGATCCGCGAGGGCCAGCGCGTCTTCGCCTTCATGAACTCGGCCAACCGCGATCCCGAGGCCTTCGCCGATCCCGAGCGGTTCGACATCGGCCGGGCGCAGAACCCGCACGTCACCTTCGGCCATGGCATCCATTTCTGCCTCGGCGCGCCGCTGGCGCGGCTGGAGGCGCAGATCGCCGCCATTCGGCTGAGCGAAAGACAGCCTCACATCAGGCTATGCGGGGCCGAGCCGGAGTGGCACGATTCGCTGATCCTGCGCGGCGTGAAGGCGCTGCCGGTCCAGCTCGGTTGAGGGAGAGACATGAAGGCGATGATCTGCCGCCAGTGGGGCGGCCCCGAAGATTTGCGGCTGGAAGAGATCGACTCGACCCCGCTGAAGACCGGCCAGGTGCGCATCAGGATTCGCGCGGCCGGCGTCAGCTTCGCCACCACGCTCATCATTGCGGGCAAGTACCAGCGCCGCCCGCCCTTCCCCTTCGCGCCCGGCACAGAAGCGGCGGGCGTCGTGACGGAGGTCGATCCCGCGTGCAAGCGGGTCAAGGTCGGCGACGAGGTCGTGGCCGTGCTCGACTGGGGTGGTCTGGCCGAGGAAGTCGTGGCGCACGAGGTCAACGTCTTCCCGAAACCGCGCAATGTCGGTTTCGTCGAGGCGATCCAGCTCGCCATCTCCTACCCGACCTCGGCCGGTGCACTGACCTGGCCGGAGGCGTTGGACGTGCAGTCCGGCCATACGCTGCTGGTCCATGCGGCCGCCGGCGGCGTCGGCATGGCGGCCGTCGAGATCGGCAAGATCCTGGGCGCAACGGTGATCGCCACCGCGGGTGGCGCGCGCAAGACGGAATTCGCCAAGGCGCATGGCGCCGACCATGTGATCGACTACAGCGCCACAGACTTCCGCGAGGAGGTGCTGAAGATCACCGGTGGCCGCGGCGTCGACCGCGTCTACGATCCGGTCGGCGGCGACGTCTTCACGCAGTCGCTGCGCTGCATGGCCGTGGGCGGGCGCATCTGCCCCATCGGTTTCGCCAGCGGCACGATCCCGCAGATTCCGGCCAACATCCTGCTGGTGAAGACGCTGGCGGTGATGGGCTTCAACTACGGCTACTATGTCGGCTGGAGCCCGCATGATGCGCGCTTCGAGGAAGCGCAACGCACCTTCGCCCTGGCGGAACGCATCCGTGGCTGGTGCGAGCAGGGCCTCTGCCGGCCGCATGTCGACCGGACCTACGCCCTGCCCGAGGCCCCGCAGGCGATGCGCGCGCTGCTGGAGCGCAGCGTCACCGGCCGCGTCGCGGTCGCGATGGACTGACGGATTACTTCTTCGTCAGCTTGCCTTCGAAGACGCAATAGCCGTCGAGCTTGATCTTCGAATCGCCTTCCTTGATCTGGCCGATCACGTCCATGATGCCGCCGCCGCCGACCATCGCCGCGGTCTTGATGGCGCCGTTCCGGCCGAGCGTCGCCTCGAAGCTGCGCTCCGGCCGGCCTTCCTGCTGGAACCTGCCCTTCACCGACTCACCGTCGACGGTGACGTCGATCACCATCTTGTAGGTCGGACACTTGCCGCTGCCGGGGACGTTCATCCCATACCCGGTCCATGTGTAGACGACCGGCTCTGCGTGCGCCGCACCGGCGGTGAGCAGGAGGGCCACTGTGGTTGCGGCAAGGATGCGGGTCATCGAAGGGGCTCCAAGGGAGGCATTCTGCAGGGGCGACCTTAACCAACTTCGCCGGGAAAATCCGGTTACCGACCCGTGAACCTCGGCTCCCGCTTCTCCAGGAAGGCCTTGATGCCCTCCTTCATGTCTTCGGTCTGCATCAGCGGCAGGAGCTGCAGGAAGACATGATGGACGTGCTCGTTGAAGGGTTCGTTCCACGCCATGCGCATCATGCGCTTGGCGGCCTGGATGGCGAGCGGGGCATTGGCGGCGATCTCCAGCGCCAGCTCGCGCGCGGCGCCCATCACATCGCCATCGGCCACGACCTTGTTGACCAGGCCGATCTCCAGCGACTGCGCCGCATTCAGCGTGCGGCCCGTGAAGATCAGCTCGGCCGCCTTGGCCCAGCCCAGCATGCGCGGCAGATACCAGGTGCCGCCGGATTCCGGCAGCACGCCGCGCTTGGCATAGGAGGCGGCAAGCTTGGCCGACTGAGCCATGACCCTGATGTCGGCGCCCAGCGCCAGGTCGAGGCCGTAGCCGGCGGCGGAGCCGTTGAGGGCGCAGATCACCGGCTTGTCCATCGAATGGAGAACCGGTGGCGGCGTGTTGCGCAGGTCGATGTTGGTCGGCGTGGCACCCGAGCCGACGCTCAGATTGTCGGTGCCCTTGTTCTGCGCCTCGAGGTTCAGGCCGGCGCAGAAGGCGCGGCCCGTGCCGGTGAGGATCACCACGCGGACGGCGCGGTCCTCGTTCGCCTTCACCAGCGCGTCGGTGAGCTGCTTCAGCATCGGGCCGGAAATCGTGTTCATGCGCTGCGGTGCATTCAGCGTAACGGTCGCGATCGCCCCATCGACGCTGTAGAGCAGTTCCTCCGGCATGACCGAATCTGTGGGCTCGGCCGCAAATTGGCTCATGTTTCCTCCCTCTGGTGATTGCCGCTATGGTGGCGCAGGAGATCAGAACACGCCATGCAAAACCGTTTCATCGACCTTTACAGCGACACCAAGACCAAGCCCTCCCCCGGCATGCGGAAGGCCATGGCCGATGCCGACGTCGGCGACGAGCAGAAGATGGAAGACCCCACGGTCAACCGCCTGCGCGACCGCGTGTGCGAGATTCTCGGCAAGGAAGACGCGGTGTTCCTGCCGAGCGGCACGATGGGGAACCAGATCGCCATCCGCGTGCATTGCCGGCTGGGCGACGAGGTGATCGCCGATCGCACGGCCCATATCATCAACGCCGAGTCGGGTGGCACCGCCGCCAATGCCGGCGTCATGATCCGCATGCTCGACAGCCCCTACGGGGTCTTCACCGGCGAGCAGGTCAAGGAAGCCATCGCGATCCCAACAGCCGCAACGCCCCGCGCTCGCGCCTCGTGTCGATCGAGAATACGTCGAACGGCGGCTGCGGCACGGTGTGGCCGCTCGCCACCATGCAGGGCGTGACCAAGGTGGCGCGCGAGGCCGGCCTCAGCCTGCACATGGACGGCGCGCGTCTCGCCAATGCGGTCGTGCAGTCCGGCACCAAGGCAAGCGACTACGCCGCCTGTGTCGACACGCTGTGGCTCGACTACACCAAGGGCCTGGGCGCCCCGGTCGGCGCCAGCCTGGCGGGGTCGAAGGAGTTCATCCATGAGGCCTGGCGCCAGAAGCAGATGCTGGGCGGCTCGATGCGCCAGTCCGGCATCATCGCCGCCGCCGCGCTCTATGCCCTCGAACACAACTGGGACCGCCTGGCCGAGGATCACGACAATGCGCGCCACCTCTCCGAAGGCATTGCCAACATCAAGGGCCTGAAGATCGACGTGCCGCGCATGGAGACCAACCTGGTCTTCTTCGAGGTGACCAAGCCCGGCTGGACGCCGCTGCGCCTGGTCGAGGCGTGCAAGGAGCGTGGCGTCGGCATGGGCACGGCCGCCGGCAACCGCATCCGCGCCGTCACCCATCTCGATGTGAACAAGGCCGATATCGACAGCGCCCTGAAGGTGATCAGCGACGCGCTGGCCGCCTAGCCGGCCTCGCTAGTTCGCGGCGTGTCCGCGCGCTACCCATTCCTGAACCAGGTAGCGCAGATCGAAAAAGGGCGTTTCGGCATAGTCGAAGCGCCATCGGCCATCTCGTTCCGTGCGCACCAGGCAGTACCCTCTCTGCTTGAGGTCGCGGTCGACGACCAGTTTCAATCCAGCCTCCAGGTCGCCGCGCCGCGCCAGCGCGACCGCTTCCAGGCCCGCCGCCGTGTCCTGGACACACGCTCGCTGACCCTCGTCCAGCAATGTGAACTCGGTGGGTGGATTTCGCCGCCAGAGTTCGATCTCGTCGCTCGAGCCGCGCCACGCCAAAGCATCCATGACCGACAGCCAGTTCTCGATTCTCTTGTAGGCCTCGCCCCACTGAGGGGAGATTTCGAGCCGGGAAACACCGATGCTCGGTTCGAGCTCGCGCAACAACATGACACTCACGAAGACTTCCCTTCCCTCCGAAAGGAACCGGTGCAGCATGGTCTTCGCCCGGTCGCGACGCCCCTGCATCAATAGAAAGTGGACCGCGATGGTGTCGGGCTCCGGCTCGATCTCGAGATAGGCGTCGAGCATCGCAGCAGCCTGGTGTTTCATCTCCGCGTTCAGCAGCACCCCCACCAGCCGCAGCAGCGCCCGATCACCGTGGAACTGCAGGTACACGCCCGGATGCTCGGCCGACAAGATGCGGGCCTCGCGTCCCCGCCCTTCCCAGACCAGCGCGTTGAAGCGCAGCATCGGCTCGAGGTTCGGGGAAACGCGCCGGATCCGTTCTCTCTCCGGATCGGACAGCGACAGTATACGCTGCGCGATTGGGCTATGCGGATAATTCCAAAGAGACTGCTTCACCGCGTCAGCCGTAACGACCTTGGCCAATGTGTCGTCCAGCGCGCCCCCGAGGACGAAGCGTGACAGCAACAACGCTTCCTTTGATTCCCGATATACGCGGTGGTGGTCGGCGTATTCGATCAAGAGGTTCATGCGTTCGTCGTCGGTCATGCCCTCCGGCAATCTATACAGGAGCGCCAGGTTGACCGGGTCGACTGCGTTCTCCGCGTTGTCGCGGTCCTGAAGGGCGATCAGCCGATCGATCAGCTCGATCGAGCCTGGATCGTTTTCTGCTCCTGCAAGCGCCTCCCCCAAATATGCACCGATCGACAAAATGGAAATCCGCGGCGGCTCGTCCCGCGACCCGATCGACGAAGCCTTCCCGATACTTCGCTGCCGCCACTCCGGCCATTCATTCCATAGCTTGGAGTCGCAGGGCCCTCGACTCACATCAGGAGCGAGTGCCTTGGCCGCAAACCGTGCGTCCGGATCGTCGAGCACGGCACGAGCCAGGCGCTGCACGCTTGCCGTATCGCCGCGGCGGCTCTCCGTCGCGGCGAGCCTGGTGAGCATTTCGATCCCGCCCCTCTTCTGTCGACCGCCAGCCGCCAAACTCTCCCGCGCCAAGGTTTCGGCCTGCCGGGTCAGCCCGAGCTGCCCCAGAATGTCCGCCATTGAGTCGGCCCACTCCGGATCCGTCCATTCCAACGCGGCAAATCCTGCCAGATCGTACCTGTTCTCCCGGCAGAGATCCTTGATGCGACCGACACTGTTCCCGTCCCCATCGCGCGACAGGAAACCGATCAAGGCCTCGCGGTTATCGGCATCGACCAGGCGTTTGAATTCGTAGTCTCGTCTCTCCCTCTCGAAAGAGTGAGCATCGTACATGATGATGCCGAGGAGTTGGTACACACGATCCGGCTCCAGGTACCGCTCGAAGAGCTTCATGGCTTCCCATTGCCATTCTTCCAGAAGCCGGCGATCCTTGCCGTAGTATCCCAGCCCGTCGGATATCGTGCGCAGTCGTTTCGCCGTGTCCCGCAAGTCACGCTCGATCGGAAGAGACAGCAGAGCGGTATATCCCTCGATCAGCATTCTTTGCCGCAGATCCGGGTCTTTCTCCCGTCCCGCGCGCTCGATGTAGGCGTCAACCAGTTCCGTCGCGCGAGGCAACGTGGTTCGACCGCCATAATGTTGCGCTTCGCCGTCGGATGGCTTGCCTATCGCCAGGGCGAGCGTTGCAACAACGAGTGCCCATCTCGCCCACACCCATGACCTGAGGCTGCGGCGCGCGTTACGGCGCCGCATGACCGCGCCGTACCCATTCCTGCACCAGGAAACGAACGTCGAAGATCGGCTTGCTGTCGTAGCCGCGGCCGGCCCAGCAGAACTGGCGTTGCTCGAGGCTGCGATCGGCGACCAGGCGGATACCCGCTTCGAGATCGCCCCGCCGCGCCAGCGCGACGGCCTGCAGGCCCTGCAACGTGTCGCGCAGGCAGGCGGCGTCCTTCGCCGGCAGTTGCGCCAGCTCGCGCGGAAGCGGGCGGAATGCCGCGTCGATCTCGCTGGCCTTGCCATCCCAGGCCAGCGCGTCCGCGACCTCGATCAGGCGCCGGCTCGCTTCCTGCGCATCCGTTCCCTGGCGCAGGCCCACGAGCGTCGCGACATCCGTCTCGTCGCCGAGTTCACGCAGCAGCATGACGCCGACGAAGATGTCGGAGACGCCGAACGCCCCCGCGCCGCCGGCCACGAACGCGCGCAGCATCGCCTTCGCCTTGTCGACCTGCCCCTGCAGCAGCAGGAGCCGCAGCGCGGGGAGGTCCTTGCCGGGGAACACATCGAGATAGGCCGAGAGCGCGGCAGCGGCCTGCGGCTTCAGGCCGGCATTCTCCTGAGCCTCGATCAGAGGAACGATGCGCCCGCCGTCGAACTCGATCGCCGAGGGGTCGTGGTCGATGAGCGCATGGGCGTCGGCGCCTTTGCCTTCCATCACCAGCGCCACGAGCTGAAGCTGCGCCAGGAGCTTCGGGCTCATCCGCTCCAGGGCCTGGCGATCGGGCTCGGCAAGATCGGCCAGGCGCGGGGCAAGGCCCGACCTTGGATAGCTGGCCAGGAAGCCCATGGCCCAGTCGAGGCTCAGCGCCTTCGCCGCCGTTTCGTCGATCTCTCCGCCGGCCGCCATCCTGGCAAGGATCAACGATTGCCTCGCCCAGTACCAGGCAAGCATCGGACCGTTGTTGCGCCGCGCGAGATCGGTCTGCGTCTCGGCCGCCAGGATCGCGGCGTTCGTCAGATCGATCCCGTTCTCGCGAACGCTCTTTTCGAAGACGGCGATCAACTGGTCGATCAGCTCGACGGAGCGCGCGCCGGCGCTCGCCCCGGCAACCGCTTCCGCGAGAGCCACGAGATAGGGTCGTCCGAGCGTCGTGCCGGCCGGTTCCGCCGTCAGCTTGAAAGCAGACTGCCAGTAGACGCTGCGCGCCTGCCAGCGCCGCGCGAAGCCGCGGTCGAGTGTCCAGTCGCAGTCGCCGTAGTCCGTCGACACGCGGCGTTCGGGAGAGAACTGGCGCGGCTCGACCGCTTCGATCACCTTGCGCACGAGACGCTCGACCTCGCCGCCATCGCCGCGACGGCTCGCCACGACGGCCATGCGGATCAGGATCTCCGGCCCGGCCGGTGCACGACGCGTGGTCTGCGTCATCGTCCGATTCGCCCGCTGCTCGGCCTCTGCCGTGGCGCCGAGGTCGGCGAGGCGCGGCCCAATCGCATGATCGAGTTCGGGTTCGGTGAGACGGATCGCGACCTGCCGGGCAAGGGACCTGCGATCGTGCTGGCACAACAGACCGATGCCCACGCTGCGATTGACGACACCCGCGGCCTCGCTGACGCCCGGCTGCATCGACTGGAAGAACCAGGTCATCGCATCGGCGTCGTTCGCCCGCATGAGCTGCCAGAAATACTGCTGGTTCACGCCCTCGCCGGACGACAGGCCGGCATACTGCCGGTCGATCAGAAAGATGCGCTGCGGGTCGTCACGCTCCTCCGCCAAGGCCTTCGCCGTATTCAATCCGGCCTCGATGACCTCGCGGTCGGCCGACAGCGGCTTCTCCACCAACGCCTCGTCGATCGACCTCAGCCTGTCGGCGGCTTCGTATTGGCGATGGGTCGACGGCAACGAGAGCAACGCCAGGTAACCCTCGACCTGAAGCCGTCGCTTGAGATCCGCATTTGCTTCGCGCTGCGCCTTGTCGAGATGTGCATCGACCAGCTCGATCGCCCGGCCAAGCATCGTCCGGTCAGCGGGCGACTGCGCCTGCGCCACAGAAGCACCGCAGGGCATCGCGAGCGCCATTGCCAAAGCAGACTTGATCCAAAGCCTAGATTTCATGTCGATGCTGGTTGCCGGAACCGGTGTATAAAGCTCGATACAGAACGACTGAGAGCTTTTGGTGGCAAAGATTACAACAACCTGCACGGTTCGGCACCTTTCGGCCCGATGAACGCCCCGCTCAAGCTCGGTCATTCGATCACGCGTCGCGAAGACCAGCGGTTCCTGACTGGCCGCGGGCGCTATGCCGACAATACGGCGCCAACCGATGCGCTCTGCGTGCTCTTCGTGCGCTCGCCGCATGCGCATGCCCGTATCGTGGGCATCGACACGGAAGCCGCCTTCGCCTCGCCTGGCGTGAAGGCGATCTATACGGCGCAGGATCTCGTCGCGGACAAGGTCGGCCACCTGCCGGCCATCAGCGAGATCAAGGACGATGCCGGCAACCGCCACCGCGAGCCATCGCATCTTCCCATGCCGGTCGGCAAGGTTCGGCATGTGGGAGACATCGTGGCCATGATCGTGGCCGACACGATCGATCAGGCGCGCGATGCCGCCGAACTGCTTCATGTCGAGTACGAAGAGTTGCCCGCCGTCGTGACGGCCGCACAGGCTCTCGCGCCCGATGCGCCGCTGGTGCACGACGACGTCCCGGGCAACCTGATGTGCCGCTGGGGCAAGGGCGATGGTGCGGCGACCGATGCCGCCTTCGCGCGCGCCGCCCATGTCTCGACGCTCTCCATCCGCTCGCCGCGCCAGATCGTGCATTACCTGGAGACGCGGGCCGCCTGGTCGACCTACGACGCCGCGGAGAATGTGGTCACCGTCACCTTCTCCTCGCAAGGCGTGCAGGTCCCGCACCGACTGATGTGCGAGCGCGTACTCGACCTTCCGAAGGAAAAGCTGCGGCTGGTCACCGAGGATGTCGGCGGCGGCTTCGGACCGAAATATCCCATCTATGCCGAATCGACGCTGATCGCCTGGGCCACGCGCAAGCTCGGCCGCGGCCTGCGCTGGAGCTGCGAACGCGCCGAACTTTCCCTGGCCGACAGCCACGCGCGCGATCTCGTCGCCACGGCCGACCTCGCGCTCGATTCCGACGGCCGTTTCATCGGTCTGCGCGTGAAGGCGCAAGCCAACTACGGCGCCTACGTTTCGATGTTCGCGCCGACCATCCCGACGACTGGCCTCGCCAAGGTCATCTCAGGCCTCTACCGCATTCCCGCGATCCGCATCGACTTCGACTGCGTCTTCAGCAACACCGTGCCGGTCGACGCGATCCGCGGTGCCGGCAAGCCCGAGGCGCTGTTCCTGCTGGAGCGGCTCGTCGATCTGGCCGCGCACGAGACCGGCCGCACGCCGATCGAGCTGCGCCGCTTCAACCTGCTGCGCGCCGACGAGATGCCCTATGCGGCGGCGAGCGGTTACACCTACGACGCCGCCGACTGCACGAAGCTGTTCGACACGGCGCTCACCGTCGCCGATGAGGCAGGCTTCGCGGCCCGACGTACCGCAAGCGAGGCCGCCGGCAAGCGGCGCGGGGTGGGTTTCTCCTGTCACCTCCACGGCACCGGCGGCATCGCCGACGAGCATGTCGTCGTGAACGTCGAGGCCAATCGTCTGGTCGCGCGCGTCGGCACGCAGAGCCAGGGCCAGGGCCACGAGACGGTGTTCGCGCAGATCCTGTCGGCCGCGCTCGACGTGCCGGTCGAGCGCATCGAGATCCGCCAGGGCGACACGCGCAGCATCCCGCGCGGCGGCGGCACCGGCGGCTCCTCCTCGACCATCATCAGCGGCACGACCCTGAAGCGCGCGGCCGACGTGGTGATCCAGCGCGGCCGCGACCTCGCCGCCGAACGGCTCGAGGCGTCGCCGGCGGACATCGCCTATCGCGACGGCGCCTTCGAGGTCGTGGGCACCGATCGGCGAATCGGCCTGTTCGAATTGGCGGCTTGGAAGCCGTTCGACGGCGACGCCGTCTTCGCCGACAAGATCGAGTCCTTCCCGACCGGCGTCATGGTCTGCGAGGTCGAGGTCGATCCCGAGACCGGCACGACGCATATCGAGCGTTTCCTGGCGGTCGCCGATTGCGGCCCCGTGGTGAATCCGCGCCTGCTCGCCGGCCAGATGCATGGCGGCATCGTGCACGGGCTCGGCAACGCGCTGATGGAAGAAGCGATCTACGACGAGGAGACGGGCCAGCTGCTGAGCGGCACGTTGATGGACTATGCCCTGCCGCGCGCCGACAACCTGCCGCCGCTGCAGGTGGAGACGATCGTCACGCCCTCGCCCAACAATTCGCTGGGCTTCAAGGGCGTCGGCGAGCTGCCGACCAACGGCGCGCCGGCGGCGCTGGCCAATGCCGTGCTCGATGCGCTGCGACCGCTGGGTGTGCGCCACATCGACATGCCGCTCACCTCCGCCAAGGTCTGGACGGCGCTGCAGGCCGTGACAGCGCACAGAAAGGTCGGCTAGCTTCCTTCCCAATAGGGAGGAAGAAATGATCAATAAAATTGCCGCCGCACTTGCCGGTGCGATGCTGCTGGTTGCGCCAAATGCGTTCGCGCAGGCCGGTTGGCCCAACAAGCCGATCAGGCTGGTGGCACCCTATCCGCCCGGCGGCCAGACCGATGTCGCGTCGCGCTACTTCGCCGAGAAGCTTTCCGGCGTGCTGGGCCAGCAGATCATCGTCGACAACAAGCCCGGCGCCAACGGCATGGTCGGCATGGAGATCGTCAAGAACCTGCCGGGCGATGGCTACACGTTCGTCTACGTGAACTCGTCGATGATGTGCATCAACCCGTACGTCTACAAGAAGATCCCCTATGACGGCTTCAAGGACTTCATGCCGGTGACGCAGCACGGGCTGGCGCCGCTCGCCATGGTCGTGCCGCCCTCCCTCAACCTGAAAACGGTCAAGGAATTCGTCGACTGGGCCAAGGAGCGCAAGGGCAAGGTGAACTTCGCGTCGTTCGGCAACGGCTCCTCCTCGCACATCTGGGGCGAGATGCTGAACCAGGCCGAGAAGCTCGACATGACTCACGTCCCCTACAAGGGCGCCGGCCCCGCCGTGCAGGACGTCGTGGCCGGGCATATCCCGATGACCATCCAGGATCTCGCGGCCAGCGGCGGTGCGATCAACGGCGGCAAGCTGACGCCGCTGGCGGTCACCTCGGCGCAGCGCTGGCCCCGCCTGCCCAACGTGCCGACCTTCGAAGAGGCCGGCTACAAGATCAACCTGACCGGCTGGAACGGCATCATGGCGCCGACCGGCACGCCCAAGGAGATCGTCGAGCGCATGAGCGCGGAGATCCGCAAGCTGGTGCAGACGCCCGAAGGCAAGGAGAGGCTGCTCGACATGGGCCTGATCGCCACCGGCACGACTCCCGCCGAGATGGGCGAGATCATGAGGACCGGTTGCGCCGCCTGGGGCGACGCCGTGAAGCGCGCCGGCGTCGAGCCGGAATGAGCGATCGTCCCTGATCCACATCAAGGAAGGGATGGCGGGCCCATGCGAGCGTAGCCCATGGGCTCGCGCATCCTGATCCTGAACGGCCATCCCGACACTGCTCGCAAGGGCCTCTGCGGCGCCCTCGCCGACGCCTATGCCGACGGTGCCGCGTCGGCCGGCCATACGATCGAACGGCTGGACATCGGTGCGCTCCGTTTCGACCTGCTCCGCTCCCAGGCCGAGTTCGAGGCCGACACGGCACCGCCCGACATCAAGGCGGCGCAGGAGGCGATCCGGCGTGCCGATCACCTGATGGTCGTCTTCCCTCTGTGGCTGGGCGACATGCCGGCCCTGCTCAAGGGTTTCTTCGAGCAGACGCTGCGGCCGGGCTTCGCTTTCGCTTATCGCCCCAACGGCTTCCCGCAGAAGCATCTCGGCGGGCGGAGCGCCCGGATCATCGTCACCATGGGCATGCCGGAAATCCTGTACCGCTGGTACTTTCGCGCCCACGCGGTCAAGAACCTGAAACGCAACATCCTGGGCTTCGTGGGCTACGCGCCGGTGCGCGACACGATCGTGGGTGGCCTCGGCGCCGCCAAGCCCGGCGCAATTGCCCGCCACCTCGCCGCCACGCGCGCCCTCGGCCGGACCGCCAGCTGAGGCTAACGCCGCGACAGGCGGTCGAGGGCCACCGCGATCGCCTCGCGCGTCGCAGCGGGCTGCTCGGCGATGGCGTGGCCCAGCAGGTCGAGCTGTCGGCGCAAGGTATGGACCTGGTCGACAAGGTCGACCACCGTCTCGACGGATTCATCGTCGAAGCCCAGCTCGTCGACCAGCTCGCCCAGCAGGCGGGCGCGGGCCACGTCGATCTGTTCGAAGCTCCAGCTGTCGCCGCTGCCGGCCGGCCGCAGCAGGCCGCGCGATACCCAGCGCTCGACATGGACCGACGTGAGGCGCCCGTGCTGGCGCAGCAGCTCGTCCAGCGTCGTCATGTGAACTGCTCCATCTCCTTGCGCGGATCGTAGGCGCGACCCGCTTCCCAATTCGCGAGGAACTCCTTCAGCTTGTCGTCCGGAGTCTCGGGCAGCACGACCCTCAGCTTCACGTACTGGTCGCCGCGCTGGCCCGACTTGCGGTCGAGCAGGCCACGGCCCTTGAGCCGCAGCGACGTGCCGGTATTGGAGCCCGCCGGCACGTTCAGCATCACCGCGCCACCCACCGTCGGCACCTTCACCTTGCCGCCCAGCGCCGCCTCCGTGACGGTCACCGGCAGGTCGACATGGATGTCGTTGTCGCGCGGCTGGAAGAAGGCGTGTGGATCGACATGAATCTCGACATAGGCATCGCCGGCAGGCCCACCTTGTGAGCCCGGCATGCCCTGCCCCTTGAGGCGCAGGGTCTGGCCGTCGGACGTGCCCTCGGGCACGTCGATGTCGAGCGTCTTGCCATCGGGCAGGTTGACCCGCTGCTTGCCGCCACGCGCCGCCACGAGGAAGGGTACGCGCAGGCTGTAGGTGACCGGCATGCCGCCCATGTCGAAGCCTCCGAAGCCGGAGCCCGTTCCTCCGCCGCCGCGAAAGCCACGGCGTTCGCCGAACATCTCGGAGAAGATGCCGCCCATGTCGACGAAGGATTCGTGGCCGGCGGCATGGTCGTACTTGCCGCCATAGCCGCCCGCCTGGTCGCGATAGAAGCCGCGCGGCGGGACTTCCTGGCCGGTGGCATCGATCTCGCCCGCATCGAAGCGACGGCGCTTCTCCGCGTCGGACAGGATGTCGTTGGCCTGGCTGATCTCCTTGAACTTGGCTTCAGCCGCCTTGTCGCCGGGATTGAGGTCGGGGTGGTGCTTCTTGGCGAGCTTGCGGAACGCCTTGCGGATATCGTCCTCGGAGGCGGTCCTCGGCACGCCCAGGACGGAATACGGATCGGTCATAGCCCTACAGATGTGAAGTGAATTGCGAGCTTACAAGTCCCTCATGACAAGTCAGAGCCCTAGCACCGCCTTGGCGATGATGTTGCGCTGGATCTCGTTCGAGCCGGCATAGATCGTCGAGGCGCGGTTGTTGAGATAGAGCGGCATGGCGCTGATGCCCCAGTCCGGCGTCACGGTCGGCTCGTTGTGGCCGATCTCACGCGCCTCGGGCTCGAAGGGTGCAGCGTACCAGGCCAGCGCCTCGACGCCGAGATGGTCGAGCTTCTGCAGGGTCTCGCTGCCCCTGATCTTCATCGCCGAGGACACGGCACCGGGATTGCGGCCGCGACTCAGGTCGGAGAGGACCTGCATCTCGATCATCTCCAGCGCCTGGATCTCCATCTCGGCCTCCGCCAGCCGCTCGATGAAGCCACGCTCGGCGATCAGCCGGCCCGACCCGTCGGCCGCCTCCTCGCGGGCGATGCGCTTCACATCGTCGAGCCGGGCATGGAGGTTGGGCGTATAGGCATCGCCGCCGCGCTCGAACTCGAGCAGATACTTCGCGACCGTCCAGCCGGCATTCTCCGGCCCGATGCGGTTGGCGACCGGCGTGCGAACATTGTCGAGGAACACCTGGTTGACCTCGTGGTCGCCGGCCAGGGTCACAATCGGCGCGACGCTGAGGCCCGGTGCCTTCATCGAATCGATCAGCACGAAGGAGATGCCGTCCTGCGGCTTGCCCTCGGTCGAGGTCCGCACCAGGCAGAACATGTGATCGGCGACATGCGCACCGGTCGTCCAGATCTTGGTGCCGTTGATCACGTAATCGTCGCCGTCGCGCTCGGCCCTGGTCTTGAGGCTGGCGAGATCGGAGCCCGAGCCCGGCTCGGAATAGCCCTGACAGAAGGTGATGTCGCCGGCCACGATGCGCGGCAGGTACTTGGCCTTTTGCTCGGGCGTGCCGAACTTCATGATCACCGGCCCGACCATGCGCAGGCCCATCGAGAAGATGCGCGGCGCGTCGGCTGCGATGCATTCGCGACTGAAGATGTAGCGCTCAGTCGCGCTCCAGCCGGTGCCGCCATGTTCCGTGGGCCAGGTCGGCGCCGACCAGCCCCGGCGGGCCAGAATCTTGTGCCAGCGCAGTCCGGCTGCAAAGTCGGCGAAAACGCCGCCTGTCTTGCGCCCGGCCTCGCGCAGGTCTTCGGTCAGGTTCTCGTCGAGGAAACGACGAACCTCACTGCGGAAGGCTTCGTCTTCCCTGCTGAGCGCCAGATCCATGAGCATCCTCCGCTTCGTCTTTCGCAGAGGCTAGCGACCGCCGCCACTCGCCGTCCAGTGCGCGGTGACACGGGCTCTCGATGAGCGGTATGGTTCTTGCCTCTGAAGCGTAACAAACGCGGAGGTCGCCGTGGCCCGACTGGTTGGTCTGATCGCCCTTCTCCTCCTCGCGCTGCCGGCGGCAGCCCAGGAGCGCAAGGAAGTCGACCTCGCGCTGGTGCTGGCGATCGACATCTCGGGCAGCATCGACCCCGACGAGGCCAAGCTGCAGCGCCAGGGCTATGTCGAGGCCTTCAGCGACCCGGTCATCGTCAAGGCCATCCTGGGCGGCAATCACGGCCGCATCGCCGTCGCCTACTTCGAATGGTCCGACGCCTGGATCCAGAAGTTGCTGGTCGACTGGACCCTGCTCGATTCCGAGGCCGCGATCTCGGCCTTCGCCAAGCGTCTCGAAGACGCACCGATCACCATCTCGCGCCGCACCTCGATCAGCGGCGCCATCCGCTACGCCATCCCGATGTACAAAGGCAGCCCCTACGACGCCGACCGCAAGGTACTCGACATCTCGGGCGACGGATCGAACAACGACGGCGGGCTGGTGACCGATGTCCGCCACGACGCGCTGAAGGAGCGTATCATCATCAACGGCCTGCCGATCATGAACGGGCGGCCCAACCCGTTCGGCTTCCCGGCCGAGGACGACCTCGACAAATACTACCTGCACTGCGTGACCGGCGGGCCGCGCTCCTTCGTCGAGGTGGCACGCAGCTTCGAGGACTTCCCCCGTGCGGTCCGCAAGAAGCTCCTGCAGGAGGTGGCCGACATCGGTCCACTGAACGACTTCGACATCGGCGAGCTCGGTGCGCCGCGCGACGGCCTGCAGCTTGCGCAATCGGGAAGTGGTGGCAGCGGCCGCCGCCAGGTGAAAGCCGACGACGACTACACCCGCTTCGTGCGCCCCGAGTACGAGCTTGGCTGCGACGTGGGTGAGCGCCGCTCGCGCGATTTCTGGCAACGCCGGTTCGGGGTCACGCCCGACTGAGATTGTTTGACGGGTCCGGCGCGATCCGCAAGATGCTCCCCAACAAACCATGAAAAGTCGGGGCGCCCCGACGGGGGAGCCCATGACCGACGCGACCGCCCAGGCGATCTATTTCTATGACCGCCATCCGATGTCGGGCGAGATCATCAAGGCGAAGCTGCGCGCGAGCCGCGGCCACCTGGACGGCGTCACACCGGAAGAACTCTGGCCGCACGACCAGGATCATTACGGCGGCATCGCCGCCACCGATGCACTGGCGGAAGCGGCCTCGATCGGACGCGGCACCAAGTCGCGGATTTCTGTGCGGGGCTCGGCGGCACCGTGCGCTATCTCGCTCACCGCTACGGCGCCGACGTCACCGGTATCGAACTGACCCCGTCCCGCGTCGCGGCGGCGCAGGAACTGATTGCGCTGGTCGGCCTCCAGGACACTGCCCGGGTCCAGCAAGGCAACGTGATGGACGCGCCACTGGCCGACGAGACCATGGACGCCGTGGTGAGCCAGGAGGCGTTCTGCCACGTGCCCGGTCACGCCAAGGCGCTGGCGGAGGCTTTCCGTGTCCTGCGCAAGGGCGGCCGGCTCGCCATGACCGACTGGATCGCCAACACGCCGCTCTCGGCCAGCGATGCGAAGCTGATGTGGGACGGCATGGCCATCCAGCCGCTGGAAAGCCTGTCGTCGTACGTCGACATTGCGCGAGAGGCCGGCTTCCGCGTGCAGTCGGCGACTGACCTCACCGAGGCATGGGGGCCGATCCTCGAGCAACGGCTGGCGATGTACCAGCGCCTGCGCGAGGAAGCGCGCCAGGCCGGCACGCCGATGGGCCATGACGCCTTCCACGAATCCTATATCCGGTTCGTCGAACTGATCCTTCGGCGCGATCTTGGCGGCATTCGCCTCGTCGCGGTGAAATAGCCGCCGGCGCCTCAGCCCCTGGGCGAGAGCACCATCAGCAGGTTGGTGAAGCGGGTTACCCGGATCGGCAGCGAGCGGGCGATCGCGTCGATGGCTGCGTCGGCCTCGCCGACATCGAATGCGGCGGTCACCGCCAGTCGGCGCAAGGCCGAATCCATCAAGAGGATGCGGCCGCCGCGGTAACGCTCGAGATCCGCGATCACCTCGCCGAGCGGCGTGTCCTGGAAGACCAGTCGGTCGCGGCGCCAAGCGTCGACCTGGTCGAGGTTCGCGTCGCGTACGGGACCGGTCAGATTCGGACCGTAACGCACGCGCTGGCCTTCGTTGACGGTCACCGGTTCCACGCCGTTCGCCGACACGAAGACGGAGTGGGACATGACGGCCACCGCGACAAGAGGAGGGCTGATCTTGATGTCGAAGGCCGCGCCGGAGGCCCGCGTTCGGCCCGTTGCGGCGTCGACCACGAAGGGGCGTGCCGGATCGGCCATGGCATTGAAGAAGGCTTCGCCTCGATGCAGCACGATCCGGCGCTGGTCGGCGGCAAAGTCGACCGACAGGGACGTAGAGCCGGCCAACTCGACCTTCGAGCCGTCATCGAGGGATATCTTGCGGCGTTCCCCCACCGCGGTGGCGTGATCCGCGAACAGGCCGGGTCGTGTCAGCAGGGCGATCGCGGGTGCGGCGACAACCGCAACGCCGGCCGTGGCATAGAGCAAGCGCCGGCGACGAAGACCTGGCCGCCCGGGCAACGGCGCCGATATCGGGGGATGCATCGACGGCGGTTCGACGAGACGCGGCCGCCCCGGTACGGCTGACGGTGCCCGGTTCCTGAAGGCCGGACCGATCCTGTCGAGGCGCATCCATACAAGCTGCGCACGACGCCAGGCATCCTCGTGGCTGGGATCATGCTTCAGCCACTCGTCGAAGGCCTGGCGATCGGCCTCGCTCGCATTGCTGTCCTTCAGGACGACGAGCCAGTGCAGTGCTTCTTCAACCAGCGGATCCTGACGTTTTTTCCGCATGATGCTCCGGGGCAGCGACGCCCGACGCGCGATCCTACCGCGAGAAGTCCATCTCGCGCTCGATCTCCGTCATCGCATCCACCATATGGCCGACGACGCTATTCCGGCTGATTCCCAACCTGTCGGCGGCGTCGGCGTGCGACAGGCCCTCGAACCGGCAGAGCAGGAAGACCTCGCGGCAGCGCGCCGGCAGATCCTCGATCACGCGGACCAGCCGCGCGAACTCGCTGCGATAGAGCACGACGTTTTCCGGCAAGGGGGAGACGCCGGCGGGCGCCGTCTCTTTCGCCGCCCGCTGCTGGTGGTCGACCGCCAGGTCGGCGGCGATATGGAACAGGTAGCGACGCGGATCGCCGACGACCCCTCTGCCCGGACCGTGGGCGACGCGCATCCAGGTCGCATGCGCGAAATCCTCCGCCAGCGCCGAATTGCCGAGACGGCGCGTCAGGAAGCGCGTCAGCGCATGACGGTGCTCGGCAAAACTCTGCAGGAGGGAATAGCGATAGTTTCCGGCCATCTCTCTCCCTTTTATCCCAATTGCGAACGATTCGCAAATTTGCAGCAGCTATGCTGCGACGATGGTCTTGAAACCGCCATAGGCCATGCGCTTCGGGTCGAACGGCATGTCGGGCGGCATCTTCTGCAGGCGCGGATCGGCCATCACCTTGGCGTTGACCCGGTCGCGATGCGCCCGCGACCTGTAGACGATGTAGGAGAAGACGATCGTCTCGCTGGGCTTGGTCTTGACCAGCTTGGTGAAGGGCATGCCGAATTTCACCTTGAGATCGTCGCCGACGCATTCGCGATAGTCGAGCGCTCCATGCTCGCGCCAGACCTTGCCGGCAACGCGGGCCATCTTCGTATAGGCGGCAATCTTCTTCTTCGGCACGATGAGGACGAAGCCATCGACATACGACATCCGGCGCTCCCTGTTTCCTTAACTTGAAGGTTAAGGGCTAGGGCAATTGCACACGATGTGTCAATCCGGTCGGAGTATGGGCAGGGCCGACAATTTCTGGGCCGCGAAGTCGAGGAAGGCGTCGATCTTCGGCGCGCGATGGGCGCGGCCCTTGGTGAGAAGCTGCACCGGCAGCGGCGCCGGCTCGAAGGTGCGCAACAGGCGCACGAGGCGTCCGGCCGCAAGATCCTCGGCCACCTGATACGACAGGAACTGCGCGATGCCGCGGCCCTCGCGCGCCACCCTCAGTCGGGTCTCGATATCGTCGACGCGGAACCGGCCCGCGAGATGCAGCGGCGCTCCGCGGCGACGGCCGGCGAAGCTCCATTCCAGCGCGCCACGCGACGTTCCCAGCAGCGTCTCGTGCGTCGCGAGATCGGCCGGCGTTTTCGGCGTGCCGCGGCGGGCGAGATAGGCGGGACTCGCCACCCATTGCCGCCGCACATGCCCGACCGGCCGGGCGACGAGACTGGAATCGGCGAGTGCGCCGATGCGTACGGCCATATCGATCCCCTCTTCGATCAGGTCGACGTTGCGGTCGTTCAGCATGAGCTCGATCTCGACGCCGTCGTGACTGTCCAGAAAGCGCGTTGCGAGAGGCGCGACGTGACGCCGCCCGAATTGCACCGGCGCGGCGATACGCAACAGGCCGCGCACCGGTGCCTCGCGCGCGCCCGCCGCGGCCGCCTCGTAGTCGGCAACGACGGCGCGTGCCCGCTCGTAGAGGGCTCGGCCCGCCTCGGTCGGCGCGAGCCGCCGCGTCGTGCGATCGATCAGGCGCACGCCGATGCGGTCCTCCAGGGCGGCCAGGGCGCGCGTCACGGCCGGCGCCGAGCGGCGCAGGCGCTGCGCCGCGCGCACGAGGCTCCCTTCCTCCACGATGCGCACGAAGATCGCGAACTCGTCCAGACGGTCCATGCTTCTATTCCAATTTATGGAATAATGAATTTATCATTCGTGCAGTTAACGACGCAATTACCCGGACCTATCTTGTTGCCACAGGAGGATCCAGGAATGCTGAACGGAAGCTGCCTTTGCGGTGCCGTCGCCTACGAGGTCGATGCGCCCCTCGAGCGGATCGTGCACTGCCATTGCCACACCTGCCGCAAGACGCACGGCACGGCCTTCTCGTCGGTCACGGCTGTGCCGCGGGAGAAATTCCGCTGGCTGCGCGGCGAGGAGGTTCTGGGCGCGATCGAATCCTCCCCCGGCAAGTTCCGACGCTTCTGCAGCCAGTGCGGCTCGCATGTGATGGCCGAACGCGTCGCGCAGCCGGTCGTGCTGCTACGGCTGGGCTGCGTCGACACCGAGGTCCGCGACCGGCCGCAGGTCCATATCTGGCGATCGGACGCGGCGCCCTGGTACGACCCGAAGATCCAGTTTCCCGAGAAACAGGAGGGCGTGTGATGACCGCCGACACAATGGGTTTCCTGCCGTTCAACACCGACGAGCAGGCCGCGCAGGCGCTGGCCGGGTACCGGATGGGACGGGCGCCGATCCGCCCCTTCCTGCCGGAGCAGCACCGCGCCTTCTTTCCCCTGCTGCCTTACCTGTTCACCGCAACGCCGGATGCACAGGGCTGGCCGATGGCCTCGGTGCTGACCGGCGCGCCCGGGTTCGTTACCTCGCCCGACCCGATGACGCTGCGCATCGACGCCCTGCCGCGTGACGGCGATCCCGCGGCCGCGGGCTTTGCAGGCGGCAGCGAGATCGGCCTGCTCGGTATCGATCTCTCGACGCGCCGCCGCAATCGCGCCAACGGCACGATCGTCGCTCGCGACAGCG
The DNA here is from genome assembly GCF_058803965.1 of Reyranella sp. GW821-FHT14A01. Taxonomy (NCBI): domain Bacteria; kingdom Pseudomonadati; phylum Pseudomonadota; class Alphaproteobacteria; order Hyphomicrobiales; family Reyranellaceae; genus Reyranella; species Reyranella sp. GW821-FHT14A01. The sequence goes on from NZ_JBXAPM010000006.1 coordinate 184,106, forward strand.
GGCTCACGGTGCATGTCAGCCAGAGCTTCGGCAATTGTCCGCAGTACATCCAGACCCGCCGGAGCATGCCGCGTGATGCGGCGGCCGGGCCTGTCGAGAATTTGGGCAGGCTGGACGAAGCCGCACGCGACATCATTGAGTCGGCCGACACGTTCTTCGTCGCCAGCCGGGCGCGGGCCGAACTGGGTGCCGACGGCGGGTTCGACATGTCCCATCGCGGCGGCCGGCCGGGATTCGTCGGCGTGCACGGCGATACGCTGGTCATCCCCGACTTCCACGGCAACCGGTTCTTCAACACCCTGGGCAACCTGCTGGGCGATCCGCGGGCCGGTCTGCTGTTCGTGAATTTCAACAACGGAGATGTGCTGCAGCTCCAGGGCACCGTGACCATCGACTGGAATCCCGGTGACATCGGCCCGGCCGGAACCGAGCGCTTGTGGCGCGTCCGCGTCGAGCGGGCCTGGCGCACCCGTTCCGCGTTCCCCTATTTCTCGATTTTCAGGGATTATGCACCGACAACCCTTCTGACGGGCATCTGGTAGCCACATTCACTCGTTTAACTCCAAACCGTCATGGTATTGTAGCCATGGGTTTGGGGACTGTCGTGGGTAACAGGGTCAGCATCGTCATGCCGACGCGCAATCGCGCGTCGCTGCTGCGGCGCGCTCTCGTGGGCGTGCAGGCGCAGACGCTTTGGGACAAGGAAATCGTCGTCGTCGATGACGCCTCGACCGACGGTACGCTTGCCATGCTCGCGAACGAATTTCCGGGCGTGAAGGTCGTGCGCCACCGGTTTCCGCGCGGACCGAGTGCTGCGCGCAATTCCGGCATCGCCGCGGCGACCGGCGACTGGATTTTCTTCCACGATGACGACGACCTGATGCATCCGTCGCATCTCGCCGACCTGTTGGCCGCCACCCTGGAGGCGCCACCCAACTCGCTCGTCGCCGGTCGGTCGCGCGACTTCGCGATCGTGGACGACGAGGTCGTGCTGGGTCCTCTTGTCTGGACGGCGGCGGAACGCTCCGACACCGACACGCTGGTCCAGTTCCTCGATCCGAACGGCCTGCGCACCATCACCCACACCACGATCCTGTGGCCGCGGCGCCTGTTCGATACCGAGAAGTGGGACGAAACCCTGAGCTTCTACGAGGATTTCGATCTCTGCGGACGGGCGATCCTCTCCGGCCTGCATGTGCGGGGACGCGAAGTCGGCATGTATTACATCCGCATGCACGCGGCGCCCCGGCTGACCTCCGCCGGGGACGATACCGCCCAGCTCCTGTGGTCGGCACGCTACTGGCTGAAATGGGCGGCGCTGCTGCGCGATCATCCAGAACATCGCGCCTGCGCCCAGGTGCTGCGCGACGGCTTGATGGACTGCCAGATCAGACTGTCCAACCTGCCCGCCGGCCAAGCCAACATGCCGCAACTCCGGGCGGCCTTCCGGCAATGGGGCGGCACCAGGCTCTATCTCACCCCACGACCGCGCAACCCTTTGAAGCGCGCCGTCGGCAATGCAGTCGTAAACATCGGTGGCTTTCCGGCGCTGCATCTCCTGCTCGGCGCGGTCGACTCGCTACGGCCTAATGCACCGCCCTATCTCGACACGCTGCGGGCGCCGGCCAATCGAGCCGACCGCCAGGACGCCGGGCACATAAGTGCCTATGAAGCGGAAGCCGCCCGTCAGGCCGAGACCGGCCGCAGCCGCGCCACCATGGCCTCGAGGGCCAGCAGGTAGGAATCGACGCCGAAGCCCGCGATCATGCCGACCGCCGCCTCGGCGGTCACGGAGCCGAAGCCGCGCTTCTCGATATTCGTCATGTGGATTTCGATCGCCGGCATGGAAATCGACCGCAGGCAGTCCCGCAGCGCGTGGCCGGCGTGAAGAAAGCCTGCGGGATTGAACATCAGCCCGTCGACCTTGGCGCGGTCGGCCTTGTAGATGGCCGAGACGGCCTCGCCTTCGGTGTTCGTGTAGACGATGTCGATCGACACATCGAGCGCCTTGGCCCGGCGACGGATGGCGGCGTCGAGTTCCTTGGCCGTGGTCGTGCCGTAGAGTTCGGGCTGGCGCCGGCCCAGATACTCCATGTTCGCACCCTGAATCAGCAGAAGCTTCATCAGGGGAATTCTAGGACAAATCGTTCGTAAGCGAACTACACCCGTTCCGCATATCAACGCGGCAGGGTGGAATTCCCCATCAGGCTTTCGTCAATCGAGCGAGCGCACTGACGGCCCTCGCGGATCGCCCAGACGACCAGCGACTGGCCACGGCGCATGTCGCCCGCGGCGAACAGTTTCGGAACCGAGGTCTGGTAGTCCTTCACGTTCGCCGCGACGTTGCCGCGCGGATCGAGCGCGACCCCCGCCTGCTCGACGAGGCCGGGCCGGCGCGGTCCCAGGAAGCCCATGGCCAGCAGCACCAGGTCCGCCTTGAGCTCGAAGGTGCTGCCCGCGACCTCCTGCATGCCCATGCGGCCGTCGGCACCCTTCACCCATTCGACGCGCACGCATTCCAGCGCCTCGACCTTGCCGTTGCTGCCCAGCGCCCGCTTGGTCAGGACCGCGAAATCGCGCGCCGCGCCTTCCTCGTGGCTCGACGAGGTGCGCATCTTCAGCGGCCAGTCCGGCCAGGTCAGCGCCTTGTTCTCGCGCACCGGCGGCTGCGGCATGACCTCGAGCTGCGTCACCGACGCGGCGCCATGGCGGTTCGACGTACCGACGCAGTCGGAGCCGGTATCGCCGCCGCCGATCACGATGACATGCTTGCCCTTGGCCGTGAGCGTGCCGCGCGGTGCTGCGCGCGATTCGTCGTCGCCGGCGTTGCGCTTGTTCTGCTGCGTCAGGAAATCCATGGCGAAATGGATGCCGTTCAGCTCGCGGCCCGGCACTTCGAGATCGCGCGGCAGTTCGGCACCGCCCGTCAGGGCCACGGCATCATAACCTTCGAGCAGCGACTTGATCGACAGTGTCGCACCGACCTCGACGCCGGTCCGGAACTCGACGCCCTCGGCTTCCATCTGGCGCATGCGCCGGTCGATATGGTGCTTCTCCATCTTGAAGTCGGGAATGCCGTAGCGCAGCAGGCCGCCGATCCGGTCGGCCTTCTCGAACAGGGTCACCGAATGGCCGGCACGCGCGAGTTGCTGGGCGCAGGAAAGCCCGGCCGGGCCGGAGCCGACGACGGCGACGCGCTTGCCGGTCTTCCGCGCCGGCACGAGCGGCAGGATCCAGCCCTCCTGCCAGCCGCGATCGACGATCGCGCATTCGATCGACTTGATGGTCACCGAGTTGTCGTCGATGTTCAGCGTGCACGAGGCCTCGCAGGGCGCGGGGCAGATGCGGCCGGTGAACTCCGGGAAGTTGTTGGTCGAGTGCAGGACCTCGAGCGCATCCTTCCAGCGGTCGCGGCGCACGAGCTCGTTCCACTGCGGGATGATGTTATTGACCGGGCATCCGTTGTGACAATACGGGATGCCGCAATCCATGCAGCGCGCGCCTTGCCGCGAGACCTCGGCCGGCGGCATCGGCAGGACGAATTCCTTGTAGTTCCTGAGGCGCTGCTCGACCTTTTCGTACGACCGGTCCTTGCGCTCGATCTCGAGGAAGCCTGTGGCGAGACCCATCTTAGTAACTCCGGCTCATGACTTTGCAGATCCCTCGCAAGGGCTCGGGATGACGGCCGGGGGCCGTCACTCCGCCGCGACGGCCTTCGCCGCCGCCCGCTCGCGCGCCTGCAACAGCGCCCGCTTGTAGTCGCGCGGCATCACCTTCACGAAGCTCTGCAACGCATTGTCCCAATCCTCCAGCAGCGCCCGTGCCTGCGCACTGCCGGTATGGAGATGATGGCGTTCGACCAGGATGCGCAGGCGTTCGGCATCGAAAGCCAGCACGTCGCCCATGCCATTGTCCTCGACATCGACCGCCCGCTGGCGCGGCCGTCCCGTCTCGTCGCCGTCATCCGACGCCGGCCCGACCGTTTCGAGGTCGACCATCGCGGGATTGCACAGTTCCTTGAAGCGCGCCCTGGGGTCGTAGACGTAGGCGACGCCGCCGGACATACCGGCTGCGAAGTTGCGGCCGGTGTCGCCCAGCACGACCACGACGCCGCCGGTCATGTACTCGCAACCGTGATCGCCGGTACCCTCGACGACGCAAACCGCGCCCGAGTTGCGCACGGCGAAGCGCTCGCCCGCGACGCCCTCGAAGTAGGCCTCGCCGCCGATGGCGCCGTAGAGCACCGTGTTGCCGACGATGATGTTCTTCAGCGGATCGCGCGTGCAGCCCGGGGCCTGGCGCACGACCACGCGGCCGCCCGACAGGCCCTTGCCGACATAGTCGTTGCCGTCGCCCGACAGTTCGAGCGAGATACCGCGCGCGAGGAAGGCGCCGAAGCTCTGGCCGGCCGTGCCGGTGAGGCGCACGGAAATCGTGTCCTCGGGCAGTCCGGCATGGCCGGTGCGCTTGGCCACCTCGCCCGACAGCATCGCGCCGACAGTGCGGTTCACGTTCGTCACCGGCAGGTCGATCTGCACCGGCTGGCCGCTGTCGAGGGCCGGACGCGCCGCCTCGATGAGCTTGTGGTCCAGCGCCTTGTCGAGACCGTGATCCTGCCGCTCGATGTTCCAGATCGCCACGCCCTCACGGGCCGGGGCCTGGTGGAGGAGCTTCGAGAGATCCACGCCGCCCGCCTTCCAGTGGTCGATGGCCTTGCGCATGTCGAGGAGGTCGACCCGGCCGATCATCTCGTTCAGCGTGCGGAAGCCCAGCCGCGCCATGATCTCGCGCAGTTCCTCGGCCACGAAGAAGAAGAAGTTGATCACGTGCTCGGGCTGGCCGGTGAAGCGCTTGCGCAGCACCGGATCCTGCGTCGCCACACCCACCGGGCAGGTGTTGAGGTGGCACTTGCGCATCATGATGCAGCCGGCGGCGATCAGCGGCGCGGTCGCGAAACCGAACTCGTCGGCGCCCAGCAGCGCGCCGATGGCGACGTCGCGGCCAGTGCGCAGGCCGCCATCGACCTGCACGGCGATGCGGCCGCGAAGCCCGTTCAGCACCAGGGTCTGCTGCGTCTCGGCGAGGCCGATCTCCCACGGCGAGCCGGCATGGGTGAGCGAGGTGAGCGGCGAGGCGCCGGTGCCGCCCTCGTAGCCCGAGATCGTGACATGGTCGGCGCGCGCCTTGCTGACGCCCGCGGCGACGGTGCCGACACCGACCTCGGAGACGAGCTTCACCGAGACACGCGCGGCCGTATTCACGTTCTTGAGGTCGTGGATGAGCTGCGCCAGATCCTCGATCGAATAGATGTCGTGATGCGGCGGCGGCGAGATCAGGCCGACGCCGGCCGTCGAGCGGCGGACGCGGGCGATGTTCTCGTCGACCTTGTGGCCGGGCAGCTGGCCGCCCTCGCCGGGCTTGGCGCCCTGGGCCATCTTGATCTGGATGTCGTCGGCATTGACCAGGTACTCGGCGGTGACGCCGAAGCGGCCCGACGCGACCTGCTTGATGGCCGAACGCATCGAATCGCCGTTCGGCAGCGGCTTGAAGCGATCCGCCTCCTCGCCGCCCTCGCCGGTGTTCGACTTGCCGCCGATCCGGTTCATGGCGATGGCGAGGGTGGTATGCGCCTCGCGGCTGATCGAGCCGAAGCTCATGGCGCCGGTGGCGAAGCGCTTCACGATGCTGGCGGCCGGCTCGACCTCCTCAACGGGAACCGGCGTGTCCGACCACTTGAACTGCATCAGGCCGCGGATGGTCAGCAGCCGCTCGCTCTGCTCGTTGATCGAGGTCGCGAAGGCCTTGTAGTCGTCCGACGACTGGCCGCGCACCGCATGCTGCAGGCGCGACACGCTCTCGGGCGTCCAGGCATGCTCCTCGCCGCGCAGGCGGAAGGCGTAGTCGCCGCCGACGTCGAGCATGGTGCGGTAGACCGGATTGTCGCCATAGGCGTTGCGATGGCGGCGCACCGTCTCCTCGGCGATCTCCTGCCAGCCCGCACCCTCGATCGTGGTGGCGGTGCCGGTGAAGTACTTCTCGACGAAGCCCGAGTGGAGACCGACCGCGTCGAAGATCTGCGCGCCGCAATAGGACTGGTAGGTCGAAATGCCCATCTTGGACATGACCTTCAGCAGGCCCTTGCCGATCGCCTTGATGAAGTTCTTCTGAACCTCGTAGGGCTTCAGCGGCAGGCCGTTCTGAACGCGCAGCGTCTCCAGGGTCTCGAAGGCGAGATACGGGTTCACCGCCTCGGCGCCATAGCCCGCGAGGCAGCAGAAATGATGCACCTCGCGCGCCTCTCCGGTTTCGACCACGAGGCCGGTCTGGGTGCGCAGGCCGCGGCGGATCAGGCTGTGGTGCACGGCGGCCGTCGCCAGCAGCGCGGGGATCGGCACCCGCTCCGCCGACATCGCGCGGTCCGACAGGATCAGGATGTTGCGGTCGGCCAGCACGCAGTCGGTGGCCTCGGCGCAGACGCGATCCAGCGCCTTCTCGAGCCCCGCCGCGCCCTCGGAGGCCAGCCAGGTCGTGTCGATGGTGGCGGTGCGGAACGAGCCGTCGAGCAGGTCGGCGATCGAACGGATCTTCTCCAGCTCGGCATTGGTCAGCACCGGCTGCGCCACTTCGAGGCGCTTGTGCATGCCGGCATGACGGCCGAGCAGGTTGGGGCGCGGGCCGATCATCGAGACCAGCGACATCACCAGCTCCTCGCGGATCGGGTCGATCGGCGGGTTGGTGACCTGCGCGAAGTTCTGCTTGAAGTAGTTGTAGAGCAGCTTCGGCTTCTTCGAGAGTACGGCGATCGGCGTGTCGGTGCCCATCGAGCCGATCGGGTCGTCGGCCACGCTGGCCATCGGCTCGAGGAAGAACTGGATGTCCTCCTGGGTGTAGCCGAAGGCCTGCTGGCGATCGAGCAGGGTCGAGGGATCGTTCGACGCCACCGGCGACGGCGCGTCGGGGATCTCGGAGAGTTCCTCGAGCTTGTGCTGCGCCTCCTTCAGCCACTCCTCGTAGGGCTCGGCCTCGGCCAGGGTCCGCTTCAGTTCCTCGTCCTCGACGATGCGGCCCTCTTCCAGGTCGATCAGCAGCATCTTGCCGGGCTGCAGGCGCCACTTGCGCACGATCTTCTCGTCGGGGATCGGCAGCACGCCGGATTCCGACGACATCACGACGAGATCGTCCTCGGTGATCAGGAAGCGCGCCGGGCGGAGGCCGTTGCGGTCGAGCGTGGCGCCGATCTGGCGGCCATCGGTAAAGGCGATCGACGCCGGGCCGTCCCACGGCTCCATCAGGGCCGCGTGATATTCGTAGAAAGCCTTGCGGCAGCCATCCATCAGCGGATTGCCGGCCCACGCCTCCGGAATCAGCATCATCATGGCGTGGCTCAGCGAATAGCCGCCGGCGACCAGCAGTTCGAGCGCGTTGTCGAGGCAGGCCGTATCCGACTGACCGTGCGGGATGATCGGCCACATCTTGTCGAGGTCGGCACCGATCAGGTCGGATTCCATCGTGCGCCGGCGCGCGTACATCCAGTTGACGTTGCCGCGCACCGTGTTGATCTCGCCGTTATGGGCGATGAAGCGGTAGGGATGCGCCAGTTTCCATGAGGGGAACGTGTTCGTGGAGAATCTCTGATGAACCAGGCAAAGCGCTGATTCACAAAGAGGATTTCTCAAATCCTCATAGAAACTCTCAACCTGGTGTGCGAGCAGCAGACCCTTGTAGACCACAGTGCGCGTCGAGAAGGACGGCATGTAAAGGTCTGAAAGACCAGGCAATTTGTGCTTCTTCTCAAGCTCCGCCAGAGGATTCTGGGTCTGCTTGCGGATCGCCAGCACCTTGCGCTCGAACGCATCCTGGTCGGCGAGCTTGGGGCCGCGCCCGACGATCGCCATGCGGATGACCGGCATGGAATCGATGACGGCCTTGCCGAGACCCGTGAGGTCGGTCGGCACGTCGCGCCAGCCGATCAGCTTCTGCTTTTCGACTTTAACGAAATGCTCGAATCGCTTGATTGCAAAAGATCTTGCCTTCTCATCCGGTGGGAGGAAGCACATCGCCACCGCATAATGGCCGGGCTCCGGCAGGTCGACGCCTTCCTTGCGCGCCCAGTCGCGCAGCAGCGCGTCCGGAATCTGGATCATGGCGCCGGCGCCGTCGCCCATCAGCGGATCGGCGCCGACGGCGCCGCGATGGTCGAGGTTGACCAGGATCTGCAGGCCCTGGCGCACGATAGTGTGCGTTTTCCGGCCCTTGATATCGGCCACGAAGCCGACGCCGCACGAATCGTGTTCGTTGCGTGGGTCGTACAGTCCCTGCTTCTCAGGCAATCCCATGACTCTATCCTGCTGGCGCGCGAGCTGGCCCCAGCATCCCCCCGGATGCTTTGGTTTATCGGCGCATTATTAGACCGGTCGCGGGCTCCGGCGAAAGCCCCCGTCGCGTCGCAATAGCCGACCTGAGGAAGTTACTCTACTCATTTGAATTCGACGGGATTGCCGGCCGTATCCCGCGATGCATTGAAGACAGCGCGTCCATGGCCTACTTTGCCGGCCGCGGCGGGCAGCGTTCATTGCCCGGGGGAGAGGCTGAGCTGATGTCCGAACGTTCGATCGGTCGCTGGACGACCCTGCTGGCGGCTCCCCTGCTGGCCGCAAGCCTCGGCGCGTGCACTGGTCCCGGCGCCAGCCAAGCCTATACCGGTCCGGGCTGGTACCTCGAAAAATCCTACATCATCGTCGGCGGCGGCCCCAAGGTGTTCGGCGGTCCGTTCACCTACGACAAGTGCGAGGAAGAGCGCATCAAGCTGGGGCCGGAGGTTTCGCCGGAGATGCTCTGCGTCAACCATCCGGGCCCGCCGAAGAAATACGGCCTGTACTAGCCGGCGGCCGGCGCCGGCCGCGTCGGCGCACACAGACTGTAATAGAAGTCGGCTAGGCCACTCCAAATCTGTGGGAGCGACGGTCGCGTGGCGACGATTTCCATCGAGGGGGTCCGGAAGAGTTTCGGCGCCGTCGAGGTCCTGAAAGATGTTTCACTCGACATTGCCGACGGCGAGTTCCTGACGCTTCTCGGGCCGTCGGGCTGTGGCAAGTCGACCCTTTTGCGCATCGTGGCGGGACTGGAGCGCAACGATGCGGGCGCCATCGTGATCGGCGGCCGGCGGGTCGACGAACTGCCGGCACGCGACCGCGACATCGCCATGGTGTTCCAGAGCTACGCGCTCTACCCGCACATGACCGTGGCCGAGAATATCGGCCTGCCACTTTCCATGCGCCGCATGAACGTCTGGCAGCGCCTGCCTTGGCTGGGATCGCTGCTGCCCGGCACCGCCGCTGCCCGAAAGACCATCGCGCGGGATGTGGCGGATGCGGCCCAGGCCCTCGATATCGGCGCGCTCCTCGGCCGCAAGCCCGGCCAGCTCTCGGGCGGCCAGAAGCAGCGCGTGGCGCTGGGCCGCGCCATGGTCCGCCATCCCGCGGCCTTCCTGCTCGACGAGCCGCTCTCCAACCTCGACGCCAAGCTGCGCGTGCAGATGCGGTCCGAGCTCACCGAGTTGCAGCGCCGTCTCGGCGCCACGATGATCTACGTGACGCACGACCAGGCCGAGGCCATGACCATGTCCGATCGCGTCGCCGTGATGCTGGCGGGCAAGCTCGAGCAGGTGGCGCCGCCGCGCCAGCTCTACGACGATCCCGAAACCCTGGCGGTCGCCGAGTTTGTCGGCAGCCCCAAGATCAACGTCATCCCGGTGGAGGGCGGCTTCCATGCCGTGCGGCCGGAAGCCGTGCAGCTCGTGGCTCCCTATGAGGCCGGCGCGATCGCGGGCCATGTCCGCCTGATCGAGCATATGGGCTCCGAAAGCCTGGTCCATGTCGAGGTGCGCGGCCAGGGCACGCCGCTGATCGCCCGCCTCGATTCGCATTCCGAACGCGATCCGCAGCGCGGCGAGGCGGTCGGGCTGAAGCCGATGCCGCATCGCGTGCTGAAGTTCGACGCCCAGGGACGGCGCGTCCGGTGACGGCGCCGGCCGCAAACGACGCCACGCCCGCCGAGCGCCGCGCCGCGCTCGCGCTGGTGTCGCCGGCCTGGTTGATGTTCGTCGTGCTGCTGGCAGGCCCGACGCTCGCGGTGTTCGTCCTGTCGCTCACCGACTGGCAGCTCGGCGCGCCGACGATGAACTTCATCGGCATTGGAAACTACCAGCAGCTCTTCGCCGACCGCGTCTTCTGGAAGTCGTTCGGCAACACCGCCGTCTACTGCCTCGTGGTCGTGCCCGGCTCGGTGTTCCTGGGGCTTGGCCTGGCGCTGCTGATCGAGGGCGCCACCTTCGGGCGGGCCTTCTATCGCGCCGCCTACTTCCTGCCGGTGACCTCGACGCTGATCGCCATGGCCGTGGTCTGGGAATTCCTGCTGCATCCCAGCGTCGGCCTGATCAATGTCGTCCTCGAACAGCTCGGCATCCACGGCGGCGACTGGCTGAAGAACCCGAGCCGCGCGCTGCTCACGCTGGCCGGCATCGGCATCTGGCAATCGGCGGGCCTCAACATGGTGCTGTTCATGGCCGGGCTGAAGTCGATCCCCGCCGATCTCTACGAGGCCGCCGAGATCGACGGCGCCGCCTCGGCCTGGGAGCGCTTCCGCTGCGTCACCTGGCCGATGCTGGGACCGGCCACCCTGTTCGTCACCGTCGTCTCGGGCATCCGTTCCTTCCAGGTGTTCGACACGGTCGAGGTGCTGACCAAGGGCGGGCCGAACAAGTCGACCGAGGTGCTGCTCTATACGATGTACACCGAGGCCTTCAATTTCTTCCGCACCGGCTATGGCGCGGCCATCACGGTGGTGTTCCTGGTCGTCGTGCTGGCGCTGACGCTGCTGCAGGTGAAGGCCGGCGAGAAGCGGACACATTACGGATGAAACCGGGCAGCTCGCTCCTGGGCCACGTGCTGCGCCATCTCCTGCTGATCGCGGGGCTGGTGATCATGCTGGCGCCGTTCGTCTGGATGGTCTCGACGTCGCTGAAGCCGCCCAACGAGATTTTCTCGACCAAGCTCAGCCTGTTGCCCAACAACTGGGCCGCGGCGGAGAATTACGGCAAGGCCTTCACCAAGGTGCCGCTGCTGCGCTACCTGCTGAACGGCGTGATCGTGACCGGCGGCATCTTCCTGCTGCAGCTCCTGGTCTCGCTGCCCGCCGCCTACGCGCTGGCCAAGCTGCGCTTCCGGGGCCGCGACATCCTCTTCACCATGGTGCTGATCGGCCTCATGATCCCCGCCCAGGCGCCGGCCATCCCGCGCTACGTCATGCTCTACGAGGTCGGCCTGCTCGACAGCTACGCCGCCCTCATCCTCCCGTTCGTCTTCTCCGCCTTCGGGATCTTCCTGATGCGTCAGTTCTTCAAGACCGTGCCCGACGACCTGATGCATGCCGCCCGGATCGACGGGCTGGGCGAGTTCGAGATCCTGTGGCGCATCATGCTACCGCTCGCCATGCCCGCCATGCTGGCCTTCGGCGTGATCTCCATCGTCTCGCACTGGAACGATTTCTTCTGGCCGCTGATCGTCATCCAGACCGGCGACCTCGCTACGCCGCCGCTCGGTACGCTCTTCTTCAGGAACGAGGAGGCCGGCAGCGACTTCGGCCCGCTGATGGCCGGCACGGTGGTGATCACCGCGCCGCTGGTCCTGCTGTTCCTCGCCGCGCAGCGCCGCTTCATCGAGGGAGTTACGCTCAGCGGCATGAAGGGATGAAAGAAAACGGCAACACCATTGTGTGACTTAGTGCACATCCAGGGAAGGGAGACACTAATGCGCAAATTCTTGGGCTTTGCGGCACTTGCCGCCCTGTTCGTTGCGGGCCCCGCGGCCGCACAGACCGAAATCACCGTCCAGTATGCGATCCCCGACATCTTCAAGGAGGTGCAGGAGGAGGTCGCCAAGCAGTTCATGGCGGCGCACCCGAACATCAAGGTGAAGTTCACGCAGCCGACCAAGGAATACGAGGACGCCACGCAGCAGGTGCTGCGCAACGCCGTCACCGGCCAGCTGCCGGACGTGACGTTCCAGGGCCTCAACCGCCAGCGCATCCTGGCCGATCGCGGCATCGCCCAGCCGCTCGATCCGTTCATCGCCGCCGAGAAGGACTGGGCCAAGGCCGGTTACGACGGCGCGCTGCTGACCCTGGGCCAGGTGAAGGGCAAGCAGTACGGCATGGGCTTCTCGCTCTCGACGCCGATCATCTATTTCAACGCCGACCTGGTGAAGAAGGCCGGTGGCGATCCCGACAACTTCCCCAAGACCTGGGAAGGCATCTTCGCGCTCGCCAAGAAGATCAACGACCCGGCCAACAAGATCGCCGGCTTCCATTTCGACTGGGACATCACCGGCAACTGGATGTGGCAGGCCCTCGTCTTCTCCAACGGCGGCACGATGCTGACGGCGGACGAGAAGAAGGTGGCCTTCGACCAGCCGGCGGGCCAGAAGGCGATCGAGACGCTGCGCCTCATGATCACCGACGGCACGATGCGCGACGTCAGCCAGGCGACCGCGCTGCAGGACTTCGTCTCGGGCCGCCTCGGCATCTGGGCGCATTCGACCTCGCGCCTGGGCGGCGTCACCAAGCAGGCGCAGGGAGTGTTCCCGCTGCGCACCGCCACCTTCCCGCTGGGCGCCGGCGCCGACTCGCGCCTGCCGGCCGGCGGCAACGTCGCCATGATGCTGTCGAAGGACCCGGCCAAGCAGAAGGCCGCCTGGGAATACATCAAGTTCGCCACCGGCCCGGTCGGCGCCACCATCATGGTCAAGGGCACCGGCTACTTCCCGGCCAACGCGCTGCCGGCCAAGGACCCGGCGATGCTGGGCGACTTCTATGCCCAGAACCCGAACCATCGCGTCGCCATCGGCCAGCTCCCCAGCATGACCGCCTGGTACGCTTTCCCCGGCGAGAACGGCCTCAAGATCACCGACGTGATCAAGGACCATCTGCAGACCGTCGTGAACGGCAGCGCCAAGCCCGACGAAGCGCTGAAGAAGATGACGACCGACACGCAGGCGCTGCTGCCGAAGTGATACGCTGAAGGTGAACATGCGAAAGCGGAGCAAGATGCCTTCCTCCGCTTTTTCATGGCAGAGTGATGCCGTGCAGAAGTTCATCCACATCACCGACACCCATTTCGTGCCGCCGGGCAACCTGCTCTACGGCCTGAACCCGATCGACCGGCTGGCGCTCTGCGTCGCCGACGTGAACCGCAACCACGCGGACGCGGCCTTCGCCATCGTCACCGGCGACCTTGCCCACAAGGGCGAGATGGAGGCCTATGCGGCCCTGAAGCGCGAGTTCGACAAACTGGTGATCCCCTATCACCTGCTGGTCGGCAATCACGACGACCGCGAAAACTTCCGCACGACCTTCCCGCAGGCGCGCTTCGACGAGAACGGCTTCGTCCAGTACACGTTCGACATGGGCGAAGGCGTGACCGCGATCTGCCTCGACACCAACGAGCCCGGCAAACCGTGGGGCACCTTCTGCGAGACGCGCGGCGCCTGGCTGAAGGCGACGCTCGACCGGCTGGGCGACAGGTCGGTGATGATCTTCATCCATCACCCGCCCTTCAAGGTGCGGCTGAAGCGCATGGACGACATCTCGCTGCTCGACCCGCAGCATTTCATCAAGGCGATCGAGGGCCGGACCAACATCCGTCACCTGTTCTTCGGCCATCTCCACCGGCCGATCGCCGGCGCCTGGCGCGGCATCCCGATCTCGACCCTGCGCGCCACCAGCCACCAGGTGGCGCTCGACTTCGTCATCGAGGGCCGCATCGCCGGCAGCCACGAGCCGCCGGCCTATGGCGTCTGCCTGCTCGAGGAAGACCAGATGATCGTGCACATGCACGACTTCCTCGACCGCACGAACACGTTCCTGCTCTAACATCATTGGAGCGCGCCACTGGAGTGGCGCGCTCCCTTGAATCCTAGAGTCCAGGCCACCAAAACCCCGGAAATCGCTCCCGGGGGTTTTCGTTTCATTTGATTCGTTTATTTCGTTTATTTCGTTTGTACGACTTGGCGATGTCGCCGGGGCGTAGGGTCGGAGCGAGCAGGATGACTTCGACAAACTAAAATCCCGTCGTCTCGACCGGAGCACCGAAGGTGCGGAGTGGAGAGACCTTCGCTCAACCAAAAGCCGGCAAATCGTAGAGGAAAGGTCTCTCCACTCCGCGCTGCGCGCTCCGGTCGAGACGACGGAGCATTCTACCCGATCGCCATCAGGCTGGCGTTGCCGCCCGCGGCGGCGGTGTTGACGCTGAGTGAGACCTCGTCGAACAGGAACTCGCGCGGATAGGGCGCGACGTGGACGGGGACGATACGACCCGGCCGTTCAGCCATGCGACGAGTGAACGCCACCAGCTCTTCCGCCCTGCCGGCGAAAAGCACGGCGGCGATGTCCTCGGCTTCGCCCGCGGCAATACGATTGCCGGTAGCCCGCACAAGCTCGTGCTGCGCCTTCAGCTCGGCTGGATCCGCCGCGACGCAGAGGATCGCCCCCTTGGGACGAAGCGCGTAGCTGTTGTGCTCGCCGACCGGGCCGGCGAGTTCGCCTTGGGCCACGTCGATGGATGGCCGATGTGACAGAAGGCGATGAACGTAAAGCGGGCCGCCCGCCTTCGGTCCCGTGCCCGACAGGCCATGGCCACCGAAGGGCTGCACACCGACGACGGCGCCGATCATGTTGCGGTTGACGTATTGATTGCCGGCGGCGCTCGCCACTGTCGCCCGATCGATCGTCTCGTCGATGCGGCTGTGCACGCCGAAGGTCAGGCCGAAGCCGGTGGCGTTCACGGCGCAGATGACCTTCTCCATGTCCTCTCGCTCGTAACGCAGGACATGCAACACCGGCCCGAACACCTCGCCCGGCAGGTCGGAAATGGCATCGATCTCGATCAGCGTCGGCGGCACGAAGGTTCCCTGTGCCGCTTCGGCAGGAAGCGGCACCTGGTGGACGCGATGGCCGGCCGCACGCATGCGGTCGATATGATCGAGCAGGCGCTTCTGCGCCTCCGTCGAGATGACAGGACCGACATCGACGGAGAGACGGTCGGGCACGCCGACGGCCAACTCCGCCATCGCCCCCTCCAGCATGGGGACAACCTTCTCGGCGATGTCATCCTGCAGGCAGAGGACACGTAGGGCCGAGCAGCGCTGGCCAGCCGAATCGAAGGCCGAGGCCAGCACGTCGATCACCAGTTGCTCCCGCAGCGCCGAGGAATCAGCCACCATCGCGTTCTGGCCGCCCGTCTCCGCGATCAGCGGCACCGGCCTTCCGTCGGCGCCGAGACGGCGCGCCAGGGTGCGGTTGATCGATTGCGCGGCCTCGGTCGAGCCGGTGAAGACGACACCCGCGATCGTCGCGTCGGCGACCAGCCGCTTGCCGACCTCGCCGTCGCCCGGCGTGAGCTGCAGCGCCGCGGTTGGTACGCCGGCTTCGTGCAGGATAGCGACGGCAAGGGCCGCGATCAGCGGCGTCTCCTCGGCCGGCTTGGCGATCACGGCGTTGCCGGCCGCCAGCGCGCCCGCAACCTGTCCCGTGAAGATCGACAGCGGGAAGTTCCATGGGCTGATGCAGGCGACGACGCCGAGCGGCCGGTGCGTCTCGTTGTCGAACCCTTCGACGCAGCCCGCGTAGTAGCGCAGGAAATCGACCGCCTCGCGCACCTCGCCCACGGCATTGCCAAACGTCTTGCCGGCCTCGCGCACGATCGGCCCCACCAGCTTCTCTAGGCGCGCTTCCATTAGATCGGCTGCCCGGCGCAGGGTCGCGGCACGTTCGGCGGGCGCAGCCGACCAGGGCTCGGCCTTGGCGCAGGCTTTGTCGACCAGTTCCGGCGTGGCCTCGACGACAGTACCAACCAGATCGTCCCTATCCGCGGGATTGCGTATCTCGCGCACGGTGCCGTCACGTGGCCCCTCGGCCAGCACCGGCGTCGCCTGCAGAAGAGTAGAAGCGCCGGCGACCAGCTCCCGCGCCAGCGTGGCGAGCACGCCTTCGTTGACCAGATCGAGGCCCCTCGAATTGGCGCGCGTCGGTCCAAACAGGTCGCGCGGCAATTTGATGAGCGGATGCGGTGCGCCGACCGGCGAGAGAGCCCGCGCACGCTCGACCGGATCGGCCAGCAGGCTGTCGGTCGTCACGTCCGGATCGGCAATCTGGTTCACGAAAGACGTGTTCGCGCCATTTTCCAGCAGGCGTCGCACCAGATAAGCGAGCAAGGTTTCGTGCGTGCCGACCGGCGCATAGATGCGGCACGGCCGGTTGAGCTTGTCCCGGCCGACCACCTCCTCGTACAGCGGCTCACCCATGCCGTGCAGGCACTGGAATTCGTACTGGCCGGCATAGAAGTTCTCGCCCGCCATCGCATGGACCGTCGCCAGGGTCAGCGCATTGTGCGTGGCGAACTGCGGGAACGCCGCATCGGGTGCAGCCAGCAGCTTGCGCGCACAGGCCAGGTAGGAGACGTCGGTGTGGATCTTGCGCGTGAAGACCGGGAAGTCCTCCAGCCCGTCGACCTGGGCCCGCTTGATCTCGCTGTCCCAATAGGCGCCCTTCACCAGACGGATCATAAGCCTGTGGCGGCTGCGACGACCGAGATCGATCAGATGGTCGATCACGAAGGCCGCGCGCTTCTTGTAGGCCTGCACAACGAAGCCGATGCCGTTCCAGCCTTCGAGCGCGGGATCGAAGCAAAGCCGCTCCAGCAGGTCGAGCGAGATCTCCAGCCGGTCCGCCTCCTCGGCATCGATGTTCACGCCAATGTCGTAGTGGCGCGCCAGCACGGCGAGGTCGCGCAGGCGCGGATAGAGCTCGTCATGAACTCGTTCAGCCTGGGCACGGCTGTAGCGCGGATGCAGCGCCGAGAGTTTCAGCGAGATGCCCGCACCCTCGTAGATGCCACGTCCCGCCGACGCCTTGCCGATGGCGTGGATCGCCCGTTCATAGGCCAGGCGATAATGCTCGGCCTGTTGGGCAGTGATCGCCGCCTCGCCCAGCATGTCGTAGGAATAGCGAAAGCCCTCGGCCTCGAAGCGACGACCGTTGGCCAGCGCCTCCTCGATCGTCTGGCCGGAGACGAACTGCTCGCCCATCAGGCGCATCGCGATGTTCACGCCGCCGCGGATCAGCGGCTCGCCGCCTTTTGCCACTAGTCGCGTCAGCGCCGCCGACAGGCTCTTCTCGCTGCTGGTCGCGGTCAGCCGGCCCGTCAGCATCAGGCCCCAGGTCGCGGCATTCACGAACAGCGACGGGCTTTGCCCGAGATGGGCGCGCCAGTCGCTGCCACCGATCTTGTCGCGGATCAGCGCATCGCGCGTCTCGTCGTCGGGAATGCGCAGCAGCGCCTCGGCGAGACACATCAGCGCCACGCCCTCCTGGCTGGACAGCGCATATTCGTGGATCAGCCCCTCGACACCACCCGACGGCACCTTGGCGCGCAACGCCTCGACCAGACGCTGCGCCAGCGCGCGCGCCTTGGCCGTCGCCGCCGGCGTCAGGGTCGCGAGATCGAGCAGCGGCGGCACGCAGTCGGGCTCCGGCCGGCGGTACGCCGCCGTGATCGCCGCGCGCAACGGAGGCTGCAGTCGCAGCGAATGAGCGAAGGTTTCGAACGGCGCGGTCACGTTCCGCCTATTTGTACGAGGACACCTCGATCAGGTTGCCGTCGGGATCGCGGCAATAGACCGAGACGATCGTGCCCATCGCGCCCCTCTTTTCGCTCGGTCCCTCTTCGATCTCCACGCCACAGCTCCGGAAATGATCGGCCACCGCCTGCGGCGTCGACGAGGTAAGAAAGCAGAGATCGTCGCTGCCCGGCGCCACCGTCTTGCCCGTGAACCATTGCTTCTGTGTGGCGGTCTCGGGCCGGAGGTTGATCTTCTGGCGGCCGAAATGCACCGAGGTGACGAACCGGCCGGGCGCCGGTTCTGTGACCTTGCGCACCATGCCCAGCACGCGCTCGTACCAGGCGGCGGCGACCTCTACGTCGCGCACGTTGACGACGATATGATCCAGGGCCTCGACGACAATAGCCATTGTACGACCTCAAGCGTAAGAACCCCAGAGTGAACCCGCCCCTTCTTCCCGTCCATCCGCCAACGCTGTGACACAGGATCGGCCGTGACACAGGGACCGATGGAGCAGCTTCCCGTCGACGAGGCGCTGCCGCGCCTCAAGACCGCGCTGGTGGCCGGCACTGCCGCCGTGCTGGTGGCCCCACCGGGCGCCGGCAAGACCACGCGCGTGCCGCTGGCCCTGCTCGACGCGCCGTGGCTCAGCGGCCGCAAGATCATCATGCAGGAGCCGCGAAGACTGGCCGCGCGCGCCGCCGCCCGGCGCATGGCGGCGACCCTGGGCGAAGCGGTCGGCGAGACGGTCGGCTATCGCGTGCGCCTCGACAGCAAGGTCGGACCCAGGACCCGCATCGAGGTCGTGACCGACGGATTGTTCCTGCGCCTGCTGCAGGAAGATCCGTCGCTCGACGCGGTGGGCTGCGTGATCTTCGACGAATTGCACGAGCGTGGGCTGGAGACCGATCTTTCCTTTGCGCTGGTGCGCGAGGCGCAGACCGCGCTGCGCGAAGACCTTCGGGTCGTGGCCATGTCGGCGACGCTCGATCCCGGCCCGGTCTCGGCGAGACTGGGCGGCGCATCCGTGATCGAAAGTGCCGGCCGCATGTTCCCCGTCGACACACGCTATCTCGACCGCGAACCGGCGGGCCGCCTCGAGGACAATGTTGCCGCCGCCGTACGCCGCGCGCTCAGCGAAGAGACCGGCAGCGCACTCGTGTTCCTGCCGGGCGTCGGCGAGATCCGTCGGGTCGAGGAACGCTTGCAGGGAGTCGGTGCCAACATCGACGTTGCGCCGCTCTATGGCGACCTCTCCCCGGCCGACCAGGATCGCGCCATCTCCCCCTCGCCGTCCGGCCGCCGCAAGGTCGTGCTGGCGACGTCGATCGCCGAGACCAGCCTCACCATCGAGGGCGTGCGCATCGTGATCGACAGCGGCCAGATGCGCGTGCCGAAATTCTCGCCGCGCTCGGGCATGACGCGGCTCGAGACCGTGCGCGTCAGCCAGGCCTCGGCCGACCAGCGGCGCGGCCGTGCCGGCCGTCTCGAACCCGGCATCTGCTATCGGCTGTGGCCGGAGGAATCGCAGCGCGGCCTGCTGCCCTTCACGCCGCCGGAAATCCTCGACGCCGATCTCGCACCGCTGGCGTTGGAGCTGGCCGCCTGGGGCACCAGCGATGCCGCGACGCTGCCCTGGCTCACGCCGCCACCCGCCGCCTCGCTCGCGACGGCCCGCGCCCTGCTGGCCGATCTCGGCGCGATCGACGCCAGTGGCGCGATCACATCGCACGGACGCGCGATGGTTCGTCTTGGCCAGCATCCGCGCATCGCGCATCTGGTGCTCAAGGGCCGTGAGCTGGGGCAAGGCAAGGTCGCCGCCCTGCTGGCCGCGATCCTGGGCGAACGCGACTTCCTGCGCCTGCCGCCCGGCCAGCGCGATGCCGATCTCCGGCACCGGGTCGACATCGCCCTGAGCGGCCGACGCGACGGCACGTTGCGCCTGATCCAGGAATCGGCACGCCGCCTGATGCCGCGCAACGCCGGCGAGGAGAGGCCCGACATTGCGATGACGGGCCCGTTGCTGGCGCTCGCCTATCCCGACCGCATCGGCCGCCGCCGCGCCGGCACGGGCGGGCGCTATCTGCTGTCGGGCGGGCGCGGCGCGGCCTTGCCCGAAGGCGACCCGATGGCGAACGAGGAATTCCTCGTCGTCGCCGATCTCGATGGATCGGCCCAGGAGTCGCGCATCTTCCTCGCCGCGCCGATCACGGCCGCCGAGATCGAGGAACTCTACGCCGATCGAATCGTCGACGAGCAGCTCGTGCAATGGAGCGCGCGCGACGGGGCGGTGCTGGCGCGGCGCCGTCGCCGGCTCGGTGCCCTTGCGCTGGAAGACAAGCCGCTCACCAAGCCGGACGCCGACAAGATGCAGGCCGCCATGCTCGACGGCGTGCGCCAGCTCGGCCTCGGCGCGCTGCCCTGGAGCGACGATCTCGTGCGCTGGCGCGAGCGCATCGGCTTCTTGCGCCGCCATGCCGGCGAGGATTGGCCCGATCTTTCGGACGCAGCCTTGCTCTCGTCACTGGCGGCGTGGCTGGGCCCCTATCTCGACGGCGTGTCGCGTCGCGATCATCTCGCGCGCATCGATCTCGCGGCGGCGCTCAAGGCGCTGGTGCCGTGGGAGAAGCAGCGCGAGGTCGAGCGGCTGGTGCCGACGCATGTCGAGGTGCCGAGCGGATCGAGGGTCGCGATCGACTATGCCAATCCGGACGAGCCGACGCTCTCCGTCCGCCTGCAGGAGATGTTCGGCCTCACCGAGACGCCGCGCATTGCCGGCGGAAAGGTGCCGCTCACCATCCACCTGCTCTCGCCGGCGCGGCGGCCGGTACAGGTGACGCGCGATCTCGCGAGCTTCTGGGCCAACGGTTACAAGGCCGTGAAATCCGAACTGAAGGGCCGCTATCCGCGCCACTACTGGCCGGACGATCCGCTCGTTGCCGAACCCACGGCGCGGGCTCGACCACGGCCGCGTTGAACGCTACCGGGCCTCGATCAATCGCAACAGCAGGCGCCGCATCAGCGGCATCAGGAAGAGCATGGTCGGAAAGGCGACCATCCAGGACGCCATCCACGATTCCATCCAGCGGGCGGTCATGCCCGATTCGAATCCGATCGCCCGGATCGTGGCGATGCCGGAGACGATGAACGTCATCACGAAAGTCAGCGCCAACGGCATGGCGAAGTGCATCGTTTGGGCGGGGAGTTTCTTCACGGCGGGCCGGACAATATGGTACGGGCTTAGGCCCCGTCCATCCCCGTTGCGGAACCCCTCCCATGTCCCTCGCGCTCCCGTTCCAGACCGCCAAGCAGCTCGCCGCTGCGGTCCGGAAGAAGAAGATCGGCTGCCTCGAATTGCTCGACCTCTACCTGAAGCGGGTCGAGGCCTATAATCCCGAACTCAACGCCATCATTGCCACCGACATCGAGGGTGCCCGCAAGCGCGCCAAGGCGGCGGACCGTGCGGTCAGGGCGGGCAGGAAGCTGGGGCCGCTGCACGGCGTGCCGATGACCATCAAGGAATCCTTCGACGTCACGGGCTTCGCCACGACCTGGGGCGATCCGGCGTTCAAGGACACGGTCGCGGCCCAGAACTCGCTCGTTGCACAACGCATGACGGATGCCGGCGTCACCCTGTTCGGCAAGACCAACGTGCCGCTGAACCTCGCCGACTGGCAGAGCTACAATGAGGTCTACGGCTCGACCAACAATCCATGGGACCTGAGCCGCACGCCGGGCGGCTCCTCGGGCGGCTCGGGCGCGGCGCTGGCCGCCGGCCTCACCGGCATCGAGGCCGGCAGCGACATCGGCGCCTCGATCCGCAATCCCGCCCATTATTGCGGTGTCTGGGGTCACAAGCCGAGCTGGGGCGTGGTCTCGCCCAAGGGCCATGCGCTCGCGGGCGCCGTGGCCTATGGCGATATCGGCGTGGTGGGTCCGCTGGCGCGCGGCGCGGAGGATCTCGAGATTGCGCTCACGGCGATGGCCGGTCCCGACTCGATCGACGGTCGCGGCTGGACGCTCACCTTGCCGCGTTCGAGGAAGACCAAGCTGCGCGACTTCAAGGTCGCCGTGCTGCTGACCGACCCCAATGCCGAGGTCGACGATTCGGTGCAGGAGCAGATCTCCAAGCTCGCCTCGTTCCTCGCCAGGAACAAGGTCAAGGTGAGCGACAAGGCGCGGCCCGAGATCGACACGAACGAGCTGAGCGACGTCTACATCCGCCTGCTGCGCGCGGCGACGTCGGGCCGCATGAGCGATGCCGTCTACGAGCAGGCCGTCAAGGATGCGGCCAGCCTGCCGGCCGACGACATGAGCTACTTCGCCCAGATGCAGCGCGGCAATGCCCTGCCCCATCGCACCTGGCTGCGACTGAACGAGAAGCGCCACAAGATGCGGCACGCCTGGGACGCGTTCTTCCAGGATTACGACCTGATGCTCTGCCCGGTCGCCGTGACCGCGGCCTTCCCGCACGACCAGGCGGGCCTGCGCCACAAGCGCACGATCGTCGTGAACAACAAGCAGGTGCCGGTGGTCGACCAGATCTTCTGGGCGGGCTACTCGGGCGTCACCTGGCTGCCCTCGACGGCCGCCCCGATCGGCCAGAGCAAGGAAGGCCTGCCGATCGGCGTGCAGATCATCGGTCGCCAGTATGGCGACTACGAGTGCATCCAGTTCGCCAAGCTGCTGGAGAAGGAATATCGCGGCTTCGTGCCGCCGCCGGCCTATAGCTGAGTTCAGGAGACGGAATTGTCCAAGGATATCGACCTCAAGAAGCACATCCGCTCGATCCCCGACTTCCCCAAGCCGGGCATCCTCTTCTACGACATCTCGACGTTGCTGGCGCACGCCAAGGCCTGGCATGTCGCCATCGAGCGGCTGGCCGATCTGATCCGGCCGCACAAGCCCGACATGCTGGCGGGAATCGAATCGCGCGGCTTCCTGCTGGCCGCGCCGCTCGCGCTCGCGCTCGGCACCGGCTTCGTGATGATGCGCAAGCAGGGCAAGCTGCCCGGCACGACGGTGCGCCACACCTACGCGCTGGAGTACGGGACCGACACGATCGAGATTCAGCAGGATGCGGTGCACAAGGGCGCGAGGGTCGTGCTGGTCGACGATCTGCTGGCGACCGGCGGCACCATGGGCGCCGCCGTGCATCTTCTGGAATCCGTCGGCGCCATCGTGCCGGCAACGGCGGTCATCATCGAGCTCACCTTCCTCGAAGGCCGAAAGAAGCTGAAGCCGCCGGTCGAAACGCTGTTGCAATACGATAGCTAAAGGATCGAGCTTTCCTCCCCCGTCAAACGGGGGAGGTGCCCGAAGGGCGGAGGGGGAAAGCCACAGGGCTGATCTCCTTCCAACTCCGATTCATCGCATTGCTTTCCCCCTCCCGGCCTCCCCCGTAAGACGGAGGAGGTGAGAGAATTGGGCAAACCGGCTACGATGTCGGCGGGAGGAAATGAATGTTTTCAGCGTCCGAGTGCTTCTCCGAGACCTATGCCGAGGCGCGCGCCAAGTTCTGCGGTGCCGCAGCCGAAGCGGGTGGTGCCCTGCGGTCCTGGCTGAACCCGAAGGCGCGCGGTCCCAACGGGGAGATGCTCTATCTCGACACGGCGCGCTTCGGCGCGGCCGATGCGGAGAACATGCTGGTGCTGATCGCCGGTACGCACGGCGTCGAGGGCCATTGCGGCTCGGGCGCCGAGATCGCCTGGATGCGCTCGGGCGGGCCTTCGAAGCTGCCGGCCAATACCGGCGCGCTGCTGATCCATGCCCTCAACCCTTATGGCTTCGCATGGACGCGCCGGGTCACCGAGGACAATGTCGACCTCAATCGCAACTTCGTCGACCACGACAAGGGCTATCCGGATAACGAGGGCTATCGCGCCATTGCAGATGCCGTTCTGCCGCAAACCTGGGACGAGGCGAGCAAGGCCGAGACCGATCGCGTGTTCGCGGCCTACGCCCAGAAGCATGGCGCCTTCGGCCTGCAGGGTGCGCTCAGCGGCGGCCAGTACACGCATCCCGACGGGATCTTCTTCGGCGGCAATGCGCCCACCTGGAGCAACCGCACCGTCCGCGCCCTTGCCCGCGAGGAGCTGTCGCAGGCAAGGCGCGTCGGCATCATCGACTTCCATACAGGCCTCGGCCCGTTTGGCCATGGCGAGCTGATCTGCGCGGTGTCGCCGGCCGCCAAGTCGTTCGCCCGCGCCAAGGCCTGGTACGGCGACGAGATGACCTCCCCCGAAGGCGGCACCTCGACCTCGGCCGTGGTGGTCGGCGTCATGACCGACGCCTTCCCGCAGGAGCTGCCCGACGCCGAGGTGACGTCGGTCGCGCTGGAATACGGCACCTACACCGTGCCCGAAGTGCTGACAGCCCTGCGCGGCGACAACTGGCTGCATCATCGTGGCGAACTCGGTTCGGCGCAGAGCCGCGCCCTGAAGGCCGACATCAAGGAGCGCTTCTTTCCCGCCGGCGACAAATGGCGCGAGATGGTGTGGACGAGAGCCGACCAGACGATCGGCTGGGCCCTCAAGGGGATGACTGGGGGATGAGCCTCGCGGTGCCGAGCGAGGATACCGCCCGGTTGCGTCTGCAGAAGGTGCTGCAGCAGACTCCGCTGTTCGCCGACCTCGAACCCGGCGACCTCGAGGCGGTCGAACGTCAGTTGACCTTGATGGTGCTGCCCGGCGGCGCGCCCTTGTTCCGCCAGGGCGAACCGGCCGACGCCGTCTATGTCGTGGCCAGCGGCTGCCTCGGCGTCTTTCGCCATCAGGATGCAGGCGACGCCAGCGAACCGGTGCTGATCGCCGAGGTCCCGCCGGGCAATCTCGTCGGCGAGATGTCTCTGCTGTCGCAGGGCAAGCGCACGCGCAGCGTGGCGGCGCTGCGCGACAGCGAAGTCTGGCGGCTGGCCCAGACCAGCTTCAACGCGCTGACCTCGCACCATCCCGAGGTCCTGCCGGCGCTGATGCGCAGCGTCGTGGCGCGCAACGCGGCCGACTCGGCCAAGCGGCGGCGCCAGCCGCGGACCTTCGCCGTCCTGCCGAGCGGTCCCGACGTTCCCTCGGCGCGCTTCGCCGTGATGCTGGCCGACGCGCTCGGCCGCATCGGCAACCAGGTCCAGATGCTGGGGCACGAATCGGTCGACCAGGAACCGGAATGGTTCGCGCGCTGCGAGATGGAATCGTCGTTCGTGCTCTATCGTGCCGATCCGACGCTGACGCCATGGACCGAACTCTGCCTGCGCCAGGCCGACTGTCTCGTCGTCGTCCGCAACGCCGACAACGACCATCCGACCAAGCTGCCGTTCGAGATCGAGACGGCGCAGAGCGGCGCGGTGTTCCATCGCCGCCGCGAACTCGTGCTGCTGCACGAGGGGCACGATCCCAAGCCGGGCTCGACGGCGCCCATGCTGGCGGGCGGCCTCTACGGTACCCATCATCACGTCCGGCTCGACATCCATTCCGACATCGACCGGCTGGCCCGGCTGCTCACCGGACACGCCGTCGGCGTCGTCATGGCCGGCGGCGGGGCACGGGCCTTCACCCATATCGGCGTCGTCAAGGCGCTGCGCAAAAGCGGCATCCCGATCGACCTGGTGGGCGGTACCAGCATGGGCGCCATCGTGGCGGCCGGAGTCGCGTCGCGCTGGAACGACGAGGAGCTCGATGCCCGCTTTCGCCGGGCCTTCGTCGACAACAATCCGCTGAGCGACTACACGCTGCCGCTGATCTCGCTGTTCGCGGGCCGCCGGGTCACGCGCCTCCTGCGCGCGGCGTTCGGCGAGAAGGACATCGAGGACCTGATCCTCCCCTTCTATTGCATGACCGCCAACCTCACGACGTCCAACGCCGACATCCATACGGTCGGGCGCCTGTGGCGCTGGCTGCGCGCCTCGGTGTCGATCCCGGGCGTCATGCCGCCCTTCAACGAGGCGGGCGAGGTCCATGTCGATGGCGGCGTCATCGACAATTTCCCGGTGCGCGCCATGCAGCGCCTGGGCCGCGGAACCACGATCGGCGTCGACATCGACACCGGCGGTGCATTGGCCGCCGGTGAAGGCGTCATGGAACCCTGGTCGCCCTGGCAGTTCTTTCGTCGCCTCGTCTGGAAACGCAACGAGACGCTGCCCATCCCGTCGATCGTGCGCATCCTGCTGCGCTCGGCGCTGGTCGCCAGCACGGCGCGCGCCGCCCAGGACCGGAATGCCGCCGAGCTGCTGATCGTGCCGCCGATGACCCATATCGACCTGCTCGACTGGACGAGCTTCGATGCGGCGATCGAACTCGGTTACCGCACGACCATGGAGGGCCTGGACAAGGCCCGCACGCTGCCGATCGGGGCGCGTCTCTTCCTGTCGTGACGGCTCGCTTGACAGCGGGCAGACCCGCCGCTTCTATTTTACCCGACGGTTAATAATGAAGAGCGGCCATGTCCCCTGCCAGCGATCGTCTCACCGCCACCTTCTCGGCCCTCGCCGATCCGACGCGCCGGGCCATCCTGGCGCGCCTGACCCTGGGCGAGACCTCGGTCGGCGAGCTGGCCGAGCCCTTCGACATGTCGTTGCCGGCGATCTCCAAGCATCTCAAGGTGCTGGAGCGCGCCGGCCTCATCGAGCGGGGCCGCGACGCGCAACGACGCCCCTGCCGCCTCGCCGCCGAGCCGCTGCACGAAGTCTCCGACTGGGTGGCCACGTATCGCCGCTTCTGGGAGCAGCGCCTCGACCGGCTGGAAGCCTATCTGCAGGAAGCCCATGCGGCCGCACCTGCCCCCAGAAAGAGGAAACGGACCCATGCCCGCAAGAGCAAGTGAATCGACCTTTCCGGCGCGCCGCGCATTCACGCTGAACCGCGTGCTGGAAGCGCCGCGGGCGCTGGTCTTCCGCGCCTTCATCGAGCCCGAGCGCATGAAGATGTGGTGGGCGCCGCGCGGCTTCCACATCCTGTCCTGCGCGCTGGACCTGCGCGAGGGCGGCGCCTGGCGCATGCGGATCCGGTCGGACGAGACCGGCGCCATCCAGACGGAAGTCGGCACCTATCGCGAGATCGCCGAGCCCGAGCGCCTCGTCTTCACCCATGCCTGGGTACGCCGCGACGGCTCGCTCACACCCACCACTCTCGTCACCGTGACCTTCACGGATCACGATGACGGCACCGAGGTCGCCTTCACCCAGTCCGACTTCCATTCGCCCGAGTTCTGCCAGAGCCACGAGGAAGGCTGGAGCTCGTCGCTGGAGCAGCTCACCAAATACGCGCCGCGCCTGTGAACGCGGCCAGCCAGACGGAGGACGCATCGTGACGGACGACAAGGCGCGGCATCTCGCGACGCTGCAGGAGCTCAACCACCACTATGTGCGATCGGTCGGCGAGGCCGACGTGGCATGGTTCGACGGGCACCTGTCGGAGGATTTCCACAACACCAACCCTGACGGCACGCTGATCGAGCGCGCGGCGTTCCTTGCGCAGATCGGCCGCGGCTCGGCGGTGAAGAACCTCCGCGAGCACGACGTGAAGATCCGCCTGCTGGGCGATTTCGCGATCATCCACGCCCGCACCAGCTACACCAAACCTGACGGCAGCCCGGGCGGCGGCTGGTACACCGACGACTGGCAGCTCAGGCCGGAGGGCTGGCGCTGCGTTTCGGCCCACGTCAGCCGCTCCTGATCGCGCGTCCACCATGTCCCTGACTCCGGCCGCCGACACGTCGCCGGCCGCCTGGCGCGTCGTCTTCGCCTGCTTCGTAACAGCGGTGTTCGCCTGGGGCTTCGGCTTCTACGCGCACGGCATCTACCTCGTCGAACTGCAGCGGGCGCACGGCTGGTCGACGGGCTTCATCTCGTCGGTCGTCACGGCACACTACCTGCTGGGCGCCCTGCTGCTGCCGCGCATCGCCGAAGCGATCGGCCGCTTCGGCCCGCGCACCGTGTTCCTGGTGGGCCTGTCGACCACGGCCGCGGCCTTGATGCTGCTGCCGTCGGTCACCGAGCCCTGGCAACTGGTGGTGCTCTACATCGTCATGGCGCCAGGCTGGAATGCCACCAGCGTGGCGCCGATCGCCGCCACGGTCGGACAATGGTTCGACCGCAAACGCGGCCTCGCACTGAACCTCGCGCTGAGCGGCGCCACCGTGGCCGGTCTCGTCGTCTCGCCCCTCCTGCTCGCCGCGATCCCCGACATGGGCTTCGCCACGGCGGAGCGGCTACTGGTCGGAGCGGGCATCGTGCTGGCGGCCGGCACCGTCGCGCTGTTCGTGCGCCGGGGGCCGCTGTCGCCCAAACCGACGACGGTGCGGCCCAATCGGCTGGCGCCGCTGCGCGAATGGCATTTCTGGAGCATCGCCGCGCCCTTCGCCATCGTGCTGACGTCCCAGGTCGGCTTCCTCACCCATCTCGTGCCGCTGGTGACCTCCCGTGCGGCCGCCAGCGGCTCGGCCATCGATCCCGCCCTTGCCGTCGGCATCAATGCCGTGACGGCGCTGGTCGGCCGCATCGTGCTGGGCCTGGTCATCGACCGGTTCGAACCGCGCCGCGCCTCGGCGGTGTGCTTCCTGGTGCAGGCCGGCGCCATCGCCGTGCTGGAATTTGTCGAGACGCCGCTCGCCGTTTACGGCGCGTGTGCCGCCTATGGCCTCGCCGTCGGCAACATCATCACCCTGTCGCCGATGATCGTGCAGCGCGAATTCACGCCCGATCGCTTCCCCGCCATCGTCGCCCTTTCCACGGCGGTCATGCAGACCCTCTACGCCTTCGGTCCGGGCCTGCTCGGCGTGCTGCGCGACGTATCGGGAGGATACGGCTTTCCGCTGGCGGTCTGCATGGGCTTCAACCTCACCGCGGCGGCGCTGATCCTGATGCCGGCGCGACGCCCGGCTTAGGACAGGAACTTCAGGCTGTTCACGACCTTATCGATGGTCTTGCGCGGTCCGTGCACGCCGATGCCGACGAAATTCATCGCATCGACCGGCGCCGCGGCCACGGCGGCGCGGTTGTCGGCATCGTTGGTCGTGGTGAACATCGGCTCGATGTAGATCGCGGGTACCAGCTCGCGTGACAGGGCGCGTTGGTGGGTTCGCTGCAGCTCCTCCAGCGTGGCGCCGTAGACGAACACCGGCTCGCGGATCAGCGCCGTGTAAGCTCGGCCGCCACCGTCGCGATAGGGTTCGCCCATCAGGTGCGCATGGGTGCCGGCAAGGCCGCCGGCCAGGAAGGCCGCAACGTTGGCCATCTGCCAGGCAGCCAGGTCCTTGCGCAGCACGAGGGCTGTCTTGGTTTCGTAGATCATGCCGCCCATATGGGGCATGCTGTAACGATCGTCTTGAACATTCGTGCATGAACGCCGACCAGATCCGCCTCGACCGACCGACCTCCGGCCTGCAACGGCTGGAAGCGCGCTTCGGCGGCCACGCCTACGATTTGCACCGGCACGAGACCTACGGGATCGGCCTCACCCTCTACGGCGTGCAGCAGTTCCACTATCGCGGCAGCCTGCGGGCCAGCCGGGCGCAGCAGGTGCTGGTCCTGCATCCCGACGAGGCCCATGACGGCCATGCCGGCGAAGGCGGCGACTTCGCCTATCGCATGCTCTATCTCGATCCGGCTTCGGTCTCGCAGGCGCTCGACGGCGCCGGTCCGCCCTACGTCGCCGATGCGGTCGCCCATGACGAAGCGACGGCGCGCGTGATCGAGGAAGCCTTCGTGGATTTCCCGCAGCCGCTTGAGCCGCTGGCGATCGACGCCACGATCGGCCGCCTCGCCGACCTGCTGGCGCGGCGCGGCGACGGCGGCCTCCGCCGGCGGCGCGGCAGCGTCGCTCTCCGCGCCGTGACCCGCGCCCGCGATTTCCTGGTGGCGGAGTCGCATCGCACCGTCGGCTCCGACGAGCTGGAATGCGTGAGCGGGCTCGACCGCTTCGCCCTGGCCCGGCACTTCCGCTCCGCCTTCGGCACCTCGCCGCACCGTTTCCAGGTCGGCCAGCGCCTGATGCAGGCGCAGTCGATGATCGTCGACGGTATCGCCCTGTCGGAGGCCGCAGCCGCCGCGGGCTTCGCCGACCAGAGCCATCTCACGCGGCATTTCGCGGCCCGCTTCGGCGTCACGCCAGGCCGGTGGGCCGCCCTGTCGCGGCCGACCTAGGCGGGCACAGCCTCGCCAGCATGCCCGGCGTTGCGATGCCGCCTCTTGTCTCCAGCCAGACTCCGCACTGCGACGTAGAACACCGGCGTGAAGACCAGGCCAAAGAGCGTGACGCCCAACATGCCGGAGAACACTGCAATGCCCATTGCCTGCCGCATTTCAGCGCCGGGCCCGGCCGATACCGCGAGAGGTACGACGCCCAGGATGAAGGCGAAGGAGGTCATCAGAATGGGCCGAAGGCGCAGACGCGAGGCCCTGACCACGGCCTGCACCATGTCTTTGCCGTCACGTTCGAATTGACGGGCAACTTCGACAATCAGAATCGCATTCTTGGCCGCGAGACCAACCAGAACGATGAAGCCGATCTGGGTCAGGATGTTGATGTCGCCACCCAGCAGGCGGACACCGGCCGAACCGGCCAGAAGGCACATTGGCACGATCAACAGGATCGAGATGGGGAGACTCCAGCTCGCATACTGTGCGGCCAGCACCAGATAAACGAACAGAACGCAAAGCGGAAAGATCAACAGGCCGGTATTGCCGGTCGTTACCTGCTGGTAGCTGAGATCCGTCCATTCGAAGCCGATGCCGGCCGGCAGGATCTGCCGGGCAAGCTCTTCCATCCTGGAGATACCGTAGGCCGCCCCCACGCCCGGCAGCGTGTCGCCATTGATCTCGGTCGCGGAATAGAGATTGTAGCGCGGCACGCGATCCGCACCGAACGAGCTGACCAGCGTCGCAACATTGCCGAGTGGCACCATGTCCCCCCTGGCATTGCGGATCTTGATACGGGCCAGGTCATCCTCATTGCGGCGGAAGGGCAAGTCCGCTTGAGCGGTGACGCGGTAAGTGCGGCCGAACATATTGAAGTCGTTGATGTAACTCGAGCCGAAGTAGGCCTCGATAGCCGCGTTTATGTCCTCGCTTCGGACACCCAGCATCTCGGCCCGCTCACGGTCGAGAGCGACTTTGATCTGCGGCGTGTCGACAGAGAACGTGGTGTAGACACCCGCGAGGCCCGGCGTGGCATTGGCCGCCGCAACGAGATCGTTGGTCGCCTTGGCCAGCGCAGCCATGCCGAGGCCGGCCCGATCCTCCAGGCGCATCGAGAAGCCGCCGGCGCTTCCGATTCCAGAGACCGGCGGCGGCTGTACCACCAGAATGTTGGCCCCGTCGATATGGGCGACTCGCTTGATCAACTCCGCCTGGATCCAGGCGGCGGTCTGACCGTGTCTCATCCGCTCTTCGAAGGGCTTGAGCACGACATAGGCTGCCGCTGCGCTCGACGAAATGGTCTGCGTTGCGCCGGAATATCCGGCAAAGGTCGGCAAATGCGACACTCCGGGAATCCCCAGCGCTATTCGACCGACTTCCTGTGCGATTTCCGTCGTGCGCTCGAGTGAAGAACCGGCCGGAAGCTGCGGGATCGCGATGATGTAACCGCGATCCTGCGTGGGAATGTAGCCCTTCGGACTTTCGATCAGCAGATAGCCCGTGGCGCCGAGCATCACGACGTAGATTGCGAGCATCGACCTGGCATGGCGCACCAGCCGAATGACCAATCTGCCGTACATCCTGGACAGTTTGTCGAAGTTGCCGTTGAAGCTCGCCGCGGCACGCGAGCCGAACCGCTTCAATGCGTTACTCTTGGCGCGATCATCGTGTCCGTGCCGCTTGAGCATCATCGACGCCAGAGCCGGCGACAATGTGAACGAGTTGAGGAGCGAGATGAGCGTGGCGACGGCAATCGTGACGCCAAACTGGCGGAAGAACTGGCCGGATAGGCCGGGGATGAATGCCGTCGGAACGAAAACGGACGCCAATACCAGCGCAATGGCGACAAGCGCACCCCCGACCTCTCGCAAGGTGGCGAGTGTCGCTTCCCGTGCACTTTTGCCCTCCGACAGATGGCGCTCGACGTTTTCGACCACGACGATGGCGTCATCCACCACTACGCCCACAGCCAGGACCAGGCCGAACAGGCTGAGGTTGTTGATGGAGAAGCCCAACGCAGCCATCACCGCCATCGTGCCGACCAGGGAGACTGGAATCGCCAGGATCGGGATAATCGATGGACGCCAGCCCTGCAGGAAGACGACCACGACCAACACGACCAGCACCATCGCCTCGTAGATGGTCTTCACCAATTCGTCGATGCTGTCGGCAATGAAGCCGGTGGGGTTGTAGCCAATCTCGTATTGGATGCCCTTCGGGAAGTCCTTTGCGAGTTCCGCCATGGTCCTGGCGATCTGCGCCTGGGTCGTCAATGCGTTTGCGCCTGGCCTTTGCAGCATGGCGAGCGCCACCGCCGGCTTGTCGCCCAAATAACCACCCGTGGAATAGGTCAGCGCGCCGAGTTCAATCCTGGCGATGTCCTTGAGACGGACAAGGCGCCCTTCCTCGACGGACTTGATGATGATGTCGCCGAACTCCTCCGGCTTCTTCAGGCGACCCTCGAAAACCAGCGTCGACTGGAATGCCCGATTCGTCACGGGCGGCTCGGCGACCACGCCGCCTGCCACTTGCGTACTCTGGGCATTGACGGCCCTCGCAACATCCGAAGGCGTAATTCCGAAAGACGCCGCTCGATCGGGATCGAGCCAGATACGCATCGCATACTCGCGAACGCCGAAGAGCTGAATATCGCCGACGCCGTCGATGCGCTTGAGCACATCGACCACGGAGCGCAGCGCGAAGTTCGAGACGTAGAGCTGGTCGTAGCTCCCGTCCGGCGAGAACAGGAATACCCCGCTCAGGATCGTGGGCGAAGACTTCTTCACCGAGATACCGTTACGCTGAACCGGTTGCGGCAGGCGCGGCAACGCCAGCGCCACGCGGTTCTGGACCAGCATCTGGGCCTTATCGAGGTTCGTGCCCTGCTTGAACGTGACGGTCAGGTTCAGTCCGCCGTCCGACGTGGCCTGGCTGTACATGTACAGCATGTCCTCGACGCCGTTGACTTCCTGTTCGATCGGCGTGGCGATGGTGTCGGCCACCGTCTGGGCCGAAGCACCCGGATAGGTCGTCGCGACGACCACCGTCGGCGGCACGATGTCCGGATACTCCGTCACGGGAAGCGTCAGGTAGGCAATGCCGCCGACGATGATCGTCACGATCGACAGTACGATCGCGAAGATCGGTTCCTTTACGGAAAGCTCGCCCAAACTCATTGTCCATCCTCCTTCGAAACCGAACGCTCCGACTTGGCTTCTTCCAGTCGGACGGCGACCCTAGTGCCCGCCTGGACACGCTGCAGTCCCGAGACGACGACCCGTTCGGTGCCGTCGAGGCCGCGAGTGACTTCGCGCGTCGCTCCAAAGATGCGGCCGAGTTCGACCGGGCGGGTCGTGACGCGGTCGTCCGGTCCGACGATGTAGAGAACCTGATGGGAAGCATCGCTGGTCACGGCTGCCGCCGGCACCAGAATGGCCCGATGAGAAGGCTCGGCAGCCAGCGAGACGCGTACGAACTGGCCCGGCTTCAGGACGTGGTCCGGATTGGGAATCCGCGCGCGCAGTCTCAGCGTGCCCGTCGAGACATCGAGGCGATTCTCCGAGAAATTCAGCCGGCCGAAGAAACTTGGGCCTATGTCGCCAGGGAGGGTGATTCCCACTTCGTTGCCGGGTCGAACGACGGCTTGCTCGCCGTCGTCCTTCGCGGCGCGCCCGTATCGCAGAAAACTCTGCTCATCGATATCGAAGTAAACGTCGATCAAATCGAGCGAGACGATCGTCGTGAGCATGGTGGCGTTGGCGTCACCGCCTGCCACCAGATTGCCCTCGCCGATCAGCTTGCGGCTGATACGGCCACCGATCGGCGCGCGCACCTGCGTGAACTCCAGATCGAGCCTGGCACGAGCCAGCACGGCGGATGCGACGCTGACCGCAGCTTCAGCCGCAGCCTGGCTTTCGATACGTTGCTCCAGCACGCTGGCCGCAATCACCTTGCTCGTGATCAATGACTGGGCGCGCTGCAGTTCCTTGCTGGCCAGCGCAAGCTGGGCCTGTGCCTGCGCAAGCTGGCCCTCGGCCTGCTTGGCTGCAGCCTGGTAGGGCCGCGCATCGACCACGAACAGCAGGTCGCCCTGCTGTACGTAGTCGCCATCGCGGAAGGCGACACGCTCGATGTAGCCGTTGACGCGCGAGCGAACCTCAACGACGTCAACGGCTTCAAGGCGGCCTGTATAGATGTCCCATCCGGTCACTTCCTTGATCGTCGGTGTACTGGCCGAGACGGTGGGAATGGCGGGCGCGTTGGCCGTCTCGGGCATGCACGCGGCGACCATCAGCGCGATTCCGCCGACGGCGGAAATGCCCACCAAAAATCCTGTGCTCTTCATGATCAGCATCCTTTGGCCCGGAAGCGAGCGAATGACCGGGGGCTTATGGAGCGCCGCAATCATGCGATAAACCTTGCCAAACGAGACTGTTTGTATCTTTTAGAGATATAGTAATTTTCTCGATATAAATTAATTATATCAATGACTTATGCGCTCTCCTTAGAAGGCGCCCATCTGAGCAGGCCTGCGGATGTCATCTTTTGGCGCTGCGCTATCGCCAATATCGTTCATCAGAACTATTTGTCTCTCATAGGAATACAGATGCCCGCATCCGACCTGCCCATTCAGGATATCGCGGCCTTCGTCGAGGTCGCGGCAAACGGCAGCTTCACGCGCGCCGCGGAAAGGCTCGGAAGCAGCAAGTCCAATGTCGGCAAAGCCGTGCGGCGCCTGGAAGGCCGGCTTGGCACGCGCCTTTTCCAACGCACGACGCGTGCGGTTCGACTGACGGAGGATGGTGAGATCTATCTCGAAGCCGCGCGGACGGCGCTGGATCGATTGAACGAAGCCGAACTCACCTTGTCCGCGCGGCGCGACGAGCCTGTGGGTCGCGTGCGCCTCGACATTCCGATCGGCTTCGGACGGCTATTGCTGCCGACGTTCCAGCGCATTCACGAGCAGCATCCCAAGGTCACCGTCGAGTTGAACCTCAGCGATCGGCAATCGGATCCCGTGAAGGATGGCTGGGACATCGTCGTGCGCGCCGGCGTCTTGCCTTCGGAAGGCGAAATGACCGTGCGCAAGCTCTGCGACATGCGCCTCGGGCTTTATGCGTCCCCGGGCTATCTCGCGCGATATGCACCGATCGCGTCGATCGGTGATTTGCAGGGGCACAAGGCGATTATCTTTCGCGCAGGCTCAGGCAAGACGAGACCGTGGACATTGACCGATGGATCACGCGTCTTCGACACGATGCCGCCTGCCAGCGTCATCACCAGCGACGGTCGTGCATTCGTTGACGCGGCGATTGCCGGGATGGGCATCGCACAGATATTCGACCGCGTCGCGGCTCCGCACGTCGAAGCCGGCGAACTCGAGCCCGTCCTGCCGCAAGCCAATGTCGAAGGACCACCGATCCATGCGTTGATTCCTGCGGGACGTCGCATGCAGGCCAAGACGCGTGTGGTGCTCGACGCAGTCGCGGAGTTCCTCCGACGTCCCCTCTAGACCACAGCAGTGCCGACAGCTCGCTTCTGCGATCGGCGGTATCGAGCCGAACCGGTATCGGAAGCGATTGAGTCCCGCCCAGAGACAAACAGTATCGCCTCTGGCCGTTTATCGCCGATGCCCGGCGGATCATACCGATGGCTCGAGAGCCATGGAGGGCGTCGTGACGATGAACAGCCTGACAAGAGATCGGATCGAATCCGGGGCGATCGATGCCATGGTTCTGCGCGACGCTCCGGACATGCGCATTCTCTCGGAGGTCGAACGCCGGGCCTCACTCACTCGAACTCTCGCCGCGAAGCCACGGGGGGACGTGTGGTTGTTCGCCTATGGATCCCTGATCTGGAATCCGATGATTCGGTTTGCCGAGAGTCGCGTGGCGCGCGTCACGGGCTGGCACCGCGCGTTCTGCCTTGCGACGCCCGCGGGGCGCGGGACGACCGGCAATCCCGGCCTCGTCCTCGGGCTGGACGAAGGAGGGTATTGTGATGGCATCGCCTTTCGGATTGCCGAAGAGATCGAGACCGAGCTCACGGTGATCTGGAAACGCGAGATGCTGACGACAGCCTATGTGCCGCGCTGGCTCGATCTCATGGACGAGCACGGCCATCGCTTCGCCAGCGGCATTGCCTTCACGATCGATCCGGCCTGCGAGCGTTACGATGGCGGTCTTGCACGCGACAAGATCGTCCATCGCCTGGCAACCGCATCCGGGGCGCTCGGCAGTTCCGCGGACTATCTGTTCCGAACCTGCGAGAGCCTGCAGATGCGCGGCATCAAGGACGAAGACCTCGAACGTCTTCGCAAGGAGGTCGTGAGTCTCCAGGAAGCGACTGAGGCGCAGGGCGGCCCGTAAGCATCCAGAAACTGTATCATGAGAAGATACAGTGTTGTTCTGATAGCGGCGTTTATCGCCCCACCATCCATTATTACCTTGGGTTTGTCACACAACAGAGGACAAACCATGAAGCTCTATATCGCCCGCGCCACCTGCTCCCTGGCCGCCCAACTCGTCGCCAATGAACTCGGCCTCTCCCCCGAACTGGTCCATTTCGATGTCATCGGCAAGACCACCTCTAACGGCCAGCCGTTCGAGCGCGTGAACCCGCTGGGCTACGTGCCCGTTCTGGAACTCGACAACGAAACCCGGGACCGTCTGACCGAAACGATCGTCGTCACATCGTACATGGCCGACCAGCACCCCAAGGCCGGACTGATCCCGGCGGCCGGGACGCTCGAGCGGGCGAAGTACGATCAGCTGCTTGTCTTTATCGCGACTGAAATCGCGCAGAAGCACATCCCCCTGATGCGCAAGCTGCTCAGCGAGGAAGGTGCCGAGTGGACTCGCAACAAGCTTGTGAAGGCCTATGCCGAGCTCGATCGGCAGCTGGCCGACGGCCGCACATACATCGCCGGAGAGACCTTCACCGTAGCCGACGCCTACATCTGGGCCACCATGTGGCACGAACGCTCCGGCGTGAAAATCGACCACCTCAAGAACCTGATGGCTTACGTGGCACGCGTCCAGGCGCGTCCCGCCGCCCAGAAAGCACTGAAGGACGAGGCGGCCCTTGCGCAGATCCATCACGCCCAGGCGGCCGCGTGAAACACAAGCCACCGACATTGAAGGACAATAGCCATGACCATCAGAGCTGACGCAAAGACACCGAAGGATCGGCCGCAAAGACCGGCGCATCGAAAGGCATCGGCGGCGAGATCGCCCGCCAGCTCGCGGCGGAAGGCGCTTCGGTGGTGGTGAACTACGCGAGCGATCGCTCGGGCGCCGAGAAAACCGCCAGCACCATCACAGCCGAGGGCGGGAAAGCCATCGTCGTCCAGGGCAACGTCGCCAGAGCCGAGGATGTCGAGCGCCTGTTCTCTGCGACCGCGGATGCCTACGGAAAGGTCCACATTCTCGTCAACAATGCCGGCGTCTACAAATTCGGCACGATCGAGGAAGTCGACGAGGACGAGTACCGTCGCCACTTCGACACCAACGTGCTCGGACTTCTCCTGGCGACGAAGGCCGCCGCGAAGCAGTTCGGTCCGGAGGGCGGCAGCATCGTCAACATCGGCTCGGTCGCAAGCCGCCAAACGCCGGCCGGTGCATCGATCTACACGGCCACGAAGGGTGCGGTCGACGCCATCACCCGGACGCTCTCGAAGGAACTCGGGCCCCGCAACATCCGGGTGAATTCGATCAATCCCGGCGGCGTCGAAACGCCTGGAACACACGCCGCCGACCTCATCGGCAACGAATTCCAGGCAAACATGATCGGCATGACGCCATTGGGCCGCTTCGGCCGCCCGGATGACATCGCCCCCGTGGCGGTATTTCTGGCTTCCGACGATGCCCGCTGGATCACCGGCGAGACCATCGTGGTATCGGGCGGCATGTAACAGCGTGAAGGTTCATGGGTCCGATGGTGCAATGTCCATCGGACCCATGAATGATCGAACTGCTCGATCTTTTGGATCGGCGAAGCTAGAGCGGATACCGACCGTCGGCGTCGAGTTGCTCGGCCGACAGCCAGCCGCGACGCAGGCCCGCGAGCACGCCTGTCAGCATCGGCCGGACGATCGGCGTCTGGCAGGCTTGGCGAAGGGCGAGGTCGCGCAGGATGGCGAGCGGTATGCTGTCGGACTGGAAGAACGGCGTCAGCAGGTTGCTGGCGGTTCGGTAGAAGCGGCTGGGCGGGCCGCGCCGGCGCGCAAAGAGTTCCATCGCCTGGGCGAGGTCGCTTGCCTCGGCGAGGCTGCGGCCGAGCGCATGGGCGTCGAGCAGGCCGAGATTGGCGCCCTGCCCGAGCTGCGGACTGGTGCCGTGCGCGGCATCGCCCATGAACAGGACCGGGCCCTCGTTCCAGCGCGGCAAGGCCACGTGCCGGTAGGTCGCGCGCGCGAAGTCGCCGGCTTTGACGGCGCGCTCGATCGTGGGCGCGGCTTCCGGCCACAGGATCATCGCCTCCTGCCGCAGGGCCTCCAGATCGATCGGCCGGTCGAGCGAAAGGGCGGGCGTCGGCAGGCTCCAGAACATCGTCACCGTATCGGGCGCGACAGGGAGAAGGCCCATCATCACCGTGGCATCGGCGAAGCGCTGCCGCAGGAGTGCGCCCGCACCGAATCCCAGGGAGTCGGGAACGGTCGCCCAGAGGCAGCCCCAGGGATAGATCGGCGCGCGCGCACCGGGCATCAGGCGGTCCCGCAGCGTCGAATGGGCGCCGTCCGCAACGACCAGCAGGTCGAACGGACCATGCCGGCCTCCCCTGCCATCCACCGCGACCGCCCGGGCGCCCTCACGCTCGACCCCGGTGATCTCCACGCCGGCGATCAGACGGGCTCCCGATGCAAGCAGGCGGCGATTCAGCAGGTCGAACAGGGCCGAACGGCGGATGCCGAGGCCGAAAGCTGCCTTGTGCAGGTCGCTGTAGGCCAGTTCGAGGATCCGGACTCCCCATTGGTTTTCGCCGAGCACACCGTCGATCCGGGCGCCGGCCGCCAGCGCGTCCTGCTCGAGGCCAAGCGCCCGCAGGACGGACAGACCGGTGGGCTGCAGCAGCAGGCCGGCCCCCACGGGATGCGGCTGCTCGAAGCGTTCCAATACAGTAACACGATGCCCGGCATCGGCGAGGAAACTCGCAACCG
This sequence comes from Reyranella sp. GW821-FHT14A01, assembly GCF_058803965.1. NCBI lineage: Bacteria > Pseudomonadati > Pseudomonadota > Alphaproteobacteria > Hyphomicrobiales > Reyranellaceae > Reyranella > Reyranella sp. GW821-FHT14A01. Next base: position 223,062 of record NZ_JBXAPM010000006.1, read on the forward strand.
CCTGTCCGGCAACACCGCAACCTACGATACCGATCTCAAGAGATCCCAACGCCATCCCACCATCCTAACCCGGGAAGCGTATACAACGAAAAAGGGTGGCCAACAGGCCACCCTGCAATCGTTTTTTTACCGGTTGACTGTTACAGGCCGCCGTTCACGACCAGGCACTGGCCGCTGACATAGTCGCTGTCGGGGCTGCAGAACAGGTAGACCGAGCCGGCCGCCTCTTCGGGCAGGCCGCCACGGCCGAGCGGAATCATCTGGTTCAGCGCCGCGAGGCGGCCGCCCTGGACGCCGATCTTGACCGTGCGGCCCTGCACTTCGATCTCGCCGGACTCGCCCTGGGCGAGCGGCTTGGTGAGGCGCGTCTGGATGTAGCCGAAGGCCACGGCGTTCACCGTGACGTCGTAGCGGCCGAACTCCTTGGCCAGCGTCTTGGTCAGGCCGACGATGCCGGCCTTGCCCGCCGAGTAGTTCGACTGGCCGGCATTGCCGTTGACGCCCGAGGTCGAGGAAATGTTCACGACCTTACGGACGATCCTCTTTCCCTGGCTGCGCTCCTTCTCGACGGCCTCGCGGAAGTGTTGCTGGAAGGCGCGCAGGACGCGGAATGGCGCCGTCAGATGGACGTCGAGGATGGCGTACCACTGCTCGTCGCTCATCTTCTGGATGACCGAGTCCCAGGTGTAGCCGGCGTTGTTCACGACGACATGGCAGTCGCCGAAGGCGTCGACCGCCGTCTTGACGATGCGGTCGCCGAAGTCGGGCTTGGCGACGTCGCCGTTGCAGGCCACCGCCTTGCCGCCCATCTTGATGATCTCGGCAACGGTCTCATCGGCCGGCGCGTCGTCGATGTCGTTGATCACCACGCTGGCGCCGTCGCGCACCAGGCGCAGCGCGATCTCCTTGCCGATGCCGCGTCCCGAACCGGTGACGATCGCCACCTTGCCGTCCATCTGACCCATGTCTGTCTCCTGATTCTCGACGCTAATTCAGCGCGACCGTGGCATTGCCCTGCAGCGTGTCCTGGCCGTTCTGGTTGGTGCACTTGACCTCGAGGTCGACCAGCGTCTCGCCGTCCTTCTCGCGCTTGCCCGTGACCTTGCCGCTGACGGTGATGACGTCGCCGACCCAGGTGATCGAGGTGAAGCGCGTGCCGAGGCCGCGGACCTGCTTCTGCGGCACCCAGGTGGTGACGAGGCGGCCGAGGAAGGCCATCGACAGCATGCCGTGGGCGAACACGTCCTTGAAACCGAACTTCTTGGCGAAGTCGAGATCGACGTGGATCGGGTTGTGGTCGCCCGAGCCGCCGCAATAGAGGGCGAGCTGGTGGCGGCTGATCGGCGGCAGCACCAGCGGCTTCAGTTCGTCGCCGACCTTCACGTCGGCAAATTTCGGAGCGGTAGCGGTTGCCATGATTGCCTCCCTTACTTCTTCGCCGCGTCGGGGTTGCGCACGACGGTGACGCCGCGGCCCTTGGCCAGCAGCTTGCCCGCTCTGTCCTTCATCTCCATTTCCTGGACGACGAACCAGAGCGCACCGCCCTTCTTGTCGTAGATGTCGACGACCTTCTCCTGGCAGGTGACGACGTCGCCGACCACGACCGGCGCGTAATACTCGAAGTGCTGCTCGCCGTGCAGGATCAGGCCGATATCGACGTTGAGCAGGCGCAGCAGGCCGCCCTTGTTGGGATCGTCGGCCTGCAGCGCGCGCAGGAAGGTGAGCGGCGCGGTGATGCCGGGGTAGCCCGCCGCCTTGGCCGCGGCCTCGTCGCTGTAGATCGGGTCTTCCTCGCCGATGGCCTTGCAGAACAGCTTGATCTTGCCGGCCTCGACGGTGGCGGTGAACGGCTTGAACTCGTGGCCGATGAGCTTCTTGTCGAGCTCCATGAACATCTCCTCCTCTGACGCCAAAACAAAAACGCCCTCGCCTTGCACGGAGAGGGCGCCAAGCACTTGCTGTCATCCCGAGCGTCGCGAGGGACCTTTACCTTGAGCGAAAGGTCCCTCGGCTGCGCCTCGGGATGACAATGTGCGCGTTACTCGTAGCGGCCGACGATGGCGACGCTCGAGATGTTCTCGCGCGGCGCGCCGCCGAGATTGTGCGTCATGCCGATGCGCGGGTCCTTGAGCTGGCGAGCGCCGGCCCGGCCCTGCAGCTGCAGGTACATCTCGTAGAGCATGCGCAGGCCCGAGGCGCCGATCGGATGGCCGAAGCACTTGAGGCCGCCGTCGATCTGGCAGGGGATCTTGCCGTCAGCGTCGTAGAAGCCGTCGAGCACGTCCTTCCAGCCCTTGCCGGTCTCGGAGATGTGCAGGTCTTCCATGGTCACCAGCTCGGTGACCGAGAAGCAGTCATGGACCTCGAACATCGACACTTCGTCGCGCGGGCTCTTGATGCCGGCTTCCTCGTAGGCCTTCTTGGAAGCGATGCGCGTCGTGTGGAAGTAGCTGCCGTCCCACGAATTGTGGCCCGACTCCGAGCCGTTCGAGACCGAGAGTTGCAGCGCCTTGACGCTGACGATGTCCTTCTTGCCGAGTGCCTTGGCGATCTCGGGCGTCGTCACGATGGCCGCGGCCGCGCCGTCCGACACGCCGCAGCAGTCGAACAGGCCGAGCGGCGAGGCGATCATCGGCGCGTTGAGGATGGTCTCCATCTCGACGGCCTTCTGGAGATGGGCCTTCGGGTTCTTGGCGCCGTTCTGGTGGCTCTTCCACGAAACGTGGCCGATCGCCTTCTTGAGGTCCTCGCCCGACACGCCGTGCGCGGTCATATAGGCGGTGGCGAGCTGGGCGAAGTTGCCCGGCGCCGTGCCGCTCGCGTTCCACAGGACCTGCAGCGGGCCGCCACGGCCGCCCGGCAGACCGCCATAGCCGGTATCCTTGAGCTTCTCGACGCCGACGGCCAGCGCGAAATCGGCCGCACCGGAGGCCACGGCATAGCAGGCGCCGCGGAAAGCCTCGGTGCCCGAAGCGCACATGTTCTCGACGTGCGTGACGGGGATGTTGGGCAGGCGCAGCGTCGTCGACAGCGGGATGCCGGACTTGCCGACATGAACCTCATCGATGGCGGTCGAGAACCACGCCGCCTGCAGCTGGTTCTGGTCGATGCCGGCGTCCTTCAGGCATTCCCGGTAGGCTTCGAGCATCAGCTCTTCGGCGCCGCTGTCCCAGCGTTCGCCGAACTTCGAGCAGCCCATGCCGAGAATAGCGACCTTGTCCTTGATACCACGAGCCATTGCAGGTCTCCTTGGTGGTGGAAGTTGAAAGTGGAACGCTTGAAAAGACGAAACGCGATCTACGCCGGCGCGGCCTTCCAGAAGTAGCGCTTGAAGCCGCCGCGCATGGTGTCGTTGTCACGCATCCGGAAGACCATGCGCATCTTGGCGCCGACCTTGACCTGGTCCTTGTCGCTGTCGGTGAAGTCGGCCATGAAGCGGCCGCCCTCGGCGAAGGTGATCATGCCGTAATAGCCCGGCGGATCCGGCGAGTAGACCAGCGAGTCGGCGGTGAACGACATCACCGAGCATTCGAGGCCGGCCATTGCGTAGGGATCCTGGCTGTCCATCGCGTGGCAGTTGGGATTGACGCAGACCTGGCTGCGCGGGAACTGCACCGTGCCGCAGACCGTGCACTTGCCGCCGACCAGCCCGTAGAGCATGTCGCGCTTGCGCCACAGGACCGACAGCGCGGTCTTCTTGTCGAACTCCGCGCGCATGCCCTTGTCGATCGGCAGCATCTCGTTGAAGGCGAGGAACTTCATGTAGTTCTTCTCTTCCTTCCGGCGCGCCATCCAGCCCGACAGGCCTTTGCGCGCGGGAAGCTTGTCCTTCTCGGCCGTGACCTCGAACACCAGGATGTCGACGCCCTGGCCGAACGCCACGACCATGATCTTGTCGCCGGCCTTGGCGGTCTCGAGCGCATCGACCAGCATGACCAGCGCGTGGGCCGCACCGGTGTCGCCGAGGTTGGCGCCCAGCAGGTCGCGCACCGCGCCCTCGCCGATGCCCACCATCTTGGCCATCTGCTTCGGTACCGCCGGCATCGGGCTCGGCATGATGAAGTGCGTGATGTCGCTGCCCTTCAGCTTGGCCGCGGCAAACGCCGCCTTGATCGCCGGCGGCACGATCTTCGAATAGCCCTCGTCGCGGATCCAGCGCTCTTCCCAGCCATAGTCGAAGTCCGACTCGTCGCCGCGGAAGTGATCGACGAAATCCATCGACACGGAATGATGGCCGACCAGCTTGGCGATCACGTTCTCGGTGCCGCACAGCAGCGCCGCGGCGCCGTCGCCGTAGTTGAGTTCTGCGGACGATGCGACGCGGGCCATGCGCTTGTCGGCGGCGGCGACCAGCGTCGGCGCGCCTTCCTTCGAAGCGTTGAGGCCGGCGATCAGCGCCGAAGTACCTGCCTTCAGCGAGCCGCCGATGTCGGTGGCCGACAGGTTCTGCTCGACGTTCAGTGCGGTGCCGATGACGCCGGCATTCTGGCGGTCCTTGAACGGGTGCGTCGTCGAAGCGAAGTAGATGTTGCGGACGTCCTCGGCCTTGTGGCTGGTCAGGCAGTCGCGCGATGCCTCGACCGCCATGGTGATCGAGTCCTCGTCCCAGTTGGCCATCGAGCGCTCGCCCTTGGCGAGGCCGCGCAGGCCGGCGGCAAACCACTTGTTGGCGTCATAGACGGCCTGACGGTTGAGACGAAGGCGCGGCACATAAGCGCCATAGGCCACGATTCCGACCATCGTTCTTCTTCCTCCACCTGGTCCGGCCTGAGCCGGTTCATGAACGAGCGTTTATGGCTTCGCTCTTAGCGCGGTCGCCCGGGCCGGGCGAGCCGCTTTTCTTCATGGCAGCCGCGTCGGCGAAATCACCTTCCGGTCTGCGGAACGCCACCCGCCGGCGGCATCTCGCGGACGAGATTGCGATAACCGGCGCCTTCGGGGATGTGCAGGAACTTCTTGCCGTCCTTCACCTCGACCCAGGGCTGCACGGTGACGATCTTGCGCGCCGTCGCGGCCGAGATCGCGCCGGCCACCGTCTTGCCCTCGGCCAGCAGTTCTAGGTTCTTCGTCGTCGCGTGGACCAGCGTGCGCTTTCCTGCCGTCGCCTCGTCGATCGCTTCCTGCGCGCCGATCCACACCGAGTCGGTCGACTCCGATCCGTCGTGCAGGGCGATCTGGTCCTCGGGCGCCTCGGCCAGGAAGAACCAGGTGTCGAAGCGCTTGGGCACGAAGGTCGGCGTGATCCAGTGCGCGTAGGGCGTCATCAGGTCGGTCGCGATCTCGAGATCCTCGGCCTCGACCATGTCGACGATGCTCGCCTCGTCCTTGGCGAGCTTGGCGCGCCACTTGGTTTCGATCGCCTTGAGGTCGGCCGCCGCGATCAGCGCGCGCTCGCCGCGCTTGCGGGCCAGCAGCACGCCGCATTCCTCGAAGGCTTCGCGCACGCCGGCGACGCGGAACTTGAGTTCGGCATCGTCGATCTTGTCGGCGCCGCCGCAACGGGCGCGCAACGCCTTGTCGCCATCGGCGTCTTCCAGCTTGCCGCCGGGAAAGACCAGCGCGCCGGAGAAGGAATCGATCTGGTGATGACGCACGACCATGAACACTTCGAGCGGCGAGGCAGCATCGCCCGGCTGTGACGGGCGCAGCAGCAGCACGGTGGTGGCGGGACGCGGCGGCGCCGGCTCTTTCTTCGGTTCGGTCATGTCTTCCTGCATTCGTGTGACGGTGAAGTGTCCCATACAAGCGGCGACAGTGCCAACGGCCGGGTGTATCCTGACAGCGTCCATTCCGCTCTGAAGGAGCACGTCATGTCCATGTCGGCCAACACCCCCCTGCCCCCGAATCTCGCGGAAGGCATGAAGGTCCTGCGCGCCAAGTGGGGATGGATCGTGGCGCTGGGCGTCGTGTTCCTGATCGCGGGCTTCATCGCGCTGGGCAGTGCGGTCGCCGCCACCGCCTCCGCCGTGATGATCATCGGCATCATGATGATCATGGGCGGTGTCGCCGAGATCGCGGCGGCGTTCAGCGTCAAGGGCTGGGGCAAGTTCGCGGTCTGGATGCTGCTCGGCCTGCTCTATGTCGGCGCCGGCATCATCGCCCTCATGAACCCCTTCGCGGCCGCCACCATCCTCACCCTTATGCTGGGCGGCGCCCTGGTGTTCGGCGGCGCGCTACGCATCTTCATCGCCTTCAGCATGAAGTCGGCCGGCAAGCCCTGGGGCTGGGTCGTCGTCTCGGGCCTCGTGACCCTGCTGCTGGGCGCCATGATCATCGCCCAGTGGCCGGCTTCCAGCTTCTTCGTGCTGGGCATCTTCCTCGGCATCGACCTGATCTTCATCGGGTCGGGCTGGGTGACGATGGGCCTGGCCCTGAAGAACCGGCCCGCCGCGTAGAGCGCGGCTACTTCCGCGTCGGATCCTCGGCGACCTGCACCAGCAGCTTGCCGAAGTTCCGGCCCTTCAGGAGACCGATGAAGGCTTCGGGCGCGTTCTCGATGCCCTTCACGATATCCTCGCGGTACTTGATCTTGCCGGCCTTCACCGCGGCCGGCACTTCCTTCCAGAAGTCGGCCATCTGGCCGAAGTGGTCCGACACGATGAAGCCCGTCACCGTGGCGCGCTTGATCAGCAGCAGGCGCCAGTCGGGACCCGGGCTCATCTGCATCTCGTTGTATTGCGAGATCAGCCCGCAGAGGGGCACGCGCGCGAAGTCGTTGAGCTGGGGCACGACGGCCGCCTGCACCGCGCCGCCGACATTCTCGAAATAGACGTCGATTCCCTTGGGCGCGGCCGCGCGCAGTTCCTTGAACAGGTTACCGCCGGCCGCGCGATAGTCGACGCAGGCATCGAAGCCCAGCTCGTTCACGACGTAGTCGCACTTGTCCTTGCCGCCGGCGATACCGACCGCGCGGCAGCCCCTGAGCTTGGCGAGCTGGCCGACCACCGAGCCGACGGCGCCCGAGGCGGCCGACACGACGACCGTCTCCCCCGCCTTGGGCTTGCCGATCTCCATCAGGCCCCACCACGCCGTCATGCCCGGCATGCCCAGCACCGAGAGTGCGGTCGAGAGCGGGGCGGCATCGGGATCGAGCTTCATCGACATGTCGCCGGTCGAGACGGCATAGCTCTGCCAGCCGGCATACTCGACGACATAGTCGCCTTCCTTGAAGCGCAGATTCTTCGACTTCACGACCTGGCCCACCGTGCCGCCGACCATCGCATCGCCGAGATTGACGTTGGAGGCGTAGCCCTTGGCCTCCGCCATGCGGCCGCGCATGTAGGGATCGAGCGACATCCAGATCGTGCGCGAGAGATACTCGCCGTCCTTGGGCTCGGGGATCGCCTGGTCGACGATGTCGAAATTGGCAGGCGTCGGCTCGCCCTGCGGGCGCGACTTCAGCAGCACGCGACGATTGGTGGCCATGGCATCCTCCGCTTGTTTGCGGCACGTTATCATGCCGATGACCCCGAGAAACGCGCACGTTAATGAGTAAATCCCGTACCTATGTCTGTCTTCCCGGCGCCTGGATGGGCGCGTGGTCCTGGCAATTCGTCGTCGAGCGGCTGAGGGCTGCCGGCCATGACGCCCGGGCCCTGCCCTTTCGCGGCGTCGGCGAGCGCGCGGCCGAACTGTCGCCCGAGCTCGACAACGACCTGTTCCTGGCCGAGACGATCGCCACCTTGGAGAAGGAGGACCTGCGCGACATCGTGCTGGTCGGCCACAGTTTCGGCAGCCTGATCGCGACCCTGGTCACCGACCGGATCCCCGAGCGGATCGGCCATCTCGTCATCATCGACGGCGGCATCGCGACCGACGGCCAGTCGATCTTCGGCCGCATCCCGCCGGAGATCGTCGCCAAGCGGAAGAAGCTGATGAAAGTCGTGAACGACACTGAGGTTCTGCCCTTCGCACCGGTCACGAGCCTGATCATCGACGATCCGGTGCTGGCGGCGTGGACGCACCGCCATCTCACGCCGCACCCGGTCGCCTGCTACACCAAGCCGATCACGCTCCACAATCCCGCAGGCAACGGCCGCCCGATGACCTACGTCGCCTGCACCAAGCCGCGCTATCCGGTTTCGGCCGGCATGCACGAGAAGGTGCAGGCCATGCCGCATGTCCGCTACCGCTCGATCGAGGCCGGTCACAACTGCATCATCTCGGCGCCCGACCTCGTGACGGCGGAGTTGCTCGCCATTCCCTGATCGTCAGAACGGCTCCTTGTACGGCCGCAGGTCGATCTCGTGGGTCCAGGCGCTGCGGTGCTGGGTGTGCAGGTGCCAGTAGCTGTCGGCGATGGCGTCGATGTTCAGCAGGCCGTCGGGTCCCGCCTTCTCGACGCGGTCGGGCATGCGCGAGAGGAGGCGCTCGCCCTCGATGCCGCCGTCGATGATGGCGTGCGCGACATGGATGCCCTGCGGGCCGAATTCGCGCGCGATCGACTGGACCATCAGGCGCAACCCGCCCTTGGTCGCGTTGAAAGCAGCGAAGCGCGGCCGGCCGCGCAGCGAGCCCGAGGCGCCGGTGAAGATCACCGTGCCGCGTCCCAATGGCACCAGGCGGCGCATGGCTTCACGGCCGAACAGGAAGCCGGCGAAGCAGCCGACCCGCCAGGAGTCTTCGAAATGCTGCGCCGTCATCTCGCGGAAATCGACGGCGGCGTTGTTGCCCATGTTGAAGACAAGCAGATCGGCCGGTGCACCGTCGGCATCATCGGCCATCGCCCTGTCGAACAGCGCGATCACCTCGTCATCCTTCGTGCCGTCGACGATCACCGCCGTCGCCGAGCCGCCCGCGCTGCGAATGCCCTCGACCACCTTGTCGATCTTGGGACCGGTCCGGCCGGCCACGAGCACGTGATAACCCTCTCTCGCAAAGCGCCGGCTCGCCGCCGCGCCCAGGCCGCGCTCGGCGCCCACGCCCAGCACGACCGCCTTCGTCTTCTTCGCCATGTTCGCTCCTCGCAACGATGCTGCGCAGAACTTGCGGTGCCTCAGGCCCCTTCGCTACGGTCGCTCGCATGAAATTAGCTCCGTACCCCATGATCGATCTCGACCTCGCGGCGCCGCTCGATCGCCATCCCGCCACCGTGCTGTCCGACTGGATCGACTGGAACGGCCACATGAACGTCGGCTACTACGTCGTGGCCTTCGACAAGGCGACGGACACGCTCTGCCAGCAATTCGGCTGCGGCTACGAATATACGCGCGACAAGATCGGCATGACCTTCGTGCTCGAGGCGCACGTGACCTACGACCGCGAGGTCAAGGAAGGCGACGGGCTGCGCATCACCACGCAGATCCTCGACCACGACGCCAAGCGCATCCACTACATCCACATGATGTACCACGCGGCGGAGGGCTATCTCGCCGCGACCAACGAGCTGATGCTGATGAACATCGACTATGCCTCGCGGCGTTCCGCCCCCTGGCCGGACTTCGCCATGGCGCGTATCGAGCAGCTCGCTGCGGCCCACGCCGCCCTCCCCCGGCCCAGCCAGGCCGGTCGCCTCATCGGAATCAAGAAGAAGTAACAGCGTCCATGCTTCAGTCCCTGCCGTACGAACTTCCCGAACTCATCACGCGCGCCCCGCTCGATACCCACCGTTCCACGGTGGTTCCGGAGTGGGTCGACTGGAACGGCCATATGAACGTGGCCTTCTACGTCACGGCCTTCGACCAGGCCTCGGGCGCCTTCATGCGCAACATGGGGCTGGGCCGCCGCTACGTCGACGGCAAGCTCGGCATGACCTTCGTGCTCGAGACCCATGTCACCTACGACCGCGAGGTCCGCGAGGGCGCGCCGCTGCGCTTCACGACGCAGCTCCTCGGCCGCGATGCCAAGAAGGTCCATCTCTTCCACGAGATGTATCACGCCGAGCAGGATTACCTGGCGGCGACCAACGAGACCATCGTCATGAACATCAACTACGAGACGCGGCGTTCCGGCCCCTGGCCTGTGCCGGTGACCGAGCGCCTCGATGCGATCTGGGAGACCCACAAGGTCCTGCCCAAGCCGGCCAAGGCCGGCCGCGTCATCAGTCTTTCGAAGAAGAGCTAGCGAGCGCGGCCAGCGCCTCGCCGCTCAGGCGGTAAGGCAGCCAGTTGCGGATCCAGCGATAGCCCAGGCGCTCGTAGAAGCCGCGCGCCGGATTCCAGTCGAGCACGTTGAGGTCGATACGCTTGTAGCCCCTGGCCACGCATTCCTGCGCGAGGCCCTGCATCAGGGCGCGGGCGACGCCGCCGCGGCGTTCCTCGGGAACGACCCAGATATCCTCGATGAAGATGCCGCGCGCCGCGGTCCAGACGGAATAGTTGAACGTGTAGAGGATGAAGCCCACGGGCTTGGCCCCGCGTTCGGCGATCAGTGCGGCGAATTGCGGGTTCTCGCCGAACCCGTCGCGCGCAAGCGTCTGCGGCATCGAGCCGACGGCATCGGGCTCGTCCTCGTAGGTCGCGAGATCGACCGAGAAGCGGTGCAGCGTATCGACATCCTCGACCGTCGCCGGCCGCACCACGAGCTTATCCAAATCAGACGCCAAGATACCCTCCATCGACCGGCAGGATGGCGCCAGTGATGTAACTCGCCGCCTCCGAACACAGGAATACGACAGGCCCAGCCAGCTCTTCCGGCTGGCCGACCCGCTTCATCGGCACATGGGCCAGGAAACCCTCCAGCTTCTTCGGATCGGCGCGCGTCACCTCGGTCATCGCCGTGGCGATGATGCCGGGCGCCAGCGCGTTGACCCGCACGCCATCCGGCGCCAGCTCGCTGGCCAATGCGCGCGTGAACTGGGCGATCGCACCCTTCGACACCGGATAGACGCCGCTGCCGGCCGGCGCCACGAACGAGTTGATCGAGGCGATGTTCACGATGCTGCCCTTCGTGTGCTTCAGCTGCTCGACGAAGGCCATGGTGACGTTGAACGGCCCCTGGACGTTCACCTCCATCGTGCGCTCCCAGCGCGCCCGTCCGTCCGGTTCGGTCAGGCCGCCGCGCAAAAAGATGCCGGCATTGTTCACGAGGATGCTGATCGGACCGACCAGCAGGGAAATGTCCTGGGCGAGCTTGCTGCAGCTCTCGGCGTCGGTGACATCGAGCGCATGGCCACGCGCCTCGCCGCCCGCCTTGACGATGCTGTCGGCGATGATGCGCGCCGCGTCGAGATCGATGTCGGTGACGATCACGCGCGCGCCGGCCGCGGCGAGGCCGCGCGCAATGGCGGCGCCGTTGCCGCGGCCTGCGCCGGTGACCAGGGCCAGGCGGCCGGTGAGCGTATCCTTCATGTCTCCTCCATCGTGTCGCGGACGGCGGTCAGTGCCTCGCGCAGCACCGCCTCGTCGCCGACATGGTTGGCCAGCAGCAGGATCAACCGCGCATCGAAGGCGCGGCATTGCTCGTCGGTAAGATCCCGGTGCGCGTCGACGATCGCGTTGTAAACGTCGTCGGGGCGCGCAAGGTTCAACGTGCGGCGCAGCGCGCCAGTCGGCGTGTCGGCCATTTCGGTCTCCTCAGCCGTTTCCGGTCGCCCGCCGGATCGCCGACGCGATCGCGGCGCTGTCGAAGCGGCGCCAGCGGGCGGCGATGTAGCGGTCGGGACGAACGAGATAGGTCGTCCCGGGCCTCGCATCGTAGCGCTGGCGCGCCAGCCCGTCGCCTGCAATGCAGACGCCGCTCGCGCCGGGCGGGAGATCCGTCAATGGCGCCTCGCGATCGGCAAAGGTCAGCACTGTGAAGTCCGCTCCCAGCCGATCGATGAGCCATCCCTCTCCCATCGGCGCATCGAGCATCGCCCGGCCCGGTGCCGGTCCGCGTGTCCAATCGGTATCGGCGTCGGCCGTATCGAGCGGCGAGCCGGCCTGTCCGGTCGGCACCGACAGGCGGCCGCTGTTGATCAGCGCGCGGGCGAAGGGAAAGTCTCGCGCCAGCGCGAGCGTGGCATCACGGAAGGCGCGCGAGGCCGGGAACTTCGGCGTGATGAAGTCCGTGCTGCGCGTCGAGTTCAGGATGTTCTCGCGCGCCGCCGCGCGGCGCTCGCTGCAATAACTGTCGAGCAGCGAAGCGGGCGCCGTCTTGTGAAGGATCATCGCCAGCTTCCAAGCGAGGTTATCGACATCGGCGATCGCGCCGTTGCCGCCGCGGGCACCGAACGGCGAGACCACGTGCGCGGCGTCTCCGGCAAAGATCACCCGCCCGTGGACGAAGCGCTCCATCATGCGGCAGGTGAAGGTGTAGACGCTGGTCCATTCATGCTCCCAGTGCGCTTCAGGACCGAACATCTGGCGGAGGCGCCGGTCGATGTTCTCGGGCTTCTTCTCCTCTTCCGGATCGGCATCGGGACCGAGCTGGAAATCGACCCGCAGCACATTGTCGGCCTGGCGGTGCAGCAGGACGGAGTTGGTCGGATGGAACGGCGGATAGAACCAGAAGCGCCGTTCCTTCGGCAGCTCGCTCAAAAGCCTGATGTCGGCGATCAGGAAGCGGTCATGGAAGACCTCTCCCGGATAGGGCAAGTCCATCAGGTGCCGCACCGTGCTGCGCACGCCGTCGCAGGCGACCAGCCAGTCGGCATCGAGTAAGTAGCAGCCGTCCGGCGTCTTGACCTTGACCGTTACGCCTTCGTCGCCGGGCGCAACGGCAACCACCTTGTTGCGGAAACGCAGCTCGACCAGGGGCTCGGCGAGGCAGCGTTCGTAGAGATACTCCTCCACGTAATACTGCTGCAAATTCACGAAGGCCGGAAACTTGTGGCCAGGCTCGGGCTGCAGGTTGAAGCGGAAGACCGGCCTGTCGTGGAGATAGAGTTCGCCCTGTTCCCAGGTGATCCCCTTCTCGACCATGCGGGCCGCGATGCCGAAACGGTCCCAGGTCTCGAGACTGTGCTTGGCCTGGCAGATCGAGCGGCTGCCGAGGCTCACCGTGTCGTCCTCGTCGAGCACGACCGACGGCACGCCACGCTGTGCCAACGCCAGTGCGAGAGTCGGCCCTGCCATGCCGGCGCCGACGATCACGACCGGCCGGTGCGCGCTTCTGCCGTCGAGTTCAGGCGGTTTGACGTAGGGGTAGTGGCGGTAAGTGTAAGAGCTCATGGGAGCGCGCCACTCCAGTGGCGCTCATGATGCGCCACTGGAGTGGCGCGCTCCAAGGCGAGCATCGTCACTCGGCCTTTTCGAGCGCCGCCCACATCTCGATGTCGCGTTCGGCGGTCCAGATGCGCGGATGGTCGAGGCCCTTGGCCTCGTCGTAGGCGCGCGACACGTCGAACGGCATGCAATGTTCGAAGATCACCCAGTTGCCGTAGCGCGGCTGCAGCGCGGCCATCGCCTTGTCGTAGGCCTGCTTCAGCGAGTCGCCGCTCTCGGCACTCTTCTCCACAACCTTGTAGAGATCGCTCAGGAAGGCCTGCGTTCCGGCGATGCCTTCCTCGACGGGCCCCTCGCCGATCAGCGCGTCGCCGCGGCCGGGCACCAGCGCCTCGGCCTTGAGGTCGCGCAGCTTCTGCAGGGTCTCCGGCCAATCCTTGTAGTGCGCATCGCCGCAATAGGGCGTGGCGCCGTATTCGACGAGATCGCCGCTGAACAAGGTCCGCTCCTCGGGCAGCCAGACGATCGTGTCGCCTTTGGTGTGGCCGCGGCCGGCATGGATGATGTCGACCTGCAGCTTGCCCAGCCACAGGGTCATGCGGTCGTTGAAGGTGATGGTGGGCCAGGTCAGGCCGGGAACGGTCTCCGCCGCCTGGAACAGGCGCGGGAAGCGCTGAAGCTCGGATTTGTAGTCCTGCGCGCCGCGTTCGACGATCATGTCGCGCGTCGCCTCGCTGCAGATGATGTGTTCGGGGCTGTAGCCACTGGCCCCCAGCACGCGGACGGCGTGATAATGCGACAGCACTACGTATTTGATTGGCTTGTCGGTGACGGTGCGGATGCGCTCGATCACCTGCTCCGCCATCTTCGGCGTCGCCTGGGCGTCGATCACCATCACCGCGTCGTCGCCGACCACAATGCCGGTATTGGGATCGCCTTCCGCCGTGAAGGCGTAGGCGTGCTCCGAGAGACGGCTGAAGGTGATCTTCTTGTCCGTCATATCCGCCTGCGAAGCGAACGCCTTGGCCATCGTCATCCCCCGTTTCTGGTTGCCGTGAACCTATGCAGCGGGCAGGCGGGAAGTCAAAGCGGGCTATTCACAGGTCCCTGTTACAGCGGCGATCAGTCGGTTCCGTATTTGTGATAGCCGCCGCGGTCGCCGGTGCGGACCGTGACCTCGAACGTGTCGTTGTCGCGTTCCATCTTGAGCTTCACCACCGAGCCCGCCGGGCCGATCGCCCAGAGCTTGCGATAGAAGTCGCCGACATCGTCGAGAACCTCGCCGTTCAACATGTGCAGGATGTCGCCGCGCTGCAGGCCGGCGCGGTCGGCCGGTCCGCCGTCGGAAATGCCGCCGACCACGAGCTGGCCCATATGCTCGACCGTGTAGAGGCCGAGCCACGGGCGCGGCGGGGTCGACAGGCGGCCGGTGGTCACCAGCTCCTCGAAGATCGGCTTCAGCCGGTTGATCGGCACGTACATGTTGCCGGGAAATGCCGGCGACCCGGGACCCAGCGCCTCCTGCACCAGCAGCGAGCCGACACCCAGCAACTCACCCTCCAGGCCGATCAGTGCCGAGCCGCCCCACAGCGGATAGGCCGGCACGGTGAAAATGGCATTGTCGAGCAGGTACTCCCAGTAGCCGGCGAATTCGCGCCGGCCGGCGACCTTGACCTTCAGCGCCGCCTTCTCGCCGCCCAGGCCCGCGACATAGGCCTCGCCGCGCAAGGACAGGGTATCGGAATCGCCGAAGCGCATCGGCTTCTGCGGGATCGGCACCTCGGTCCGCACCAGGCCGAAGCCGCTTTCATAGTCGTAGCCGACGATGCGCGCGGCCAGTTCGTTGCCATCGATGTCGGTGATGGTGACCGTGTCGGCTTCCATGATGAGATAGCCGATGGTGAGGACCAGTCCCTCCTCGTCGACCAGGATGCCGTGACCTTCACGCTCCGTGCCCAAAGTCTGGGCCGAACGGCGGGTCTCCGGGATCGTCGTCCTGACGCCGACCACGGCCGGCAACGCCGCCGCGACCAACGGCGGCAGGTTCGAACCACCACCGGGAGTCCGGGCGATCACGCCCTCTTCGCCGGGCGGCGGCCAATGGCCAGCGCCGTTTGCGGAACCGTTCAACCCTCGGGCCATCCGCTTTACCTCCGCGCGCACCAAGCGCGTCCACAGTCTCAAAGATAGGCGTCCGCCGCCCCGATTGCTATATGACGGTTCATGGCGCCCCCCGCCGATCCGTTCGAAATCACCGATGACCCCGTCCCGGCCGATCCCATGCCGGCGCGGCGCGCCGTTGCGTCCCTGGCCCATCTCGACGGGCTGAACGACGAGCAGCGGCAGGCCGTAACGCATGCCGGCGGGCCTTTGCTGGTGCTGGCCGGCGCCGGCACGGGCAAGACCCGCGTGCTGACCACCCGCATCGCCCACCTTCTGATCACCGGCCAGGCCCGGACGTCGCAGATCCTGGCCGTCACCTTCACCAACAAGGCGGCCCGCGAAATGCTCGACCGCGTGGCGAGCCTGATCGGCGGCGCCGCGGACGGGATGTGGCTCGGGACCTTCCACGCCATCGGCGTGCGCGTCCTGCGCCGCCATGCCGAGCTGATCGGGCTGAAGAGCAATTTCACCATCCTCGACACCGACGACCAGACGCGGCTGATCAAGCAGCTCCTGCAGGCGGAGGGGATCGACGACAAGAAGTGGCCGGCGCGGATCCTGTCCGGGATCATCCAGCGCTGGAAGGACCGCGCGCTGACGCCCGAGAAAGTCTCAGGCGACGAGGCGGGGGAATTCGCGGGCGGCCGGGCGGCCGACATCTACCGCCAGTACCAGGAGCGCCTCGCCGAGGTGAACGCCGTCGATTTCGGCGACCTGGTGATGCATTGCGTCACCCTGTGGCAGAAGCATCCCGACATCCTGGCGATCTATCATCGCCGCTTCCGCCACATCCTGGTCGACGAATACCAGGACACCAATGTCGCCCAGTATCTCTGGCTGCGGCTGCTGGCACAGGGCACGGAGAATGTCTGCTGCGTCGGCGACGACGACCAGTCGATCTACGGCTGGCGCGGCGCCGAGGTCGGCAACATCCTGCGCTTCGAGAAGGATTTCGCCAACGCCACCATCGTGCGGCTGGAGCGCAACTACCGTTCGACGCCGCACATCCTGGCCGCCGCCTCGCATCTCATCGCCCATAACGAAGGCCGCCTCGGCAAGACGCTGTGGACCGACGCCAAGGAAGGCGAGCGCATCTCGCTGCGCGGCGTGTGGGACGGCGACGAGGAAGCGCGCACCATCGGCGAGGAGATCGAGGCGCTGCAGCGCGACAAGCACCGGCTGGCGCAGATCGCCATCCTGGTGCGTGCCGGCTTCCAGACCCGCGAGTTCGAGGAACGCTTCATTACGATGGGCCTGCCCTATCGCGTGATCGGCGGGCCGCGCTTCTACGAGCGCCAGGAGATTCGCGACGCGCTGGCCTATTGCCGCGTCACCATCCAGCACGACGACGATCTCGCCTTCGAGCGCATCTACAACACGCCGCGCCGCGGCCTGGGTGAATCGGCGCTGCGCACGCTGCGGCTGATCCAGCGGACGCAGAAGATCTCTCTGTTCGAGGCGACGCGGCGGGCGCTCGAGACCGACGAGCTGAAGGCGCGGCCGCGCAAGGCGCTGGGCGACCTGATCCGCAACTTCGAGCGCTGGCGCGCCATGCTCGACGGCATGAGCCATGTCGAGGTGGTCGAAACCATCCTCGACGAGTCGGGCTACTCCGACATGCTGCGCCTGGACCGCTCGCCTGAAGCCGAGGGCCGGATCGAGAACCTGAAGGAACTCGTGAACGCGCTGCAGGAATTCGATTCGCTGCCCGCCTTCATGGAGCATGTCGCGCTGCTCACCGACATGGCGTCGCGCGACGACACGGACATGGTGAGCGTGATGACCCTGCACGCCGCTAAGGGGCTGGAGTTCGACACGGTCTTCCTGCCGGGCTGGGAGGAAGGCCTGTTCCCCAACCAGCGCGCGCTCGACGACAAGGGCCTGGCCGGCCTCGAGGAAGAGCGCCGGCTGGCCTATGTCGGCCTGACGCGGGCGCGCAAGCGGGCCTATGTCTCCTTCGCCGCCAACCGCCGCGTCTTCAACCAGTGGCAGGCCGCCATCCCGTCGCGCTTCCTGCGCGAACTGCCCCAGGCCCAGCTCGCCGAGAGCAGCGATGCCGGCCTCTATGCGACTTACTCCGCCGGTCACCATGGCGGCCTGCGCGACCAGGCCAGCGGCTTCGAATATGAGAGCCTGGGTGTCCCTGGCCGGCGCGGTCGCTATCGCGACGAGACCGCCGACGATCGTCGCGCCACCGAGGGCGACCGGGTCGACCTCAGCATCGGCCAGCGCGTCTTCCACCAGAAATTTGGCTACGGCCGCATCGTCGCCGTCGACGGCAACAAGCTCGATATCGAATTCGAGAAGGCCGGCCCCAAGAAGGTGCTCGACAGTTTCATCGAAGCAGCCTGAGAAAGAATCACAGGAGAGAAACGCCATGTTCCGCCGCTCTGCCCTTGCCCTCGGTTCGGCCCTGGGTCTCGTGCTCGTTTCCGGCGCCGGCTTTGCGCAGACCGGCAAGGTGACGGTGGTCACCTCGTTTTCCAAGGATGTCACCGACCCGATCAAGAAGGCCTTCGAGAAGGCCGTGCCGGGCGCCACGCTGGAAGTGCAGAACCGCAACACCAATGCCGGCGTGAAGTTCATCGAGGAGACCAAGGGCAACAACCAGGTCGACCTGTTCTGGGCCTCCGCCCCCGACGCCTTCGAGGTGCTGAAGGGCAAGAAGCTGCTGTCCGCCTACAAGCCCAAGGCCGCCGGCATCGCCGAGAAGGTCGGCTCCTATCCGGTGAACGACAAGGACGGCTTCTATTCGGGTTTCGCCGCCTCGGGCTACGGCATCATGTGGAACGAGCGCTACGTGAAGGCCAACAAGCTGCCGGCGCCGAAGGAATGGCAGGACCTCGCGCAGGCGCCCTACTTCGACCATGTGTCGATCTCGGCGCCGTCGCGCTCGGGCACGACGCATCTCACGATCGAGACGATCCTGCAGGGCGAGGGCTGGGACAAAGGCTGGCGCACGACCAAGGACATCGCCGGCAACCTGCGCACCGTGACCGATCGTTCGTTCGGCGTGCCGGAAGCGGTGAACTCGGGCCAGGTCGGCTACGGCATCGTGATCGACTTCTTCGCCTTCTCCTCGCAGGGCGCTGGCTTCCCGGTGAAGTTCGTCTATCCGTCGGTGACGACGCTGGTGCCGGCCAATGTGGGTGTCGTCGCCAACGCCCCGAACAAGGCCGGCGCCGAGGCCTTTATCGAGTTCCTGCTCTCGCCCACCGGCCAGGAAGTGCTGCTGGAACCGACGATCCGCCGCCTGCCGGTGCGCCCCGAGACCTATGCCAAAGCGCCGGCCGACTATCCCAACCCGTTCAAGGACAAGAACCTCCAGGGACTCCTGACCTTCAACGCCGAGCTGTCGGAGAGCCGCACCGCCGCCGTCGACACGCTGTTCGACCAGCTCATCACCTTCCAGCTCGAGCCGCTGAAGGCGGTGACCAAGACGCTGCACGAGGTCGATGCGGCGCTGAAGCAGAAGGACAATGCCCAGGCCCGCGCGCTCGCCAAGGAAGCCCGCGACCTGATCGCCGCCATGCCGATCACCGAGGCCCAGGCCGCCTCGCCCGAGATCAAGGCGGCGTTCACCGGGGCCAAGGAAAAGTCGGCGCGCCAGGCCGAGCTGGAGCAGCAATGGGCCGCCTTCGCCAAGGAGAAGTACGCCGCCGCCAAGGCCAAGGCCGATGAGGCGCTGAAGCTGACGCGCTGATCGTACCTGCTTCCGGCGAGTCGCTTTGCGATTTACAGAAACGTTGTCATCCCGAGCGAAGCGAGGGACCTTTGTCCTGCTTGAGGAAAAGTCCCTCGCTTCGCTCGGGATGACACCGTTTATTGGACTCTCACTGTGCTTCCATTGAAGACAGGTAAGCATTGATGGCCCTCGCGGGAACGCGCTCTCCGGGCCAGGTCGCGCTCGCCCTCGCCATTGCGCTCTTCCTCGGCATCTTCCTGCTCGTGCCGGTGGCGACCGTGGTCTACGTCGCCTTCACCGAGAAAGGCGGCGGCGGACTCACGCTCGTCAACTTCCTCGACTTCGGGCGCACCGAGCTGTTCGTGCGTTCGTTCTGGAACTCGGTCTACGTCTCGGGAATGACGGTCGTGTGGGCATCGGCCCTGGCTCTGCCGCTGGCCTATCTCACGACGCGCTTCGAATTCCGCGGCGCCATGCTGGTGCAGACCCTGGGCTTCCTGCCGCTGATCATGCCGCCCTTTGTCGGCGCGGTGGCGATGCAGCTCCTGTTCGGGCGCAACGGCTCGGTGAACCTGCTGCTCGACGAATGGTTCGACTTCAAGATCGGCTTCATGGAAGGGCTGAACGGCGTCATCTTCCTGCAGTCCATCCACTATTTCCCCTTCATCCTGGTCAACCTGTCGGCGGCGCTGCGCAACATCGACCGCAGCATGGAAGAAGCGGCGCAGAACCTGGGCTCGCACGGGCTACGCCTGTTCCGCCGCATCGCCTTGCCGCTGGCATTGCCCGGCTACATCGCCGGTGCCAGCCTGGTCTTCGTGAAGGTGTTCGACGACGTGGCGACGCCGCTGCTGCTCAACGTGAAGGAGATGCTGGCGCCGCAGGCCTATCTGCGCATCACCTCGATCGGCATCGACGATCCGATGGGCTACGTGATCTCCGTCGTGCTGATCCTCGTCGCCGTGGCGACCATGTGGGCGACGGCCCTGGTCATGAAGGGCAAGGACTACGCCACGACCCAGCGCGGCGGCGGCGGCCTCGCCCGGCGCAAGCTGCGGCCGCGCGAGCAGGTGCTGGCCTATGGCGTCGTGATCCTGATCCTCTTTCTCGTGCTGGCGCCACATGTCGGGCTCGTACTGCTCTCCTTCGCCACCGTCTGGTCCTACAGCCCCCTGCCCGACGGCTACACGCTGGCCCATTACACGCGCGTGCTGGGCGACAGCTCGGTCTACATCAAGAACACGCTGCTCTATTCCGGCCTCGCGGCGGCCATCGACGTCGTGATCGGCGGCGCCATCGCCTATCTCGTCCTGCGCACGCGCCTGCCGGGACGCCAATGGCTCGACTGGGCCGCCAGCACCGCCCTCGCGGTGCCCGGCGTGGTGCTGGGCATCGGCTATCTGCGCGCCTTCTACGGTGTCAGCCTGCCCGACGGCACGCCGCTGGCGACCCTCTGGATCGTCATCGTGCTGGCCATCGCCATCCGCCGCCTGCCCTACGCGCTGCGCGCCGCCTACGCCGCCTTGCAACAGATCTCGGTCTCACTGGAGGAGGCCGCGGAAAACCTCGGCGCCACCAAGGCCCGCACGGTGCGGCGGGTCGTCATCCCGCTGATGACCGGTGGACTGCTCGCCGGCTTCGTCACCAGCTTCGCGACGGCCGCGGTCGAGCTGTCGGCCGTGCTGATCCTCGTGCAGTCCAACTCCGACGCGCCGCTGGCCTATGGACTCTACGTGCTGATGCAGACCCCGGCCGGACGCGGCGCCGGCGCGGCGCTGGGCGTGATCGCCGTGCTGATCGTGGCGATCTGCATGTGGCTGTCGCAGCTAGCGGTCGACCGCTCGCAACGCGCCCGGGGCCTCGATATATGACGGAGACGACCATGTCGCAGGCGCAAAAGGCCGTGGGCATCGAGATCACGGGCGTGAACCTTTCCTATGGCGCGACGCATGTGCTGAAGGATGTCGCCCTCTCGATCCGCCCCGGCGAGTTCTTCGCCTTCCTCGGTCCCTCGGGCTGCGGCAAGACCACCCTTCTTCGGCTGATCGCGGGCTTCGCGCAGGCACAGACCGGCAAGGTGTTGCTCGACGGCCAGGACGTAGCACCATTGCCGCCGTGGAAGCGCGACGTCGGCATGGTGTTCCAGAGCTACGCGCTGTGGCCGCACATGACCGTAGCGAAGAACGTCGCCTTTGGCCTGGAAGAGCGTCGCCTGCCGCGCGCCGAGATCGACCGGCGCGTTGCGCAGGCGCTCGAACTTGTGGGTCTCGTCGCCTACGCCGAGCGGCGGCCCGCCCAGCTCTCGGGCGGACAGCAGCAGCGTGTGGCCGTGGCGCGCACCATCGCCATCGAACCCAAGGTGCTGCTGCTCGACGAGCCGCTGTCCAATCTCGACGCCAAGATGCGCGTGAGCGTGCGCCGCGAGCTGAGGTCTCTGCAGCAGCGGCTCGGCCTCACGACGATCTTCGTGACCCATGACCAGGAAGAGGCCAACACGATCTGCGACCGCATCGCCGTGATGGATGCCGGCCGGGTCCAGCAGGTCGGCACGCCGATGGAGCTCTATGAAAACCCCGCCAATCTTTTCGTCGCGAACTTCCTGGGCTCCGCGAACATCCTCGACGAGCGGGCCGGCGTGCCCATTCCTTCCGGTAAACGCCTGGTGTTTCGGCCCCAGCATGCCGCCCTGTCGGCGCCGGAAAGTGCGCCCCTACGTGGTCCGGTGACTCACCGCGAATTCCTGGGCGCGACCGTGCGCTACGGCGTGCGCATCGGCGAAAGCGAAATCCTGATCGAGACGCCGTTCCAGTCCGGCAGCGAATTGCGCAGCGTCGGCGACCATGTGGGCGTGGACTTGCCACCCCAGCGCATGCTCTTCCTTCCCGCATGAATAAGGTACGCAAGGCAGGCTTCGTCGCCCCGGCGGTGCAGCGCGCCGACTGGGAAATCCTGCTGGAAGAACGGCTGGGCGAGGAAGGCTTCATCGTCGCGAGCTGCGAGGTCTCGCGCGACGGGCCGTGGCGCATCGACATTTTCGGCGAAGGGGACGAGGCGCTGGTCGAGACGGCAATCGACGCCGCGGCCGAGGCACTCGGCCTCGCCGTGCCGGACTGGCGCTGGGAAGAGCTGCCCGACATCGACTGGGTGGCCGAGAACCAGCGCTCCTTCCGGCCCTTCGCGGTCGGGCCTTTCTGGGTGCATCCGTCGCACGTCCCCGAAGGGCGGCCCGAGGGCCTGCTGCCGCTGCGCATCGACGCCGGCCTGGCCTTCGGCACCGGCACGCACGCCACGACGCGCGGCTGCCTGGAGATGCTGGCGACCCTCGATCCGGCGGAGACGGTCAACGCCGTCGATGTTGGCTGCGGCAGCGGCATCCTCGCCATCGCGATGGCCAAGCTCTGGAAGCGGCCGGTGATCGGCGGCGACAACGATGCCGAGGCCGTCGAGGTCGCGCGCGAGAATGCCGGGCTGAACGGCGTGCCCGAACTTTGCTCCTTCTTCGTGTCCTCAGGCCTGCAGGCCGACGAACTGTCGAGCCGTGCGCCCTACGACCTGATCGTGGCCAACATCCTGGCCGGGCCGCTGCTCGATCTCGCCGAGGTTTTCGGCGCGTCGGTCCACCCCGGCGGCCGCGTGCTGCTGAGCGGCCTGCTGGTCGAACAGGCGGCCAACATCCTTGCCGCCTATGGCCGCCGCGGCTTCGTCTTCGAGCGCCGCATCGACCTCGAGACGGGCGGCGCCTGGTGGCGCAGCCTGGTCCTGCGCCGGAACTGAGACCACAAAACGAAAGGGCCGGCTCTCGCCGGCCCTCGTACGCTTACGCTACGCTACTCAACAATCGGCTACGCCGCGCGGCGCAGGTTCTGGTTGGCCGCGGGAACCCGCTCGCCGGCACCCGCGAACTGCGGGGTGACGCCTTCAGCGGCCTCGCGGATCGCGAAGGTGATGTCGGCCCGGCACAGGCCGAGGTCCGACAGTTCGCGGTCGCTCATGCGGTGCAGCTGGGCCTCGGCGGCGCGCAGCTTCAGGTCGGCCTTGATCCCGCCGACGGCGCGATCATATAGGCGGCCGATCCACAGGATCGCGTCGCCCAATGCGTTCGCCAGCATCTCGGCACGCGCATAGCGGGCGCGGAGCTCGATCAGGCGGCGATCGTCAACGGTGAAGCCGAACTTGGAATTCGCGTTTCCCCCTGCCGGCGCAGTTTCGCTGGTCAGATCCTTAAAGGTCCGAATCGGCTGGGTCATCATGATAGTCTCCTTCTTTTGTGCGGCGCGATAGTTTTTGCTGCACCGCACCCGAGGAATATAGAGCGTTGGTTTACAAGGATAAGTGCAGACCCTGAACAGTCGCTATGCACCGAGCGCATGACGCATCATATTTTGGCATTTCGCACCTGCGAGAGAACAAAAATTGCTCAGTTTGCCTGAACCCAGTGCCGCGCGTAGGGTTTGAGAGACATGAGTTCCCCGCCCGACGACGTCCTCGCCCTTCTCCGCAAGCGCGGTCGCAGCGCCGACCCGGCCGCGCTCGATTCCCTGATGCGCGGCGTCGCCGCCGCCCCGGAAAGTCTGTCCGGGCCGGAATGGGTCGAGCTGATCGACCCCGATTCCGACGCCGAGATGACCCGGGCGCTGTCTGCGTGGCGGGCGGAGCTGGCCGGCGCCGACGATGGGCTGGAGGCCAGCCCCGCCCCGGCCGCGCGCCTCGCCGACCTCCGGGCCGAGCTGAAGCGGCGCGGCCTCGACGGTTTCGTCGTGCCCCGTGCGGACGAGCATCAGGGCGAATATGTGCCGCGGCGCTCGCAGCGGCTGGGTTGGCTCACCGGCTTCAGCGGCTCGGCGGGCCTGGCCATCGTGCTGGCCGACCGCGCGGCGATCTTCATCGACGGCCGCTATACGTTGGCCGTCCGCGACCAGGTCGACATCAAGGCCTTCGAGCCGCACCAGATTCCCGAGCAATCGGCCGAGCAATGGATCGCCGACAACCTGCCCAAGGGCGGCAAGCTGGGCTTCGATCCCTGGCTGCAGACAGCCGACGGATACGATCGCTTCGCCCGCGCCTGCCAGCGGGCCGGCGGCAGCTTCGTGCCGGTCGAGTCCAATCCCGTCGATAGCGTGTGGCACGGCCGGCCGCCGGCGCCGCTCGCGCCCGTGCTGCCGCACCCCGTCGAATTCGCCGGTGAGACCAGCGAGAGCAAGCGCGCCCGCATTGCCGAGACGCTCGCCTCGAAGAACGCCGACGTCGCCCTGATCACCGCGCCGGATTCGATTGCCTGGCTGCTGAACGTGCGCGGCGGCGACGTCCCGCGCACGCCGTTCGCGCTGGGCTTCGCGCTGATCCATGCCGACGGCCATGTCGACCTCTACATGGACCGCCGCAAGATCCCCGACCGCACCGTGTCGTGGCTGGGCAATGCCGTGACCCTGGCGCCGCCCGAGGAGCTGGGCAGCGCGCTCGACATGCTGGGCAAGATCGGCAAGCGCGTTCTGGTCGAGACCTCGACCGCGCCCTACTGGGCCGCGACGCGGCTGCAAGGCGCCGGCGCGACGCTGGTGCGCGACGCCGATCCCATCTCGCTGCCCAAGGCCTGCAAGAACGCGGTCGAGCTCGAAGGCATCCGCGTCGCGCATCGCCGCGACGGCGCCGCCGTCAGCCGCTTCCTGCAGTGGCTCGACCACAAATCAAGCACTGGAAGCTTACGCGAGATCGAGGTGTCGGACCGCCTGCAGGCGTTGCGCGAGGAAACCGGCAAGCTGCGCGACCTGAGCTTCGACACCATCTCCGGCGCCGGCGCCAACGGCGCCATCGTGCATTACCGCGCTTCCGAGGCGACCGAGCGCACGCTCGAGCCCGGCAGCCTCTATCTCGTGGATTCCGGCGGCCAGTATCGCGACGGCACCACCGACATCACCCGCACCGTGGCCGTCGGCACGCCCTCGCCGGAAATGCGCGACCGCTTCACGCGCGTCCTCAAAGGACACATCGCGCTGGCCAGCGCCCGCTTCCCGGTGGGCACGACCGGCTCGCAGCTCGACGTGCTGGCGCGTTACGCGCTGTGGCAGGTCGGCCTCGACTACGATCACGGGACCGGGCACGGCGTCGGCGCCTACCTGTCGGTGCACGAGGGCCCGCATCGCATCTCCAAGATGCCGAACTCGGTCGCGCTGCAGCCGGGCATGATCGTCAGCAACGAGCCCGGCTACTACAAGACCGGGGCCTACGGCATCCGCATCGAGAATCTCGTCGCCGTGAAGGAGGTCGAGATCGCGGGCGCCGACCGCCGCTACCTCGAATTCGAGACGCTGACTCTGGCGCCGATCCACCTCGCCTGCATTGAGACGGGCCTGCTGACCGAGACCGAGCGTCAGTGGCTCAACGACTATCACCGCCGGGTGCGCGAGACGGTCGGTCCCAACGTGGACGATGAGACCCGTGCGTGGCTCGCTGAGGCAACGCGGGCGATTTGACGAGGCAAACGGTGGAAGCTACTCGCTGAGCTTCACCCACTCTTCTTCCGTCATCGTCTGCACGCCGAGTTCGGCGGCCTTGCGGGCCTTCGAGCCGGCATTCTCGCCCACCACGACGAGGCTGGTCTTCTTCGATACGGAGTCGGTGACCTTGGCGCCCAGTTCCTCGGCGCGCGCCTTGGCGGCGTCGCGGGTCATCGTGGACAGCTCGCCGGTGAACACCACGATCTTGTCCTTGAGCCTGGCATCGGCGGCGACGACGCGGCGCTCGACCCGCTGGACCTCGAGCTGCTTCAGCAGGTCGCGGATGATTTCGACATTGTGGCCTTCGCCGAAGAAGGCGCACATCGCGTCCGCCGTGGTGACGCCGATCTGCTCGATGTTGCAGAGCCGGCCGTAGCTCGGCCCGACCGTCTCGGAGGCCTTCTCCTTCTTCGCCGCATCGGGATGCGTCTCGCGCTCCTTTGCGGCGGCCAGCATCTCGCCCAGCCAGGCATCGGCATCGCCGTATTCCTGCGCCAGGATCTTGGCCGTGGCCTCGCCGATCAGCGGGATGCCGATGGCGTTGATGAAGCGGTCGAGCGAGATGGTGCGGCGCGCCTCGATGGCGGCGATGAGGTTTCGCACCGACAGGTCGCCCCAGCCCTCGCGCTTCTTGATGTCGGCTTCGTGCTTGGGCAGCCGGAAGATATCGCCCGGCACCTTGAGCAGCCCGTCGTTGAAGAAGTTCTCGATGTGCGTGCCGCCCAGCCCCTCGATGTCGAAGCAGTTGCGCGACACGAAGTAGCGCAGGCGCTCGACCTGCTGGAACGGGCATTCGAGGCCGCCGGAGCAGCGCCGCACCACGCCGCCCTCCTCGGCCTTCACCTCGGTCTCGAGCGGACAGGGGCAATGCGTGGGGAAGTGATACTTCCTGGCATTCTTCGGCCGCTCCTCGGGCACGAAGCCCAGCACCTGCGGGATCACGTCGCCGGCGCGCTGGATCGTCACCATGTCGCCGACCCGCACGTCGAGCCGCTCGATCTCGTCGGCATTGTGCAAGGTTGCACGCGCCACCATGACACCGCCCACGTTTACCGGCTCGAGATCGGCCACCGGTGTCAACGCGCCGGTGCGGCCGACCTGGATGTTGATCGCATTCAATCGCGTCCGCGCCTGTTCGGCCGGGAACTTGTGCGCCGTCGCCCAGCGCGGCGCACGGCTCACGAAGCCCAGGCGTTCCTGCCAGTCGATGCGGTCGACCTTGTAGACGACGCCGTCGATGTCATAGGGCAGCGACGGACGCTCGACGGCGATCTTCTCGTAGAAGGCGCGCACCTCGTCCGGCGTGCGGCAGAGCTCGGTCAGGGGATTGGTCTTGAAGCCCCACGCCTTGAGCAGCTTCAGGTATTCGCTGTGCGTCTTCCAGGAGCGCGGCTCGGCCTCGCCCCAGGCATAGGCGAAGAAGCGCAGGGGGCGCGTCGCGGTGATGCTCGCGTCGAGCTGGCGCAGCGAGCCCGCCGCGGCGTTGCGCGGGTTGGCGAAGGTCTTCTCGCCCGCCTCTTCCTGGCGCCGGTTCATCTCCTGGAACGCCTCGCGCTCCATATAGACCTCGCCGCGCACGTCGATCGACTTCGGGAACCCGTCCTTGCCGTGCGCCTTCAGCGCGTGCGGGATGTCCTTCACCGTGCGCAGGTTGGCCGTCACGTCCTCGCCCGTGGTGCCGTCGCCGCGCGTCGCGCCCTGCACGAACTCGCCATCCTCGTAGCGCAGGCTGATCGACAGACCGTCGATCTTGGCCTCGCAGCTGAAAGCGATCTCGTCCTCGGGCCCGATGTTGGTCTCACGCTCCAGGCCGCGGCGCACGCGGTCGAGGAACTCCTGCAGCTCCTCAAGGGTGAAGCAGTTGTCGAGCGACAGCATCGGCCGGCGATGCGTCACCTTGGCGAAGGCCGTCGTCGGCGTCGGCGCGACCCTCTGCGTCGGGCTGAACATGTCGACGATCTGCGGGAAGCGCGCCTCGATCGCCTTCAGCCGCTGACGAAGCTTGTCGTACTCGGCGTCCGAGATCTCCGGCTCGTCCTTCTCGTGATAGAGCTTGTCGTGGTGGACGATCTCCTCGGCCAGGCGCTTGTGCTCGCCCCGCGCCTGCCGCTCCGTCATCTTGTCGACCGCAAGTGCGGCCACGACCTTCGCTGCCCGGGACATCGCGCGCTCCTAGCCTGCCGTCGCCAGCAAGCGATCGGCTGCGGCGCGCGCCTCCACGGTCACTTCGGCGCCCGACAACATGCGCGCGATCTCCTCGCGGCGGCCCGTAGCGTCCAGGGCCAGCACGTCGGTGCTGGCGGCCGTGCGCGTCGTGGTCTTGCGGATCAGCCAGTGGCGGTCGGCGACCGCGGCGACCTGCGGCGAATGGGTGACGACCAGCACCTGCACGTCCCTGGCCAGCCGCTTCAAGCGCTCTCCGACGGCCGCCGCAGTGGCGCCGCCGATGCCCGAATCGACCTCGTCGAACACGATGGTCGGTGCGTCGCCGACCTTGGCGAGGCAGACCTTGAGTGCCAGCAGGAAGCGCGAGAGCTCGCCGCCGGACGCGATCTTGGCAATCGGCGCCGGCGGCGCGCCGGGATTGGTCGAGACGGTGAACTGCACGCGATCGGTGCCCGCCCCCGACCATTCGGCTTCAGGCAAGGCCGCCACCTCGGTGACAAACTTCGCCCGCTCCAGCTTGAGCGGCGCCAGTTCGGCGGCCACCGCCCTGTCGAGCTTGGCCGCACCCTTGCGCCGCGCGGCCGCCTGCGTTTCGGCGGCGGTCACGTAGGCCGCGCGTGCCGCCTTCGCCGCGGCGGCGAGCTTCTTCAGCCCGGCCTCGCCATCGTCGAGCGCCGCGAGCTGCGCCGAGAACTTCTCCGAAAGCGCCGCAAGCCCGGCCACGGCGACATTGTGCTTGCGCGCGAGCGCCCGCAACGCAAACAGCCGCTCCTCGATCTTCTCGAGTCGCGCCGGATCGAACTCCAGCCCGTCACGCGCCATCTCGAGCTGGGCCTGTGCTTCCGTCGCCTCGCTGAGCGCCCGATCGAGCGCCGCCAGTGGCGCATCGAGCCGGCCCGCGGCTTTGTCGGCATTGCGTTCGACCAGGCGATGCGCGGTCCGGAGGCTCGCGACGGCGCCGCGGCCCTGCTCCAGCTCGCCCAGCGCCTGGGTGACCGCTTCGCCCAGCGCACTGCCGGCCCGCAACAGCTGACGTTCGCTCGCCAGCGTCTCCTCGTCGTCGGCCTTCGGCGCCAGGGCATCCAGTTCCTTCACCGCGTGGCGCAGGAAGTCCTCATCGCGCCGCGCTGCCTCTTCCGTCGCCTGCGCGTCGGCGTGAGCCTGCTCGGCGGATCGCCAGGCCGTCCACGTGGAGGCAACGGCCGCCGCCTGTTTCTCCAGGCCGGCGAAGGCGTCGAGCGAGGCGCGGTGCGTTCCCGTGTCGAGCAGGCCGTGCTGTTCCATCTGCCCCTGGATCTCGACCAGCGTGTCGCCGAGCCGGCGCAGCAGCGCGACCGAGGCCGGCTGGTCGTTGACGAAGGCACGGCCACGCCCGTCGGCGCCGATCATGCGGCGCAAGGTCAGGACGTCCTCTTCGTCGAGACCCTGCTCGGCGAGGACCGATCGCGCAGGATGGTCGCGCGGCAGATCGAAGGAGGCGGCAATCGAGGCCTGGGCAGCGCCGCGCCGCACCGCGCCCGATTCGGCACGGGCGCCCAGCGCCAGGCCCAGCGCGTCGATCAGGATCGACTTGCCGGCGCCGGTCTCACCGGTCAGCGCGCCGAGGCCGCCGCCGTGAGCGAAATCGAGGTCGAGCTTCTCGATCAGCACGAAGTCGCGGATCGAAAGCGTGGCGAGCATGCCGGACGGTCAGAAGATGCTGGAGAACCAGCCGCGCTTCTCGTCGGCCGGCCGTGTGCCCTCGCCGGTCATCAGGAAGTAACTGTCCTGATACCATTCGCTGCCGGGGAAATTGTAGCCGAGCACGGCCGCCGCTTCCTGGGCCTCGCTCTTCACGCCGAGCGCGAGGTAGGTCTCGACCAGCCGGTGCAGCGCCTCGGGCACATGCGTCGTCGTCTGGTAGCGCTCGATCACCACGCGGTAGCGGTTGATGGCGCCGACATACTGCTGGTTGGTCTGGTAGTAGCGGCCGACCGCCATCTCCTTGCCGGCAAGATGGTCGATGCAGAGCTCGACCTTGAGGCGCGCGTCGCGGGCATAGGGCGATTCGGGGAAACGCTTCACGACCTCGGCCAGCGCATCGAGTGCCTGCTGGGTGGTGCGCTGGTCGCGGCCGACGTCGGAGATCTGCTCGTAGTAGCAGAGCGCCTTCAGATAGTAGGCGTAGGGCAGGTCGCGATGGCCGGGATGGAGCTGGATGAAGCGATCCAACGCGATGATGGCATCGTCGTACTTGTTGGACTGGTAATAAGCGAAGGCCGCCATGATCTGGGCCTTGGTCGCCCACACCGAATAGGGATGCTGGCGATCGACCTCTTCGAAGCTCTTGGCCGCCGTCTTGTATTCCTGTTGGCCAAGGGCATCGAGGCCGCGATTGTACAGCTGCTCGACGGGCTGCTCGACGTACTTGTCGTCGTCCGAGCCGCCGCATGCGGACAGTCCGAACGCCGCCAAGGCCAGCGCCAGCCCCGCAACGATGCGACGGCCCTTACCCACAACCAACTTCGACATGTCCCATCCGCAATGAACTTCGTGCCGGCGCGTTATATCATGTGCCAGCGAAAAAAAGAGGGGCCGGACGGCCCCTCAGGAAGATGCGTGAAGAGCAGAATTCCTGCGTCAGTTGGCTTGCCGCCGCAGGAATGCCGGAATTTGCAGGTCGTCATCATCGCGCGCGGGTTTCGCACGCTCCGTGACATCAAGGCTGATCGAGGTCTGGACCGGCGCGGGGCGCGAAACCGGAGCCTTCGGGGCCACCGCAACGACATTGTCAGGGGCCGGCGCGGGCGCCGGACGCGCGACGGGCGGCTCGGCCGGAGCGGCTGCCGTCGTCGCGGGCTTCGGTGCCGAGAAAGCACCGGTGATGCGCTGGAACAGGTTCGGCGCACGATTGTCGGTCGCCGGGCGGGCGGCCGTCGGCCGCGTGACCGGTTCGGCCCGCACGGGTGCCTTGGCCGTCGAGGGACGGCTGATGCGCCAGTCGTTCTCGTCGACCAGCGGACGCTGCGGGGCTGCCGGCGCGGGCGCCGGAGCCGGCGCGACCGCGACGGGAGCCGGGATCGGTGCGGGCGCCGGGGCGACCGGCGCTTCCATCACGGGCTCTTCGAACGGCGCTTCGTACGCCGGAGCAGGCGTCGGCATCGAAGCCATCATCGGTGCAGCCGGAGCGGCAGCAGCGACCGGCGCTTCGTACACTGGAGCCGGCGGTGCAACGGCGACCGGCGGAGCCGGCGGCGCGACGGGAGCGGCCGGCATCACCGGTGCCGGCGCGGCCACGGCAGCGGCCGGCATGGCGACGCGACCCATCGGTGGCGCGACCGGGCGGCTGAGCGCCGGCTGGCCGGTCTGCATCGGCCGGTTCATGTCGAGCGACAGGTAGTTCGGCGCGGGCTGCTGGGCAGCCATGGCGGCGATGCCGGTGGCGACCACCGACACGCGCATGCGGCCATCCATCGTGGCATCGAAGGTCGAGCCGAAGATGATGTTGGCGTCGCCGTCCACTTCCTCACGGATGCGGTTGGCCGCTTCGTCGACTTCGTGCAGCGTCATGTCGAGGCCGCCGGTGATGTTGATGAGAACGCCCTTGGCGCCCTTCATCGAATGATCTTCCAGCAGCGGGTTGGAGATCGCCGACTCAGCAGCGACGCGGCTGCGGTCCGGCCCTTCCGCCTCGCCCGTGCCCATCATCGCCTTGCCCATCTCGCCCATGACGGTGCGGATGTCGGCGAAGTCGAGGTTGATGAGGCCCGGCATGACCATGAGATCGGTGACGCCGCGCACGCCCATGTGCAGCACGTCGTCGGCCATCTTGAAGGCGTCGGCGAACGTCGTCTTCTCGTTGGCGATCTTGAACAGGTTCTGGTTGGGGATGACGATCAGCGTGTCGACAACCTTCTCCAGCTCCGTGATGCCCTGCTCGGCCGACTGCATGCGGCGGCGGCCTTCGAAGTGGAACGGCTTGGTCACGACGCCGATGGTGAGGATGCCCTGCTCGCGCGCCGCGGCGGCGATGACGGGCGCCGCACCGGTGCCGGTGCCGCCGCCCATGCCGGCGGTGACGAACACCATGTTCGCGCCGTCGAGGAGCTGAAGGATCTCGGGCAGCGCTTCCTCGGCGGCCTGGCGGCCGACCTCGGGCCGTGCGCCGGCGCCAAGTCCCTGGGTGATGGTGATGCCGAGCTGCACGCGCCGGTCGGCGAGCGACTGGCTGAGCGCCTGCGAGTCGGTATTCGCAACGATGAACTCCACGCCTTCCAGCGCAGCGCTGATCATGTTGTTGACGGCGTTTCCGCCCGCGCCACCGACACCGACGACGGTAATGCGCGGCTTAATCTCGGACTCCGTCTGAGGGAGACTGAGGTTGATTGTCATTCGGTTTTCTCCACGCAAACGAGGGGGTTATCTGCTCGGAGCGACAGCGTGGACCTCCTGTTTTGTTAGAGACCCTTCACCGCCACCGGCTTTTTCTTGTCTTTATGTCTATAGCCTGTGGGATCTGCCTTATCCCGCACAACATATTGCCTAAAAGTTTTCTCTAATCCAACTGCCAATCCGGCCGATTCGACTCGACGGTACTTCGTTCGCCGCCGGTTGGCTTTGCGTCACCGCATGATTCTGGAGCGCGAAGGACAGAAGACCGGCGGCTGCGGAAAATGCCGGCCCGCCTGTCGAATCCGCGAGTCCCGCAAGACGGAGCGGTGCACCGGTGCGCACCTTCTTGTTGAGAATCGCGGCGGCGACTTCGGGAACACCATCGAGTTGGCAGCCGCCGCCGACCAAAACAGCGCGTCCGCCGGCCAACTTATCCACACCAGATGCTTCGAGTCGGCTGCGCACGAGCTCGAACGTCTCCTCGACTCGCGGACGAATGATGCCGACGAGGATCGAACGCGGAATGTGGTTGGGCCGCGTGCGATCTTCCTCGCCGATCAGCGGCACATCGATGATGTCGTACTCGTCGTTGGGCTTGATGACGGCGCGGCCGATCTGCGTCTTCATCCGCTCTGCATGGGCGACCGGGGTCGACAGGCCGCGCGCGATGTCGCGCGTGACATGCTCGCCGCCGACCGGGATCGAATCGACGTGCACCAGGTGGCCTTCATAAAAGACGGCGATCGACGTCGTGCCGGCGCCCATGTCGATCAGGGTCACACCGAGGTCACGCTCGTCCGAGACCAGCGAGCTGAGGCCCGCGGCATGGGCGGCGACCACGCGGTCGGCGATCTCGAGGTGGGCGCGGCGCACGCAGACCTGCAGGTTGCGCATCGCGCCGCTCGCCGCGGTCACCAAATGGACATCGACGCCCAGCCGCTCGCCGAACATGCCGCGGGCGTCGCGGACCGGCGTGCCGTCGACCGTGTAGCCGATGGCGGCGGAATGGATGATGTCGCGGTCGGCCGTCTCGGCCGGGAGCTGGATGTGCTGCTGGACGCGGCGGACGTCGCGCTCGCCGATCTCGTGATGGCCGATCGCGACTTCGAGGCTCTGATTGTGCGAGGCGGCCGAGCCGCCGCTCACGCCGACGATGACGTCGCGCACCTGCTCGCCGCACATTTCCTCTGCGGTCGACACGGCGGAGGAGATGGCGCGGGTGGCGGCTTCCATGTCGACGATGTTGCCGGAGCGCATCCCGAGCGCGGGCTGATGGCCGATGCCGACCACGCGGAGCCCCTGTCCGTCGACACGGGCAACAAAGCAAACGACCTTGTTCGTTCCGATGTCGAGCGCCGCTATGACGCCATTTCTCGTCTTCGCCACGATGTCCCCCGTCTACGCGTACACTCGCGAGTTAGTCGATTCTACGCTGGCCCCGGCGTCGCGTCGCCTGGATTGCGCTTTCTGAGATAAAGTTTATCGGGCAGTCGCAGATCGACGACGCCGAATTCACGCGACAGCAGCTTGTGCTGCCCATCGAGCTTGGCGAGATGCTGGAGGGCCGCGACGGCGTCCTCCTCCGGCAGCCAGATCTCGACGCCGTTGTTCAGGATCAGATTCCAGCGGCGCTGCCCGACCCAGACGGCGGAGCGCAGCTGCTGCGCAACCGTCGGCTCATAGGTGAGCAGCAGCAGCAGGTCGCCGACATGGTCCGGGGCGCCGGTGCCGCCCAGCAGCAGGAGCTTCTCGGCGCCGGGCGGCATGCGGCTCGCCCGCACCGTGCGGCCGTTGGCATCGATCAGCGTGTATTCGTTGCCGTTTTGCCAGATCGCGACGGCGCGGCGTTCCTTCATCGTGACATAGAGCGTGTCCGGCAGGCGGCGCTCGACCGTCGCCCATTCGACCCAGTCGATGGCTTCGAGTCGCTTGCGGGAAGCCTGCAGGTCGATGCCGAGCAGCGAGTCGCCGCGGCTGACGTTCAGCGCCGCCAGAAGATCGGCGCGCTCGACATAGTCGCGGCCCTCGACGGTGACGTCGGCCAGCTTGAACGGCGTGATGGCGCCCACGACCGTGCGCGAGATCGAGTCCAACTGGTTCTGCGCCTCGACCAGCCAGCCCTCGCGCCAGGCCCACCAGCCGCCTCCGCCGCCGCAGCCCAACAGCAGGACGATGGCACCCAGCAGCACCGGCTGCTTCCAGAACGGACGGCCGGTCTTGCGGACCGGTCCACGCTTCTTGCGCCGGTCGTAGTCGCGGCGCGGCGCGGCGCCGGCCTTGGGCGTGGCTGTCTTCTTCGCGGCGCTCACGAGGGCTGCCTCGCGTGCTCGACCATCCAGGTCATGAGCTCGGACCAAGAGATGCCGGCCCACTTGGCCTGCTCCGGCGCCAGCGACAGCGGCGTCATGCCGGGCTGGGTATTGAGTTCGAGGATGACCAGGCCCGACGTGCCGGGCTGCGTGTCGTCCCAGCGGAAGTCGGCCCGGCTCAGCCCGTTGCAGCCCAGCGCCTCGTGCGCCATCAGGGCCCACTGGCGGGCGAGTTCATAGACATCCTCGGGCACCGGCGCCGGCACCAGATGCTCGGTGATGCCGTCGGTGTACTTGGCCTCGTAATCGTAGAAGCGCGTGCGCGGCCGCAGCTCGGTGACGGCGACGGCATGGTCGTCCATCACGGCCACCGTGAGCTCGCGGCCCGGCACGAACTTCTCGACCAGCACGCGTTCGCCGAACGCCGCCTCGGCCGCCTCGACGGCCGCCAGATTGTCGCCGTCGCGCACGATATGGACGCCGACGCTCGATCCCTGGTCGATCGGCTTCACGACATAGGGCCGGGCCATCGGATCGCCCGAGGCCAGCGAGCGGCGCTCGATCACCTTGCCGTCGGCCACTCTGAGGCCCAGGGACGTGAAGACGTGGCGCGCCATCGGCTTGTCCATGGCGATGGCCGAGGCCAGCACGCCGGAATGCGTATAGGGCACGCGCATGATCTCGAGGACGCCCTGGATGCAGCCATCCTCGCCGTAGCGGCCGTGCAATGCGTTGAACACCACGTCCGGCCCGCCACCATTGGCGGGGCGCAGGAAATCGACCAGCGCGCGCAGGTCGCGCTTCACGTCGTACTCGACGACCTCGTGCCCGCCTTCGCGCAAACCCTCGGCGCAGGCCTTGCCGCTCACCAGGGAGACTTCACGCTCAGGCGACCAGCCGCCCATCAGGACTGCAACGCGCTTCATTGCCCTGCTCTCCCCGCCGGTTCGCCGATGCGCCGGATCTCCCATTCGAGCTGCACGCCGGTCTTTTCCAGCACGCGGCGGCGCACTTCCTCGCCCAGCGCCTCGATGTCGGTCGCCGTGGCCTCGCCGAGGTTGATCAGGAAGTTGCAGTGCTTCTCGGAAACCTGGGCCTCGCCGATTCGCAGGCCGCGGCAGCCGGCCTTGTCGACCAGCTGCCAGGCCTTGTGACCCGGCGGATTGACGAAGGTCGAGCCGCCGGTCCGGCTGCGCGGCTGGGAGTCGGTGCGGGCGGCGTCGATCTCGGCGATGCGGCGGGCGATGGCGAGTTGGTCCCCCGGCGTCGCGCGCAGGCGCGCCGAGGTGAAGATCCAGTCGCCCGGCGCCTCGCTGTGACGATAGCTGAAGCCCATCGCGGCGGTCGCAACCGCATGGACCTTGCCCGCGCGATCGACGGCTTCGGCGGAGACGAGGACCTGCGCCAGGTCGCCTTCATAGGCGCCGGCATTCATGCGCAGCGCGCCGCCGATCGTGCCGGGAATGCCGCTCAGGAACTCGAGACCGGCCAGCGCATGATCGCGCGCCGTCAGCGCGACGTTGAGATCGGGAGCGCCCGCACCGGCCACGACCTCATGTCCTTCGACCGCAATGCCGGTGAAACCGCGCAGCAGGCGGATCACCACGCCCTTCACGCCGCCGTCGCGCACCAGGATATTGGAGCCGACGCCCAGCACCGTGACCGGCACGTCCGACGGAAGTGCAGCCATGAAAGAAGCGAGATCCTCGACATCGGCCGGCCGGAACAGGACCTCGGCCGGACCACCCGCGCGGAACCAGGTCTGCGGGCCGAGCGGCGCATCGGCAGTCAGCCGTCCGCGCGGCCGGGGCAGCCGGTCGATCAGGTGGGGAGTCGAGGTCGCGAGAGCCATCATGCCGCCGATCCGCTGTGGGAGCCGGAGTCGTTGGCGATGGCGCGCGGGCCGGCCTTCTCGGCCGCAAGCTGCTGGATCTGGCCGGGCAGCGCATGTGCCCAGGCGGTGATGTTGCCGGCGCCGAGGCAGACCACGACGTCGCCCGGGCGCGCCATGTCCCAGATCATCTCCGGCAACTCGCCCGGTCCGCCGAGCGGCGCCACGTCGCGATGGCCGGCGCGCTGCACCAGACCCACCAGCATGTCGCGATTGACGCCCTCGATCGGCGCCTCGCCGGCGGCATAGACGTCGGCGATGATCACGGCATCGGCGTCGGAGAAGCAGGTGGCGAACTCGGCGCGCAGCGCGCCGAGGCGCGAGTAGCGATGCGGCTGCATGACGGCGATGACCCGGCCCGAGCCGCCATAGGCCTGGCGGGCGGCGCGCAAGGTGACGGCGATCTCGACAGGATGATGGCCGTAATCGTCGATCACCGTGATGCCGTGCGCCTCGCCGGTCTTGGTGAACCGCCGCTTCACGCCGCCGAACGACGTGAGCGCGCGACGAATCGTGTCGTCGGGCAGGCCCATCTCCTGCGCCACGGCGATGGCCGCCAGCGCGTTCTGCACATTGTGCTGGCCGAACATCGGCAGGCGCATGCCGGTGATGATGCGCGATTCGTTGGTAGCGCGGTTCTCGACCATGACGTCGAAGTCGGCGCCGCCGCGATCCAGCTTCAGGTTGAGGGCGCGCACGTCGGCATTGGCGCCGATGCCATAGGTGATGATGCGGCGATCGGCGATGCGCGGGATCAGCGCCTGGACCTCGGGATGGTCGGAGCAGAGCACGGCGAAGCCGTAGAAGGGAATGTTCTCGACGAAGCGCACGAAGGCGTCGCGCAGCGCGTCGAAGGTGCCGTAATGGTCGAGATGCTCGGGATCGACGTTGGTCACCACGGCAATGGTGGCCGGCAGGCGCAGGAACGAGCCGTCGGATTCGTCGGATTCGACGACCATCCAGTCGCCCGCGCCCAGGCGGGCGTTGGTGCCGTAGGCGTTGATGATGCCGCCGTTGATGACCGTCGGATCGAGGCCGCCGGCATCGAGCATCGAGGCGACCAGCGAGGTGGTGGTCGTCTTGCCGTGCGTGCCGCCGACGGCGATCGACCATTTGAGGCGCATCAGCTCGCCCAGCATCTCGGCGCGGCGCACGACCGGCACGTGGCGGGTGCGGGCCGCCAGCACCTCGGGATTGTCCTTCTTGACCGCGCTCGACACGACCAGGACCTGGGCGTTGCCGACATTCTCGGCGCGATGGCCGATCATCACCTTCATGCCGAGCTCGGCGATGCGGCGGGTATTGGCGCTCTCGGCGACGTCACTGCCCTGCACCTTGTAGCCGAGATTGTGCAGCACCTCGGCGATGCCCGACATGCCGATGCCGCCGATGCCGACGAAGTGGATGAGACCGAGATCGAGCGGCAGCGCCCTCATGCGGCGACTCCTGAAACGGAAGGCGAGAGAGGAAGAGAGATCATGTCGCCGACGACGTCGGCCAGCCGTGCGGCGGCGTCGGGACGTCCGGCCGCATGCGCCGCTGCCGCCATTGCGGCCAGGCGCTCGGGCTGTTCGATCAGCGCCGTCAGATGGCCGGCCAGGGCATCGACCGTGAACGACGCATGCGGCAGCACGATGCAGGCGCCCGTCGCCTCGAAGGCACGCGCATTGGCGGTCTGGTGGTCGTCGGCGGCGTAGGGATAGGGCACCAGGATCGACGGCCGGCCGATGGTGGCCAGCTCGGCGACCGTCGAGGCGCCGGAGCGGCCGATCACGAGATGGGCGGCGGCCATGCGGCGCGGCAGGTCGGCGAAGAACGGCGCCATCTCGGCAACCACGCCCGCCTTGACGTAGCTGGTGCGCACCCGGTCGATGCTTTCGGGCCGACACTGCTGCACGATGCGCAGCCGTGACCGCACCGCCTGCGGAAGCGAGAGAACGGCCTGCGGGATGACTTCGCCGAACGAGGCCGCGCCCTGGCTGCCGCCGAAGACCAGCAGATCGATCACCCGCCCCTCGGCCGGCGCGCGATAGGGCAGGTCCCGCAGCTCCCGCACGGCCTCGCGCACGGGATTGCCCACGAGCTGCGCGCGTGAATCGCCGTCGAGATAGCGGGTCTGGGCGAACGAAGTGGCGACGCGACCGGCGCCGCCGAGCACGAGACGGTTGGCACGCCCCAGCACGGCATTCTGTTCGTGAAGCATCGCCGGCAGCCCGCGCAGGCGGGCGGCGATCATGGTCGGCACCGAGGCGTAGCCGCCGAAGCCCACCACCGCCGACGGGCCGATGCGGCCCAGTGCCCGCCAGGCGTCGAACAGGCCGAGCGCCAGCGAGAACAGCGCCTTCACCTTCCTGGCCGGCGAACCGGTCGGGCTTGCCGAGCGGATATAGTGGATCGGCCGGCGCGACAGCGCGCCCTGCCATTGCCGGCCGCGTGAATCGGTCACCAGGGTGAAGGGCACGCCACGCGCCTCGAGCTCGCCGGCCAGTGCCTCGGCGGGGAACACGTGCCCGCCGGTGCCGCCGGTCGCCAAGACCACAGGGCGCACATTCGCCATCAGACAGCCTCCCTCAGGCCGGCATGCTCGCGCGTCAGCGACAGCATCATGCCGACGCAGATCGCCATCGCCAGGGCGGACGAGCCGCCATAGGAGATGAACGGCAGGGTCATGCCCTTGGCGGGGATGAGCTGGATGGTCGAGGCCATGTTGATCGCGGCCTGCAGGCCGAACTGAACGGCGAGACCGCTGGCCGCCAGGGTGATGAACAGGCTGGTCTCCTTCGAGGCGCGCGACATCGAACGCAGGGTCACGAAGGCGAACAGAGCGAGGATCATGAGGCAGACGACGAGGCCGAACTCCTCGCCGGCTACGGCCATGACGAAGTCGGTATGCGCGTCGGGAAGCTGCGCCTTCACCGTGCCCTCGCCCGGCCCGCGGCCGAACAGCGAGCCGTTCATGAAGGCCTCGAGCGAGGTGTTGACCTGGTAGTTGTCGCCCGACGACGGATCGAGGAAGCGGTCGAAGCGGCTGCGCACGTGGCTGAAGAGGAAGTAGGCGCCGACCAGGCCGCTCACGCCGGCGATCGCGGCGAAACCCGCGACCCACATCGGCAGGCCGACGACGAAGAGCTGGACGCCCCAGACGGCAGCGACGACGACGCTCATGCCGAGGTCGGGCTGCATCACCAGCAGCGCCAGCACGCCGCCGACCAGAACGGTCGACAGGAGATAGCCCGGCGCCCGCCGTTCGGTGCGGCTCTGCGCCAGCAGCCAGGCCGAGATCACGGCGAGGCTCGGCTTCACGAACTCCGACGGCTGCACGCTCGACAGGCCCGGCACGGCAATCCAGCGCCGCGCGCCCTTGATTTCGATGCCGATCACGAAGGTCGCGGCCAGCAGCAGGATGCTGCCGCAGAAGACAAGCAATGCCAGGCGCCTCACGTGCCGCGGCGAGGCGAGCGAGATCGCCAGCATGACGAGGAGCGCCAGCGGCAGGAACAGGAACTGGCGCTTGGCGAAGAGGAAGGAGTCGGCGCCGATGCGCTCGGCCGCCGGCGGCGATGCCGCCAGGGTCAGCATGACGCCGAAGGCCATGATCGCCAGGATCGCGCCCAGCGACCAGCGGTCGACGGTCCACCACCATTGACCGATCACACTGCGATCGTCGCGCGGAACCTGGATCAAGCCGCCCTCCCCAAAACCTCGGCGCCCGGCAGCGCCCGCGCCATGGCGCGGAACGCATCCCCCCGATGCTCGTAACTCTTCCACTGGTCCCACGAGGCGCACGCCGGCGACAGCAGCACCACGGCCGGACCGGCGGCTTCGCGCTGCGCCAGCGCATGCGCCGCATCCAGCGCCGACTGCAGGTCGCCGCAGCGGCTGTAGGGCAGCTTGCCGTCGAGCTGGCCGGCGAACAGCTCGGTCGCCTCGCCGATCAGGAAGGCATGGCGGATGCGGTCGAAGTAGGTGGCGAGCGGCGCCACGCCACCCTCCTTCGCCTGGCCGCCAAGGATCCAGTAGATGTCGTCGTAGCTCGACAACGCCCGCGCCGTGGCGTCGGCGTTCGTGGCCTTGCTGTCGTTGATGTAGACGACGGTGCCGACGGCGGCGACCCTCTCCTGGCGGTGCGGCAGGCCGGGATAGGTGCGCATGCCGGCGACGATCGTCTCGCGCGGCACGTCGAGCCAGCGGCAGACGGCCCAGGCGCAGGCCGCGTTCTGCGCATTGTGGTCACCCGGCAGGGTCAGCACGTCGGAGAAGTCGACCGTGTAGCCGTCGGCATCGACCAGCATGCCGGCGCGGTAGGAGATGCCGTTGGCGACGGGGCGATCGAGCGCCACCGGCACGCAGGCGATGCCGGACCGCGCCGCCATCTCATGCGCGACTTCGCGCGACGGCTCGTCCTCGGTGCCGATCACGACGCAGTCGCCGGCGCGCTGGCGGTCGAAGATGTGCTTCTTGGCGGCCACATAGCCCGCGATGTCGCCATGCCGGTCGATATGATCCGGCGTGATGTTGAGCCAGACCGCGATGTCGGCGCGGAAGGTCTGCAGCAGCTCGAGCTGGTAGGAGGAAAGCTCCAGCACGTAGAGGCCGCCTTTGCCGAGCGGTTCGAGATCGAGCGCACCGCGGCCGATATTGCCGCCGACTTCGCAGCGCGCGCCGGCCTGCTGGAGGATATGGCCGATCAGCGCCGTCGTCGTCGACTTGCCGTTGGTGCCGGTGATGGCGACGAACTGCGCCTCGGGCTGCGCCCGGGCCAGCAGCTCGACATCGCAGATGATCGGCTTGCCGGCGGCGCGCGCGGCGACCGCCACGGGATGCGGCACCGGCAAGGTGCTGGGAATGCCCGGGCTGATCACCAGCGCCGTGATGCCCGACCAGTCGATCGTCACCGGATCGGCGATCCGGGCGCCGAGTTGCGCCGCCGCGTCACGCGACGCCGAATTGTCGTCCCAGGCGACGCACTCGATCCCGGCCGCCCGCAGGGCGCGCACGGTCGCCAGGCCGGAGCGAGCGAGCCCCAGCACGACGAACGACGAACCCTTGAGGACGGCGAGATCGATCATCCGCTTACCTCAGCTTCAGGGTGGCGAGGCCGGCCATCGCCAGGATGGCGGCGATGATCCAGAAGCGGAAGACGATGGTGGGCTCGGCCCAGCCCTTCTGCTCGAAATGATGGTGCAGCGGCGCCATGCGGAAGACCCGCTTGCCGGTCCATTTGTAGGACAGGACCTGCACGATCACCGAGACCGTCTCGAGGACGAACAGGCCGCCCACGATCGACAGCACGATCTCGTGCTTGGTGACCACGGCAACCGCGCCCAGCGCACCGCCGATGGCGAGCGAGCCGGTGTCGCCCATGAACACCATGGCAGGCGGCGCGTTGAACCATAGGAAGCCGAGGCCGGCGCCGACGAGGGCCGACAGCAGCACCGCCAGTTCGCCCGAGCGCGGCACGTGGTGGAGA
The DNA here is from genome assembly GCF_058803965.1 of Reyranella sp. GW821-FHT14A01. Lineage (NCBI taxonomy): Bacteria > Pseudomonadati > Pseudomonadota > Alphaproteobacteria > Hyphomicrobiales > Reyranellaceae > Reyranella > Reyranella sp. GW821-FHT14A01. Next base: position 264,696 of record NZ_JBXAPM010000006.1, read on the forward strand.
TAGAGGTAGTTGGTGAGGATCGTGTTGCCGACCACGTAGGCGATCAGGCCGAACACCGCCGAGGCCATGATGACCGGGCCGATGGCGAGACCGTCGAGGCCGTCGGTCAGGTTGACGGCATTCGAGGTGCCCGCGATCACCAGCACGCCGAACGCGACGAAGCCCACGACGCCGAGCGGGATCAGCAGGTCCTTGAGGAACGGCACGGCGAGTTGGTAGCGCAGCGGCGCCGGCGACGCCTGAGCGATCAGGTAGACCGCGATGCCGGAGGCCACGACCGTGAGCGCCAGCTTGACCTTGCCCGGCACGCCCTTGGGATTGCGCTTGGTGACCTTGAGGAAGTCGTCCCACAGGCCGACCGCGCCGAAAGCCAGGGTGACGCCCAGCACGATCCAGACATAGCGGTTGGTGAGGTCGGCCCACAGCAGGGTCGCGGTCGACAGGGTGATGAGGATCAGCAGGCCGCCCATCGTCGGCGTGCCCTTCTTGGTCATCAGGTGACTGGCCGGACCGTCGTCGCGGATCGGCTGTCCCTGCTTCTGCTTGCTGCGCAGCCAGCGGATCAGCGCGCCGCCGATCAGGAAGCTCAGCACCAGCGCCGTCAGGAAAGCCGCGATCGAGCGGAACGTCAGATAACGGAAGATGTTGAACGGCGTGAACAGGTCCGCCAGCGGATAGAGGAAATTGTAGAACATCTTAGCGTCCCGCCTCGCCGCCGCTGGCCGCCAGGATGGCGTCCACGACGATCTTCATTTTTGAACCCAGCGAACCCTTCACCGCGACCACATCTCCTGCCTTGAGCGCGGCGGCGACATCGCCCGCCAGCGCAGCTGAATCCGCCCGGTGCACGCCCCGCTGCGCCGGCGACAGACGCTGCCACAGCGCCTGCATGTGCGGGCCGCACAGGAAGACCTGCGCCGCACCGCTCGCGGCCACCGCATCGGCGAGATCCGCATGGTAGGCATCCGCGCCCTCGCCCAGCTCCCGCATGTCGCCCAGCGCCAGCACCCGGCGTCCGCCCGCCTGCGGCTCGGTCCGCGCCAGGACCGCCAGCATGGCCCGCACCGAGACCGGGTTGCCGTTGTAGCTCTCGTCCAGCAGCTCGATCGTACCGCCGCCGAACTTCAGCATCCGGCGCGCGCCTCGGCCCGGCGACGCCTTCACGTCGATGAGCGTCGCCGCCGCCTTCACCACGTCCGCACCCAGCGCCTCGATAACAGCCAGCGCGCCGATGCTGTTCAGCACCCAGTGTTCGCCGGCCGCGCCAAGCCGATACTCGATCCGGCGACCGTGGAGCAAGGCTGCAACATCACTACCGGAATCGTGCAGGTTGCAGGAGACAAGACGCGCGTCTGCAGCCTCGCTGCGACCGAAGCCGACGACGCGGGAAACGCCGAAATGACGGGCTTTTCCGACGAGGCGTTCATAGTGGTGGCTGTCGCGATTGAGCACGGCCACTGCGCCTTCCGCCATGCCGGCGAACAGGCAGCCCTTCTCGTCGGCGACCGCTTCCTCGCTGCCCATGTGGCCGATATGGACCGGCCCGACATTGGTGACGATACCGACATGTGCCTCGGCCTGGCGCGCCAGCGGCTCAATCTCGCCGGGATGGTTCATGCCGATCTCGAACACGCCGTAGCGCGCGTCGCGCGGCAAGCGCGCGAGGCTGATCGGCACGCCGACATGGTTGTTGTAGCTCGCCACGCTGGCCGAGGTCGGCGCCTGTGCCGACAGCATCGCGCGCAGCGCGTCCTTGGTGCTGGTCTTGCCGACCGAACCGGTGACGCTGGCGATGCGCGCCGGGCTGCGCCGGCGGGCGGCGCGGCCCAGGTCGACCAGCGCCTTCATCGTGTCGGGAACGCGGACCAGCGTGCCCCGGGCACCTTCGACGTTGCGCGACACGACGGCCGCTGCCGCGCCGCGCGACAGGGCGTCGGCGACGAAGCCGTGACCGTCGGTCGTCTCGCCGCTCAGCGCAAAGAAGAGATCGCCCTTGCCGACGGCGCGGCTGTCGAAGGTCACGCCCTCGGCCTCGAACGGCGCGGTGATCGACGCGGCCGTGAGGGCTGCCTGCACCTCGTCGGAGGTCCACAGCGCGCTCACGCCCCGCCTCCGGCCAGTGCGCGTGCCTCCTCGGCATCGTCGAAATGATGGGTGACGCCCTTGATCGTCTGGCCGGTCTCATGCCCCTTGCCGGCGATCAGCAGCAGGTCGTCGGCGCTCGACAGCGCCTCCATGCCGGCGGCGATGGCGGAATGGCGGCCGTTGGCGATCTCGATCCAGTTGCGGCGGTCATCGGCGATGCCGCGCACGATCTCGGCACGGATCGCGGCCGGCTCCTCGCTGCGCGGATTGTCGTCGGTGACGATCGTCAGGTCAGCCAGGCGCGTCGCGATCTCGCCCATCACCGGGCGCTTGCCGCGATCGCGATCGCCGCCGCAGCCGAACACGACGACCAGCTTGCCGCGCGCAAAGGGCCGCAAGGTGCGCAGCACCGTCTCCAGCGCCTCGGGCTTGTGGGCATAGTCGACATAGACGGCAGCGCCCGAACGATGGCGGGCCACGAGCTGCAGCCGGCCGGGCGCGCCCGTCAGATGGGCCAGCGCTTCGACGGCACGCGCCGGATCGCCGCCGGTGGCGACGACGAGGCCGAGCGCAGCCAGAGCGTTCGACGCCTGGAAGCCGCCGACCAGCGGCAGCTCGATCTCATGGCGCGCGCCCATGACGTCCAGCACGAGGTGCTGTCCGGTCGGCGTCGGATCGTCGGCAAGCAGGCGAAACTCGGCACCCTTCGCGCCATAGGTCCAGAAGCGGATGCCGCGCTGCCGGCAGATCGCGGCAAGCGCTTCGGCCCGGTTGCTGTCGGCATTGACGACCGCCGTGCCGCCCGGTGGCAACAGCCCCTCGAACAGGCGCGCCTTGGCCGCGAAGTAGGCGTCCATCGACCGGTGATAGTCGAGATGCTCGTGCGTCAGGTTGGTGAAGACCGCCGCCGCGAGATGCAGCCCGTCGAGCCGGTGCTGGTCGATGCCGTGGCTCGACGCCTCGATGGCGAGATGCGACACGCCCTCGCGCGCCAGGGTCGCGAGGTCCTCGTGAAGCTGCACCGGATCGGGCGTCGTGAGGCCGCCGTCGCGCACGAGACCAGGCGAGACGATGCCCAGGGTGCCGACGCTCGCCGCCTTGAGCCCCATCCGTTCCCAGATCTGGCGCACGAAGTGCACCGTCGAGGACTTGCCGTTGGTGCCGGTGACGGCGGCGATGGTGGCAGGCTGCAGACCGGCGAAAGCCGAGGCCATCAGCGCCACGCGCCGCCGCGGATTGACGTCGCGCAAGACGACGATGCCGGGATCGAGCGGCGGCAGCGCGGCATCAGGCGCGGCCAGGATCGCCACCGCACCGCGCTTCACGGCATCGGCCACGAAGCTCGCGCCGTCCTGATGGCTGCCCGACAGGGCGGCGAAGAGATAACCCGGCTGGACCTTGCGCGAGTCGAGCGTCAGGCCGGCGAGAAGGGGATCGCGCGGCAGCGCGGAAGAGGTCGCGGTTGCGTCGGCGCTCCGGCGCATGAGCTCACTCAGACGCAACGCGGCGTACTCCCGGACCGGGCGCCGAGGCCGTCTGGCCGGGCGCCGGCCGGACCGGCAGGGCCTTGCGATGATCGCCTGGTGAGCGGCGCACGCTGGCCGGCACGAGTTGCGGCGGCGCGACCGGCGGCGGCACCGGCGTCGAGGCGATCTCGATCGGCGGCAGGCCCTCCTTCAGGTCGCCCGGCAGGATGCCATAGAGCGACACCATCTGTTCGATGATGAGCTTGACCGAAGGCGCCGCCACCCAGCCGGCCGTCGCATAGCCGCCGGTTTCGGGAAGGCCCTTCGGCTCGTCGAGCGAGACGATGATGACGAACTTCGGATCGTTCATCGGGAACGCGCCGACGAAGGAGCTGATCAGCGACTTCTGGCGGTAGCCGCCGCGGCCGGGCTTCTCGGCCGTGCCGGTCTTGCCGCCGACCTCGTAGCCCACGACGTTGGCATTCTTGCCCGTGCCCTCGACCGCATTCAGCCGCAGGAGCTGGCGCATGTTGACCGAGGTCTTCTGCTGGATGACGCGGCGGCCCTTGTCGCTGGCGGCGTTACGCTTCACCAGCGAGGGCTGGTAGAGGATGCCGCCGTTGATCATCGCCGCCGAGCCCATCGCGAGGTGCAGCGGCGTCACCGAGATGCCGTGACCGAAGGCGATGGTCATGGTGTTGATCTTCATCCAGTGCTTCGGCCACAGCGGCGCGGCGACTTCCGGCAGCTGCGTCGAGAGCGGCTTCAGGAAGCCGATCTTGTCGAAGAAGGCGCGCTGGCCCTCCGGTCCCATGACCTCGACCGCCATCTTGGCCGAACCGATGTTGGACGAGAACTTGAAGATCTCCGGGATCGACAGCGGCCGGCGCTGGGCGTGGTCGTCGTTGATGGTGAAGCGGTCGATCTTGATCGGCGACGTCGCGTCGAAGACGCTGGTCATCGAGGCCTTGCCCGAATCCAGCGCCATCGCCGTGTTGAAGATCTTGAAGGTCGAGCCCTGCTCGTAGACGCCCAGGGTTGCGCGGTTGAACAGCGCCTCGTTGGTCAGCGTCCGGGTGCTGTTGGGGTTGTAGGTCGGCAGCGACGCCATGGCGAGGACCTCGCCGTTGGTCACGTCCATGACGATCGCGGTGGCGCCGATCGCCGAGAACTTCTGGACGGCGCGCGCGATCTCGCGCTCGACGATGCGCTGCAGGCGGAGGTCGATCGAGAGCTGCAGGGTCTCGCCGCTCTGGAGCTGCTGGTCGAAGAAGCGCTCGACGCCGGCGAGGCCGGAATTGTCGACGCTGGCATAGCCCAGTATGTGCGCCGCCGCCGTGCCCTGCGGATAGATGCGCCGCTCCTCGGCCTGGAACTCGAGGCCCGGGATGCCGAGGCGATTGACGCGGTCGTGCTCGCGCGGGCTCAAGCCGCGCTTGATCCAGACGAAGGTCCTGTCGCCTTCCAGCTTCTCGCGCACGTCGTCGTACTTGAGGTCCGGCAGCGCCGTCACGATCTTGCGCGCGGCTTCCTGCGGATCGATCAGCAGGTGCGGATTGACGAAGGCCGACATGACAGGGACCGACGTCGCCAGGACAGCGCCGTTGCGGTCGACGATGTCGGCGCGTTCGGACTGGATCGAGCCGCCGCGGGCGGCGACCCTCTGCGTCGGCTCGGCGCCGTCGCGCAGCAGCGACACGTAGCCCATGCGCAGGCCGACCGCGGTGAAGGCGATCCCGAAGATCACCGAGGCGATCACCAGGCGCTGGCGGGCCGTCTCCTGTGCATCACCCTTCAGGCGGTCCTGGGGCGAGGCGTAACGCGCGCCGGCCGCCGCGTTTACCGCGGCGGCCGGTTCGGGCGAGGCAGATTTGCGCCACAGCTTCACCGCGAACCCTCTTCTTTTCTCGAGAGGATGTCATCGATGGAGACAGCGGCGCTCTGGCCGTCGCCAACCGGACCCGCTGTTGCCGGCTCTTGTATCGAGGCCGGTCGAGGGGGCGTCGTGGGTCCGGATGTACGCTTTGAAAGGGGTGCGGAGGCCGGCGAGGGGCTGCCGGCCTCCGCTGCGACGCGGCCACCACCACCGGGCAAAGTCGACGAGGGGACGTCGTTGCCCGTTCGTGGGGGGGAAGGAGGTGGTGGATCGCGCCGCGGGGGGACAGATTCGGGTTTGAGCTGATCGAGCCGGACGACCTGCTTGATGGACGCCGACTCGAGCTTGAGATGCTTCTGCGCGAGCGCTTCGATGCGCTCGGATTCGTTCAGGTGAGCCCATTCGACCCGCAGGATGTGCGTGGCCTGCTGGCTCTCGATGATCTTCTGGTTGGTGCGGTCGATGCGCTCCTCGAGGTCCTGCACCTTGTACTTCACGGTGAACAGGCCCACGGCCGTGGCAACGGCGGCAACCGACCAGAACAGGAGTCCGCGGTGGATCATGCGCCACCTCCAGCTCCGAGCTTTTCGGCCCCAAGCTTCTCGGCGACACGCAGACGGGCCGAACGGGCGCGCGGGTTGCCCGCGACTTCCTCGTCGGACGGCAGCACCGGCTTGCGCGTGAGGTCGCGCAGCGTCGCCGTCCGCGAGCCGGCGCCCGGCGGCGCATGGCGCGACGGGCCCGGCGTGCGACCGGCGCGGGCGCGGACGAAGTCCTTCACGACGCGGTCTTCCAGCGAATGGAACGACACGACGGCCAGCCGGCCGCCCTGTGCCAGCACCTTCTCGGCGGCGGCAAGACCACGCTCGAGTTCGCCCAGCTCGTCGTTCACGGCGATGCGCAGCGCCTGGAAAGTACGCGTCGCGGGATCGCTCTCGTCCCTTCCCTGCGGACCGACCGCGCGGCGCACGATCTCGGCCAGCTCGCCCGTGCTCTCGATGCGCTTGGTGCGGCGTGTCTCGACGATGCTGCGCGCGACGCGGCGGCTGCGGCGCTCCTCGCCGTAGCGCCAGATGATGTCGGCCAACTCCGTTTCGTTTGTTTCGTTTACGAGATCGGCCGCCGAGTGGCCGCTCTTCTCCATGCGCATGTCGAGCGGACCGGAAGCGCGGAAGGAGAAGCCGCGATCGGCCTGGTCGAACTGCATCGACGAGACGCCGAGATCGAGCGTCACGCCGTCAACATCGTCCACACCCTCGGCAGACAAAAGCTCGGCCATGTCGCCGAAGCGGCCTTCGATCAGGCGCAGGCGCGGCGCATAGCGCTCGGCCAGCGCCTGGCCTGCGGCGATGGCATCGGGATCGCGGTCGATGGCGATGACCTGGCAATCGGCGCGATCGAGCATGGCGGTCGTGTAACCGCCGGCGCCGAAGGTGCCGTCGAGATAGCGGCCGCCGTCGCGCGGCTGCAGCGCATCGACGACCTCGCGCGCCATCACCGGGATGTGGCGAGCGCCGCTCACGCGTCGCCTCCGCCAAGGCCGCGCACGAACGCCGCCATCTTCTCGCGCTCGGCGTCGCGGCGCGCCTGCCAACGGGCCGGATTCCAGAGCTGGAACTTGTCGACCTTTCCGACCAGCATGACGCCGTCGGTCGCATCGAGCGCCTGGACGAATTCCGCCGGCATCGTGAAACGGCCGTCCGGCTCCATCGAGATCGTGCGGGCGCCGGCCGACAGGTAACCCGCCGGATCGAACGCCTCGTCGTCGAGGGCGACCTTCAGCGAACCCTTGGGGCCCAGCGCTTCGGTGCGCAGGCGGTCCAGCATGGCATCGAAGCCGGCGCGGGAGTTGCCGTTCACGAGGCCGGCGATGGTGGGGGAATGATAGAGCACGAACGCGCCGCGATCGTCCGCGGGCAGCTCGTCGCGAAAAGCCGCGGGCAACAGAACCCGGCCTTTCTTATCCATCTTGATCAGGATCTCGGACCGGAATGCCACGGCCCATCTCCCCTCTAGACCCGCTGCAGGTGCCCCACGCCCCTGCGTTGTCTGTTACACGGGATACAATGGGATATCATGGGAAAGTCCGGGATGCAATTATCAACAATAAGAATCCACAAGGAATCTGAAAGACTTAGACACAACATCTATTGTGCGCCTGCACCGTGCAAACGCAAGGGATTGTAGTCACGACTCGGTGGGCGGAATCGAAAGGGTCAGACGGCCTGTAAGCCGGGTTCTGTCCTCGCCGCCGAAATCAAAGCAGGCGGCGATGGATGGCCATTCCTCTGGGACGCCCGTTACCGAACGCCTCGCGCGACCGACCCGGGCGACGACGCGGAAACACCGCTGCCGGTTGCCCGGCGTGTCACCCCTATTTGGTCTTGCTCCCGGTGGGGTTTGCCATGCCGCTTCCGTTACCGGTCGCGCGGTGGGCTCTTACTCCACCGTTTCACCCTTACCGTCCTGGCGAACCAGGCAGGCGGTCTGTTTTCTGTGGCACTTTCCCTGGGGTCGCCCCCGCCGGACGTTATCCGGCACCGTGTCTCCGTGGAGCCCGGACTTTCCTCACCCGTCCGGTTGCCCGTCCAAGTGCAGCCATCCGGCCGTCTGACCCGTCGCCTGACTAGGCCGCCCGCGCCAGCGGGTCAAGCAGGCCGGCCAGCAATGATCGCGTCTCGGGATCGACCATGCCGTCGACCTGCGCCGGCCGGTAATGGCGCTGGAAGGCCTTCACGATCTCCTTCGGCGGCACCGCGATGGGCGGCGCGTAGCCGAAGCGCTGCAGCGCCTTGTGGAAGTCGCCGTCGAGCGGCCGCGTGCCGGCCTTCGGCCACAAGCCGATTCCGCGATCCGCCAGCGCCCTCCACGGGAAGCGACGTCCGGGATCGATCTTGCGCTGGGGCGCGATGTCGGAATGGCCGACGACGTTGCGCGGCTCGATCGCGGGATGCCGAGCGACGATCTCGTGGCACAGCTCGATCAGCGCCTCGATCTGCGGCGCCGGATAATCGTGACGATCGCCATGCAGATTCACGATCTCGATGCCGATCGACGTGCCGTTCAACGCCTCACGACCGCGCCACCACGATTTGCCGGCATGCCACGCGGTGCGATCCTCGGGCACGAGGCGATAGGCTGTGCCGTCGAGGTCCAGCACATAGTGCGAGCTGACGCGGAGTTCGCGCGCACCGTCGCGCAGGATGTCGAGCGATTCCTGCAAAGGAAGCTCGGTGTAGTGCAGCACGAGGATGTCGACGATCGCACCGTCCGGTCGCGGCGCATAATTGGGCGACGGCAGGTCGACGAAGTTCACGCTCAGGCCGGCACGAGGCCGCGCTGCTTGCGCAGCCGGTCATAGGCGTCGTTGATCAGCGCGAGCTTGCGGTTGGCCACGGCGATCGCCTCTTCCGGCAGGCCCTGTGCCATGAGCTTGTCAGGATGGTTGGCGCGGACCTGCCGCAGCCAGGCCTCGCGGATCTGCTCGTCGGTCGCCAGCGGATCGATGCCCAGCACGGTGCAGGGCTCGCACTCGACCGCGCCCAGCGCCGCGGCCTTTGCGCGTTCGAAACGCGAACTGGGCAAGCCGAAGATGCTCGCGACCTTGGCGAGATAGTCGGCTTCCGCCGCATCGATCTTGCCGTCGGCCTGCGCGATGCTGAACAGGCCCTCGATCACATTCTCGAGGATTTCAGGCGCATCGGGAAACAGCGCCGCGACCTGTCTTGCATAAGTCTCGAAGCCGCCGGCATCGCGCTTGGCCAGATCGAAGAAGCGTTCGACGTTCGCCTCCTCGCCCGGCGGCACCTGGAAGAAGTCGCGAAACGCCGCCCTCTCGGCCTCCGAGACCTCGCCATCGACCCGCGCCATCTTGGCGCCGAGTGCGATGACGCCGATCGTGAAGCCGATCTGGCGCAGGCCGGGATGGCCGCCATCGTCGGCCGGCGGCGAGGACAGGCCGAGCAGCCCGGCGATGCCGAGCCCGTTCATGCCCTCCACGATTCTATCCCAGATCCTCATATCGCGCCTTATAGCATCAACGAGCCGATCGCGACGCCGACCAGCAGGGCGAGCGCGAGGCGGCGATAGAAGGTCTCGCTGGCCAGCGGAAACAGACGCTCGCCCAAAATACCGCCCAGCATGATGGCCGGCGCAAGAAACAGGGCCTGCACGCCGGTGTTCCAGCCGATCAGGTCGCGCGACGCAAACGACGTCAGCGCCACCACGTCGACGAACACGAAATAGGTCGTGAGATTGGCCCGCACCCGCGCCGCCGGATCGGTGCCGGCGAGGTAATAGAAAGCGATCGGCGGGCCCGCCATGCCCGAGAGCCCGTTCAGGAAGCCGCTGGTCCCACCGGCCGCCAGCGTCGTCATCACGTTCGGCCGCCCCGAAAAGCGCCAGCCGCTGGCCAGCAGAAGGACGGCGCTCAACACGATGAGCGAGATCGCCCACCGCATCGGCTCGGGCTCGACGAGGAGGAGTGTGTGGGTGCCGAGCGGTACCGCGATGGTGGCCGCCAGCAACAGCAGGCCGATGCGCCGCCAGTCGACCAGGGGCAGGACGCGGGGCACCAGCGGCAGCGCCACGGCAATCTCCAGCAGCAGGCAGAGCGCGACGCCGATCGCGGGCCCGTAGAGGGCCGAGAATATCGGGGTCATCAGCATGGCGGCGCCGAAACCGGCAAACCCGCGCACCATGCCTGCAATGCAGGCAACGAGGGCAGAAATAAGGAAAGGAAAGCTCAACAGGTCCGGCATCGCGGGCGGGACGCTAGCATTGCCGGAGCGTCCTCCCAGCATCATATAATGCAGGTCATGCCCTCAAAGAATCTTGCGGTTCCGACCATCCCGCTCCTGATGCCGTACATCCAGCGGCGGCCGGAGCTCGAAGGCATCACGCCGAAGCCTTTCAAGCTCGTGTCGGACTATACGCCGGCCGGCGACCAGCCCGCGGCGATCAAGCAGCTGATCTCCGGCGTCGAGGGCGGCGAGCGCGACCAGGTGCTGCTGGGCGTCACCGGCTCGGGCAAGACCTTCACGATGGCCAATGTCATCGCCAGCCAGGGAAGGCCGGCGCTGGTGATGGCGCCCAACAAGACGCTGGCGGCGCAGCTCTATGCCGAGATGAAGGGGTTCTTCCCCGAGAACGCCGTCGAATATTTCGTGTCGTATTACGACTACTACCAGCCCGAAGCCTATGTGCCGCGCACCGACACCTTCATCGAGAAGGATTCGTCGATCAACGAGCAGATCGACCGCATGCGCCACTCCGCGACGCGAGCGCTGATGGAGCGCGACGACGTGATCATCGTGGCCTCGGTCTCCTGCATCTACGGCATCGGTCCGCTGGAGAATTACCAGAAGATGACCTTCCGCCTGCACAAGGGCCAGAAGATCGACCGCACCACCCTGCTCCGCCGCTTCGTCGAACAGCAGTACAAGCGCAACGACAACGCCTTCCAGCGTGGCACCTTCCGGGTGCGCGGCGACACGATCGACCTGTTCCCGGCGCACTACGAGGACAAGGCCTGGCGCTTCGAGATGTTCGGCGATGAGATCGAATCGATCACCGAGTTCGATCCGCTGACCGGCGACAAGACGATCTCGCTGAACGACATCATCGTCTATGCCAACAGCCACTATGTGACGCCAAAGCCGACGATGCAGAAGGCGATCGACCAGATAAAGGCCGACCTGAAGCAGAGGCTGGAGGAGTTCAACCGCGCCGGCCGCCTGCTCGAAGCGCAGCGGCTCGAGCAGCGCACCCTGTTCGACATCGAGATGATGGAGACGACCGGGGCCTGCGCCGGCATCGAGAACTATTCACGCTATCTCACCGGCCGCAAGGCGGGTGAGCCGCCGCCGACCCTGTTCGAATACTTCCCCCAGAACTCGCTGCTGATCTGCGACGAGAGCCACGTCACCGTGCCGCAGATCGGCGGCATGTTCCGCGGCGACTTCAATCGCAAGAGCGTGCTGGCCGAGTTCGGTTTCCGCCTGCCCTCGGCGATCGACAACCGGCCGCTGAAATTCGAGGAATGGGACGCACTGCGCCCGCAGACGACCTATGTCAGCGCCACGCCCGGCGACTGGGAGATGGAACGCACGCAGGGCATCTTCATCGAGCAGGTGATCCGCCCGACCGGCCTGATCGATCCGACGGTCCTGATCCGGCCCGTCGAGAAGCAGGTCGACGACCTGATCGCCGAGTGCAAGGACTGCGCGAAGAAGGGCCAGCGCGTGCTGGTCACCGTGCTGACCAAGCGCATGGCCGAGGACCTGGTCGAGTACATGCACGAGGCCGGCATCCGCTGCCGCTACCTGCATTCCGACATCGACACGCTGGAGCGCATCGAGATCATCCGCGACCTCAGGCTCGGCGCCTTCGACGTGCTGGTCGGCATCAACCTCTTGCGCGAGGGCCTCGACATTCCCGAATGCGCGCTCGTGGCCATCCTCGACGCCGACAAGGAAGGCTTCCTGCGCTCGCCGACCTCGCTGGTGCAGACGATCGGCCGCGCCGCGCGCAACGTCGAGGGCCGCGTCATCCTCTATGCCGACAAGATGACGGACTCGATCAAGTACGCCATGGCCGAGACCGACCGCCGCCGCGCCAAGCAGACCGCCTACAACGAGGAGCACGGCATCACGCCGGCCTCGGTGAAGCGCAACATCGCCGAGATCCTGCAATCGACCGCCGAGCGCGACCATTACACGGTCGACACCGGCGTGTCGGGCGACGTGCATCTCGTCGGGCACAATCTGCGCACCCATATCGCCGAGCTCGAGAAGCGCATGCGCGCCGCGGCCGCCGACCTCGAATTCGAGGAAGCAGGCCGCCTGCGCGACGAGATCCGCCGCCTCGAGGCGCACGAGCTCGAACTGCCGGGCCAGGCCGCGAGCGCCAATGTCGGCGTCCATCTCGGCAAGATGCAGCATTCGCGAGTCTTCCGCGGCGTGCGCACCGGTTCGGGCGGACGCGGCAAGCCGGCGCGGCGCAGCGGTCGCTAACATGAGGCGAGTGATCCATTTCCGCCCACTCGCCTTTCTTCTCCTCTTTTTTATCTGGAACGGACCGCTGGCGGCACAGGGCCGTGAGGAGGTCGTGCGAATCCCCGGCCCCGGAGGGTCGACCTTGGTCGCCACGGTGATGCGTCCGCCCGGGGAGACGCGCCAGCCGCTCGTCGTCATCAATCACGGCTCGCCCGCCGACAGCTCGCAGCGTCCCAAGATGGAACGGCCGCGCTACACCGCACTGTCGTCGTGGTTCCTGTCGCACGGCTATGTCGTCGTCCTGCCGTTGCGTCGCGGCTACGGCGAGACGGCCGGCAGCTGGGCCGAGAATTACGGTCGCTGCGATGCGCCGGACTATCTCAACGCCGGTCTGCAGGGCGCCGCCGATATCCAGGCCACCATCGACTTCATGCGCACGCAGGCTTACGTCGCCGCCGACCGCACCATCGTCGTCGGCCAGTCCGCCGGCGGCTGGGCGACGGTCGCGCTATCGAGCCGCAATCCGGCCGGCGTGGCAGGCATGATCAATTTCGCCGGCGGCCGCGGCGGACACCAGAAGCTCTCCGGCGGCGGTATCGGCAACTGCATGCCGTCAGCGCTTGTCGAGGCAGCCACCAAGTATGGCGCGACGGCCCGCGTGCCCATGCTCTGGATCTACGCCGAGAACGACAGCTTCTTCGAGCCTGCACTCGCCAAGCGGATGGCCGAGGCCTACGACAAGGCCGGCGGCAAGGCGACCTTCCGTCCGGTCGGGCCCAACGGCCGCGACGGACATGGTCTTGCGAGCGCAGGCAACGGCAATTCCGTCTGGGGACCGCTGATCGAGAGTTTCCTCGCCGGCCTCAAGTAGATCGCTATCGAACTCCGGCGTCAGAAGCGCTTGCTCAATCCTGCGCGGCCGTAGAGGCCACTGCTGCCCGGTCCGCTCGGACCGCCGCCGCCCTGGGAGCGCAGGTCCCACAGATAGCCCCCGGACAGGTAGAACTCGGTCGTGCCGAGGGCGAAGCCGAACGCGCCGCCGACGCTTGCCTGATTGTATTGCGAATTGCCCTGCGCCATTCCTTCCGGGCCGAACGAGAGCCAGTCGGTGATGCGATAGCCCACCTTCGCCATGGTGAAGAAGCTCGTGTAGTTGCTCGACAGCGTGCCGAGCGCGAAACCGAACATCTTCTGGCCGATCGGCGCGTAGATCTCGACCTGTCCCTTGGCACCGAGCTGCGCGCCACGGACGACGGCGGCGGGATCGGCATTCTCGTGGTTCTGCATCTCCAGTCCGGCATAGGCCGAGAGACGTGCTCCATCGACGTAGAATTGGTAGCCGATCAGCGCGTCGGCCTGTTGCTGGCTGACGCTCTGACGGATGCCGGGGACGATCTGGTAGGAATAGCCGCCGACCCCGCCGGCCAGTCGCGCGAGGACCCCGTCGACCGCGAGATTGCCGTTCATCGCGGCAACGCCGCCCGCGTAGCCGTAGACCGAATAGGGCTGCGCGGAGACACCGGCGAAGGTGTCGAGTACTGGGTCCGCGGCGCCGGCGGGCCGCAGGCCGGCCAGAAGGCAGATCGTCGCCAAGACGAGTGTCCTGTTCATCATCACCGCTCTCCTTCGAACCGACATTGCGCCCTACCCGGCGGCGATGGCTGCGGGCGCCATCGCCGGTGGACGGACGGAGTCCGTGACGGGCCGCTCGATGCGCACCCCAACTCGCATCGCGCCGAGCGGATCGAGTGCGCCCTCGTCCAGCATCGGCGCCGTCGACAGTCCGCTCATGGCGAGGCGCATGCTTCCTTCGATGAAGGACCAGGCTTCGATCCCTGCGTGGATCGGGAGATTGCCGGCGAAATGGATCAGTTCAGCTCGATCCCTGCCCGGCTGGACGCGCAGGTAGCCGAGGCAGGGCGTGCCGTCACGCTCCCGCAGGACGACGGGCTGCCAAGGGCGCCGCGCCATCGGCATGTGCTCGACGGGAGCGCGCAGCAGACCCAGCCATTCCAGGAAGGTCCTGCCGACTTCGCTCCGCCCCGCCAGCCCGCGATGCCATCGCCCGGCATGCAAGGCCTGGTCGAGCCGGTCGCGCGCCGCCGCATCGGGCCACTGAAAGTCGAGGCGAAGAGCACCCGATGTATCGGCAATGCATCGCGCCTCCAGGTGGAGCACCCCATCGGGAAGCAGCAACTCGACCTGCCGGACCTCCCCGGCATGCGCCGTCAGGGCGGTCGTCGTCGCGCCGTCGATCGAGATCGACCGGGTCAGCAGCCATGGTCCGGGAAGCAGGCCGTCGGCGACCCGGACCGGCAACGCCACCGAATGGGCGAAATTGATCTCGTCCATCGCTGCCGAGCGGATGGCGAGCTTCAACACGAGGGAAGCAGAGGCGAGATGCAGCAGGCAGAGAAGCAGCAATGCCACCTCGATCCAGACCGGCGTCACCATCTCGCGATGGCCCTGGAAGACGTCGGTCCAGCGCAAGGCAGTGACCATGACGGCGGTCAAACACAAGGTTCCAATCAGCACCTGCGGCAGGCTCAGGAGGGGCGAAAGCCGCCCGACGAGCTTCTTGGAACTCACGCGGAAGCGAATGCGCCGCCGAAACAGACCCCAGGTCGCGGCGAGGCTCGACCCGAGGCGCGCCATGTCGAAGGTCTCGGTGAGAAAGAGATGGCTGAATCCGCGGAAGGATTCGGAATAGGCCAGCGTTCCGAGCAGAAAGTACGGCAGGAAGAACGCGAAGAAATGGATGGGCTGCCCGTAGACCGGCGGCACTTCGAACAGAAGCGTGAGCGGCGGCGCGACGTAGAGGACGAGCTTCCGCCAGGCGTCGGCATAGGCGAGCGCCAGCAGCATGTAGCAGACGTTCTGGCCGAAGCTTAGCGAACGGCAGAACGGGACGCCCTCGATGCGGCAGACCTGCATGTTGCCCTCGCCCCACCGCAGCCGCTGGCGCAGGAAACCGCGGAAGTCCGGCGGCGCGACGCCGAAGGCCAGCGGCTCGTCGTGGAAGACCGATTTCAGGCCGAGCTTCTGCAGCCGGACGGCGGCATGCATGTCCTCGGTGACGGTCTTTTCGGGAAAGCCGCCGATGCGATCGAGATGGGCGCGGCGCAGAATGCACGAACAGCCGCACAAGGTCGTCGCGCCGTGGTGGTCGCGGCCCGGCTGGAGCACATGATGGAAGCTGCTCTGCTCATGCCAGATCGATCGCGACGAACGGTCGAACGCATGCTGGAACGAGCCGGTGTTGTAGTAATCCTGTGGCGTCTGGACGAAGGCGACGTCCGGATCGTCGAAATAGCCGAGCAGGCGGTCGAGGAAGTTCGGCTGCGCGCAATGGTCGGCATCCAGGAGCACGACGAACTCGCCGGCCGAAAAGGCCAGGCCATGGTTGATGTTGCCCGCCTTGGCGCCGGCGTTCGAGCCGCGCGCCAGATAGCGACAGCCGAACTCGGCGGCCAGTCGACACAATTCGGGACGATCGCCGTCATCGAGCAACCAGGTGAGGTGCGGATATTGGATGCGGACCGCCGCCAGCAGCGCCCGACGCACTACACGTACGTCTTCGTCGAGCGTGGTCACGAACACGTCGACCGAGAGGCCCGGGGGCGCGGGCCGGGAAACGCGCTGCAGCGGAGTCAGGGCAACGAAGAAGACGACCAGGGAGGCCAGGAAGCCGAGCAGCTCGGTGGCGAAGAAGATCGCCGAGACCAACGGCGCTTCAGGGTTGAATGCGGTCGTCCGCCAGCCGAGATAGACGATACCCGCGAGGACGAAGGCGGCGACGATGAAGCGTCTGACCCGCTCGGTCCGCCTGTCCTGGTCGATACGGGCCTCGGCAGCCGGCCGTATCCCCTCGGCCCCCGTTTCCCGCAAGAACGGCCTTCTCGAGCCACTCTGGTTCCGGCCGAGCCATCGTCTCGGGCGTCCTGCGTCTCTGGATCGGAGGTGGGGATGGTGCATCTGATCGCGAACGCTGCGGAAGGTAATGCAGGCTTCCGGGCCGCGGGCGCGCCATGTTGTTTGCGCAAAGGCTCATGACTATGCGCGCCGGGCGAACGGCTGTGTCCGCTTCAGCGCGCCGCAGGGCACGCGACCGGCGGGAGGGCTAGCGGGCGGTCTCGCGGAGATAGGCCTCGAATGCCTCGTTCAGTCCCCTGAACGAGATCGGCACCGCAGCCTCACGCCCGGTACCGTCGCGATACTCGATCCGTCCGGGCTCGGTCTGCAGGCGCAGCTTGCGCAGCACCTCGTCGGAGACGACGGCATTGCAGACGCACCCGCTCGGAAGGCAGCGCAGCCAGCCGAGTTCCAGGGTGAGCCCGTCACGGCCATCGACGACCAGCTTGGCCGGGGGCTGGAAGGTCGCGTTGACCGGCAGGATCACCGTCACCCGCAGCGGCTCTCCGGGCAGGATGCGCCCCAGCGCAATCTGCGCCTGCACCCCGCTCTCGCCCGCCCTCTGGACGGTCTGCGCGACCTCGCACAGGCGCTGGACTGGTGCCAGGTCGACGCGGCGTTCGCATCGCAATGTCCAATCGCCGAAGCTCGCCGTCGTGCGATCGGGTACGGCCGATGGCGCTGCAGGAGCCGGGGTCGCGGGAGGGGGCGGACTGGCTTTGGGAGCGGTCTGGGCGCCGGCGGCTGTCGACCAGACGATCAGGCAGCAGATTCCCAGTACAGTCCCCAACCGTCCCATGTGCGCTCCCCTACTCTCAAACGCTCCGGCGAGCGCGCGCTACCATGACATGCGCACGCCGGCGCTCAAGGCATGATTGTCGGTGCCGTTGCCGAACTCGCCGTCGTAGCGAAGGTAGGCCTGCGCCCCCTGGGCGATCGCGGTGTTGGCCGCCAGGCCGATCGTCGCCGTGTCGCGCTGCGGGACGGCGCCATAGACCGTGTAGCCGATCGTCGGCGCACCCGCGAAGGAGGCCGTCACCGGTCGCGACGTGTCGGCATATTCGTGCGCCCAGCCCAGCCGGAACTGCAGCGCGAGCTTCTCCCGCCAGCCCATGTCGATCGCGCCCGCCAACTCCGCACCGAGAACCGTGCGCACCGAGCTGGTGGTCTGCTGCGCCACATTGAGATTGAGCGAGCTGGCGCCGCTCTCGCTGAAGGCATTCTGGCTGACGCTCATCGCCTGGAAGCGCACGAACGGCGTCAGCGAGGCCGCGGCCGGCTCGTAGATCGCGACCTTGTAGCCCGCCTCGGCCTGGCCCAGGAACTGGTTGGCGCCGGTGCGGCCCGTGGCGATGCGCGGCGACAGGCCCGGGATCACGATCTGGCGCGTCATCTGGTTGTCGTTGTAGGCGTAGCCCGCCAGCGCATCGAGATAGAAGGCGGCTTGCGTGAACGAGGCGTAGAGCGAGGCACTGTAGGCGTCGGCGGTGCCGCGGCCGCTGAATCCGTTGGCCCACTGGCTGCCGCTTGAATAGCCGAGGCCGATACCGGCCAGCAGGTTCGGGCTGAAGCGATAGTCCACGCCGGCGGCGAAGCCTCCGGCATTGTAGGTGAGCGTGGCGCTGTTGTTGTTGCCGGCAATGCTGCCGGTGCCGCCCAAGGCACTGGCCCACAGGCTCCACGGGCTCGCGCTGCCACCGGAAGCATCGCAAGCGACCTCGCACGCTTCCGCCAGCGCCACGCGTGTGCCGGCGCCGGTGCCGCCGCGCGCCAGACTCATCTGCTGGCCGAGCACGTTCATGAACAGCAATCCTCCCGACAGGTTTGCCGTGCCGAAGCCCGAATATTGCTGGCCGCTGATCGCATTCAGCGCCGCCGGTCCCTGCTGGGTGTCGAGGCTGGAGAGTGCATTGAGCACCGTGTTGAAATCGCCGGTCGCCGACAGGTTGGCCCGGTCGAGCGCCGTGCCGACGGCGACCTGGTTGCCGGTCTGCGCGCCCGACGCAAAGGCGCTGTTGGTCTGGAACAGCAGCAGGTAGACGTTGTTGGCGTCATAGCTGAGGCTGGGCGTCAGAAAGGCGAAGTTGCTGGTGACCCCCGTATAGGCGCCGCTGACACCGCCCGCCGCATTGAGGATGGTGTAGCTGGTGTTGCGCGCGTAGGCGCCGGCCTGGGCCAGCACCTGCACGGTGCCGCCGTTGATCGTGGCCGTGCCCGACGCGCCGACGACGTTGATGCGGTCGCCCTGCCCCGCCGCGTTCACCTCGACCTCGTAGGTACTGCCGCCGTTCTGGACGAACGGACCGTTGACGGTCAGCGTGCCGATCGAGTTGCCGGGGGCGATCTTGCCGCCCGCGTTGACCGTGGTCGCGCCGATCGTGCCGGTGCCGCCCAGCGTGCCGCCGGCACCGACGGTGAAGCCGCCAGCAAAGGAGCCGTTGATCGCCAGCGTGCCGGCCGAGACGGTGGTGAGACCGGTGTAGGTATTGTTTCCGGTGAGCATCAGCAGCCCGGCCCCGCTCTTGGTCATGCTGCCGCTGCCCGACATGTTGCCGGCGTAAAGTCCGTCGGTCGCCTGGTCGAAGACGATGGCGGCATTGTTGACGATGTTGCCCTGCAGGCTGGTGGTGTTGCCGATCAGGGTGCCGCCGTTCACCGTCGTGCCGCCGCTGTAGGTATTCGCACCCGACAGGGTGACGTTGCCGGCGCCGTTCTTGGTCAGGCCACCGGTCCCGGACATGAGGCCGGCATAGGTCCCGTTCGTCGCCTGGTCGAAGACCACCGTGGCGTTGTTGATGATCGCGCCCTGAAGGCTGGTCGTGTTGCCTTGCAGGGTGCCGCCCGACACGGTCGTGCCGCCCGAGTAGCTGTTGGCGCCGGTGAGGATCAGCGTGCCACCACCCTGCTTGGTGAGGCCGCCGCTGCCGGACAGCGCGCCGCCAAGCCCCAGGGTCGTGCCGGAGGCCACGTCGATCGCGCCACCGTTCGCCGTCAGCGAGAGCGCCCGCCCCGTGTCGAAGCTTGCGGTGGTGGCGAGCGTGCCGCCGTCGAGGCTCACGCCGCCTGATGCCGCGCCGAGATTGGCATCGGCCGACACCTGCAGCGTGCCGCCGGAGATCCTGGTGTCGCCGGAATAGGTGTTGGTCCCGGTCAGCACCAGCTTGCCGGCGCCGATCTTGGCCAGGCCGGCGGCGGCGCTGCCATCCTTGATCACCGAACCGACGGTCGCCGTCACCCCGCCGTCCACCGAGAAGGTCCCGTTGCCGCCGGCAGCGGGCTGGAGCGCCAGTATGCCTCCATTCAGCACATAGCCGTCGCTCTTGAACTGCAGCGTGTCGATGACCTGCGTGCCCTGGACCGCGACAGTGCCCGCGGTTCCCATGAACACGCCCACCGAGCCGAGCCACGGACCGTTGAGAGCGGCCGAGCCCGGCGCGCCGGTCCAGTTGGAGCTGGCCGCGTTCCAGGTGCCGCCGCCGCCGTTCACCGTGCCGTTGCCTGTCAGGTTCGACCCGTCCCAGAACTGCATCTGCTGGCCTGCCCCGAGAACGGCGAGGGTGATCGCACTGGCCGTGCCGCTGCCGTAACCGACCGCGCTGTTGACCACGTTGAAACCGCCCGTGCCGGCAACATCCTTGCTGTCGAAGGCGCTGCCCGGGGCGAGCGTGCCGTAGCCGTAGAGCTCGTAATAGCCCGCCGCCGCGACACGCGCCTCGAGCCTGCCGGCGACGCTGAGCGTGCCGGCGACGTTGACCAGATCGTTGGTGGGACCGCCCGCGATGTTCGGCGTGCCCAGCTCGAACACGGAGGTCGAGCCGGACGCCAGCGTCAGGTCGCCGAGGAAGTTCAGCGTGCCGGGGCTGTTGCCCGCCGACAGCGTCCCCTCGACGCGGGTGTTGCCGCCGATGGTGCCCGAACCGCCCAGCGTCGCGCCGCTCGCGACCGTCACGCCGCCGCCGAGCGTCCCGCCGACAAGCAGCTTGCCCGCCGCGACCGTGGTCGCCCCGGTGAAGCCCGAATTGTCGCCGCCCAGCGTCAGCGCGCCGGCGCCCTGCTTGGTCATGCTGCCGCTGCCGGACAGGGCACCGGCATAGGTACCGTTGGTCGCCTGATCGAAGACGAGGGCGGCGTTGTTGACGATGTTGCCCTGCAGGCTGGTCGCATCGCCCTGCAGGATGCCGCCCGACACGGTCGTGCCACCGGAGTAGGCGTTGGCGCCGGTGAGGACGAGGGTGGCATTGCCCTTCTTGTCGAGCGCGCCCTGCCCGGAGATGATTCCGGCATAGGTGGCGTCGGATGCTTGGTTGATCGTCAGCGTTCCGGAGCCGAGGGCGATATTGCCGCCCAAGGCGCCGCCGCCGCTCAGCGTGCCGATCGACTGGTTGAAACCGTTCAGGTCGAACGCGACCCCGGCTGCGTTGGCCAAGGTCAGCCCGGAGCTGGACGCGATCACGTTGCTCGCCGCAGCCTTCAGCGTCCCGGCGTTGATCGTCGTCACGCCGGTATAGGTATTCGAACCACCGAGCGTGAGCGTGCCCGCACCAAGCTTGGTGAGGCCACCCGCGCCGGAGAAGCTGTCGGCGACACCGATATTGAAGCCGTTGCTGTCGATGAACGCCCCACCCGCGCCGATCGTCAGGTCACCGGCCTCGAAGCCGCTGATGAAGGCGGCGTTGGTGGCGGTGGCCCGCAGGGTGCCGCCGTTGAAGGTCACGGTGCCGGCGCCGCTTTCGCCGGTGGCGCCTTCGACTAGCCTGCCGGTCTCCAGCGCACCACCCTCGAGGGTGAGAGCACCCGTGCTGCCGTCAAAGCTCGCCACGATGACAGAGGCGGCGGTTACCCGCCCGCTGCCGCTGACGGTAAGGGCGCCCGTGCCTAAACGGCCCACGTAGAGGTCACCGACGTTCTGCCACGTGCCATCTGTCACCGTGGCCGTGCCATTGCTCCCTGGATTCACGCCGATATAGGCGAAGTTGTTGGAGACGAGACCGCCGTCGACCTGGAGCAATCCGGTGCCGTCAAAACCCAGGTAGAGAGTCCCGGTGTTCTGCCACGCACCGCTCGTCACCCTTGCCGTGCCATTGCTCCCTGCCTCCGCGCCCATATAGCTACTGACGGTGGCGACGAGACCGCCGTCGACCTGGAGCAATCCCGTGCCGGAATAACCGACGTAGAAAAACGCCGAGTTCTGCCACGTTCCGCTCGTCACCGTCGCCGTACCGCTGCTCGAGGCGTCGTAGCCGATATAGCCGTGTGCACTTTTTACGACACCACCGCCCAGAACATTCAGCACGCCGGTGCTACCTGCCGTGTAGCCGACGAGCATTGTGCCAGCAGTGACGGAGCCGCCATCCACGGCGAGCGTGCCGTTCCTGACCTGGGTGGCGCCCGTATAGGTATTGTCGCCGGTGAGGGTCATCGTCCCTGTGCCGGTCTTGGCGAAGAAGCCGTCTCCTGAGATGACGCCGGAGAAAGTGGTGCTCGTGTTGTTGCCGCCGGTCGTGAGGACTGCGCCAGAACCAAGTGTGACGTTGCCTGCCCCCGCCAGCGAGCCGATCGTCTGGCTGAAGCGGTCGAGATCGAGCGTAGCGCCGGCGGCAACGGTGTGCGCACTACTTGACGAGAACGTATTGGCGGCGCCGGCCTGCAAGGTGCCGGCATTGACGGTGGTAGCGCCTGAATAGCTGTTGGCACCGGACAGCGTCATCGTGCCCGTACCTTCCTTGGTAAGGCCGCCCACGCCGGAAAGACCGTTGGCGATGCCGATATTGAAGCCGTTGCTGTCGATGACCGCGCCGCCCGCGCCGATCGTCAGGTCACCGGCCTCGAAGCCGCTGATGAATCTGGAATTGCTGGCGGTGGCACGCAGGGTGCCGCCGTCGAAGGTCACGGTGCCAGTGCCACTGCCTTCGGAGACACCGTGGGCTTCCAGTGTGCCGCCTTCGAGCGTGAGGGTACCCGTGCTGCCGCCGGAGTTCGCCACAACCACGGAGGCGGCGGTCGCCCGCCCGCTGCCGCTGACGGTAAGGCTGCCCGTGCCGGAATAACCCACGTAGAGAGTCGAGGTGCTCTGCAACGTGCCGCTCGTCACCCTCGCCGTGCCGCTGCTCAAGGCTTCGTAGCCGATATAGCTGTTTGCATTTTTCACACTACCGCCACCCAGGATGAGCAGCGTGCCGTTGTTACCGTCGAATCCGAGGACCATCGAGGCCGCGGTGTTAGTGATGGAGCCGCCATCCACGGCGAGCGTGCCGTTCCTGACCTGAGTGCCGCTCGTAGAGATATTGTCGCCGGTGAGGGTCATCGTCCCTGTGCCGGTCTTGGAGAGGACGGTCTGTCCGGAGATGACGCCGGAGAAAGTGGTGCTCGTATTGTTGCCGCCGGTCGTGAGGAAGGCGACGGAACTGGATGTGACGTTGCCCGCCCCCGCCAGCGAGCCGATCGTCTGGCTGAAGCCGTTGAGATCGAGCGTGGCGCCGGCGGCAACGATATGTGCGCTGCTCGCCGAGAGGGTATTGACGGCGCCGGCCTGCAGCGTGCCGGCACTGACGGCGGTGGCGCCAGAATAGCTGTTGGCACCGGAGAGAACGAGCGTGTCCGCCGACGTCTTGGTGAGGCCGCCGCTGCCCACAATGGAGCCGCCGAAGCTGCCGGCCATTACGGAGAGCGCATTGGCGCCGAGATCGACAGTGCCCCCGCCCTGGAGATTCTTGATTGACGAATCACGGTTCAATGCAAGGGTGCCGCCGCTATCGATCCTCACCGAGTTGGCATTGGAGAGCACGAAAGCCAGAGTGGAGTTGCTGCCTGATAACGTGCCCCCCGCCACGACGACACTGGCGGGGCTCATAGCCGAGAACGACGGCGCCAGCACGATTGTGCCGGTCGCGGTTGTGCTGCCGAAAACCGCCGTCGCATTCAGGCCGATGTCCATGAATGTGGGATTGACCGTCAATATCGTGCCGGTGGCCGCGGCCAGAGTACTGGTTTGTCCCCCGCTGAAAATCACGTTGAGATGGTTGCTCAGGGACATGTCGGCGGTAGTGAGCAACGTGCCGCCCGCAAGAATAATGTTGCCGGTACCGAGCGCACTATCGCTGGAGACCGACAGCGTGCCGGCGGTGACTCTCGTAGCGCCGCTGTAAGTGTTGTTGCCGGTCAGGGTCATCGTGCCGGCACCTTCCTTCACGATCGAACCGGATCCGGTGATGGTGCCGCTATAGGTGGTCGAAGCACCGTTACCGCCCAAGGTGAGCTGCTTGCTGCCGAGGGCGAGCGTGCCATTCCCCGAGAGCGACCCCAGGGCGGTCCCCGTGCCGCCGGTGTCGCTGATATCGATCCGACCGTTGCTGGAGACGACGCTGGCGGTGGCTCCTTCGTTCACGAAATTGTCGTAGATCATGTCGGCGCCATTGAGAGTGACGCTCGAGCTGGAGAGATTTGCCCCTTTCATGCTTAGGAGAGTGCTGACGGCGATGTTCGCCGAACCGGCCGAAGCGTCGTTCCCAAGCGATAAGGTACCGACATTCCAGTTGGAAACGCCGAGACTTCCCGAGTTGATTTCGGCGTTGGTCACGTTGAACGTCGGGGTGCTGCCCGAATTGTTGATGATCCCCGCACCGCCGTCCAAGGTGAAACCGGTGCCGGTGAAAGTGTAGGCGGGAGCGCCGGCAGTGAAGTTGAAGGTGCCTAAAGTGGCGCCGCTGGTGAAATCGACGGTCGTCTGCGTCGAGGCACCGAAGGTCGCGACCGTACCTGATCCGGAGGGAACTGCCCCGCCGATCCAGTTTGCAGGTGAATTGAAGCTGTTCGTCGGTGGCGCCGCTTTCCAGACATCGTCGACGGCATGAGCGGCGAGCGGCGTCAGGCAGGTTCCTGCCAGCAGCATGGCCGCCAGGGCACGCTTTCTGCCGCCTGCGCCGCTGCCCACCAGAGCGGCTCGCGACCGGATCGGGGCAAGGGCCGGCAAGTTCCCCGACATCGGACGCCGACTCCGAGCTGATTTCTTCACCCTCTGTCTCTCCCCCGCGTGACAGGCGCGAGAATCCTAGTGCGCGCGCGGGTAGAAGACCTTCGTCATATGCTATGCGATCCGGGCATGGGTTATGGGCACCGGCCTTATGGCCAAGCGGCCCCACCTTGCCGCCGCACTCCCTGTGAATTTATTATGGCGGACTGGTGTGTTTCAGGATCGGCCGGTGTCGATATCGAATGTAGAGTGGTTGTTGCTCGAGGCGACGGACCGGCAGTCCCTGTTCGTGGGCGAGCGGACCGAGATCGACGACGCAAAATGGCGGGCCAACATCGAGCGGGTCCAGCTTGGGCCGGGTCTGCGCGTCTTCCTGACCGAAACGGAGGCGCGCGAGGACATGACCGTCGAGGCGCGGGACGACCGCACCGACCACTGGATGGCCAGCCAGGTGACGATCGACGGTTCCGCCGAGATCGATTTCCTCGACGGTCAGCGCACCACCGCCACCACCGACCATGCCATGCTGTTCCGCTCGGTCGGCCGGCGCGCCGCCTACACGTTCAAGGCCGGCGGCAAGTTCCGGTCGGCCGGTTTCGGCCTCGACCTGGGAAGGGTCGCTCGCCTGTTCGACGGCGACGTGCCGCCCGTCCTGCAGGTCCTGATGGACCCCGACCTCGAACAAAGCCGGATCGTGACGATGCGCGGCGACCGGACCATCCGCACGCTCGGTCAGTCGCTGTTCGGCCAGGGCCTGAACGGTCCGCTGCGACGGCTGATGATGGAAGGGGCGGTGATCCAGCTCCTGGCCGTGCAGGCCGCCGGCGCCCAGCAACAGCAGCGCTCACGGGACAGGCGCGAGCTTTCGGTGCGCGAATGCAACGCCGTCCATGAGGCGCGCCGCCAGCTGCTCGCCGACATGCGCGATCCGCCCAGCCTGGGCGAGCTGGCGCTCGCGGCCGGGCTCGGCGAGAAGCGGCTGAACGCGGGCTTCCGTCAACTGTTCGGAGCGACCGTGTTCGAGGTCCTGCGCAACGAGCGGCTGGCCCATGCGCGCAGCGTGCTGCTGGCCGGGCGGGCATCGCTGAAGGATGTGGCCTTCCGCGTCGGCTACAATCACGTCACGAACTTCATCACCGCCTTCACGGCCCGCTACGGCGCGCCGCCGCGGCAGTATCTCGACCGCGCCGGATAAGCTTCGAGCACCGGCAATTCCGCCTGGCCGCATCTCGTCGATAGTTTTCGACGCCGGCCTGAAGCAGATCGCTATAGTCCCGGCGCAATGTCGTCGCCCTCCCCGACCGATCTCCGCCGCTATCTCATCGCCCTCGCTTCGCTGACCCTCGTCCAGGTCATCTCGACGATGGTCTTCAACCAGGCCTCGGTGCTGGCGCCAGCCGCCGCGGCCGAGTTCGGTGTCGCCGCGGCCGACATCGCCTATTACGTGTCGATCGTCTATCTCGCGGCGATGATCTCGAGCGTGGGCGGCGGCATGGTCAATCGCCGGCTGGGACCGATCCGCTTCATGCAGACCGGCCTCACCGTCGCAGCACTCGGCTCCTTCGTCTTCGCGACGGGCGGCGTCGCCATGGCCGCGCTCTCGGCCTTCATCGTGGGTCTTGGATGCGGGCCTCTGACCATCGCCAGCTCGCACATCCTGGCGGGCGTCTCGCCGAAGCGCCTGGCCAACGTCACCTTCTCGCTGAAGCAGAGCGGCGTGCCGGTCGGCTTCGCGATCTGCGGCGCCGTGCTGCCCACCCTCGCCATCGATTTCGGCTGGCGCTGGGCCGCCGCCTCGGTCGGCCTCCTCTCGATCGTCACGGCGATCGCCATGCAGCCCTTGCGCGCCCTCTACGATGGCGAGCGTAGCGGCGGCACGGCGCGCCTGCCGACGCTGGCCGAGATATTCGAACCGCTGCAGCTCGCCTGGCGCGATCCGATCCTGCGACCGATGTGCTTCATCGGCATGCTGTTTTCCGCCACCCAGGCGATCGTCGTGAACTTCACCGTCGTCTACGCCGTCGACGGCCTGAAGATGTCCTATGTGCTGGCCGGCGCGCTTCTTTCGGCGGCAACGGCCGCCGGCGCCTTCGGCCGCATCTTCTGGGGCGCGCTCGCCGACCTCCTGCGCCGACCCTCGGCCGTGCTGGCCGGCATCGGCGCCATCATCGCAGTGGCCGCCACGACAATGTCCTTCTCGACACCGGCCTGGCCCACGACGGCGGTCTACATCGTCTGCGCGATCCTGGGCGGCACCGCCGTCGGCTGGAACGGCGTCTTCATCGCCGAGGCCGCCTCGCGGGCCCCGCCGGGACGCGCCGCGGAGTTCACCGGTGCGACGCAGCTCTTCGTGTTCGGCGGCGCGCTGCTCTCGCCGCTTCTCTTCCGGTCGGTCCTGGCGATCACGGAAGGGTACGAGGCAGGCTATCTCCTGCTGGCCGCCGGCGTGGCGGCGGCCTCGTTCTTCCTCGGCCGCGCCGCGCTCAGGTAATTGCCTCATCGGCCGAAAATGTTCGGGATGCGGGGCGTGGGAATCGAGATGCTGGGCAACGGGACATGCGGCAGGTTCCGGAAAATATCGGTCATGCCCGGCGGATCACTGGCGGAGCCGCGCGTCGCATGGAACGAGGGCGAGCCCATCGGGCCGCGTGCCGTGACGATCAGGTAAGGCGCCGCTGGCTCTTCGGCGAGCATGAAGTTGATCGTGCTGTCGGTCGTGGCGTTGGCCAGATTCGTCTGCGTGACGATGCGAGCGGTGGCGCGGTTGCCCTGCAGGACCAGGTTCCTGTCGTTCAGGATGCCATTCGCGATCTCGATGTCGCCCGAGAGGGCATTGTCATGGTTCACGAAGCGGTTCAACACCAGCGAGATCGCGTTCAGCAGATTGCCGACGCCGACGCCGCCCTTGTCACCGAAGACGCTCATGATGTTGCCGAGCGTCGTGTCGATGGCCCCGCCGACCGCTCCCGTGGCAGCCGAGCCCAGCAGCTGGAGAAACCTGTCGGCACGCGCCTGGACGTGACCGCTCAAACGCGCCCGTCCCGCCATCGAGGCGCGGATCCCGGCAACGGTCGTCCCGGCGCCGCGCAATTCCAGCCCACTCGCGGTCAGCTGGCCATCGATGGCAATTCGGATGAGGCCGCCGATCTCGTTGCTGCCGGAGCTGCGGCGCAGCATGTCGCCGATGTTGAGGCCGTTCGCCTCGCCCTTGAAGTCGAAGGATAGCGAGGGCTGGCTGCCGTCGACGGTGCCCGTCAGCTTGATCGTCCCGCCATAGAGGCCGCTCTCGAACCGGGAGACGACGAGCACGCCGTCCTTCAGCGTTGCAGCGATCTCGGTACTCCCGAGCGGCGCCGATGTGCCGCCCAGCCTTGCCATGGAGACCTTCAAGGTGCCGTCCATACTGCGCAACGGCGTGCCGATCGGCTGTGCTTCCAGGGAAGACAGGGCGTGTGGCGACCGTTGCGCGGGCCTGCCTCCGCCGAGCTTGCCGAGATCGAGTTCATCGGTCCTGATATCGATGGCAAAGACCGGCTTGCTGCCCGAGAGGTCGATATCGATCGACGCATCGATCGGCTGGCCATTGACGTCGATCCTGCCCTTGTAGGATGCCGATTTGATCGCGCCCTGCGCCGCCCCCGGCAAGGCAAGCGCGCCGTTCGCCATCAGGCTCCATCCTGTGGCGTTCAGCGTGCAATCGCGCAGAGTGAGGCGTTCCCAGCTCCCGGCGATCCCGCCGCGCATGGCGAGCGCTCCAATGCCGGTCGGCGTGCCACCCGCGAGCTTCAACACGCGATCGATGTCGGATGCCTGTACGTCGTAGGCGAAATCGGCCTGCGGCTCGGGCGTCCAGTAGTTGGCGATTGCGCCGCGCACGGCCAGCCGGGCGCCGGCCAGGCTTGCCACCTTGACCTCGTTCAGCGCCAGCGTGCCGGCGCGGCGCTCGATGTCGATGTCGATGCCCGCCATCGTGTCGCCGCGATACTCGACCTTGGTGATCTTGAGCTTGAACCCGATCGAGGGACCAAGGAGAGCGAGGATCGGCGTGACCGATGCCAGCGGCGAGGTCTGATGGGTCACGCTTTGGCCGGCCGGCGGGAGGTAGGAGTCGAGATCCAGCGTGGCGAGATCGACATGCGTCACGACCGACAGCGGCACGGTGAAATTGACCGCGATGCCGCCGGCGCCCTTGAGATCATCGAGGGTGAAGACGGCATCGCTCACCTGGACATTGCCGCCACGGGAACCCATCCGCCCCGTAACGCTCAGCTGCGTGAGCTTGTTCTCCGGCACGGAGGAGACATCGACCGCGAGCCACGCCAGGGTTTCACGCAGCTTCGGCCCGACCAGGCTGAAGTCACCGGACGCCGTGGGGCGCGCCGGATCACCCGACAGGATGGACTTTGCCTGCACCGTGAGGTCGCCCGGCAGGGTGGCGGTGAATCTCGGCACGGCAACGACGCCGCCTCGTGCTTGGAGCTCCAGGGCCAGGTTGCGGATGGGCTTCTTGTTGTAGATCACCTGGCCCACGTCGAGGGCGATCTTAGCATTGAGATCTGAAAGCCAGCTGGGACCGGATGGCTGTGGGGGCGCTGCAGGCGAGGCCGCGGCGGCAACAGGCGATGGTGGCGCTGCCAGTTGGTCCGGGATCGCAATCGCCGCCAGCCAGCGATCGAGATCCAGCCGCGAGGCTGTGAACCGGGCCTCTACGGCGGGAGGTGTTGCCAGGGTGAACGCGAATGAACCCGAACCGCTGTCTTCCCCGAGGGTGAGTTTGAAGTCCCGGGTTGCAAGCGAGGTCGGAGAGAGTTCGACGGGACCGTCGAACCTGAACTTGCCGGCCAGCAAAGGCGGCAGGTGAGGCTGTGGCCGGCCGGCCATCTTGAGCAGCGTCTCTGCGAAAGCCACCAGGTTGTCCGCCGAGGCGGACACCGTGCCCGACAATCGTGCCGAGGGGTTGAGTTCGTCCGCGCTTCCCTTGAACGCAAGCCTGCCGCCGCCGGCCTCCAGCGCAACGTCGAGCGCGTGACCGGCTGCACTCCTGGCGCCCACGGCCAATCTGATCCTCAGAGGCGCATTGTCGAGGATTGCGCCTCCGGCCACGGAAAACGGCCCCTCGATCGAGCCAACGGAGACATCGAAACGGGCTTTTTCAGCCGCCACGGAGAGACCAGCTCGGGCGTCGTCGAAGGTCAGCGTACCGTTGTCGACGAAGAGCCGGCCGGGCGACAGGGGAGCAGCCGCGCCGGGCTTTTTTTCCGTAACAGAGGGGGCGATCTCCCAGTTCGGCTTGCCATTGCCGTCGACCTCCAGGGCAATCCTGGGCTCGACCAACACCACCTCGGCAATCTCGACGTTGCCGGTCAGCAGGGCCAGCAGCGAGGGCCTCACGATGACCGACTTCACCTCGAGCATGTTCGGGGTCTTCGAGCCCGGCGGGTTGGAGAGTTTTACGCCCTCCAGCTCGACGCTGGGGGTCGGCAGCAGCGACAGGCGGATTGGACCCTCAAGGGTGACGACGCGGCCCGTTTCGCCCTTCACCTTCTCGATGATCGCGGGTTTGTAGGCATCGACATCGATGAGCGCGGGCAAGGCCAGCAGTGCGACGATCAACACACCGACAAGGCCGGCAAGTCCGATCAACAGCCTCTTGCGATTGTCCTGTGTCATGGAAATTCTCCAATGGCAGAATGTTGCCACATCCACGAGGCACGACCCAGATCTCAGGAAAGCTTAACGGCACGCCTGAAGTCTCAATCCTCTCCGCTCATCGCGCTTTCGTGCCATCGGCGCAGCAGCAGGTGCGACAGCAGCGACAGCAAGAGGTAGATCAGGATACCGGCCACCGAGATCAGCACCAGGGCCGCGAACATGCGCGGGATCTTGAGCTGGTATCCCGATTCGAGGATGCGATAGGCCAGTCCCGAGGCGCGTCCGCCTGAGCCCGCCACGAACTCGGCTACCACCGCGCCGATCAGCGCCAGCCCGCCCGAGATGCGCAGGCCGCCCAGGAAGTACGGCAGGGCCGCCGGCAGGCGCAGGTCCATCAGCACGCGCCAGCGGCTCGCGCCATAGAGCTCGAACAGGTCGAGCAGATTGCGGTCGACCGAACGGAGGCCGAGCACTGTGTTGGACAGGATCGGGAAGAAGGCGACCAGCCAGGCGCAGATCAGCAGCGAGACGCTGACGTCGTCGACCCAGGCGATGATCAGCGGCGCGATCGCAACGATCGGCGTCACCTGCAGGATGATGGCGTAGGGAAAGAGCGATAGCTCGATCCAGCGCGACAGTGAGAAGAGCAGCGCCAGCAGCACGCCGACCACCACCGCGGCCAGCAGCGCCTGCAGGGTGATCGAGAGCGTCACAATCAGCGCGGGCCAGAGCGTGGCCCAGTCCGACGCCAGTGTCTTCGCCACCAGGATCGGCCCCGGCAGGATGTAGGGCGGGATCGCCATGACACGCACGAGCCCTTCCCATAGGGCCAGCATGAGGAAGCCAAAAAGGATCGGCGCAATGAACCGGGCACTCATGCCGCCATCGCGTCGGAAAGCTGCGCCGAAGCGAGACGGCAGAGGGCGGCGTAGTCGGCGGAGGTGCCGAAGGCCTCGCTGCGCGGATAGGGCGCCGGAATGGCAAGCTCGGAGCGCACGCGGCCGGGACGCGCGCTCATCACCACGATGCGCTGCGACAGGAACACCGATTCGAACACCGAGTGCGTCACGAACACGGCGGTGAAGCGCGTGCGCTGCCACAGCTCCAGCAGGTCGGTGTTGAGCCGGCGGCGCGTGATCTCGTCGAGCGCGGCGAAGGGCTCGTCCATCAGCAGCAGCTTCGGGGAAGTGACCAGCGCCCGCGCGATCGACACGCGCATCTTCATGCCGCCCGACAGTTCGCGCGGGTAGCTCTTCTCGAAGCCCTCGAGGCCGACACCCGCAAGAGCCTGGGCCGCGCGCGCATCGCGTTCCGAGCGCGCCACGCCGCGCAGCTTGAGCGGCAGCGCCACGTTACCCAGCGCCGTGGTCCACGGCATCAGGGTCGGCTCCTGGAAGACGAAGCCGAGGTCGGGTTGTCCCTGCGGCCATTCGATCGTGCCCGCACTCGGCTCGGCGAGGCCCGCGATCAGGCGCAGCAATGTCGACTTTCCGCAGCCCGACGGCCCCAGCACGCTCAAGAACTCGCCCGCCCCGATATCGAGCGAGGTGCCACCCAGCGCCTGGACGCCGTTTGCGAAGACCTTGGAAACGTCGCGGACGCGGACGAGCGGCATCAGCCTGGAGGCAAAGCGAGGTCGAGCCTCGCGGACCAGACCGGCAGGGGCAGCACGTCGCGCACCGCGAGATTGGCGGGCAGCGCGGCGCGGTCCAGGGTCCTGCCGATCGGCAGGACGAGACTGGCGCGCACGCCGAACACCGCATCGCTGTCGAGATGCTCGTCATCCTCGGGAAAGAACTCGGTGATCAGCGGCGTCCGACCGGGTGCCTCGATGATCACGTGCAGATGGGCCGGCCGCCAGGCGTCGCGGCCCAATATGCGCAGCATGTCGCCGGCGGGACCGTCGTCCGGCACCTTGTAGGAGACCGGTCGCACCGTGGTGAAGGCGAAGGTGCCGTCGTCGGCGACGGCGAGGCGCGCGTGATAATTGGTCGGCGGCTGCGACGAGTCCTGCTGGGCATAGAGCGCGTTGCCGGCAGTCTGCCAGATCGCCAGCACGGTGCCCGTGGCCGGCGCGCCCGTCTCGTCGACCACGCGCCCGCTCACGACCATCGGCTCGCCGACCTGGCCGCGCCACAAGTCGCCACCGTTCGGCAGCTCGGGGGCGCCTTCGATGTAGAACGGGCCGAGGACCGACGATGACGTGCCGCCGCTCGTGGCATTCACCATGTCGACCAGCGAGGAGACGCCCAGCAGGTCGGAGAAGAGGATGTATTCGTTGCGCTTGTCGTCGGTGAACTTCGTGGCGCGGGTCAGCGCATCGACGGCAGCGCCCCATTCGGCCTGCGTCACCTTGTTGTCGCGCACGAAACTGTGCAGGTGGCCGGCCAGCGACGTCAGCAGGGTCTTCGCCCGCTCGGACGGCGCATTGCGGGCATAGTCGGCAAAGGCCTGGGTGATCGAGGCCGGTGTGAGATTACGCATGAACGCTCCTGGGGTCGAGGCTTCTGCCCGTTACCGTGGTGCCCGCAACAGAGCGTCGTAATCGGCGCGCAGCAACGCGAACAGCAGATGATCGGCCCACTGGCCGTTGATGCGGAGATACTGCCGCGCCAGCCCCTCTTCGTGGAAGCCGACTTTCGTCAGGACGCCCTTGGAAGGCTCGTTGTGCGGCAGGCAGGCCGCTTCGAGCCGGTGCAGGCGCAGATCGTCGAACACGAACGGTAAGGCGGCGCGCAAGCCGTCGGTCATCAGGCCCTGGCCGGCATAGGGCTGGCCCATCCAGTAGCCGACCGAGGCCGCCTGGGCGACGCCGCGGCGGACGTTGCTGAGGTTGATGCCGCCGACCAGCCGGCGGCCCTCGTTGGTGAAGACGAACAGGCCGTAGGCCTCGCCCGCCCGCCATTCCTTGGCCTGCTGGCGCAGGCGGCGGCGGAAATGGTCGCGGGCCAGCGAATCCTCCGGCCAGGTCGGCTCCCAGGGCGTGAGGAAGGCCCGGCTGCGGGCGCGCAATTCGGCCCATTCCGGCCAGTCGTCCATGCTGGGGGCGCGCAAAAACACGCGCTTCCCGGCGATCCGGGTCATCCCTGACAGCGACAACGGGACGTCGGCAAAACGGAACATCTTGGGCTATATTAGTAGTGGTTCTTCGGAATTCTTGCATGTTTTCCGGGGTTCGACGTAGGAAATTGAGACGGTCCGCCGCGCCCGCGACCCAGAGAGCCGCCGCCATTTGGCCAAAGGGGCGTACTACATTCCCACCCATCGAAAGTCCTCGAGGCACATCGGTCATGGAATCGGCTAGCAAACCCAATATCGGCGAAAAGGGCAGATTCTATCTGACCAAGCACATCTGGCTTCCCCAGCAGCCGCTCGAGGATTTCAACCTCAAGCTCTCGGACATGATCCTGCGGAACATGCCGAAGCTGCCGCTGGGCGGCGAGGACGCGATGAGGGTCTTTCCGGTCCTGAGCGAGCTCAAGAAGAGCCACGCCAAGATCAAGGCCGACCTCGAATACCTGCTGAGCCACCACGAGGAGATTCCCGCCCTGCACGAGGTCCATCCGCGCGACCTCTATGTGCCCGGCCGCGCCTGGCGGACCTTCCTGCTGAAACTGTGGGGCCACGAGGTGAAGGAGAATGCGGCGGCGGTGCCCGACACGATGGCCGCGATCGGCCGCATCCCCGGCGTCCATTCGGCGCTGTTCAGCATCCTGGCCGGCCGCGCCGAGATCGAGCCGCACCGCGGCTCCGCCGCCGGCATCATCCGCTTCCACTATCCGCTGATCGTGCCGAAGGAGCCCGAGAAGTGCTGGATCGAGATCGGCGGCCACCACTTCTTCTGGAAGGAAGGCGAGCCGCTGGTGTTCGACGACACGCGCGAGCACTGGGTGAAGAACCAGACCGACGAGACGCGAGTCGTGCTGATCATCGACTTCAACGCGCCCATGCCCTTCCCGATGAACCTCTACACCGGCCTGCGCTACAACCTCGTCCGCCGCAGCACCGAGATCAAGACCGTCATCGAACGCGCCTCGATCGGCGTCCCGCCGCGCACGGCTCAGCCCGACCTAGCGCACGCTGCTTAAAATGGAGCGCGCCACTCCAGTGGCGCTCATCTCATGAATCATGAGCGCCACTGGAGTGGCGCGCTCCAATAAGTCCGAAAGGCTGGCATTCCCGCGGATACTTGCCGCATTTCGACTCACCCGAAACGCTGCAGTTCGTGACGTTTCGATTGGTCGACAGCTTGCCAGCGGAAGCGATCGAAAAACTCCGGGCTACAGCCGGGTCGATCACCGCTGCCGAACGGGATGCCTTCCTGGATGCGGGAGCCGGCGCATGCTGGCTCCGGCAGCCCGAGATCGCTGAAATCATCGAGGACGCCCTTCTGCATTTCGATGGCGAGCGCTATCGGCTGATTGCCTGGACCGTCATGCCCAATCACGTCCATGTCCTTATCGAGCTCGTCAGTCGGCATTCCCTCGGATCGGTCGTCAGTTCCTGGAAACGCTTCTCGGCTCGAATGGCCAATAAGGTGATCGGACGGTCAGGGCCGTTCTGGCAGGACGACTACTGGGACACGTACATCCGCGACGAGCGGCATTTCGAATCCACGATCGGGTACATGGAGAACAATCCGGTCAAAGCGGGACTCGTTGGCGCTGCCGAGGATTGGCCTTGGAGTCATATCCATCGGCGAGCGGCAGCACAGACATGAGCGCCACTGGAGTGGCGCGCTCCAATGCAAACGACCAGGCCGGCAAGCGCGCGCCGTTCTATCCGACCTGGCGCACGCTGCTTAAAATGGAGCGGGGGGAGGGGAGGGGGGGGTTTT
>NZ_JBXAPM010000006.1:299497-365445 GCF_058803965.1 Reyranella sp. GW821-FHT14A01
CGGTCGAGCTGGTCGAGGACCGCTCGACCAAGGAGCCGTTCGATCCGGAGCGCAACTGGAGTGGCGCGCTCCAATGATGCAGATCAGGCTGCGAGCCGAGCAGCGATCTTGTCGAGGGATTCCAGGCCGTCGATCGGGCCGAGGGCGGCGAGCGTGAGTTCGCCCTGCAGGAGGCGGCGGGCGACGCGGCGGACGGCGTCCTGGTCGACCGCCTCGATGCGCGAGACGATCTCGGCATAGGGGATCGTGCGGCCGTGCACGATCAGGTGGCGCGCCGCCTGCTCGCAGCGCGCGCCGCTCGATTCGAGCGCCATCAGCGTACCGGCCTTGATCTGGTTGCGGGCGCGCACCAGCTCCTGCTCGTTCAGCGTATCGGCCACGGTCACGAATTCCTCGCACACCGCGGGCACCAGCTCGGCGAGATCGTCCTCGCCGGTGCCGGCATAGATGCCGAACAGGCCGCCATCGGCGTAAGCCGTGTTGAAGCAGTGGATGCCGTAGACCAGACCGCGATCCTCGCGGATGCGTTGGAACAGGCGCGAGGACATGCCGCCGCCGAACAGGGTCGAGTAGATCGCCAGCGCGAAATAGTCGGGATCGCGATAGCCGATGCCCTCGCAGCCCAGCACGATATGCGCCTGCTCCAGCACCCTCTGCTCGCGACCGTCGCCGCCGACATAGGCGAGCGGCACCGGCAGTTCGGCATTGGCCGGCGTGCGCGGCACCGAGCCGAAATGCTTCTCGGCGAGATCGACGATCTGGTCGTATTCGACCCGGCCCGCCGCCGACAGGACCATATTGCCAGCCGTGTAGTGGCGCGCAAGGTAAGCGAAGAGATCGTCGCGGCCGATCGCCTCGACCGTCGTCGCGGTGCCCAGCACCGGCCGGCCGAGCGGCTGGCCGGGCAGCGCGGTTTCCTGGAACTGGTCGAAGATGATGTCGTCGGGCGTGTCGAGCGCCTGGCCGATCTCCTGCAGGATGACGCCGCGCTCGCGCTGCAGCTCGTCGGGATCGAACACCGAGTTGCGCAGGATGTCGGAGACCATCTCGATGCCCAGCGCCACGTCTTCCTTCAGGACGGAGGCGTGATAGGCGGTGATCTCGCGGCCGGTATAGGCGTTGAGGCTGCCGCCGACATTCTCGATCTCTTCGGCGATGGCACGGGCGCTGCGGGTGCGCGTGCCCTTGAAGGCCATGTGCTCCAGCATGTGCGCCATGCCGTTCAGCTCGGCGCTCTCGTGGCGCGTGCCACAGGCGACCCAGATGCCGAGCGACGCCGATTCGACCTCGGGCATCGCATCGACCGCGACGCGCAGGCCATTGCCCAGCGTCGTAACCTTTACATCACTCACGTGCGCACCTTGCTTCTTGTTGCGGGCGCGGCGGCCATCTCCCGGCGTTCTTCGATCATGGATTTCAGGGCCGCGACGTCGTTCGGCATGCCGTCGGCACGCTCGGCGCGCTCCAGCAGGTCGGCGAGACGGGCCGGCAGGCGCGGCCGCGTGCCGGTCGCCTTCTCGACGGCGTCGGGGAACTTGGCGGGATGCGCCGTCGCCAGCACGACCATCGGGATCGCGGTGTCGCGGCGGTGCTGCTGGGCCAGCGCATAGCCGACCGCGGTGTGCGGATCGATCGTCTCGCCGAAGCGCTTCAGGCAATCCTCCATCGCGGCCAAGGTCCCGGCATCGTCGAGCCGGCCGGCGTCGAAGAGCTCACGGACGCCCGCCAGCACGTTGCCGCCGACCTTCAGCGTGCCGGTGGCGCGGAAGGCGGTCATGGCATCGGCCAGGGTGGCGCCGTTGCGGTCGTAGAGGTCGAACAGCAGGCGCTCGAAGTTGCTCGAGATCTGGATGTCCATGCTGGGGCTCAGGGTCGGCACGACCTCGGAGGTCGTCATCGTGCCGCTCTCGAAGAAGCGCGCCAGGATGTCGTTGCTGTTGGCGCCGACCACGAAATGCGAGATCGGCAGGCCCATCTGCTTGGCGGCATAGCCCGCATAGACGTTGCCGAAATTGCCGCTGGGCACGCTGAACGCCACGGGGTGCTCGGGTGCGCCGAGCTTCAGCGCCGCCCAGAAGTAATAGACGATCTGCGCCATCACGCGGGCGAAGTTGATCGAGTTCACGGCCGTCAGCGCATGGCGGTCACGGAACGCGAGATCGTTGAAGCAGGCCTTGGCGAGATCCTGGCAGTCGTCGAACGTGCCCTGCACCGCGATGTTGTGGACGTTGGGCGCCAGCACCGTCGTCATCTGCCGGCGCTGGACCTCGCTCACCCGGCCATGCGGAAACAGCATGAAGATGTCGATGGTCTTGCGGTCGCGCACCGCCTCGATGGCGGCCGAGCCGGTATCGCCCGAGGTGGCGCCGACGATGGTCGCGTGCTGGCCGCGCGCCGTCAGCGTCTGGTCGAGCATGCGGCCGAGGAGCTGCAGCGCCACGTCCTTGAAGGCGAGCGTCGGGCCGTGGAACAGTTCGAGCAGGTGCAGGCCAGAATCGCCCAGCGGCTTCAATGGCGCGACTTCCGGCGTCTCGAACGAGGCATAGGCCTCGCCGATCAGGCGGCGAAACGTGGCCTCGTCGAAAGCGTCACCGACGAACGGCTTCATGACGCGGAAGGCGAGCTCGGCGTAGCCGAGACCCTTCAGCGCGGCGATTTCTGCCTTGCTGAACTGCGGCCATTCGGCCGGCAAATAGAGGCCGCCGTCGCGGGCGAGGCCCGCAAGCATGATGTCTTCGAAGCCGAGCGGCGCAGGCGTTCCCTGCGAGCCGTGGCGGGTACTGATATAACGCAAGGATTCCTCCGGCTAGGCGACCTGCCGACAGGCCTCGTGGTCCTTGCGGACCCGCTTGGTGGAGGCCGGGAACTTGGCCAACGCCTTCGCGGGGCGGGTCGGACGCTTGACCAGATCGCCGCCGCAGTTCGGGCAGTGTCCGCCCAGGCGAGTGTGTGCGCAGTCCGCGCAGAACGTGCACTCGAAGGTGCAGATCAGGGCGTCGGACGCACCGTTGGGCAGGTCCTTGTCGCAGCACTCGCAGTTCGGGCGGAGATCGAGCATGGGTCCCTCTTACGCCTAGAGGTAGCGGCTTTCCAGATGCGCTTTGAAGGCGGCGGCGCCCAGCGGCGCCCCGGTGGCCCCGGTCAGGATCTCGTCGGTCGTTGCGCTCGAGCCCTTGCCGTGCACGTTCGCCCGCAACCAGCCCAGCAGGGGCGCGAAATCGCCCTGCCCGATGGCCTCCATCAGGCCGGGATTGGCGCGGCGGGCGGCGGCAAAGAGCTGGGCCGCGGCCAGCGCGCCCAAGGTGTAGGTCGGGAAATAACCCCAGCCGCCGTCGGGCCAATGGATGTCCTGCAGGCAGCCCAGGGAGTCGTTCGGCGGCACGATGCCCAGCAATTCCCGCGTGCCGTCGTTCCAGGCGCCCGGCAGATCGGCCAGCGCGAGGTCGCCCGCCAGCATCGCCCGCTCCAGCCGGTAGCGCAGCATGATGTGCAGCGGATAGGTGACCTCGTCGGCGTCGACGCGGATGAAGCCCGGCGCCACACGCGTGTAGAGCCGGTGAATATTGTCCTCGCTCCAGGCCGGCCCGTCCTTGCCGAAGGCGGCGCGCATGCGCGGGGCGGCGAAGGCCACGAAGGCGTCGCTGCGGCAGGCCTGCATCTCCATCAGCAGCGACTGGCTCTCGTGCAGGGTCATGCCGCACGCATTGCCGACCGGCTGGCGGCGCCATTCCTTCGGCAGCCCGGCCTCGTAGAGACCGTGGCCGGTCTCGTGCAGCACGCCCATCAGGGCGCGGGCGAAGTCGGCCTCGTCGTAGCGCGTGGTGATGCGCACATCGTCGGACGTGCCGCCGGTGAAGGGATGCGCCGACACGTCGAGGCGGCCGTGATGGAAGTCGAAGCCGATGCGGCGGATCAGCTCCTCGCCCAGCCGGCGCTGCGCCTCGATCGGGAACGGCCCTTCGAGCGGCAGCGGATCGGGCTGGCGCCTCTGGCGTTCGAGCACGCGGCCCAGCAGGTCGGGCAGGAAGCCGCGCAGCTCGTCGAACAGCATGTCGATGCGCGCCGAGCGTCCGCCCGGCTCGAACTCGTCGAGCAGCGCGTCGTAGAGCGAGGTGCCGAGAGCGGCGGCCTTGGCCTCGCCGACGCGGCGCATGATGGTCAGGACTTCGGTGAGCGTGGGCAGCAGCGACTTGAAGTCGGCATTCTTCTTGGCCGAGCGCCAGGCCAGCTCGCAGGCCGAGCAGGCGCGCGTGCGCGCCTCGACGAGGTCGGACGGCAGCGCGCTCTCGTGCACCCAGGACCGGCGCATCTCGCGCAGGTTGGCGGCCTGCCAGGGATCGAGGGAGGCCCTGCCCTCCTCCGCGCGCGCGAGAAGATCGGGCATCTCGGGGGCGGCGATGATCTCGTGGGCGATGACGCCCAGGGTCGCAAGCTGGTCAGCGCGATCCTCGCTGGCGCCGTCCGGCATCATGGTCGAGCGGTCCCAGTTCAGGATCGCCGAGGCGCGACCCACGGCGCTCAGCCGCGCGAAGCGGCGCTCCAGCTCGGCATAGGGATCGTTGGCGATCATGCGACCTTCCGGCGTCCGTTGATCTCCAGCCGCCCGTTCTCCCAGTGATAGGCGAGATAGACGCCGACCAGCGCCAGCGCGATCAGGAACCAGGTGATGGCGTACTGAAGGTGATCGTTGGGAATCTCGAGCCGCGTCTGGCCGCCGACCGGCACGCCGCCGGGATTGGGCGTGGCGTCGGCCTCGAGGAAGAAGGTGTCGAGCTTGGGATCCGGCGCCGCGCCCGCCATCTTGCGCATCAGCGGCACGTCGGCCTGGAACCAGACGTTCTTCTCCGGGACGTTCTCCGGCGCGAAGCGGGCCCGGATCTGCGAGCGGCGCACGATGCCAGTCAGCTCGACCTTGCCCGACGGCTGCACGGCGGCCTGGGTCGCGGCATTGCGGTCGGGCACCCAGCCGCGATCGAACAGGACGATGCGGCCATCGTCGGTCTTGAGCGGCACGATGACCTGCAGGCCGACCTTGTTCTTCAGGCTGCGCGCGGCCAGGAAGAACTCATGGCCGTGCTCGAAAGTGCCGGCGACCTTCACCCTCCCGTATTCATGGCGTAGCGGCGTGCCGCTCAGCAGCTCGTCGAGCGTCATCGGCGGCGCGGCCTGATTGGTGACGATGCGCTGGAGGATGTCGAGCTTCCACTCGCGGCGCTCCATCTGCCACAGGCCGAGCCCCAGCGAGAGCACCAGGATCGGCAGCGAGACGAGCGTGGGCCAGAAAGCGGGCCTCAGCCGGATCATCTATCTCTCCTACTCGTCGAGTTCAGTCGTGCGATGGATGAACTGCTGGGCGACCAGCAGCGCCTTCAGGAAGCGCAGCATGCACACGGCCAATGCAAAGGTGAGCGGCAGCCAGATCACCACATGCAGCCACCACGGCGGCTCGTAGCGGAACTCCACCCAGAAGACGAGCATCATGACGATGGCGCCCAGTCCCAGGATGACGAAGACGGCCGGGCCGTCGCCGGCATCGTTGCCGCGCAGGTCGAGGTCGCAGGTCGCGCAACGATCCACGACGTTCAGCAGGCCGGAGAACAGCCGGCCCTTGCCGCAACGCGGGCAGGCCCCGCGCAGGGCAACGTCGAACGGCGATTGGCGCGGCCAGTCGGACATGCCTGTCTCCCAAAGACGAACCGCCGGGGAGCACCCGGCGGTTCAAAGATAGTGCCTGTCCCGGCCTCAGTGCAGGGCGATCGGCGCCTTTCCGGCACCCCACCAGTAGATGCAGAAGAACAGGAACAGCCAGACCACGTCGACGAAGTGCCAGTACCAGGCGGCGGCCTCGAAGCCGAAATGCTGCCTGGGCTTGAACTGGCCCTTCGCCGCCCGGATCAGGCAGACGATCAGGAAGATCGTGCCGACCAGCACGTGGAAGCCGTGGAAGCCCGTCGCCATGAAGAAGGTCGACGTATAGATGTCCTGGCTGAACGTGAAGGGCGCGTGCAGGTATTCGTAGGCCTGGATGCAGGTGAACACCATGCCGAGGAGGACGGTGCACAGCAGGCCGCGGACGGCATCCTTCTGGTTGCCCTCGACGATCGAATGATGCGCCCAGGTCGCCGTGGTGCCCGACAGGAGCAAGATCAGCGTGTTCATCAGCGGCAGGTCGAACGGCGCGATGATGCTGATGCCCTTGGGCGGCCAGATGCCGCCGGTGGCCTCGGCCCGGACCGGCATGTTCGGCGCGCCGGGATAGAGCGCGGCATCGAAGAACGCCCAGAAGAAGGCCGCGAAGAACAGCACTTCCGAGGCGATGAACAGGATCATGCCGTAGCGCAGGCCGAGCTGGACCACCGAGGTGTGGTAGACGCGCGACTCGGCGATGACGTCGGACCACCACCAGTACATGACGCCCAGAACCAGCAGCAGGCCGGGAGCGAGCGCCCACCAGTGCACCGACTTCATGACGCTCTCGACGCCGGAGCCGAACAGGTTCGGATGCAGCGCGAGCGCGAAGCCGAACGCCAGGATCAGGGCGGCCAGCGAACCCAGCGCCGGCCACGGGCTGGGATCGACGAGATGATAGGGATGCTTGGGAGTACCGCCGGCCATGTTCATCCACCCTTTCCGATATCGTTGCCGGCCACGCTGCCGAGCAAGGTCCTGGCCCGTTCCGTCTTCGCCTCGAAGAATGTGTACGAGAGCGTGATGGTCCGGATGTTGTCGTAGCGCCGATCCTTGTCCAAGTCGGGATCGACGAAGAAGACCACGGGCATGTCCACGGACTGCCCGGGCAGCAGCAACTGCTCGGTGAAGCAGAAGCACTGGAGCTTGTTGAACCACCCGCCGGCTGTCTCGGGGGTGACGTTGTAGGTCGAGGTGCCGACGGCCGGGCGCTGCGAGAGGTTGGTCACGCGGTAGTAGGCGAGGTGTTCCTCGCCCAGCCGCACCGTGACCTCGCGCTGCAGCGGCTGGAACTTCCAGGGCAACGACGTATCGACGTTGGAATCGAAGCGCACCTTGACCGTGCGATCAAGGATCGGCCGGTCGCCGGACTGCGCCACGATAGGCGTGCCGCCGAAGCCGGTGGTGCGGCAGAACAGGTCGTAGAGCGGCGCCGAGGCATAGGCGAAGCCGCCCATACCGGCCGTCGTGAGGAACAGGCGGCGCGCCAGCTTCTTGTTCTTGGCCGCGGTGTCGGGTGTGGACGGGCTCATCCGTAACCGCCCATGCGCACGATCGTCAGTCCGAAGAAGATCGCCACCAGCAGCACGAGGAAGCCTGCGATGAACAGGTTCTTGCCGCGCTGGCGGCGGTGCATGTCGGTATCGCCGGGGCGACGGTCCTGGGCCATGGCCGCGCTCATCCCGCGATCCGGCTCACGACCAGATCGACCGGCAGCGCGGCGAACAGGGCCGCCAGGTAGATCAGCGAGTAGCGGAACATCTTGCGCGCCGCGCCGAAGGACGTTTCGTCGTCGGCGGTACGCCAGACGGCGACCGCGTGGCCGATGAAGCCCAGGCTGAGCGCCAGCGCCACCGAGCCGTAGACCCAGCCGACGGCGCCGAGCAGGGTCGGCGCCAGGGCCACGGGGAGGAGCAGCAGCGTGTAGATCACCATCTGGCGCTTGGTCTCGCGCGGACCCGCGACCACCGGCATCATCGGCACGCCGGCGCGGCGATAGTCGTCGCTGCGATAAAGCGCGAGCGCCCAGAAGTGCGGCGGCGTCCACAGGAAGACCAGCAGGAAGAGCGCAATGCCGACGGCGGAGATGTCGCCGGTCGCGGCGGCCCAGCCGATCATCGGCGGAAAGGCGCCGGCGGCGCCGCCGATCACGATGTTCTGCGGCGTGCGGCGCTTCAGCCAGATCGTGTAGATGAAGACGTAGAACAGGATCGCCGCCGTGAGCAGCGCGGCCGCCACCAGGTTCGTCGACACCGCCATCAGCAGCACCGAGAAGATCGACAGCAGGATGCCGAGGCCCAGCGCATCGTCCGGGGCGACCCGGCCGGCCGGCAGCGGACGGTTGCGCGTGCGCGCCATCAGGGCGTCGAGGTCGCGCTCGTACCACATGTTGATGGCACCGGCCGCGCCCGAACCGAGCGCGATCGCCAGCACGGCAAGCGCCGCCTTGAACGGGTGGACATGCACCGGCGCGATCACCAGGCCGATCCAGCCGGTGAAGACCACCAGCGACATCACGCGCGGCTTCAGCAGGTCGATATAGTCGCGCACGCGCGCGGGCGCGGCGACGCTCTCGATGCTGCCGGTGAAAGTGTGCGCGGTGTCGCTCATGTGCCTTTCAAGGCGAAGGCGCCTTTTTGGGGCGCCTCCGCTCCGTTCCTAGTGGTGTGCCGTCGGCGAGATGTGCGGCAGTTCCTCGAACGTGTGGAACGGCGGCGGCGAGTCGACCGTCCATTCCAGCGTCGTGGCGCCCTCGCCCCAGTAGTTGGCGCCGACCTTGCGGCCGTACATCAGCGTGCCGAAGACCACGAAGATCAGCCAGAAGATCGTCGCGCCGAACGACAGGAACGCGCCGATCGAGGACAGGTAGTTCCAGTGCGACATCGCGTCGGGATAGTCGACGTAGTGGCGCGGCATGCCGGCCAGACCCGAGAAGTGCATCGGGAAGAACGTCAGGTTGACGGCGATGAAGGTGACCCAGAAGTGGATCTGGGCGGCCCATTCCGGATACTGCCGGCCCGACATCTTGCCGATCCAGTAGTAGAAGCCGGCGAACATGCCGAACACCGCACCGAGCGACAGCACGTAATGGAAGTGCGCGATCACGTAGTAGGTGTTGTGCAGCGAGTAGTCGACGCCGGCATTGGCCAGCACCACGCCGGTGACGCCGCCGACGGTGAACAGGAAGATGAAGCCGATCGCCCACATCATCGGGATGGTGAGGCGGATCGAGCCACCCCACATGGTGGCGATCCAGGAGAAGATCTTCACGCCGGTCGGGACGGCGATCACCATCGTGGCGGCCACGAAGTAGGCGCGCGTGTCGACGTCCATGCCAACCGTGTACATGTGGTGAGCCCACACGACGAAGCCAACGACGCCGATCGCCACCATCGCATAGGCCATGCCGAGGTAGCCGAAGATCGGCTTCTTGGCGAAGGTCGAGATGATGTGGCTGACGATGCCGAAGGCCGGCAGGATCATGATGTAGACTTCGGGGTGACCGAAGAACCAGAACAGGTTCAGGAACAGCGTCGGATCGCCGCCGCCCTCGGCCTTGAAGAACGAGGTGCCGAAGTTGCGGTCGGTCAGCAGCATCGTGATGGCGCCCGCGAGGACCGGCAGCGCCAGCAGCAGCAGGAACGCGGTGACCAGGATCGACCAGGCGAACAGCGGCATGCGGTGCAGGGTCATGCCCGGCGCGCGCATGTTCAGGATGGTGGTGATGAAGTTGATCGCACCCAGGATCGACGAGGCGCCCGCGATGTGCAGCGAGAAGATCGCCAGATCCATGCCGGCGCCCTGGTTGAGCGTCAGCGGCGGATAGATCGTCCAGCCGGTGCCCACGCCGCCGCCGATCAGGGCGGACAGCAGCAGCAGGATGAAGGCCGGCGGCAGCAGCCAGAAGCTGATGTTGTTCATGCGCGGGAACGCCATGTCGGGCGCTCCGATCATCAGAGGCACGAACCAGTTGCCGAAGCCGCCGATCAGGCCCGGCATGACCACGAAGAACACCATGATCAGGCCGTGCGCCGTCACGATCGTGTTCCAGAAGTGGCCGTCGGGGGTGCCGTCCGCACCGTTGAAGTACTGCACGCCCGGCTGCATCAGCTCGAGGCGCATGTAGACCGAGAAGCCCGCCCCGATCAGCGCCGCCATGATCGAGAAGATAAGGTACATCGTGCCGATGTCCTTATGGTTCGTGCTGTACAGCCACCGCCGGATGCCG
The DNA here is from genome assembly GCF_058803965.1 of Reyranella sp. GW821-FHT14A01. NCBI lineage: Bacteria > Pseudomonadati > Pseudomonadota > Alphaproteobacteria > Hyphomicrobiales > Reyranellaceae > Reyranella > Reyranella sp. GW821-FHT14A01. The sequence continues at coordinate 309,414 of NZ_JBXAPM010000006.1, forward strand.
GTCGGCGTGTGATGGTCGTCATGCCCGTGGGCGGAGTGGTCGTGGGCGGCGCCGTGCGCGGTGGCCATTGTAATCTCCTGCGGAGAAGCGCTTAGCGGTTAGCGGGAGTAGCGACGGAAGCGACGTCGGTCGCGGGCGCAAGCCCGGCGGCCTTCTTCTTGTCCGCCACCCATTTGTCGAAGTCGGCCTTGGAGACCACCTTGATGCCGATCGGCATGAAGCTGTGGTTCTGGCCGCAGATCTGCGAGCACTGGCCGAAATAGAGGCCCTCTTCCTTGACGCTGATCCAGCCCTCGTTGAGGCGGCCGGGGATCACCGTCTTCTTGATGCCGAAGCCCGGAACCGTCCAGCCGTGCATGCTGCCGCCCTCGGCGGTGCCGATGACGCGGACCACGGTGTTCACCGGGATCACCATCTCCTCGTCGACGGCCAGCAGGCGCGGCACCTGCGGCTTCAGCTTGGCGCGATCGGCCTCGCTCAGGATACGGCTCTCGACCGTGAAATCGCCCTGGTCGGGGTAGTTATAGGACCAGTACCACTGGTGGCCGGTGACCTTGATGGTCATCGCCGCGTCGGTCGCCTTGTCGCTGTAATAGAGCAGGCGGAACGACGGGATGGCGATCACGACCAGGATCAGGATCGGGATGATCGTCCAGGCGATCTCCAGGAGCGTATTGTGCGTTACCGTGGTCGGCGTCGGGTTACGCGAGGCGTGGAAGCGCCACATTGCGTAGATCAGCAGCACCAGCACGAAGATCGAGATCAGGAAGATGATCACGACCAGCAGGTCGTGGAGCGATTCCACCCGCTCCATGACCGGCGTGAAGGGCGGCGGAAAGTTCAGCTGCCAATCGTGCGGCACGCCTATGACCTTCTGCGCCTGAGCCGGGCCTGCGAGGCCGAATCCGACCATCGCCGCTACCAGTCCGAGAATGCCCAATACGCGCTTAAAGACCATGCATCCGTCCCCTCGCCGGTTAGATCCTGACGGGTTTTCCGACCCGCAAAATCCCCCGCATTTCAAACGGGTAAGTACCAGATATAGCCGTGGGTGGTAACGGGTTTTCGACCCCGCTCGGTATGTGGCGGCCAGTCGCAGCCGCGCACCTTCGGTGGACGACAGCGCAGGTGCAGCAAAGGTCCGGTGGGCGCCCCGAAGTTGCCGCTTGTCTTTCGAGGACCGGCCTTTAAGGTCCCGCCGGCCGCGGCAGGACCGCGGAATCGCCTAAGGAAACCGTCATGCGGCTTGCCATTCTGACGCCCGTCCTTGCCGTCATTCTCATGTTTGCAGGAGCAGCCTCCGCCATGGATAAGGAAAATACCCTCTATATCGACCTGAAGGACGGCCGCGTCGTCATCGAGATGCGCCCCGACCTCGCCCCCACCCACGTCGCCCAGATCAAGAAGCTGGCGCGCGAGGGCAAGTATGACGGCGTGGTCTTCCACCGCGTGATCGACGGCTTCATGGCGCAGACCGGCGACCCGACAGGCACCGGCACCGGCGGCATGGGCGAGACGCTCAAGGCCGAGTTCTCCAAGGAGCCGCATACCCGCGGCGCGGTCTCGATGGCCCGCACCAACGACCCGAACAGCGCCCGCAGCCAGTTCTTCATCGTCTTCAAGGACTCGAACTTCCTCGACGGCCAGTACACCGTCTGGGGCAAGGTCACGTCCGGCATGGAGTTCGTGGACAAGATCAAGAAGGGCGCCCCGGGTTCGGGTGCCGTCTCGGCGCCGCCGGACAAGATGATCAAGGTCCAGGTCGCAGCCGACGCGAAGAACTGAGCTCCTCGCGTCCTGCGCTGCTTGTTACTTGGTAACGGTGTGGAAGGCCTTGGCAATGACCTGCCAACGGCCTTCTACTTTTAGAAGCGTCAGATAGTCCGTGAAGTAGCGCGGCGGGATCTGGCACTCGACCTTGGCGAAGGCCGTCGCCGGGCCCGAGAAGTCGATCGACACGATACGATCGCGGCGCTCGCTACCGCTCTCCTTGGCCGACTTGCGGCTCTCCACCATCTTGAACCAGTCGGCGCGCGGCATGTCCGCGGCCTTGCCATCGGCAGCGGCACTGTAGAGGTGCGAGGCAGGATGGAACGCCTCGCCCAGCTTCTTCGTGTCGCCCTCGTAGAGCCCGTCGAAATAGACCTGAAGCACCTTCTCGATTGCCGCGACGTCGGAACTCATCTCTTCATCTCCCTCGTTCAAATCGCGCCGTTGGGCGCCACCAGAATCTTGCCGTTGCGCCCGCCTTTGTCGGCATGCGCCAGCGCGTCCTTGATCTTCTCGATCGGATAGACCGTGTCCACCGGCGCGTGCAGCGTACCCGCCATCACCTGGTCTGCAAGCCCGGCATAGATTTCGCGGATCTTGGCGGCGTCGCGCTTGGCGAGGCCGCGGCCCAGCATGAAGCCGGTCAGCTTGACGCCGCGATAAATGAAGTTGCTGCGGCCCACCCTGGGATCCTCGCCGCTCATCGAACCGTAATGAACGACCGTGCCCTCGGTCGCGACGCAGTCGACGATGCGTCCGGTCGCGGCCCCGCCGATCGCCTCGATACCGAGCCGGATCGCCGCCTTGCCGGTCTCCCCGGCGACTCGGTCCGCGAGATCGTCGCCGTCGACCAGCACGACATCGGCGCCCAGCGCCTTCAGCTCGTCCGCGAGTTCGGCCCGGCGCACGACATTGACGGTGCGCAGGCCGCGCTGATGGGCCTGCACGATCAGCAGCCGCCCCACCGCCGAGTTGGCGACGTTCTGGATGACCCATTCCCCGGCCTGCAGATCGACGAAGTCCGACAGCATCAGCCGCGCGGTCGGCGGGTTGATGCGCACCATCGCGGCCTGGCGCAGGTCGATGCCGGCTGGCAGCGGGATGGCGTCGTCGCCCTTCACGCGCCGCTTCTGCGTCCAGTTTTCGCGCTGCAGGTTGATGACCAGGTGGCCCGCTTTCACATGCTTCACGGCCGAGCCGACCGCGGTGACCCGGCCGACGCATTCCGCGCCGGGGGTCGCGGGCAGCGGCGGCTTCAGCCGGTAGCTTCCCTTGCAGAACCACATGTCGGCGGGATTGATCGGGAAGGCCAGCACGTCGAACACGACCTCGTCGGCCGCCGGCTCGCCCACGTCGGGAACCTCGGCGCAGCGCGCCACGTCCCACGGCCTCCCGTACCGATCGATCAGCACCTGCTTCATGCTGCGCCTCCGCCCGATGAAAGCGGGCACTTTGTTGGCCCGTCGATTGCTTATATGGTTATTTGACAGGGGGTGAAATGCCGGATGGCGGTCAAGGCATTCGATGAGATGAATTCGGGCACGGACGGGTCGGTCCGTGTGCCCTATCGCGGCGTCGCCGACTGGCTCGCCCGCACCTCGCCGGAAAAAGTGGAGGCGACGCGGAACGAGGTCGACCTCTTCTATCGCCGGCACGGCATCACCTTCGGCGCCTATGGCGCGGCCGAAGGGTCCGAGACGACGATCCCCTTCGACATCATCCCGCGCGTCATCGCCTATGACGAATGGCAGTTTCTGCACAAGGGCCTGTCGCAGCGTGTGCGCGCCCTCAACGCCTTCCTGAGCGACGCCTACGGCCAGCGCGAGATCTGCCGCGCCGGCATCATCCCCGAGGAACAGATCCTGATGAACGGCGAGTTCGTCGCCATGGCGCAGGGACTGCAGCTGCCGGGCGGCGTCCATGCCCATATCGCGGGCATCGATCTCGTGCGCGTCGGCGAGAAGGATTTCTACGTCCTCGAGGACAATGTGCGCACGCCGTCGGGCGTTTCCTATGTCCTGGAGAACCGCGAAGTCATGATGCGGCTGGCGCCGGAACTGTTCGCCGCCATGAGCGTGCTGCCGGTGGCGGACTATTCGGAAGAGCTGCTGGCGACCTTGCGCTCCGTTTCCTTCAGCGACGGCCACGAGCCCAACGTCGTGCTGCTGACGCCCGGCCACTACAACAGCGCCTATTTCGAGCATGCCTTCCTGGCCGACGAGATGGGCATCGAGCTGGTGAAGGGCTCGGACCTATTCGTCGACGAAAGCCGCGTCTTCATGCGCACGCCGCGCGGGCCGCAGCGGGTCGACGTTATCTACCGCAGGGTCGACGACGCCTTCCTCGATCCGCTGGCGATGCGGCCCGATTCGTTCCTCGGCGTCGCGGGCCTCCTGGGCGCCCTGCGCGCCGGCCGCGTGAACATCGTCAACGCCCTGGGCAACGGCGTGGCCGACGACAAGTCGACCTATACCTACGTGCCGGAGATGGTGCGCTTCTATCTCGGCGAGGAGCCGATCCTGCAGAACGTGCCGACCTGGCGCTGCGACCGGGCCGACGACTACAAGTACGTGCTCGAACATCTCTCCGATATCGTGGTCAAGGAAGTCCACGGCTCGGGCGGCAAGGGCATGCTGGTCGGCCCGACCTCGAGCAAGGCCGAGATCGAGGAATTCACGGCGCTGCTGAAGGCGCGGCCGGACAACTACATCGCCCAGCCGACCTTGGCGCTGTCGACCTGCCCGACCTTCGTGAACCAGGGCGTGGCGCCCCGGCATGTCGACCTGCGGCCGTTCGTGCTCTCGGGCAAGAAGATCACCATCGTGCCGGGCGGCCTCACCCGCGTCGCCCTCAAGGAGGGATCGCTGGTCGTCAATTCGAGCCAGGGCGGCGGCACCAAGGACACCTGGGTACTGGCGCCCGACGAAGCGGACGGCAGGTAGCGCACCGATGCTGAGCAGCACCGCCAAGAATCTCTACTGGATGGGTCGCTACCTGCAGCGCGCCAAGTCGACGGCGCGGCTGATCGAGGCGACGCAGCGCATGGCCCTTCAGTCGCGTGGCGAGGAAGCCGCGGGCGCCGCGGCGATCTTCGGCATGGAGGACGAGTTCCGCCAGAGCCAGGCCCAGGCCCAGGCCCAGGGCCATCGGCTCGCCAGCCTGATCGACTTCCTGGTCCTCGACGAGGACAACCCCTCCTCGATCGTCAATTCGATCGACGCGGCGCGGCGCAACGCCCGCGAGGAGCGCAACAACATCACGGTCGACGTCTGGGAAAGCCTGAACGCGCTGTGGCTCGAACTGACCGCGCGCCTGCGCGGCAATCGCAAGACGCTGGATCGCGGCGCCCTGATCGAGTCGGTGAAGAAGCAGGCAGTGATGATCTTCGGTGCAGCACAGGTGACTTTGCTGCGCGACGAGGCCAACAACTTCCTGCAGCTCGGCGCCTTCCTCGAACGTGCCGACAATACCGGCCGCATCCTCGACGTGAAGTTCCATCTGCTGCGGCCCGACGGCAATCCCAGTGCCGAAGGCCTGGACTATTTCGCCTGGTCCGAGCTGCTGGCCTGCATCGGCGCCGTGCGCACCTACCGGCGCATCTATCGCAGCTCGCTGCATCCGATGAAGGTCGCGGAGCTCATGATGCTGCGGCGCGACGTGCCGCGCTCCGTCCATCACTGCCTCTGGATGGTCGACCTCAACATGCGTGAACTCGCGGAAGCCTACGGCACGCGCGGCGAGGCCGACCGGCTGGCCGGCGAGCTGCATGCGCGCCTGCGCTATGCGCGCATCGACCAGGTGTTCGACATCGGCCTTGCGAAGTTCCTGGGTGAATTGCGCGGCGACATCGGCACCCTGTCGAACGAAATCGGCCGCCAGTTCCTCCTGGATTGAGCAGGATCATGCGCTTCTCCGTCCATCACGCCACGCGCTTCCAGTTCGACCAGCCGTCGGGCCATTCGATCCACGACGTCCGGCTCACGCCCAAGCCCGCGGCGGCGCAGCGCATCGTGTCGTGGCGCATCGACGGGCCCGGCAAGAAGTCGGAGTGGAAGGACGGCCACGGCAACCAGGTCACGACCTTCTCGGTCGCCCAGCAGCACGACAGCGTCGAGATCGTGGTGCAGGGCCTCTACGAATACAGTGGCGCCGACCAGTGGCTGCGCTATGCCGAGGAGCCGACCCTGCCGGCCCCGTTCTGGCTGCGCAATTCGGGGCTGGCACGGCACGATGAGAGCTTCGATCCGCTGATTGCGGGCCTTGCAGAACGTGCCGCCGATGCGAAGCTGCGGGTCGCCGTCCTGCACGAACTGATGGCGCGCATTGCCGAGCGCGTGGCCTACAAGACCGGGGCCTCGACCGTGGACACCACGGCCATCGAAGCCCTGACCCGCGGCGCCGGCGTGGCGCAGGACGAGGCCCATATCTTCATCGCCTGCTGCCGTCGCCTCGGTGTCCCGGCGCGCTATGTCAGCGGCTACCTGCGCAACGACGACCCGGAGCTGCATGTCGGCCGCACCAGCCATTCCTGGGCGGAGGCCTGGGTGCCGGGCCTCGAATGGGTGGGCTTCGATCCCGCCAACGGCATCAGCCCGCGCGGCGACAGCCTGCGCGTCGCCGTCGGGCTCGACTACCGCGATGCGGCTCCGGTCAGCGGCCGCCGCATCGGTTTCGGCGATGCCAAGATGACCGTCGAGGCGTCGGTTCGCCTCGTCGATTAGGCGGGTTTCTGCTCGAAGTTCTTGCGGCGCCACAGGGTGGCGACCAGCACGAAGACATGCCGGATCTGGATCAGGGTCCCCAGGGCGATCAGCACGACGGAGATCGACAGCAGCGTGTACTCGTAGCCCACCGTGTTCACGATGCGGTCGGGCAGGCTGATCATCGCCACCGCGATTTCGGCGAACAGGCCGAGGACGAGCTGGGCGACCCCGTATTCGTGGCACATATCGTCGATATGGACCTGCCAGGCCTCGTCCGCCCGGCCGGTGACGCCCAGCCGCTTGCGGATCACCGCGCGTTCCTCGAGGGCAACCCCCCAGCCGATCATGATCAGGGCGATCGTCGAGGCAATCGTGACCGGCTCGTGGGTGTCGACATGCCGGTTCACGCTCTTCAAGACGTCGATGATCGTCAGCACCATCGGCGACAGGATCAGCACGTTCACAAAGGCAATGAACACCGGCGATATCACGAACTGGAACGGAGCGAACAGGAACCTCATCTCGACCTCTTGCCCTAGAAGGGATACGGCCCGCCCGACGAGAAATACACGCCGTCGCCTTGCGAAAACCCCACGTGGCGACTAGCTTCGCGCCGCTCTCAAAATGCCTGAAGGAGGCATATTCGTCATGGCTTTCATCGCCGATCGTCTCAGCCGCATCAAGCCGTCTCCGACCAATGCCGCGCAGGGCAAGTTCCTGGAGATGAAAGCGGCGGGCAAAGACGTGATCGGCCTGGCGGCCGGCGAGCCGGACATGCCGACGCCCGACCACATCAAGGAAGCGGCGATCCAGGCGATCCGCAACAACGACACGAAGTACACCGCGGTGCCGGGCACGCCGGTGCTGCGCCAGGCGATCGTCGCCAAGATGAAGCGCGACCATGGCCTCGACTACAAGCCGAGCCAGACCGTCGTCACCTCGGGCGGCAAGCAGATCATCTTCAACGCGATGCTCGCCACCCTGAACCCGGGCGACGAGGTCATCGTGCCCGCGCCGTACTGGGTTTCGTATCCCGAGATGGTGCTGTTCGGCGACGGCACGCCGGTCATCGTGCAGTGCAAGGAAGAGAACGGCTTCAAACTGTCGCCGGAAGATCTCGACCGCGCCATCACGCCGAAGACCAAGTGGATCATCCTGAATTCGCCCAGCAACCCGACGGGCGCCGCCTACACCAAGGCCGACCTGCGAGGGCTGTGCGACGTGCTGCTGAAGCATCCGCAGGTGCACATCCTGACCGATGACATGTACGAGAAGCTCGTCTACGACGACTTCGAGTTCTTCACGCCGGCCCAGGTCGAGCCGAGACTGTACGACCGCACGCTGACCATGAACGGCGTCTCGAAGGCCTACAGCATGACCGGCTGGCGCATCGGCTATGCGGCCGGCCCGCAGAAGCTGATCGACGCCATGATCACGGTGCAGTCGCAGAGCACGTCGAACGCCAGCTCGATCAGCCAGGCGGCCGCGGTCGCCGGCCTCAACGGCCCGACCGACTTCATTCCGAAGAACGTCGCGATCTTCAAGCAGCGCCGCGACCTGATCGTGTCGATGCTGAACCAGACCACCGGCATCAAGTGCCCGCGTCCCGAGGGCGCCTTCTACGTCTATCCGTCGTGCGCCGGCCTGATCGGCAAGAAGACGCCGGACGGCAAGGTGATCAAGGACGACACCGATTTCGTGAACTACCTGCTCGAGGCCGAGGGCCTCTCGGTGGTCCAGGGTTCGGCGTTCGGCCAGGGCCCGGCCTTCCGCATCTCCTACGCCACGGCGACGGAGTTGCTGGAAGAAGCCGGCCGCCGCATCCAGCGGGCTTGCGCGGCGCTTTCGTAAGCACTGCTGACCTATTTCATCCCCGCCCGATCGTTTGACTCGCTTGGGCGGGAGTGAAAGCATTTTCATGACAAACAGGCTTCGCTCCGGCTGAACGTTCGGAAGCGTTACGTCTATTCCGCGACTTTCGTCCGGGGCTTCTACGCTTTTGCGAAGAAGGAGGACGTTGTCATGGCCGAGTTCAAGACGGAGACCATCACCGGCGGCAGACCAGGCAGCGGCGCGCATCGCGTCGTGGCGCTGTGCGGGCCGTATCTGTCGGGCAAGACCAGCCTGCTCGAAAGCATTCTCTACGCCACGGGCGCCATCGGCCGTCGCGGCTCGACACGCGCGGGCACCACGATCGGCGACGGTGCGCCTGAGTCGCGCAAGCGCGGCATGGGCACCGAAATCAACGTCGCCTCGGTCGACTATCTCGGCGACCAGTGGACCTTCCTCGACGTGCCGGGCTCGATCGAATTCCAGCACGACGCCGTCTCGGCGCTCGCGGTATGCGATGCCGCCGTCCTCGTCTGCGAGCCCTCGCCCGAGCGCGTGATGGCGCTGACGCCGCTCCTCAAGTTCATCGAGGACCGGCACATCCCGTTCATCATCTTCGTCAACAAGATCGATTCCGCCGAGGTCCGCGTGCGCGACCTGCTGTCGGCGCTGCAGTCGGTGTCGCGGCGCAAGCTGGTGCTGCGCCAGGTGCCGATCCGCCGCGCCGCCACCGACGGAGCTGAGGAGACGGTGGGCTATGTCGATCTCGTGAGCGAGCGCGCCTACCGCTACAGGAGCAGCGGTGCGTCCGACCTGATCGAGATGCCGGCCGAGGTGTTGCCGCGCGAGGCCGAGGCGCGGCGCGACCTGCTGGAGACGCTTTCGGAGTTCGACGACACGCTGCTCGAGCAGCTCATCGAGGACATCGCGCCGGAGAAGTCGCTGATCTACCGCGACCTGCACGACGAGTTCGGCTCCAACCAGATCGCCCCGGTCCTGCTGGGCGCCGGCGACCGCGAGAACGGCGTGCGCCGCCTCCTGAAGGCGCTGCGCCACGACACGCCCTTCGTCGAGGCGACGGCGAAGCGGCGGGACCTCGCGTCGAATGGCGCGTCCATGGCCGAGTGCTTCAAGGTCCTGCACCAGAGCCACACCGGCAAGCTCTCGCTCTGCCGCGTCTGGTCCGGCACGCTGAGCGAAGGTCAGTCCGTCGGCGGCCATAGGGTGGGCACGATCCTGAAGCCCTTTGGACAGAGGCTCGACAAGACCGCCGAGGCCCGGGCCGGCGAGATCGTGGCCCTGGCCAAGGTCGACGCATTGTCGTCGGGACAGACGCTCAGTTCCGCGGGCATCGCCGCCTCGTCGGATTTCCCCGCCGCCGACCCGCCCGTCTTCGGACTGGCCCTTTCTGCCAAGAACAGGAACGACGAGGTGAAGCTCTCGGGTGCCCTGCAAAAGATCGTCGAGGAAGACCCATCGCTTTCCTTCGAGGCGCGGGCCGAGACGCACGAGCTGCTGCTCAAGGGCCAGGGCGAGATGCACCTCAAGGTCGCCGTCGACAAGCTCGCCGGCCGCTACAACGTCGCGGTCGAAACGACGACACCGCGCGTCGCCTATCGCGAGACCATCCAGGCCGGCACGCAGCAGCATGCGCGCTACAAGCGGCAGACTGGCGGCCACGGCCAGTTCGCCGACATCAAGGTCGAGATCAAGCCGCTGCCGCGCGGCTCGGGCTTCCGCTTCGTCGACAAGGTCGTGGGCGGCGTCGTACCGCGCAACTTCATTCCCGCTGTCGAGGAAGGCCTGCGCGACTACCTGAAGGAAGGCCCGCTCGGCCAGCCCGTGGTCGATCTCGAAGTGACGCTGTTCGACGGCCAGTATCATGCCGTCGACAGTTCGGAGATGTCGTTCAAGATGGCCGCGCGCATCGCCATGAGCGAGGCCATGCCCAAGTGCAAGCCGGTCCTGCTGGAACCCATCCTGCGGGTCACGGTGGCCGGGCCGAGCGATTCGACACCCAGGCTGCAGCGGCTGATCTCCGGCCGGCGCGGCCAGCTCCTGGGCTACGACGCGCGGCCTGACTGGTCGGGCTGGGACGAGGTCTCTGCGCTGATGCCGGAGGCCGAGATCGCCGACATGATCGTGGAGATCCGCTCGGTCACCCAGGGCATCGGCAGCTTCCGCACCGAGTTCGACCATCTGCAGGAGCTGGCCGGGCGGACGGCCGAGCGCATCGTCGAGGAGACGAAGAGGCGCCAGGCCGCCTAGGCCTGGTTTCCGGCCGGCCAGGGTTGCTCCATAGTACCCTCGTGGGAGCTTCCACGAGGGGGAGACGTAGTTCGATGTTGAAGAGACGTAGCGTGATCGCGGCCGGCATGTCGCTGGCTGCCGCGCCGGTATTGGCGCGCGCCGCCGCCGCCCAGGGTAATGCCAAGCCCATCCTGATCTTCGCCGGCGACGAGACGTCGGAAGCCTGCAAGATCTGGCGCACGCAGTGGGAGCCGCTCTTCAAGCAGGCCCCGGTTTTCCAGAAGCTCGATTACCGCATCGTGTTCACCAAGACGCCGGCGCTGCTGCTGAAGCCCGCGAGCTGGCCGTCGGACCTGCGCTGGGTGCTCGACGCCTTCCTGATGAGCCAGGTCGGTGTGGAACAGGGCGCCGAGACGCCACGCTTCTTCCTCATTCAGGGTGGACAGATCACCTTCACCGCCGTCGGCAACAATGCCTGGCGCGACGTCATGTGGCCGACCCTGCTCGACGTGACCAATTCGCAGCCGTAAGGCTGACGCTACGTCACGCTGCGGTGAGCAGGGTTGATTTGCGGCCGCCCGGCGTCGGGGCCATCTGTGGTCACGGCGTAACAGGAGTTGGACGATGCTGATCAAGCGCACGAAAGGCTGGGAGCTGCCTGAGTCGAAGGCGACTTCGGAGAGCCACTATCTCAACCGGCGCTCAATGCTGCGTGCCATGGGGTTGGGTGCGGCCTCGCTTGCCCTGCCCGGCATGGCGATGGCGCAGGACAAGTCGGCCGATCCCTCCGCCAAACTCTATCCCGCGCAGCGCAACGACAAGTACGGCGTGCCGACGCCGATGACGGCGGAGAAGCTCGCCACGACCTACAACAACTTCTACGAGTTCGGCACCGACAAGAGCATCTGGCGCGACGCCCAGAAGCTCGAGGTGCGGCCTTGGACCATCAAGGTGAGCGGCCTGGTCGAGAAGCCGTTCGAGATCGGTATCGACGATCTCCTGGCCAAGGTGCAGCTCGAGGAGCGCGTCTACCGCCATCGCTGCGTCGAGACCTGGTCGATGATCGTGCCGTGGAGCGGCTTCCCGGTGCGCTCGCTGGTCGAGGTCTGCAAGCCATTGAGCAGCGCCAAATTCATCGTCATGAAGACCCTGTCCAAGCCCTCGGTGATGCGCGAGCAGCGCGACCTGCTCTACCCGTGGCCCTACACCGAGGGTCTGGCGATGGACGAGGCGATGAACGACCTCGCCTTCATCGCGACCGGCCTCTACGGCAAGCCGATCCACAAGCAGAACGGCGCCCCGCTGCGCCTCGTGGCGCCGTGGAAGTACGGGTTCAAGAACGTGAAGTCGATCGTCAGCGTCGAGTTCACCGACACGAAGCCCAAGACCTTCTGGGAGGGGCTGCAATCCAGCGAGTACGGCTTCTGGGCCAACGTGAACCCGCAGGTCGCCCATCCGCGCTGGAGCCAGGCCACCGAGAAGCCGCTGGGCAGCGAGCAGCGCATCCCGACCCTGCTCTACAACGGTTATGCCGAGTTCGTGGCCGGCCTCTACGCTGACCGCAAGGCGGAAAAGCTCTTCATGTAGCCCGCCCTCCTTTGCCTCGCCGCGCCGGGCCGCTAAAACGGAACCCGGCCGGAAAGGCTTTGGGAGGAAACGTGAAACTCAACCGTCGTACGACCCTGGCCGGCGCCGCCGCCATGGCCGCAGGCTCGCTGTCCAAGGCCGCCTTCGCGCAGGCCTATCCCAACAAGCCGATCAAGATCGTCGTGCCCTTCGCGGCCGGCAGCGCGACGGACCTGACGGCGCGCGGCCTCGGCGCCAAGCTGCAGGACATCCTGAAGCAGCCGATCGTCATCGAGAACAAGCCCGGCGCCAGCGGCCAGCTCGGTGCCTCCGCCGTCGCGACCGCGCCGGCCGACGGCTACACGCTGATGATGGGCACCAACACGACGAATTCAGCCAACGGCGCCCTGTTCAAGAAGCTGAGCTACGACATCGACAAGGATTTCGCGCCGATCATGCGCTGCGTGATGGGCGTCAATGCGCTGGTCGTGAACAACGACCTGCCGATCAAGACCACCGCCGAGCTGGTCGAGTACGCCAGGAAGAATCCCGGCAAGCTGAACTACGCCGAGGCCAGCGCCTCGCAGCGCCTCTCGGGCGAGATGTTCAACCAGCTGGCCGGCGTGAAGATGGAGCGGGTGCCCTACAAGGCGAGCCCGCAGGCGCTGGGCGACGTGGCTTCGGGCCAGGTCCAGGTGATGTTCCCCGACCTGCCGCAGGCGCTGACCCAGATCGAGGCCGGCCGCGTGCGCGGCCTCGCGACCACCGGTCCGAAGCGCACGACGGTCACGCCCAACCTGCCGGCGATCGCCGAAGCGGTGCCGGGTTATTCGCTGGTCTACTGGCTGGCCGTGTTCGCGCCGGCCGGAACGCCCAAGGACGTGCAGAAGGTCCTGGCCGACGCCATCGCCGAAGCGCTGAAGGATCCGGCGACTGCCAAGGCGATGACCCAGGGCCGCATGGAGATCGCCCCGCTTCCGCTCGACGAATTCGCCGCCTACGTGAAGGCCGAGACGGCCTGGTGGACCAAGGAGATCAAGGCCGCCGGCATCGAGCCGGAGTGAGGGGCGCCATGAGCAAGGTCATCATCGAGAAGGACGGCCCGGTCAAAACCATCTGGATGAACCGGCCGGAGAAGCGCAACGCACTCGACAGCGAGCTGATGCGCGAGATGATCGAGGCGCTGCAGGCACCGGTCGCGGCCGAGGATCGCGTGGTCGTGATCCGCGGCAAGGGCGACGTGTTCTGCGCCGGCCTCGACATGGCCGAGCGACGCGGCACGGTCGGCGGCGGAAGCGCCAGCGGCATCGAGGTGATGCTGCGCGCGGTCGAGCTCTGCCCGCTCCCGGTGGTCGCGGTCGTCCATGGCGACGCCATCGCCGGCGGCAACGAGCTGGCGCTCCATTGCGATCTCGTCGTGGCGAGCCAGAAGGCGCGCTTCGGCATGTCGCTCGCCCAGGTTGGCCTCGCGCCCAACTGGTTCCTGGGCAAGAAGCTGATGGAAGTGCTGGGACCGGTGACCACGCGTGAGATGTTGCTGCTGGGAGACCCTTTGCCGTCGACGAAGCTGCATGCGCTGGGCCTGATCGCGCGTTGCGTGCCGGCCGACCAGCTCGAGGCCGAGGCGTCGAAGGTCGTCGACCGACTGGCCGCCAACGCGCCGCTCTCGCTCAAGGCCATGAAGGCGCTGACGGTGAAGCAGCTCGAGTTCCGCGACGGCATCAAGCACGACGATGTCGATGCGCTGGTGCAGGCGGCGATGAAGAGCCAGGACGCGCAGGAAGGCATGAAGGCGCGGCTGGAAAAGCGCACCGCCAAGTTCCAAGGGAAATAGCCATGTCCCTGCGGCTGCGTCTCGACAAACCCTGGCAGCCGCTGACCGCGGAGACCGCGCAGCGCCTGCCGGGCCAGCTCGGCGTCTATCAGGTGGCCGATGCCAAGGGCATCGTGCTGTTCATCGGCCAGGCCGGCGCCCGCTCGCCGTTCGGGCTGCGCTCCGAACTGCAGCGCGAGCACAAGGAGCGCGGCGACGGCTGCCAGTTCCGCGTCGAAGTGAACCAGCAGTACCGCACGCGCTGGTTCGAACTGCTGATGGTGCACAAGGCCGACCACGGCGCCCTGCCCCCCGACAACGAAAAGAACCCGCCCCCGCTGGGACGTTTGAGCCCGAATTAAGAGGATCGAGATGGATTTCGAGCCCAGCGAAGAACAGCAACTGCTGATCGACCAAGTCCGCCGGTTTGTGCGCGAGGAGATCATCCCGCTCGAAGCCAAGCTCGATCCCGATGCGTCCGAACTCGATCCCGCCGATCATGCGCGGCTGGTCGAGAAGACCAAGGCGATGGGCCTGTTCGGCATCGACATCCCGAAGGAATATGGCGGGCCCGACATCGACATCGTGACGCGCGTCCTGCTGGCCATCGAGATGGCCCAGCATCGCGCCGGTCTTTACGTGCCCTGCTACGGCACCTTCGGCGGCGCGGGCCTGGCGCAGATCTTCGAGGCCAACGACGACCAGAAGGAGCGCTACCTCTATCCGACCCTGCGCGGCGAGAAGAAGGCGTTCTTCGGCCTCACCGAACCGTCGGGCGGCAGCGATCCGGCGCGCGCCATCCAGACGAAGGCCGAGCGCAAGGACAATGGCTGGGTGCTGAACGGCGCCAAGATCTTCATCTCCAATGCCGACCGCGCGCAGTACGGCATCGTCTTCGCCCGCACCGATTCGTCGAAGGGCCGCGCCGGCATCACCTGCTTCATCATCGACAGCGACACGCCGGGCTTCCATGTGCGCCGTGTCGTCCACACGCTACGCTCCTCGCACTATGCGACCGAGCTCGAATTCAAGGATTGCTGGGTCTCCGATCACCAGGTGCTGGGCGAGGTGAACAAGGGCTTTGCCGTCGCCAACGATCGCCTCACGCGCCAGCGCATCCCCTATGCCGCGGGCTGCATCGGCGTCGCCATCGCCGCGCACGAGATGGCGATCGAATGGGCCAAGATGCGCTCGACCTTCGGCGAGAAGCTGTCGCATCGCCAGGCCGTGCAATGGATGCTGGTCGACAACGAGATCGACATCCGCACCGCGCGCCATTTCACCCTGGAAGCCGCCGAGAAAGCGCGGCGCGGCCTGCCCTTCAAGATCGAGGCCTCGATCGCCAAGCTGACCGCGTCGGAAGGCGGCGGCCGAGTGGTCGACCGCGCCATGCAGATCCACGGCGGCATGGGCATGACCAAGGACCTGCCGCTGGAGCGCTGGTATCGCGAGATGCGCATCCGCCGGGTCGGCGAAGGCCCCAGCGAGGTCCAGCGCATGGTGATCGCGCGCGAGATCCTGGGGAGCAACCTGCGATGAGTACCGCTGCCGGACCTCTGGCGGGCATCAAGGTCATCGAGTTCGGGCAGAACCTGGCCGGTCCCTATTGCGGGCAGATCCTGGCTTTCCTCGGCGCCGAGGTGATCAAGGTCGAGCGTCCCGAGGGCGACGATGCCCGCAAATGGGGCCCTCCCTTCGTCGAGGGCGATGCGACCGGCTTCATCGCCCTGAACCGCGGCAAGAAGTCGATCACCTGCGATCTCGCCGATGCCGCGCAACGCGAAGCGCTGATCGAGCGCATCGGGACGGCCGACATCTTCGTGCACAATCTGCGCGCCGACGTGCCGGCCATGTTCGGCTTCGACGGGGCGACGCTCACCAGGCGCTTCCCGCGCCTGATCTATGCCGATCTCGGCGCCTTCGGCCATGCCGGGCCGTGGAAGGACCGGCCGGGCTACGAGCCGATCATCCAGGCCGTCGCCGGCCTCATCTCATTGAACGGCGATCCGACGGGACCCGAGGCGCGCATCGGCGTGTCGATCATCGATCTGTCGACCGGCATGTGGACGGCGATCGGCGTGCTGGCGGCGCTGGCCAAACGCACGGCCACCGGCCAGGGCAGCCTGGTGAACACCTCGCTGTTCGAGAGCGGGCTGATGTGGGCGTCCAACCATGTCGCGGGCTGGTCGGTCACCGGCAAGATGCCGCCGCGCCAGGGCACGGGCCATCCGTCGCTGACGCCCTACCAGGCGTTCGAATGCAGCGACGGGCCGCTGATGATCTGCCCGGGCAACGACCGGCTGTGGCGCAAATTCGCCGAGGCGCTGGGCCATCCCGAATGGCCCGACGAGGAGCGCTTCCGGACCAACGTCCAGCGCGCCGAGCGGCGCGACCTGCTGCTGGGCATGATCGCCGACATCATGAAGGAACATCCGCGCGCCCATTGGGCAGCGAAGCTCGATGCGCTGGGCGTGCCCAACGGGCCGCTCAATTCCGTGCCGCAGGTGATGGAGCTGGCCCAAGTCGCGGCGCTGGCGATGTTCATGCAGCCCTATGCCGGCTCGAACGCCCTCTTCCACGGCCTTCCGCTCAGCATCGACGGCAAGCGGGCGGGCGGTGACGAAAAGGCGCCGAAGATCGGCGAGCACAACGGAAAGATCTGAGCGGGAAAGCCTAGCCGGCAAAGCTCAGGCAGTAGTCGCGCACCTGCTGGAGCGGGATGCGCGCATGGCTTTGCACGATGATGAACTTGCCGCCGGGGTCGGTCCCGTTGGGCAGCCGGACCAGGCGCTCGAAATCGTCGGCGCCCCAGACGCAGGACTGTTCCGAGAACAGCTGGACGTCCGACGTGTAACAGGTGTCCCACTCGGCGTGATAATCGTAGAGCGTGCCGTTGATCTCGGCCGCGCTGGTGTAGAGGGAATATTCCGTCCACGGCACCTGCAGTGGCTTGCGCGCCTTCCACATCAGCAACGACGCCATCGCGCTGAGCCGCGGGCCGCGCAGCTGTTCGAGGGTCTGCCGGGCCAGGTCGCCGTGCAGGATGTTCGGCGTGACCGAGAGCCCGTGCGACCTGGCATCGTAGGGTATGCCGATCACCTCGGACGCGCTCTGCCACCAGTCGTGATGCTGCTTGGGCTCCCAGCGCGAGAGCGCCCGGTCATATTGCACGAAGCTGCGGGAATCGAAGTCGCCGACGCAGCAGACATCCGAATCCAGGGTGAAATAGCCGCCGAATCCCAATATTGCCGGCACGTGCAACTTCACGATCTGCTGCCGGTACCAACCGGTCATCAGATAAAAAGGGCTGAAGGCCGGGAAGAAATCGCGCTCCCGGCGCACCGTCACTTCGATGTTGGGGAAGCGCGGCAGGTTGGAGCGCAACAGATTCGCGTCGCGATTGGGGGCAATGATCAGCAGCTCGAAAGGCTTGCTGTCCCGCCAGTGCTTGGACAGCGATTCGATCAGAAGACCGGCACGCTCCAGATCGCCCAAGCGCTTGATGTTGCGCAGTGCGAGGGGGAGGATTCCTTGTCTGATTTCAGAAAACATGGGCCAGGGTACTCAGAAACTACATATGGTCGCTGGCCGGCTCCATATCAATTGATAGGCAATCGCCTGAAAACATGCGGATCAGCGGCACATCGACCCACATGCACATCGCGGGCTAACCCGCGATGCTCCGCCTGGACAAAAAAACGCCGGGCCCAAGGGCCCGGCGAGTCAAACAGGGAGGCTTCACGTCTGGGAGACGTGGGATCATGAGGATCCCGAGTTTCGAACGCGATCAGCCGAAACCGTTCGTGTCGAATACCTGCACTCAACCTATGCTTCGCGAGCAGGATTGGTAGTGGTGAAGTTTTGGACACTGGCATGCGACATGCGCATGCCTTTCACTAACTATGCAATCCTGCAAGTCTCACGGATCAGAAACGAGTCTCCGCGACCTTCCGCAGCAAGAAATCCCGGAACACGGCGATGCGCTTGGAGTGCCGCAGTTCCTCTGGGTATGTGAAATAGACATCGGTCGTGCGGACGTTGAGATCCGGCAGCAGCATTTCGAGCTTGGTCGATTCGCGTGCCAGATAGTCCGGCAGCGAGGCGATGCCGAGGCCGGATTCGACGGCGCGGAAGATGCCGTAGGTGTTGTTGACCCGCAGCACCACCAGACGCGGATTCTGGTCGGCATTGCCCTCGCGCAGCAGCCAGTTCACGTCCTGGACGGGCGCCCGTGCATCCTCGCCGAAGATGATCAGCCGGTGCTGGTCGAGTTCGTCGATCGTGTTGGGCTTGCCGTACTTCTGGACGTAGCCGTGCGAGGCATAGACGTGGCTGCGAACCGTCAGCAGGTGACGCTGCACCAGCCCGGGCTGGCGCGGCATCACCATGCGGATGGCGACGTCGGCCTCGCGCATGCCGAGATCGAGCTCGTTGTCGGACAGGACGAGGCTCACGTCGATCTCGGGATAGAGCGCGATGAACTCGTGCATCTGGGTCGTGAGCCAGGTCGAACCGAAGCCCACCGTGGCGTGGATCTTGAGCCGCCCCGCCGGCTTGTCCTGGTTGGCGCGCAGCAGCGCCTCGGCGGTGTTGACCTTGGCGGCCATGTCGCGCGCCGTGCGGTAGAGCAGTTCCCCCTGCTCCGTCAGGATGAGACCGCGCGCATGGCGATGGAACAGCATGACGCCGAGCTGTTCCTCGAGCGCGCCGATCTGGCGCGAGATCGCCGACTGGCTGAGCTTCAGCGATTCGCCCGCATGAGTGAAGCTGCCGGCGTCCGCCACGGCCTGGAAAATCCGCAGCTTGTCCCAGTCCATTTCATTGCCTCCCCTGTCCACGCTTGCCACCTAGTCGGCGGCTTGGGCGTGGCGTGCCTCCTGTGCCGCCAACCACTTCTCGGCCTCGAGCGCGGCCATGCAGCCGGTGCCCGCGGCCGTCACGGCCTGCCGGAAAACCTTGTCCTGCACGTCGCCGGCCGCGTAGACGCCCTCGATGTTGGTCGCCGTCGAATCCGGTCTGGTGATCAGGTAGCCCTCGCCGTCCATCTCGAGCTTGCCCTTGAACAATTCGGTGTTGGGCGAGTGGCCGATCGCCACGAAGAAACCGTCGGTCTTGATGTCGTGCACGGCACCCGTCTTCACGTTGCGCAGGCGCGCGCCCGTGACGATCGGCGCCGGCGTCTTCTCGCCGAGGACCTCGTCGACGACGTGATCCCACACGACCGTGACCTTCGGGTTCTTGAACAGGCGATCCTGCAGGATCTTCTCGGCGCGGAAACTGTCGCGGCGATGGACCAGCGTCACCTTCGAGGCGTGGTGCGTGAGATAGAGTGCCTCCTCGACCGCCGTGTTGCCGCCGCCGACCACCACCACGTCCTTGTTGCGGAAGAAGAACCCGTCGCAGGTCGCACAGGCCGACACGCCGCCGCCGCGGAAGGTTTCTTCCGTCGGCAGGCCCAGCCATTTCGCCGTGGCGCCGGTGGCGATGACGAGAGCATCGGCCTCGTAACGGTCACCGGAATCGCCCAGGCAGACGAACGGCCGCTTGGAGAGGTCGACATCGACGATGGTGTCGAAGAACAGCTTCGTGCCGACATGCTCGGCCTGCTTCTGCATCTGCTCCATCAGCCAGGGGCCCTGGATGACGTCCGCGAAACCCGGATAGTTCTCGACGTCGGTCGTGATCGTGAGCTGCCCGCCGGGCTGGATGCCCTGCACCAGCATGGGCTTCAGGCTGGCCCGCGCGGCGTAGATGGCCGCCGTGTAACCCGCCGGTCCGGAGCCCAGGATCATTACCTTACTACGATGAGTTTCTGCCATGTCCGCTCCGCATCCCGCCAACCGCATATCTTCGACATATATGCAAACCTCACCTGAGTTGCACGGGTTGATGTTGAATTTCACACGCAATTGTTCACAGCCAATCGACGAAATCTCGCAACTTTATTGCGTGCTCGGCACAGTTCTGGCATAGACCGCGGCCAACGGAGAGGAATACGGATGGCTCGGGCCAAGCTCGATCGAATTGACCGGCGAATTCTTAGCGACCTGCAGTCCAATGGACGCATGACGAACGTGGAACTGGCTGAACGGGCCGGGATTTCAGCCCCACCCTGCCTGCGCCGCGTGCGCGCCCTGGAACGGGCCGGCATCATCAAGGGTTATCATGCGGAATTGAGCCCCGAGGCGTTGGGCTACAGCGTGTCGGTGTTCGCCCTGGTGGGACTGAACAGCCAGGCCGAAGCCGACCTCAAGGCGTTCGAGGAGCTGATCGCCAAGTGGGACGAGGTCCGCGAATGCCACATGCTGGCCGGCGAGGCCGACTTCCTGCTCAAGATCGTGGCCGAGACCTGGGACGACTACCAGAAATTCCTGACGACCCGCCTCACCTCGGCGCCTAACGTCAGCCATGTGAAGTCGATGATGGTGTTCCGCACGGCGAAGGAGATTCCCGGAGTACCGATTTCGACGGAGGCGTAGCGTCCGTCGAAATCGGGGCGGGCGGCAGCGGTTGTAACCAACCGCGAGAGCCCGCGCGGTAATAATGGAGCAAGGCCCGATGACCGACGTCACCTTCGAGATCCTGCACCGCGTCGCCGACGCCTTTGCCCGGCGCGACGTCGATGGGATCGTCAACTCCTTCGCCGAGGACGGTGAGTTCCGCAACGCCAAGGGCCCCGACTACTGGGGCCAGAGCTTCAAGGGCAAGGCAGCGATCCGCAGCTACTTCGAGCCCCTGTTCGCCAGCGCCGGCGACGTGAAGTGGACCCATACGAACGAATTCATCCACGGCGACCGGGCGGTGACCGAATGGCACCGGACCGCGACCTTGAAGACCGGCGAGCGCCAGGAATGGCTGGGCTGCGACCTCTACACCTTCCGCCGAGGGCTGATCGTGATGAAGGACACGTACATAAAAGTCGTCGTCTGAGCTCTTGCGGGAAACGCCGTGTATTGATAGCGTCGTTTAGATACACGGCGTTATCACAAAGACTGAGGGTCGCCAGCCATGAAGAACCTCTTCCAGGCGTCGAAGGTCCTGCTGCTCGACCTGGCATCGACGCTGCTCTTCCTTGCCGTCTACGTCGTCACCGGCAATCTCTTCCTCGCGGTCGGGCTCGGCATGGCGCTGGGCGTCGCCCAGATCGGCTGGCAGCTCATCCACAAGCAGCCTGTCGAGGCGCTGCAATGGCTGAGCCTCGTCATCATCTTCAGCTCGGGCGCCGCGACATTCGTGACCGACGACCCGCTCTTCATCATGCTGAAGCCCAGCATCATCTACGTCCTCGTCGGCGTGGTGATGCTGAAACGCGGCTGGATGACCCGCTACCTGCCGCCGATCGCGCAGGCGACCGTGCCCGACCTCGCCATCACCTTCGGCTATGTCTGGGCGGGGCTGATGTTCTTCTCGGCCGCGCTCAACATCGCGCTGGCGCTCACGCTCGACGTCACGACCTGGGCCGCCGTGAAGTCGGTCTGGGCGATCGGCAGCAAGATCGGCCTGTTCGGCCTCCAGTACGCCATCATGAAGTCGACCGGCATCCGCCGGGCGCGCGCCATGATGGCGGCTGGAGCGTCATGATTTGAAAAGGAATCGAAAGGGATTCTCCGACCCTCCACCCCGGCGACACCGCCAAGAGGCACAACCGAAACAAACGAAATAGACGAAACGAACGAAACGGACAGGCCCTCCCCCGCGCCGGGAGCGATTCCGGGGTTGTGGTGGCCTGGACATTGCGAGGATCGGTGCCTGGGATGTCCTGGATAACCTCGGCTCGGCCTGCGCAAGGCGGCAACAGCCGGGAAAGCGGGATACGCTCGAACCTAGAGTACACTGCTCTAGTTGAACTGCACGCCCACCACTTCGTAGGACTTGCCGCCGCTCGGGGTCTGGACCTCGACCGTGTCGCCGACGGTCTTGCCGATCAGGGCCCGGCCGATCGGCGAGGTGATCGAGATCCGGCCCCTGGCGAGGTCGGCCTCGTAGGGGCCGACGATCTGGTATTTCACCTTCTCGTCGGTGTCCTCATCGGCCAGGCGCACGGTGGCGCCGAACTTGATGACCTTGCCGGTGAGCCTCGAGAAGTCGATCACCTCGGTGCGCGAGATGATGTCCTCGAGCTCGGCAATGCGACCCTCGATGAAACTCTGCTTTTCGCGCGCGGATGTATATTCGGCGTTCTCCGAGAGATCGCCGTGCTCGCGCGCCGTCGCGATCGCCTTGATGATCGCCGGGCGCTCCACGCTCTTCAGCACTTTCAGTTCCGCCTCGAGGCGCTGAAGCCCCTCGGCCGTCATGGGAATACGTTCCATTGCCAAATCGTCCTTGATCACTCGTACGGCGTCAACGCCCAACGCGACCGGAAACGGGTGCAAACCGGCGCATTGCGGGCAGGAGCGGAGGTGGGAAGCCTAGAAAGCGGTCTTGAAGTAGGATTGCAGGGGCGCGACGTCTAGGCCGCCTTGCTTGACCGCCGCGATGCCCTCGACCGACGCCTTGGCGCCGGCGACCGTCGTGTAATAGGCGATCTTGTGCATCAGGGCGGTGCGCCGGAGCGTGAAGCTGTCCGTGAGCGCGCTCGCACCATCGACGGTGTTGAAGACGAGGTGCACCTTGCCGTCCTTCATCAGGTCGACGATGTGCGGCCGGCCCTGCAGCACCTTGTTGACCTGCTGCGCCTCGATCCCGTGCTTGCGCAGGAATTCGGAGGTACCGCGGGTCGCCAGGACCTTGAAGCCGAGTTCGACCAGCCGCTTCACCGGCTTCACCATCGCCTGCTTGTCCGGGTCCTTGACCGAGACGAACACCGCGCCCTCGACCGGCACCTTGCTGCCGGCCCCGAGCTGGGACTTGGCGAAGGCGCGGCCGAAATCGACGTCGAGGCCCATGACCTCGCCCGTCGAGCGCATCTCGGGTCCCAGGATGATGTCGACGCCGGGGAAGCGGGCGAAGGGGAATACCGCCTCCTTGACCGCGATGTGCTTGGCCTTCGACTTCTTGATGCCGAGCGACTTCATGCCCTCGCCGGCCATCAGGCGGGCGGCGAACTTGGCGATCGGCTGGCCGGTCGCCTTGGCGACGAACGGCACGGTGCGGCTGGCGCGCGGATTGACCTCGAGGACGTACACGTCGCCGTCCTTCACGGCGAACTGCACGTTCATCAGGCCGACCACGCCCAGCGCCTTGGCCATCGCCTCGGTCTGGCGCTCGATCTCGGCCAGGATCTTGGCCGACAGCGAATAAGGCGGCAGCGAGCAGGCCGAGTCGCCGGAATGGATTCCCGCTTCCTCGATATGCTCCATGACGCCGGCGACGAAGACATTGTGGTCCTTGTCGGCCAGGGCATCGACATCGACCTCGATGGCGTCGCGCAGGTAGGAGTCGATCAGCACCGGGTTGCTGCCCGAGACCTTCACGGCGTCGCGCATGTAGCGCTCGATCGCCGCGCGGTCGTAGACGATCTGCATGGCGCGCCCACCCAGCACGTAGGACGGGCGGATCACCACCGGGTAGCCGATCTTCTCGGCGATCTCGATCGCCTTCTCCTGCGACGTCGCCGTGCCGTTGTCGGGCTGGCGCAGCTTCAGCTCGTGGATCAGCTTCTGGAAGCGTTCGCGGTCCTCGGCGAGGTCGATCGCGTCGGGCGACGTGCCCAGGATCGGGATGCCCGCGGCCTCGAGCGGCTTGGCGAGCTTGAGCGGCGTCTGGCCGCCGAACTGCACGATCAGGCCCAGCAGCTCGCCCTTGGCGCGCTCGACCTCGACCAGCTCGATCACGTCCTCGGCGGTCAGCGGCTCGAAGTAGAGCCGGTCGGCCGTGTCGTAGTCGGTCGACACCGTCTCGGGATTGCAGTTGACCATGATGGTCTCGTAGCCGGCATCGCGCAGGGCGTAGACGGCATGGACGCAGCAATAATCGAACTCGATGCCCTGGCCGATGCGGTTGGGACCGCCGCCCAGGATGATGACCTTGCGCCGGTTGGTCGGCTGGGCCTCGCACTCGGCCGGCCGAACGCCGTCGCCCTCGTAGCAGGAATAGAGATAGGGCGTGCGCGATTCGAACTCGGCGGCGCAGGTGTCGATGCGCTTGAAGACCGGCCGCACGCCGAGCGCCCGGCGCCTCTTTGCGACGTCAGCGGCGCCCTGCTTCGTGAGCTCGGCCAGCCGCTCGTCGGAGAAGCCCTTCTTCTTCAGGTCGAAGAATGCCTTGGCGTCCGTCGGCAGGCCGTTCTTGCGCACGTCCGCCTCGATGGCGACGAGCTGCTCGATCTGGCGCAGGAACCACGGCTCGTACTTCGAGGCCTGGGCGATCTCGTCGACGTTCAGCCCATGGCGGAAGGCTTGGGCGATCGTCAGGATGCGGTCGGGCGTCGGCAGCGCCAGTGCGCCGGCGATGGCCGACTTGTCGGGCGCGCCCTTGATCTCGATCTCGTTCAGGCCGGTCAGGCCCGTCTCCATCGAACGCAGCGCCTTCTGCAGCGATTCCTGGAAGGTGCGGCCGATCGACATGGCCTCGCCGACGCTCTTCATCGAGGTGTTGAGCAGGGCCTCGGCGCCCGGGAATTTCTCGAAGGCGAAGCGCGGCATCTTGGTGACGACATAGTCGATCGTCGGCTCGAACGAGGCCGGGGTCTCGCCGGTGATGTCGTTCAGCAGCTCGTCGAGCGTGTAGCCGACGGCAAGCCGCGCCGCGACCTTGGCGATCGGGAAACCCGTGGCCTTCGAGGCCAGCGCCGAGGAGCGCGAGACGCGCGGGTTCATCTCGATCACGACCATGCGGCCGGTCGCCGGATCGACGGCGAACTGCACGTTCGAGCCGCCGGTATCGACGCCGATCTCGCGCAGGCACGCGATCGAGGCGTCACGCATGATCTGGTATTCCTTGTCGGTGAGCGTCAGCGCCGGCGCGACGGTCACCGAATCGCCGGTATGCACGCCCATCGGATCGACGTTCTCGATCGAGCAGATGATGATGCAGTTGTCGTTGCGGTCGCGCACGACCTCCATCTCGTACTCTTTCCAGCCGAGCACGGATTCCTCGACCAGCACCTCGCCGACCGGCGAGGCGTCGACGCCGCCCTGCACGATGTCGAAATATTCGTCGCGATTGTAGGCGATGCCGCCGCCGGTACCGCCCAGGGTGAAGGACGGGCGGATGATCGCCGGCAGGCCGACGCGGTCGAGCGCGCTGGTCGCCTCCTCGCGATTGTGCACGACCTCGCTCTTCGGGCACGTCAGCCCGATCTTGGTCATGGCGTCGCGGAACAGCAGCCGGTCCTCGGCCTTGTCGATGGCCTCGGCATTGGCGCCGATCAGCTCGACGCCGTACTTGGTGAGACGGCCGTCGCGATGCAGCGACATCGCCGTGTTGAGCGCCGTCTGGCCGCCCATGGTCGGCAGGATGGCGTCGGGCTTTTCCTTCTCGATGATGCGCGCCACGAAGTCGGGCGTGATCGGCTCGATGTAGGTGGCGTCGACCAGGCCCGGATCGGTCATGATCGTGGCCGGGTTCGAGTTGATCAGGATGACGCGATAGCCCTCGTCCTTCAGCGCCTTGCAGGCCTGGACGCCGGAATAGTCGAACTCGCAGGCCTGGCCGATGACGATCGGGCCGGCGCCGATGACGAGGATGGATTTAATGTCTGTGCGCTTGGGCATGATTTCTCTACTTGCCCTTGCTCTTGTCGATCATCTCGACGAACCGGTCGAAGAGATAATGGCTGTCGGTCGGGCCGGGCGAGGCTTCGGGGTGATACTGGACCGAGAAGGCCGGCTTGTCGGTGCAGCGCAGGCCTTCGTTGATGCCGTCGAACAAGGAGACGTGCGTCACCTCGGTGTTCTCGGGCAGCGATTCGGGGATGACGCAGAAGCCGTGGTTCTGCGACGTGATCTCGACCTTGCCGGTCGTCAGGTCCTTGACCGGCTGGTTGGCGCCGCGATGGCCGCGCGCCATCTTGCGGGTCTTGCCGCCGAGCGTCAGCGCCAGCATCTGATGTCCGAGGCAGATGCCGAACAGCGGCACCTTCTTGTCGAGCACGCCCTGGATGGCGGGCGCGGCATAGACCGCCGTCGCTGCGGGATCGCCGGGGCCGTTGGACAGGAACACGCCGTCGGGCTTGTGGCGCAGGATGTCCTCGGCGGTGGCCGTCGCCGGCACGACCGTTACCTTGCAGCCGGTATTGGCGAGGCAGCGCAGGATGTTGCGCTTGGCGCCGTAGTCGACGGCGACGACATGGTACTTGGGCTTGGCGAGCTTGCCGTAACCCTTGCCCAGTTCCCACTTGGTCTCGTCCCAATTGTAGGTCTGCTTGGTCGTGACCTCGAGGGCCAGGTCCATGCCGTCGAGACCCGGCCAGTCCTGGGCGATCTGGCGCATCTTCGGAATGTCGAACTTGCCGTCGGGCGCATGGACGACGACGCCGTTGGGCGGGCCGCCGTCGCGGATGCGGCGCGTGATGGCGCGCGTGTCGACGTCGCAGATACCCGGCAGATTGTGGCTCTTCAGCCAGTCGTTCAGCGGCTTCACCGATCGCCAGTTGGCCGGCTCGGTGATGTCGCCACGCAGGACGACGCCGCGGGCGGCCGGGGTGATCGTCTCGATGTCCTCGAGATTGGTGCCGACGTTGCCGATATGCGGAAAGGTGAAGGTGATGATCTGGCCGGCATAGGAGGGATCGGTGATGATCTCCTGGTACCCGGTCATCGAGGTATTGAAGCAGACCTCGCCGACCGCATGACCGGCGGCGCCCACTCCCTTGCCCCAGAAGACCGTCCCGTCGGCCAGCACGAGGGCGGCCGTGGCCCAACGCGGCGCGGCGTCATGGGCGCCGGCGGTCTTAGGTGAAGTCATGATGAAATTGCCCGTTCCTGGGGCTCGCCCGGCCTCGTCCCCGACCCGGATGGGCGAGGCGATCAGCGAGCCGCGCGGTTTGTAACCAAGCCGCCGCATAGGGTCAAGGCGGGGAAGGCAGCCAATTTCTAAGCTATTTCAATAACTTATTTGCTTTGCCAACAGCGATAAGGACGATTAGTTTCCGCCGCTTAGCCCTTTGGCGAACCATTGGAACCCAAGCCATGCTGCGCGAAAAGCTGACGGAAGCGATGAAAGACGCCATGCGCGCCAAGGATCAGGCCGCGCTCGGCACGATTCGCCTCATCCTGGCCAAGCTCAAGGACGTGGATATCGCCGCCCGCACCGAGACCAGCCGCGAGGGCGTGGCCGACGACAAGATCCTGTCGATGATGCAGGGCATGATCAAGCAGCGGAACGAATCGGTCGCCCTCTACGAGAAGGGCAATCGCGCCGACCTGGCCGAGAAGGAAAAAGCCGAGATCGCCGTCATCGAGCGCTTCCTGCCGCAGCAGATGGACGAAGCCGCCGTCGAGGCCGCCGTGCGCGAGGCGATCGCCGCCGCCGGCGCCACCTCGGTCAAGGACATGGGCGGCGTCATGGCGGCCCTGAAGGGCAAGTACGCCGGACAGATGGATTTCGCCAAGGCGTCGGCGGCCGTGAAGAAAGCCCTCGCCGGCTAAGTCTTCCCCGCTATCCCCTATGGCGTGGCCCGGACGCGAGGGCCATCTTAGGGGATGGCGTTCCCTCCCGGCTTCCTCGACGAATTGCGTGCGCGCCTCAGCCTGTCCGACATCGTCGGCCGGAAGGTGTCGCTGAAGCGCCGGTCGGGCGCCGAGTATGCGGGTCTCTGCCCCTTCCATAACGAGAAGTCGCCGTCCTTCACGGTCAACGACAAGAAGGGCTTCTATCATTGCTTCGGCTGCGGCGAGCATGGCGACGCCGTGGGCTTCGTCATGAAGACCGAGGGCCTGTCCTTCCCTGAATCGGTCGAGAAGCTCGCCCGTGAGGTCAACCTGCCGGTGCCGCGCGCGACGCCGGCGGAGCGCGAGCGCGTCGAGCGGGCTTCCACCCTGCAGCAGGTCGTCGAACTGGCGGCCCAATGGTTCCAGAAACAGCTTCGCCTCCCCGTGGGCCGCCAGGGCCTCGACTACCTGCGCGGGCGCGGTCTTTCCGATGCCGTCATCGACGATTTCCGCCTAGGCTTCGCGCCGGATTCACGCGATGGCGTGATCGCCGCCCTGAAGCGCGAGAACGTGCCGATGGAGAAGATCGTCGAGGCCGGGCTCGCCATCCAGCCCGAGGATCGGCGCGAGCCTTATGATCGTTTCCGCGGCCGGGTGATGTTCGTCATCAACGACCGCCGCGGCCGGGCCATCGCCTTCGGTGGCCGTGTGATGGGCGCCGGCGAGCCCAAGTACCTGAATTCGCCGGAGACGCCGCTCTTCCACAAGGGCGCCAACCTCTACTGCCTCGACCGGGCTCGCCAGGCCGTGACCAAGGACCAGCCGGTCATCGTGGCCGAGGGCTATATGGACGTGATCGCCCTGCACGGTGCGGGCTTCACCGGTGCCGTCGCGCCGCTCGGCACCGCCCTTACCGAGGGCCAGCTGGGCGAACTCTGGAAGCTGGCCGACGAGCCCTATCTCTGCTTCGACGGCGACAATGCCGGGCGTCGCGCCGCCTCGCGGGCCGCCGAGCGCGCCCTGCCCCTGCTGCGCCCGGGCAAGAGCCTGCGGTTCCTGACCTTGCCGGCGGGCGAGGATCCCGACAGCCTCGTCCGTAAGAAGGGAACCGAGGCAATGCGCCGCGTGCTCGACCTCGCCCGGCCGCTGTCGGACCTGGTCTGGGACCTGGAGACCGAGGGCAAGGCGACGGACACGCCGGAGCGCCGAGCCAGCCTGCAACGCAGTGTCGAGCAGCGTGTGGCCGAGATCGCCGATCCCATCGTGCGCGACTATTACCGCACCGAGATGCGCAGCCGGCTGAACCGGATGCGCCGGCCCGAGGGGCCGGCCTGGCAGCCCGGTGGGGCCCGCAAGCCGTTCCGCCGCCCCGGCGACCCCGAACCCGCCCCCTTTCCGGCCGGAGCCGGGGCTCGACGCGCCGGCGACGATCTCGACGGATCCCGCCAGGAGCGGGTCCTGCTGGGGGCCCTGATCGAGCGGCCGGCCCTGCTCCATATCCTGGCCGAAGACCTGGCCTCCCTGCCGATCGGCCATCCCGAACTGGCGCGGCTGCGCAGCGGGCTACTGGACGCCCTCTCGCTGGTCCCGTCGGGGGTGGATCCCGCCGCGGATGAGGCGGCCGGCGACCCCTCCCTTGAAGCCCAGCTCATCGAACAGCATCTGGAGAGAATCGGCTTGGGCCGGCTGGCGGCGTCCGCCCAGGCCAAGGCCCGCGAGGCCTTCCGCGACGATCCGACCGATGCCGATGGCTGGGTCGGCCAGTGGCGCCGCGCCGCCCGCCATCTCAGCCATCTCCAGGGGGACCCGGAGGAGTTGAAACGGGCCGAGGAAGCGCTGGCCGAGGACATGTCCGAGGAGAATTTGCAGCGACTCCAGGCCATTTTGGAGCGGATGCGGCGTGAAAGTCTCGAAGCCAATGCCATATAAAGCGGGGCGGCCATGAATCAGAGGCTTGCCCCTATCGCTGCTTGCACTGAAGCCCCATATAGTAGAAGGGTAGTTTTGCGGGGCCGCCCTTCCCGCCTCCCCTTCTTGCAGCCAAATTAACGGCCCTTTGGCCGTTCTATCTGTTTGTCGCACCCAAGGATTTGAGTAAATGGCGACCAAAACCGCGACCGTAGCGCAACCCGAAGCCACCGACGCCCGCGAGGAGGGTCCCGACGCCCCCCTGCTCGACACCCTTGGCGCCGAGCTGAAGAAGCTCGTCCAGAAGGGCAAGGAGCGCGGCTACGTCACCTATGACGAGCTGAACGCGGCCCTTCCGCCCGACGAAGTGTCCTCCGAGCAGATCGAGGACACGATGGCGATGCTGTCCGAGGCCGGCGTCAATGTCGTCGAGGCCGAGGAACAGGAAGATACCGCTTCGGCCAATCCGGCCGAGCCCGCCAAGACCGCCGTGGTTGCGGCCGAGGCGACCGGCGAGGACGAGGAGCTCGGCCGCACGGACGATCCCGTCCGCATGTACCTGCGCGAGATGGGCAGCGTCGAGCTGCTGAGCCGCGAGGGCGAGATCGAGATCGCCAAGCGCATCGAGGCCGGCCAGGACAAGATGATCGGCGGCATCTGCGAGAGCCCGATGACGATCACGGCGCTGCTGCACTGGCGCGACGCGATCAACGAGGGCCGCATCCTGCTGCGCGACGTGATCGACCTCGAAGCGACCCAGGGCGGCGGCGCCCCCGGCGAAGGCAAGGGCGCGAACGCGGCTCCCGCGGCGGCGCCGGCTGCTCCGCCGATGCCGCGTCCGGCCATGATGCCGAAGCTGGTGCGCCCGGCCGCGCCGGCGGTGAACGGCGAAGCGGGCGCCGAGGCTCCGGCGGCGGAAGGCGGTGAGGAGGACGACGAGAACGCGCTCTCGCTGTCGGCGCTCGAGGAGAAGCTCAAGCCCGAGGTGCTGCGCACCCTCACCAAGATCTACAAAGTCTATATCGAGATGTCGAAGGTGCAGAACCGTCGCCTCTCGACGCTCGCGCGTGGCCAGAAGCCCAGCCCCGAGTTCGAGAAGAGCTACGAGAAGCACCGCAAGAAGATCGTCGAGCTGGTGCGGACGGTGCACATCAACGCCGCCCGCATCGAGCAGCTGAAGCTCTCGCTCTACGACCTCAACCGCAAGCTGATGATGCTCGAGGGCAAGCTGCTGCGCACGGCGGAGAGCTTCCGCATCTCGCGGCAGGACTTCCTCGACAACTACTTCACGCACGAGATCGATCCCAACTGGCTCGAGAAGGTCGGCAAGCTGTCGGGCCGCGGCTGGAAGGATTTCGCCAAGAAGCGCGCTCCCGAGATCGAGAAGATCCGGTCCGAGATCAAGGACATCTCCGATCATTGCGGCGCGCCGATCTTCGAGTTCCGCCGTATGTGCAAGACCGTCCAGGACGGCGAGCGCGAGATGATGCGGGCGAAGAAGGAGATGATCGAGGCCAACCTGCGCCTCGTGATCTCGATCGCCAAGAAGTACACGAACCGCGGCCTGCAGTTCCTGGACCTCATCCAGGAGGGCAACATCGGCCTGATGAAGGCGGTCGACAAGTTCGAGTACCGCCGCGGCTACAAGTTCTCGACCTACGCCACTTGGTGGATCCGCCAGGCCATCACCCGCTCGATCGCCGACCAGGCGCGCACCATCCGCATCCCGGTGCACATGATCGAGACCATCAACAAGCTGGTCCGCACCAGCCGCCAGATGCTGCACGAGATCGGCCGCGAGCCGCAGCCCGAGGAGCTGGCCGAGAAGCTCGGCATGCCGCTCGAGAAGGTGCGCAAGGTGCTGAAGATCGCCAAGGAGCCGATCTCGCTCGAGACGCCGATCGGCGACGAGGAGGATAGCCACCTCGGCGACTTCATCGAGGACAAGAACGCCGTGATCCCGCTCGAGGCGGCGATCCAGGGCAACCTGCGCGAAAGCACGACGCGAGTCCTGGCGACGCTCACGCCGCGCGAGGAGCGCGTGCTGCGCATGCGCTTCGGCATTGGCATGAACACCGACCACACGCTGGAGGAAGTCGGCCAGCAGTTCTCGGTCACCCGCGAGCGCATCCGCCAGATCGAGGCCAAGGCGCTGCGCAAGCTGAAGCACCCGAGCCGCTCGCGCATGCTGCGCAGCTTCCTCGACGAGGGTTGAGACTGGGGCTGAGAAAGACCGAGATCGGAGATCGAAGCCGGGGCAAGTCCCCGGCTTTTTTCATGTCATTCGCGGTCGGCGATGCGCACCAGGGACGGCAGCAAGCCGCTCACCGTGAGGTGGAGCTGGCGGACCTCTTCCAGGACGGCCGACAGGTTCTCCTGGACGACCGCACAGTGGCGTGAGGCCTCGTTGCGCGCATCGTCCAGGCCGGGATCGATCGAATAGGAATGGCCGAGGGCACGTCCGCACTCCGAGAGCACGTCCAGCAACGCTGTTGGTGCATCGGCCTTGTGGACGGGATGCATGAAACCACGAGCGGCGTGTTCGATCCGCTCCAACGCCGTGACAAGACCATCGACTTCCATGGGAGTCTCCTCGGTCGACAACGGGGACGCTGTGATCAACGCCGATGCTGTCACCGGGCTGCCTTGCGCACAAGCCCGCTCGATCAGCCGAATCGCAACAGGGGCACGGCCGCCGCGGCCAGCAGGACGGCGGCGATACGCGTGCGCGTGAAGGGCTCCTTGAGCCAGAAGACGGCGATCAGCACCGCGAAGATGGCGCTGGTGTCCCGGAGCGCCGCCGCCGGGGCGATCGGGGCATGGCTCCAGACCCAGAGGATCAGCAGGTACGATCCCATGGCGGCGACGGCGATCGGCAAGGCGAGTGCCCAATGTGCCGTCACCTGCGCCCAAGGCGGTCCGGCGCGGCGCTGCCGCCAGGCCATGGCCAGCGCATTGGTGATCGACACGACGAAACCATAGGCCCAGGGCGATCCCGACAGCCGCACGCCCTGCGCGTCGCACATCACGTAGGCCGCGGTGCCGACGCCCGCGGCCAGGGTCCACGCCATCGCCGCCCTCGTGATCCCCCGCCCCCGCGCGGCATCCCAGGCGAGGACGACCAGCGCGAGCGAGATGACCAGGATGCCGAGAAGCCCCGGCGTCCCCAGACGCTCGCCCGTCATGACGGCCGCCAGCGGCACGACCATCAGCACCGCCAGCGAACGGACGACGGGATAGACGAGGCCGAAGCCGCCAAGCTCGTAAGCACGCAGCAGGGCCTGCACGGTGAGGACGTTCATCAGGGTCGACGCCGCGATCCAGCCGCACGATGCCAGGCTAGGCAGGCCGGACCAGAAGAGCGCCGGGACCACGAGCACGGCGCCCAGGATCATCTGCGCCGTCATCACCTGCGCGGGACTGCGGCTTGCCTTGACGGCGGCGTTCCAGCCCGCATGCAGCACCGCGCTCAGCAGGGCCACGAAGACGTCGGTGAGATCCATCGCTCAGCCCGGCCGGGGCGCCACGATGACCACGCAGTAGCGCGCAGGCTTCGGCGTCGGATTGCGATAGGTGATCGGCCGGTCGAGGACCATCGCCAGGCAATCGCCGGCGTTCAACTCATGGCGGTCGTCGCCCAGGGTGACCTCGATCGTGCCCTGCAGGACCCAGACCTGCTGGTGGGTGACACCGGGCCGGGCCGCCGTCTCGTAGGCCACGCGGGCGCCTGCCGGAAAAGCCACCTCGACGATCTGGATGGGCGATGGAAATCCGTCCGGCGACACGTTGCGGCGCACATATCCCGACGCCGGATCGCGCCACTCGACCTGATTGGCCCGGCGGGACACGGGAAGGGGCAGCGCGGCCGACGCCTCGAACAGCGTCGCCAGGGACACGCCGAGCCCCGTCGCCAGCTTCTCGAGGATGACGGCGGTCGGACTGCTTTCGCCGCGCTCGACCAGGGAAATCATCGAGCGGCTGACCCCGCTTGTTTCCGCCAGCGCCTCCAGCGAGAGGCCGGCCTGTGCTCTCAGCGCGCGGACACGGGTGGCGATCCGCTCGTTGATGTTGGGCCCGACTTGATTGTCTCTCATGATGGAGAAAATATCCATCATATTGGATGACACATCAAGGAAACGAGAGCTGCGCTAAAAGGCAGCGGAGAAATGCGAGCGGCTGGAGTTGAGATGAAGGACATTGTCGACGAACTGCGCATCCAGTGCCGGGAGCACCACGGTCCCGCCGGCGAAAACACCGGCGCCCTTGCCGACGACCTGCGGTGGCGGGCGGCAGCGGAAATCGAATCGCTGAGAGCATCGACGTGGCAGCCGATCGCGACGGCGCCCAAAGATGAAGGCCCGCTCCTGCTGTTCTGCCCGGGCCTTGCGGGCCATGTCGCCGACGAGGTGGTGGTCGGCACCTGGAGGTTCGATCCCAACCGCCGCTCGCTCGGTTTCTGGGTGAGCGACGTTGGCGCCCTCGACACCGGCTTTGCCGAAACCGGACCTTGGATCGAGTATCACGAACTACAGCCCCGGCAGTGGGCGCGCCTGCCGGCCCGGCCCGGCAAGGGCTGACAGGACAAAAAAAGGCGGCCACGAGGGCCGCCTTTTCATTGGATTGCTACAGGTCCTAGGTGCGCGGCGGCAGCGGAACCTTGGCGTCGTTCAGCATCTTCACGAGGACGGGGATGCCCGCCGCGTAGTCGCCGGCGTCGCACTTGGCGATCGCCTGCGGAGCCGGACCGGACGCATCCGTGCGGTCGTAGCTACGCCAGGCGGCGGCCAGCGCACGGCAGTAGGCGGCGTCGTCCATCGGAGCGGCGGCCGTCTGCCCGGCGATGACGATCTCGACGCGGCGGTTCTGCGGCTCGCGGACGTTCGGGCCGGTCTGCACCAGCAGACCCTGCTCGCCACGGCCGACGACGGCGATCGCCGTTGCCGGCACGCCCTGCTGGACCAGCGCGTCCTTGACCGCGTTGGCGCGGCGGAGCGACAGGGCCATGTTGTAGGCCGGGGTACCCGACGTGTCGGTATGGCCGGTCGCGGTGATGCGAGCGGCACCCTTCGTCTTGTAAGCGCCAGCGGCCTGGCCGATGACGTTCGTGGCCTGTGGGTTCAGCTTGGCGCTGTCCCAATCGAAGAAGACCATGAAGCTCTGAGGTGCCGGCGGCGGCGGCGGCGGCGCGGTGGCCGGCGCGGGCTCGTCGCAAGCGCTGATCATGAACGTAGCGGCAAGTAGAACAAACAACTTCCTGAGCATAAGCCCCTCTCCCCTATGGCCATTTAGCCGTCCGCAATATGCAAAACGTCCACTGCGTGGGCAATGCAAAAGAATTGCAGAGCAACTGATGTTTCTTCGGCTCAGGCGGAGGCTGGATGTTCTCGCAACCACAAAGCGAATGCGTCGTTGTCGTGCCGCAAGGCAACCAGAGGAGCATCCCCTTGAAGCAAGTCGCCATTATCGCCGTCGCCGCCTGCGCGTTTGTTGCGGGCTGCGCCTCCTACTCGGAGCGAGTCGTCGAGAAGCCTGTTCCGGCCCGCACGGCCGAGCGGACCGTTGTCTATGACAACACCGCGCCGGTCCCCGCG
This sequence comes from Reyranella sp. GW821-FHT14A01, assembly GCF_058803965.1. Classification (NCBI taxonomy): domain Bacteria; kingdom Pseudomonadati; phylum Pseudomonadota; class Alphaproteobacteria; order Hyphomicrobiales; family Reyranellaceae; genus Reyranella; species Reyranella sp. GW821-FHT14A01. The sequence continues at coordinate 344,380 of NZ_JBXAPM010000006.1, forward strand.
CAGACCACCACCGTCTACACGACGCGATAAGGAGCGTCCGATGGTGAAGCTCATCCTGATGGCGGTCGCCTGCATCCTGGCGGCCGGTTGCTCGATCCAGAGCGAACGCGTCGTCGAGAAGCCGGTCCCGGCCGATCGGACGGTGGTCTACACGCGCTAACCCGATCTTTCCCTGCGCGGCTACGCGGCCAGCTTGTAGAGTTCGGCCACGTTGTCGCGCAGGATTCGTTTCCTGAGTTCAGGCGTCAGGTGGGCGGTGTGCTCGGCGATCACGTCCTGGCTCCACGGCCACGTCGAATCGCTGTGGGGAAAGTCGTTGGCCCACATGAGTTGCTGAGGGCCCAACCGATCGGCGAACTGGAAGGCCGTCCAGTCGTCCTGGAACGTCAGCGTGATGTGATCGCGGAAATATTCCGAGGGCAGCCGGGCCAGTTCCTTGCCCTTCATCCAGTAGCGATGACGCTTGTAGGCATGGTCCATGCGGTACATGAAATGCGGCGCCCAACCGGCATCGGCTTCGACGCAGACGACCCGAAGCTTCGGGTGCCGTTCAAACACGCCGCTGAAAACCAGCATGCCCATGATGTCCTGGCAGCCGCGGATGATCGACAGGAAGCCGTTGATCTTGGGACCGCGCGGCTTGGACAACGAGTTGTCGCCGGAGGTCGTGAGGATGTGCCACGACAGAGGCAGCTCCAGCGCGACCGCCGCCTCCCAGAACGGGTCGTAGGTCGGATCGTCGTAGTCCTTCTCTCCGGGATTGCCCGGCATCATGACGCCGCGAAAGCCCATCGACTTGATGCGCTCCAAATCGGCAATGCCTTCCCCGACCGTGCGCATCGCCGTCTGGCCCATGCCGACGAGGCGGTCGGGCGCGTGGGCGCAGTAAGTCTGGAGCCAGCGATTGTAGGCGTCGAAACAGGCCTTCTTGAAATCGAAGTCGGGGTGGTTGCAGATCAGCATCCCCACCGTCGGATAGATGATCTCGGCGGCAATACCGTCCCTGTCCTGGTCCTGCAGGCGGGTCGAGGGATCCCAGCCGCTGCGGTGAAGGTCCTCGAACCGGGCGCCCCCGATCCGGATGTCCTTGGGCGCGACGCCGGCGGCCGCGATCAGGCCCATCGGCACGGGCGTCTTCATGCCGTCGACGACATAGATGTCGCCCATGCTGTCGTGACGCACGACATGCGGCGCGCGCTCGCGATATGCAGGATCTATGTGGTCGCGGTAGCAGCCGGGCGGCTCGGTTATGTGGGAATCTGCAGAAATCGGGCGCCAGTCCATCCGTTCCTCCATTTTCGTTGTCGAAGCGTAGGCAGAGGTCACGAAGCCCGGCAAGTCGCGGAACGGCATGCGTTTCGGCCGGCGGCAGCGGTTGAACCGCCCCCGAGCGTGTGGCATACCCCCGCCGCGCGCTGCCGTAGCTCAGTGGTAGAGCACCCCCTTGGTAAGGGGGAGGTCGACAGTTCAATCCTGTCCGGCAGCACCAGCGCGCCCCTCCATTCGTTGCAAGCCCGCTAGCGTTTGATCGATGTCTCTGGCATCGCGCACGTTGTGGACAGCCTTGGTCGCTTGCCCACCATTCCCCACGATAAACCACGAAAAGCCTCGCTATCTGGTGGGCAGATTGGTGGGCAAACGTTCTCTCGGTGTTCGCTAGGTCTTGTATGGCCTGCAGCGCCAGCCGCGGACGAATCGCGCGACCATCATGGCGTCATGCGAATCGATTCATCGTCGCCGACGGCTAACCGCGCTACGAATCCAGGCGACAAATCCCGGCGGCGGCGACAGGGACGCGGCCAACCGGAGATGACGATGCCCGCCTACACGCACCCTCTCCGCACCTTCGGCGATCTCGCCGCCTTCGACCTCGAGGCGGTTGTGAGCTGCCGCTGCGGCCGGCGGGGCACGGTCGACGCCGCCTCCGACTTCTTCCGCGACCGACCGATTGGCCGCAGCACCTTCCGCTGCACCACCATCCTGCCGATGTGGTCTCGCGGCCAGCAATGCACCGGGCGTCACGTGGTGCAGATCCGCAAGCGCGGCCGCGAGGACTGGAACCTGCCCGACCACTGGCGCGCCATGATGCAGCGACATCCGGGCGCGGTTGCGGCGGCGGGCCGCCCGCAGACCTTCCGCGACCTGGTCCATGCCGGTGAGATCGCCTGGCTGTCCGACACCGGCTGCCCGGCCGGCTACGCCATCAAGATGATCGCCTTCGACGAGCCGCCCTGGGACCGCCTGCTCGACAAGCCGATCGGCGCCATCGTCTGCCCGGCCTGCCGCAAGGCGATGACGCTGAGCCACACCTGCGGCGGCCACGGGCTGGGCGGCCGCAACACCGTCAGTCTGGACGAGGAACCGGCGGAGCGGCATCGGCCGCCGGGCCGTGGCACGCACATCGTCATCAGCGAACCGGTCACCCTACCCGCTGGCGACCTTCATCGGTGAGGCAGATGCTGTGCCCGCCCTCGACCAGCAGCCAGCCGCGATCGACGGCGAGCTGCACCGCCTCCTGCGTGTCGCCGACAGCGGAGATCCCGGCCAGCGATCGCCACTCCATCGGCCGGCCTTCGGTCGCGGCATGGAGCGCGCGCATGATGTGCAGCGCGAGGGTCTCAGCTGCGGTAGGCTTGGACTTGGCCATGGCGCGCGGAGCATAGCGCCCCGTCCGAAAACGAAGAAGCGCCCGCCCCGGGGTCACCGGGCGGGGCTGGCTGCAAGGAGTGTCGAGGCGGACTACATGTTCGTCTCCGGGCTGAACAACGGGTCACCTTGCGTGCGCTGGCCGGAGTCCCCATCGTGCCCCCGTGCCGAGCCGCCGGCCGTTGTCCGTAAGGCAGACAGATCTCGCCGGATCGCCCTCGCCCGTCATCCAGCCCTTTTCGATCGCCAGCGCTATGGCCGCGCGAAGATTGACGCTCCGAAAGCGTGGATGGCGCAGTTCCAACTCGTGAACCTGCACCCGCAGCGCCGGATTCTCGCCCGCGATGGCGTAGACGTCATTGCGGAGCCTGCGGGCAAGGCCGAGGGGCGGTTTCTTGCGGGCGGGCATGGGCCGACTCAACGGCTTGCCGGCCGGCCCGTTCCCCTTCACGGTTCACGGGCAATGAACAGGAGGACACATGGCCAAGGAACCCGACTACGATCAGCTGGTGATGATTGTTGGAGGCTTCAGCATCGGCGCCTCTCCAGACGATCCGGGTCACGTGGCGCTCCGCCTCGCGGCCAGCAGCACCGGGCCGGGCTTCAACTTCCGGTTCGATGCGCAGATGTTGGAGAAAGTGGGCACGGCGTTGCTTGATGCCGCTGCGAGGCTGCGCGCCACCGCCAACTGAAACAGCAAAAAGCCCCACGCCGGGGTCACCGGGCGGGGCTGGCTGCAATGAGAAGCTGGCTGCGGATTACATGACCGGCTCCTGGGCCGTGCGGGGCGCTACCATGCGTGAGCACTGATCATACTCCCGCGCGCGCCGCAGGAAAATGGGACCTCGGCTGAGGGGCGCCTAAGATTTCTTGAGGTGAGCCTTCACCTTGTCGGCCATCGGCCCCACCGCCTTAACGGCTGCCTTCAGTTTTTCTGGCGTTGTGCCGAATTTCTTGGCCCAGTCGCGGACCTCATAGGCCTCCCCGGTGTTGATCCGGTCGCGATCTGGCTTTCCCGTCTTCGACTTGTCATCGGCCATTGCTTCCTCCGTGGGGCGGCGTCTATCGCGCCGCTGGAGCGAGCATTGCACAACCGGCCGCGACCCAGAACGAGAAAAAGCCCGCCACCCGGTGAAGGGCAGCGGGCGAGTTTGGGAGGAAACGCCCAAGACGGGCATGTCGGCTCCGGACGTATCCAGACCCCGACGGCGGACGTGTCAGGAGCCCTGAGGCCCCGGCACGAAACAGTGAATCTCTTCGGTCGTCAGGCTGGCGCAGACGTGGCTGCTGAGGTCGGGCGACGCCTGCCGCAGGATCCGGTCGCGCGGCACCGGATGCCAGCCGCTGTCGAGCTTCACCCACCAGACGCCGTCGCCGCCCAGGAACGCTCGCACCGGCCGGCAGTCGCCGGCGCTGCGATCGGGCGTCATCTGGTTGCAGCAGCTCTTGCCGGTCAGGGGCTGCACCCAGCCGGTGTAGGGGTCATGCGCTGCGCCTGGCGCAGCGCCCATAGCGACAGCTCCTGTCATCAGGAGCGGAAGCGCCAGCCGGTGCAGCAACCCCGTCATGCGCATCCTCATCGCCCCTCGTCCCATTTGATCCAGCCCTTGATGATGTTCTCCAGCTTCACGATGTGGCCGCCCAGGCGCAGGCGCTCGCCGGCAAGCTCGACATCGTTCGGCTTCTCCGGCGCCAGGAGCGGCCGCTCAGGGAGCGTCTTGAGGCTGGCCGGCGCCGGGTCGCGGGGCGCGACGAAAGCCGAGCTCGCGCAACCCGTCGTCGGCAGCGCGCATAGCAGGAGTATCGAGGCTCTGGATGACAGGCTTCTCACGATAGATGACCTCGGTTCGGGTGGTGACGACGGCGCCGGTACGCGCGTTCTGCTCGCTGAGCTCGGCATCGATCGAGACCGCCAGCGCGCGGTCCCGCTCCTTCTGCGCCAGCACGGAAGCGGCGCGATCGGCCTCGCCGCGCGCGATCTCGGCGCGGAGATTGACGACGCGGATGGAACGGTCGAGCGACCAGGCGCCCAGAGCGAGGAAGGCGGCGGCCGGCAAGGCGAGCTTCCAGTTGCCGATCGCCCACTTGCCCGCCGCCAGGGCGATGGCCGGGATCACGCCCGGTTCCTCTGCACCGACAGCGCCTTCAGCAGGGCGAAGGTCCTGGGCCCGGCGACGCCGTCGGCCGCGAGACCGTGGCGCTGCTGCAGCTGCATGATCTGCAGCGGCTCCTCGGCAGCGTTGAGCGGCACCAGGCCCAGCACCTGGCGGCACTGCGCCCAGCGGACCAGCCGGTCCTCGAGGCCATTCGTGCCGCCGTTGATGACGCGCGTCATGGTGACGAACCAGCCGCGGTCGGCCAGCAGGTTGAGGTCGATGCGGCCGTTGCCGACCGTCCAGAACCACACGGCGGCGGCGGTGCCGTAGCGCGGCTGGGTGAGCAGCAGCGGATCCGTCTCGGCATCGATGCCCAGCCACTGGCCACAGGCGCGATGGTTGGCGCGGCCGGTGATCTGGATCGGGCCATGGCCCTTGTACTTGGGCCCGTCGCCGGGCTGGACGTTGCCGAGGTCGGCGCGGCCTTCGTAGGCGTGGCCATCGGCCAGCTCCTGCATCCAGCGGTATTCGCCGGATTCGTGCGCCAGCTGCGCCACGAAGGCGGCGATGCGCTCCGGCGTGTCGATGCCGCCTTTCGCCATCGCCGGCGCAATGAACGGCAGGTGCAGATCGAGTCGCGAGCCAGCAGCCGGCATCATCTGCCGGAGCAGTGGTTCCGTTACTTGCATGGAGTCCTCCTGAAGTGTGTTGCGACGTCCGGACGTCGCTCTCGCAGATCGGCGCGCCGATCTCCTGTCGCTCACACGCCGGATTTCATCCGGCGTACCCGCCACGCCAGATAGGCGACGACGAGCAGGATGACGACGAGCTCGCCGGCGCTCATTTGGCCCGCCACGGCATGAAGGAGAGCAGCGCGTCGGCGATCTTCTTGATCGCATCGGCGGTCTTGTTGGTCGTTCCCCAGGGGTCGCCACGGAACTCGCGCACCACGGTCACGACGAGGGCGATCATGTCGGTGCCCAGCACCGCCGCCAGGATGGTGAGGACGCCACAGGTGTAGGGATGCCATCCCCACTCCTTCGACGCCGCCATGCCGGCCAGCGGGCTGATGGCGACCGACAGCGCGAAGGCGGCGAAGCGCTGCCGCGGCGTCAGCAGGTCCTTGCGGAAGGCATCGCCGAAGAAGGCCCCCAGCATCGAGGGCGGCACCAGCCAAAGGACCAGCGTGTCGACCCTTTCGAGTATCCAGTCGGCGATCGCGATCATTCAACGCCCTCCCGTTCTTGTTCTCTTGGTCCGTCTCGCCCCGACGAAGGCGTCGAGTCCTACCACCCGCGATCGGCGACGAACTTGTATTTCCAGCTCGCCAGCGTGAAGGCGCTGGCGGAGGGCGAATTGTAGGTTTGGCCCAGGAAGCCGGCGTTCATCATTTCAACCACAAGATTGGTTGTGCCGACCGTGTTCTGCGAGCCATTGGTGCCGAATACGCTGGACCCGCGAATCTGGCGGCCGACCGGCCAGACCTTGTCGATCGTCGTGCATTCCATGACGTAATCGGCATCGCGCGGCTGGCAGCCGATGCTGTGCGAGGCGGTGACGAGCACGCCCGAACTGGGGAGCGTCGCGGTCCACGCCGATTCGAACCGCCCGTTGAAGGCATAGGTGACGGTCGAGATCACGGTGCTGCCATCGGTCGCGGCTTCGCCGATGAACACCGCATTCGTCTGCGGCGCCGAGGCGCCGTTGCCGAGATAGCCCTTCATCTCGGCGATGTTGAAGGTGAACTGGCCGGCGGTGACGGCGGGCGTCCCGCCCCACTGATAGATCGGAGGCAACAGGGTCTTGCCCGGCGTCAGCGTGCCGTCGGCGTTGACGACGACGTAGATGAAGTTCGGGGTCGCGGCGGCGCGGCTGGCCGTCAGGCCGGACCAGGTGAAGTTGCTGGCGGTGTAGCCCACCAGGTCGTTGGGCCGGCCGTTCGCAGCTAGCCAGCCGTTGGCGGCGGCAACGGCCAGCGTGACACCGCCGAGATCGGTGGTGAGATTGAGCGACACGCTCGAGGCCGGCAGGATGTTGGGCAGACCGGAGGAATCGACCCGGCCGGCCGCCACGGTCTGGCGCCGACCGGCCCAGTTCGGCGCCTGCGCCGGCACATAGGAACTGGCCCAGGTCTCGCGCGCCGCATCCCAGCGCATCGACACCGGCACCTTGCCCGGCACGGTGAGCGTGACGCCATCGGCGCCGCCGTCGATCCCGTCGCCGGCATCAGGCGTGAAGATGAGACCGTTGGCGATGTCGAGGCCGACGTGGGACGTCGTGAATCCGTCCTTCACCGTGCTGCCGGCCGGCAGGGTCACGGTGCGCGCGGCCGCCGTCGTGTTGTAGGAGAAGCACACGCCGATATCGGATGCGGCGACCGTCTTGTTGGCCGCGCCGACCGCGACGGACGGGCGCCGGCTATCCGGGAAGTAGGCATCCTTGACGGCGTCGTAGTAGCCGATGCGCGTGTCCGCGGCGGGCCCGGTGACCAGCGTGTCGAACCAGCCCACCGCCAGACCGAGCGTGTCGTCCCACCAGCGCGCGCCGGCGCGCAGCAGCGCGTGACGCGAGCCCGCCAGCCAGCCCGTGACGACACCTTCGTGGACCTCGGCCGAAGGCTGCACATAGATGGTCAGCGGCAGGTCGTCGACCGTCCACGGGACCGGGGCATTGCTGTTCGTCGACTTCCAGACCCCGCGCGCCAGGGTGGCGGGCGAGCCCGGCGTGAAGGCGCCGCCGAGATTCATCTCCCACTTGGTGTTGTTGTTGTTGCGCACCACATAGGCCGGCTTATCGCCCGAGCCAAAGCTCGCGGCGAACGGCAGATAGTCTCCTGCCGCTCCGTCGAGCATGTAAGAGCCGGTCCCCGTCGTGTTGCTGGTCTCGACGGTTTCCTCAGCGAAGGTACGCGCCATTTCGGCCTCTCTGTCAGATCGGTTCGGTGAGGGTGAGCGAGGTCCGCCAGGTCTGGTTGGCGCCGTCCCACCAGGGCTGCGCCTCGAACTGCGCCTGGTCGGCGAACAGCGCCTGAAGCGTGTAGAGGTGGGCGTCCTTCCGCAGGGCACCGGGATCGAGCGCGAAGACGAAGTCGCGCGCCAGACCGCAATAGCGCTGCAGCTCGAACAACAACCCGGCCAGCTCGTCGTGATTGACCGCCGAGAGCGGCAGGGTCAGGCGGCGCGAGGCCGGGCCGCGCGGATCGGTATAGGTGCGGGCGAACGGCGTTCGGCTCTGCACGTCCGGCGACTGCAGGCCGATCGCCGGATTGACGTCGACGTTGAAGCGCGGCTGATAAGCCTGGCCCAGCAGCAAGCGGCCGAGGTCGTAATACGTCAGCAGCGCGCCGGGGTCGGCGAACTCGATCCGCCAGTATTTATAGGCGGCCGTGTTGCTCCACCGCAGCAGGCCGGTGAAGACCGGCCAGTCGGGAACGACGGGCTTCTCCCCGCCCGGCCATGGGCTCTGCCAGCCGGTATCGAGCGCCGGCGCCACCAGCAGGGCGTCGGCGGTCTCGGCGGCATAGATCCGGACGACGGTCGAAGGGCCGAAGTTCGGCGCGATGAAGGTGGCCGTGTCGCAGGACTCGGCCTGCTCCATCGTGATGTTGAGGTACTGGCCGGTCTTGCCGGTCGTCCGCCACTTCTTCGCCGGCTGGATGTCGGCCAGGAATGAAGCGCGGAGGCCGCTGACTTCGGTGCTCGCGACCACCGTGGCCCGGTCGATCGTGCGCGACGACAGGAAGAGGCAGTTCTGCGGCGCCGCGACGGGTGCCAGGTACGGGTCCCCCGCCCCGATCGGCTGCACGCTGTACGGGGCGGGGCTCGTCGGCATGCGGCGTCAGGCCCAGACGACCGGCGGATCGTCGAGCTCGCGGCGCACGCCGGCCAGCTCGATCGCGGCCATGGCCGCTTCGTAACCGGCCCAGTCCATGTTGAGGCGCAGCATCGACCAGTAGCCCGGTTCCGGGACCCCGGGCGTCACCTCGACACCGTCGCCGTCGACGACCGGCGGTGTCGCCCAGGGCGGCTGCATCGGCGCATGCATGGCGTAGTTCTGGTTCCCGGTCGGGATACGACCGGAGGGTGGGAACTCGACACCCAGGGCCGCGGCGGCGGCGCGGGCCGTTTCCTCGTCGGGATGCTGGCAGTAGATCGCGGGTGACCACATGGTGCCCTCCTCTAGGCCGCGAGCAACGGCAGCCCGGCATCGCTTGCCGTGCGCCGCGTCTCGATGGTGCGGATGGTTGAGTTCCAGTAGTTGCCGGCGGAGCTGCGGCCGGCCCGGGCGGCCGTGAGGCCGATCGGGTTCTCGCCGGAAAGATCCGTGACGATCGCGCCGCCATTCAGCGAAGCGGCGAAGTTGTTGTTGGCCCAGCGGACTGCGGCGGCGAAGTCCGTGTCGCTGGCCACGGCGCCGAGATCGAGGTCGCATTGGTCGACGCCGCCCACGGTCGCGATGGCGTGCAGCCTGCCATCCGTGCCGTAGCGCAGGGTGCGACGATTGTTCCCGGAGCCGTCGTCGGCCTGGAAGGCGACATTGACCGCACCGCCCGACATCTTCCTTGGCGTGCGGCCCTTCACGATCCAGCACTGGTCCGTCAGGACATTGGCATTCGTGATCAGCGCGACATCGGCAGCGCGCGCCACGGTCGCGCTCGTCGTCGGGATGTGGCTGGCCGCAGCGTCGCCGGCCTGCAGATCTGCGCCCCATAGATGCAGGCCGCTGGTGCCGTCGCCGGTGTAGTTCACGATGTTGTCGGCCGTCCCCAGCCCGATGCGCATGGAAGCGGTTCCGGTCGCGGTCGCCTGTGCGATCACCGTGCAGCGGTAGATGCCGTTGCCGACATCCTGGATGAACGCCGCCACGGCCCCGGGGCCGAGTGTACCGAGTGCCCCGGCGCCGGCCGTCACGTTGAAGTAGGACCGCGCGGTCGCACCGAAGCCGGTCACCAGCCAGATGTAGAACCACACACGCTCGCCGGCCTTGGCGAAGACGGAAGCCGTGTAGTATTGCCCGCTTGTGACCGAGAAGGACCCATTCTCGATGTAGTGGTTGTTGCTGGCCGCCGTGTTCTCGACGAGCTTGTCCATCGTGGTCGTGCCGTCCGGCGCCGCCCCCGTGTCCGCGCTCACGGTGGCGCGAGTCGGCAGCCAGATCGAGCCATTGTTGAACTCGGCGGACCGCAACACGAGGTTCGTCCGCGCTTCCTCGATCAGCAGCCCGCGCGCGGCCAGCGTCGCCGGGTTGTACTGGAGCCGCGCGACATCGGTCGTCTCCGGCACCAGCACGCCGGAGCTGTTGTAGCGCCAGCCCGACGAGGCGCGGGTGAACGACACGGTCGGCAGCAGCGAGCCCGTCGTGAAGTCGTATGCGGTGTAGAGATAGGGCAGCGAGGCCCGAATCATCTCCGACGCCTTCATCTTCTTCGACGCGGATGCGCTCATGTCGGACACGAGCAGGAAGTCGGCCGCGGGATCGAGGTCGCCGGCGGCGAGTTCGGCGAGCTGGGAAACCTTCTGGTCGGCCATCGTTCACTCCATGATGATGGAATCGCCGGCTTCGGTGACGATCCGGTCGGTGCCGTTCTGGGCGGCGAGGTAGGTCTTGATCCGGGCGACGAACATCATCGCCAGGCGCGAGGCCAGCGAGCGCATCAGGCCCAGACCTGTTCGGTGGTGAGGTGCAGCGACACGTCGGTCGGATTGGCGAACGTCGGCGTGCCGGCCGCGAGCAGGACGGCATAGGTCATCCGGCCGGCCAGCGTGAGGCGCTTGTAGATGTTCGTGGCACCGATGAGGACGCCCCCGGAACCGACCGTCCGCACGTTCACAAGAGGAAGGAAGCCCAGAAGCTTCGACCGGTCCGAGTCGTGGAGATTGAAGGTCTGGCGGTCGGTCACGGTGCCGACGAGGTCTGCATTGAAGAAGACGAGGTCATAGGGCTGCTGCTGCCCCGCCTTGTCGATCACCAACGCATCGACGACGGCGCATTTGAGATCCGAGCCCGAGGCGAGATCCGGCAGCTGTATTTTCCCGCCCACCGCCATGCCGGCGGTATAGGCGCCCGCCGTGACGGTCTGATCGACGCTGATACGCATGATGTGCTCCGTTCAGTAGTTCTGCGCCACCATCGCGGCGAAGAAGTTGACCCCGTCGATTGACCAGACCACAGCCAGGTCGCGCTTGCCGTTCGTGGTGGTGAGGACAGGCGCGCCGTTGATCCAGGTCCACGGCCAGACCTGCGAGTAGCCGGTACCGTTTGCGGTGAACTCGATCGTGAAGCTGTGGCCGAAACCAGCAACCTCGTTCTGGATGTCGATCGAGGTGATGTTCCCGTTGACCGGGAGCGTGAAGACGCCGCCCAGCTGCAGGTTGAGGGCCACCACGCCGCCCACGATCGCCGCCAGCACGACGACCTCGCGCACGCTCCGGGCCGTGACCGGGCCGGGGAAGCTGAAGAGGCCGTTATCGTCGGCCGTGACGCTCTTCGACGCGGGCGCGACGCAGGTTATGGTCTTGGTCCCGGCCGAGAAGGCGATCTTGGCACCGGTGGTCGAGATCAGCGGCACGGCAGCGCGCGTGATGGTGCCGTCGCCGACGATGGTGCAGAGCGTGACCTCGACCTCGTTGGCGGTCTGGTGCCGGATGCAGCCCCAGAACGTGTCGCCGGCGACGGCGCCCTGGTCGGCGAAGCCGATGCAACCGGCCGGCACCGCGCCGAACGCCAATGCCGCAGTCCCCGTCGAGCTCGTCATCTGCTGGGCGAGATCGAAAATCCTGTGCGCCATCTCATCCCCACCAGTCGAAGATCACTTCATCGGCGCCCTGCGCATCGAGGCCCACGGCCAGCAGCGGCAGCGCCGCGCCGGCCGCCAGCCGGTCGAAGCCGGTCAGGGTCGCCACGGAGCCCAGCAGGTCGGCATAAGGATCGACCTTCATCGGCCACTGCCAGCGCTTGCGGGGCACATCGAGGATGCCCTGCTGCCGGGCCGCCTCGATCGCGGCATCGTCCTCGTTCCAGAACCCGGAGTTGGCGACGATCGCGGTGCGCGCGGTTGGATAGAGCGTCGCCACCGCCGGCGAGGCCGAGGTGGCGTAGCGGGCTTCCTTGCCCAGGATCTCGGCGGTGGCGTCGTCGACCGCCGGCGCCAGATCGCTGCGTCCCTGCGGTGCCCCATTCGTCCGCCAGGCCATGTTGGTGCCGGCCCGCGGGACACCGACGCCGACCACACGGGGTTCACCCATCCCCTCTTCCCGGTACACGATCGACAGCGACGATCCGGTCTTCGGCGATTCGACGAAGCCCACCGTCAGCAGGCCATCGGGCCGCAGACGCCACCAGCCGAGGATGCCGGCCATGACGAGGTCCAGGGCATCGGCCTTGCTGATCTCCTCGCCGAAGTACCAGCCGACCGGTGCAGCATGCCGGATCTCCAGCCGGTTGAAGCCCGTCATGTCGATGTCGGCGGTGTCGTCGAGCCGGTTGGCGCCGCGGGTCGTGGCGATGCGACGGGCAATCGCGGCGCGGGTCGTCGGGCCGGGATGGCCATAGGCGACATCGGCGTCCCCGATCACATCGACGCGGATGCCGTACTGCAGATCGATGTTCGGCCGGGCCAGCGAACAGGCGAGACAGGTGCCGACCTTGCCCGACGGGATCGCGGCCGCCGCCAGCGCCTCATAGGTCGGATAGTCGGCGTGGACCGGCAGCACGACGCCGCCATGCTTGAAGGCCAGCAGCGCCTGCGACGAGCTCAGGCTCCACTGGAAGATCTGGTCGGCCGCGCTCAGCAGGACCGGCTCGTTGTTGAAGCTGTATCCCAGCGCCCACGGCTTCCAGCGGCCGGCGTGATCGGGATCGCCTTCGAGACCGCCGGTGCCCTTGTAGTACTCGCTGTGAAGCGGGCCCTGGAGCTGCCAGCCGAGATCGCGCAGGGCGAAGCGCTTGGCATCCAACGACGGCACCAGGCCCGACGTGGTGAACCGCGCCACCGTCTCCCAGGTCGAGAATGGGGTATCGCGCCGGCCACGCTTCAGCGTGAGGCGCGCACCATCCCAGACATAGTCGAGCAGCCAGTCCAGTTCTCCGGCTGGATCGACGATCTCGATCTCGCCGACCGTGGGCCGGCTGCGGGTCAGCGGATCGACCCCATCGAACAGCGAGGAGGCGAAGTTCGGCGAGGCCGGCAGGCCGCCGTGGACGTAGATCGCCGCGGGCGTGTCGTCGTTGTCGGTCGAGCGGCCCACCGTGGCGGCGGGATAGATCACGACCTTCCCGCCTTTCCAGCCCCAGGAGCCGCCCTTGGGATAGGGAAGCTCGCCAAAGGGGCCGAACAGCCCGAGCGACGGACCGCTGCGGGGATCCACCGGCTCGGCGACGAGCAGCAGGTCCTTGTCGCGATAGGCGCCGAAGTCGAGCGGGTCGACGCCGGCTGCGAGCGGCCATGGGCGACCTGGCCCGCCCAGCTGGCCAAACGGCGGGGGGAAGTCCGCGTACTTGGTCTGGGCCATCACGCCGCCGACTGTGTGGTCACGTACCGGGACAGCACGGCGGTCATCCTCGACAGCTGGGCGCGAAGCTCGGCGTTGTCCTTCTGCGAGATTTCGAATGCCGCCATGAGCTGCTGGAACTGGGCGCCATTCGGATTCGATGCCGGCGACACCGTCGCATCGGTCGATGGTGCCGCCGGCCCCAGAGCCGCGGACTGCACGGACTGCAGCGCCTCGATGATCTGGTTGCGGATCGCGTTGTATTCGGGACTTCCGGCAAAGTAGCTCTTGGAGTACTCGGCATACGCCATGCTCTGGGCGCCGAACCGGCCGATCGCCGCGGCATCCCCCGCAGAGGCCTGGGCGTAGGTCGCCTGATAGGAGGCCTTCAGGCCGGCGAGCGTGGTGGTCGGATCGAGGTTCGACAGGTTGCCGCCCGGGGTCAGGCGCGCGATCGCATCATCGAGCTGCGAGACAGCACCGCCATAAAGCTGGTTCTTGAGGTCGGCCTCCTTGCGCAACAGGGCCTCATTGATGCGAGCCTGGTCGACGACGACATCGGTGTGCTGGCGGATGTAGTCGATGTTCTCCAGGATCGAGGCCTTCTCGTCCTCCCAGGCGCGCAAGCCGGCGGCGACGGGATCGACGAGATTGTCGACATAGTCCTGGCCGAGCCGTTCGAGCTGCTTCTTCCGTTCGGCCTCGACCGGTTCCACCGCCAGGCCGAGCTTCCTGGCCGTGTCCGCCATGTCGCCGAACTGCTTTTCCAGCGCCTCGAACGGTTCCTTGACCGTCAGCGCAGCCTTGCCGAGGCGCTCGTAGACGTCCTCGACGAAGACGATGCTCTCGCCGGTCTCCTTGATACCCATGGAAGCGGCGCGCATGTGCTCCAGCGCGGTCTTCATCGTGGCCGTGATCTCGCCGGTGGCGCCCGACAGGATGGACCGGATCGCCACCTGGGCGGCTCCGGTGTCCATCATGTCGTCCATGTTCATGCGCCAGGCTTCGCGATTGCCGTTCGGGTCGACGAGATGCGTGGCGTTGCTGGTATAGGACCAGTCCTTGCCCTGGGCGGTCCAGCTCGACAGGTTCAGGCCCCAGACCCTGCTGGCGTCCTTCACGCCGCCCATGAGGTCGAAGATCGAATCGATGCCCGTCGTGGTGCCGCGCAGCGCGCTTTCCGACTGGCCGGAGTTCGCCCCCGCGCCCCAGGCGCCGCCGGTCGTGTACCAGCCGCCATCGCCATAGCGCAGGTTCGCGTTGGTCGAACTGTGGGTGCGGGTATCGGGCTCGCCGAACAGGCTGGGCAGCAGCGCCGAGGCCAGGGCGATGATCGGGCCGGCGATCTGACCCACGCCGGGGATCAGCGAGACCGCGCCGCCGATCATGCTGCCGATGCCGCCCAGGGTCTGGCCGGTCGTCCGGGCGTTGATCAGGTTGTAGGCGCCCATGCCGATTCCGAAGGCCGCGCCGAGTCCCTGGCCGATGCTGATGCCGCCGAGACCACCGATGCCCGCGGCAGCTGCGCTGGCGCCAGTGTTGCCGCTCGCCAGCAAGGCCCCGACATCGGCATACCCGCCGGCCGGCGCCGCGGACGAGAACAGCGAAGCGATGGGGCGACTGAAGAAACTGCTGGCGCCGCCGAACAGGTTGCCGAGCCCTCCGCCGCCCATCAACCCGCCGATGCCGCCACCCGCACCAGACCCATACCCCAGGGACGAGGCGGTGCCCGGCGATACCAGGCCGATCGAGCCCAGGGCCTCGACGCCCAGGCCGATCACCGGCCGGATCGTCGCCAGCGCCAGCAGCTCGGCCGCGGCGCGGCGGGCCGTCTTGATGAAGAGCTGCCCGAACTCCTCCATCGAGAACTTGCCGTTTTCGAGGATGCGTTCCCACATGTCGGCGGCGGTCGACTGGATATCGCCCAGCGCGCGCTTCAGCGGCTCGGTCCAGAGTTCGTTGGCGCGCTTGAGATCCTCGGCCTGCGTCTTCAGCAGCTCGTTCTGCTCGATCGCCTTCTGACGCGCTTCGAGCATCTCGACGGTGATGGCCTGGCCGCCCTTCTCCGCGTCCTGCTTGGCCTTGATGAGAGCGATCTCGCGCGCCCGCACTTCGGGGAGCTCGCTCACCAGGCGCAGTTCGGCCGCGATCAGGAGGTTCTGCTTCTCCAACTCGGAGGTGGCGACCGCGAAGGTCTCGGCGGCCTTACCCTCGACGACCCGGCGGTTGAAACCCTCGATCTCTGCGGCGAGCGCCTGCACCTTGGGATGGTTGCGATCGAGCTTGTCCCCATAGGCCTGCATCGCCTGCTCGAGCGATCGGGCCTTGATGTCCTGCTCCTGGAAGGCCACACCGCCGCGCAGCGCCGCCGTCGTCATAGCGTCCTGCGCTTCAGCGGCCTGCTGCAGCGTGTTCCGGAGCTTCTCGATGCGCTCGACGTCGCCCGCACCGGCGCCCTTGACCGCGGGGTCGCGCGTCCCCGTCGTCGGGGGAGCGACCGGCTGCATCTTGAAGCGGCGCGCCCAGGTCTCTTCGCTGTCGAAGGACGCCTGACGGTCGAGAGTGGACCCGCGGTTGAGACGATCCAGATCCTCCTGGATCATCGCCTGCCGCTGCGGGTCGGCGTTGTTCGGGTCGTTCTTCTGCTTCAGCAGCGCCGCACGGCGGTCGGCCTCGATCTCCTCCGGCGTGGAGAGGCGCAGCGCGTTCGGCCCCGTGCCGATGCGCCCCTGGGCGCGCGAGTCCTGCAGGACCGTAGCCCAGAACCCCTGCCCCGAGGCCTTGCCTCGCTCGAACTGGCCAAGGATGGTGCCGAGCCAGGCGCTGATCTTCTCGAATCCGTCGGTTGCGACGGGCGCCGCCACCTCGGCGAAGAAGGCACGCATCTGCATGCCGGCCTTCTCGGCCGCCGAGCCGAGCTTATCCCACTTCTCGATCGTCTCCGGCGAGATCACGGTACCGGCACGCTCGGCCTGCAGCGTCAGCGCCTCCTGCCCTTTCGCAAGTTCGGGCAGCAGCGTCAGCATCTTGCGGCCGGCCTTGTCGAACACTTCGGTCGAAAGCGCCACCTTGACGTTGGCATTCTCGACCGCGTCGAGCTTCTGCGCCGATTCGGTCAGCAGGTCGTTGAAGGGCCGCACCGCGCCGCGCGTGTCGAGTATCTTCACGCCGAGGCGTTGAAAGGTCTCGATCGCATCCTTGTTGCCCTCGGCCGCCTGGCCGATCTTCAGGGCGAAGGAAGCAGCGCCCTTCTCCAGATCGTCGATCTTGACGTTGGCGCCGGTCGCCGCCGTCTGCATGGCCTGCAGATAGGTCGTGTTGGTCGTGAGCTGGTCGGCCAGTGTGCCGAGATTGCCCACGGTCTGCATGATGTCCCTGGCGAAGCCGATGCCCGCGCCCAGCGTCAGCGCCACACCGAAGGCCGCCGCGAAGCGCGTGACCCGCGCGAATCCGCCACCCAACATGTCGAGACCGCCCTCCATGCGGCTGATCACTGCGCCGGTCTGCTGGGCCTGTTTCTCGATCTCCTCGAGCGAGCGGCGGGCTTCCTTGGAACCCTCGCGCGCCTTGCTGGCGTCATAGACGATGCGGACGATCTTTACGCCCACCTCCTCTTCTGCCGCCATGGCGCACTCCTATCGGGTGTTGCTTCGTTTTTTGGCGTCGGACAGCAGCCGGGCCATCTCGATGCGCAACCAGTGATCGTCGAGGTCGCGCAGGATGGCGACGAAGATGTCGTGACCGTCGCCCACGTGGCCGAGTCGCGCCGCCTCGGCGCGGATCGTGTCGAGCGGGATGTTGCGCGGCATGGAAACCATGCCACCGGTGACCGGCCGGTCGCGCGACAGGTCCTGGAAGGCGAGCCAGTACGGCAGCGCCTGCGGACTCGGATCAGGCCGGGACAGCAGCTTTGCACGGGCGGACTTGTCGCCGCGGCTCGCATGGTTGCGGAAGGCCGCGACGTGTGGCCCCCACTTGCTGTCCCAGCTGATCAGTTTTTTAGGTCTTCGGTGGTTTCCTGTGCGCGGGCCATACGGAATCGGCGCGTCTCGAACACGGTCTCGGCCAGCACTTGCAGGATGTCGTCGACCAGCAGCAGCTCGGTCGCCGCACTCTGGCTGAACGGAACCTCGCCGCCGCCGGCGGCCGGCACGTTCTTGAAGCCGCGCAGGAAGATGCGTGCATAGTAGCGCGCGCGGACGACGGCGATCTCTTCCTTCGAGGCACCCACGCCTTCGAGGCGGCGCAGCTCGGCCTGCATCTTCGGCCAGTGCTCGACGAAGGCCGGGTTGGCGTCGGTCGCCGCCAGCGTGAGCAGGCGAATTTCGGTCTCCGGCACCTTCATCCAGATACCGGTATCGCCCTCGATATGGCGGTCGCGCTTCAGGGCTTCGAGCTTGGTGGTGTCGATAAGGCTCAAGTCTATTCCTCCTCAGGTTCCGTGGGCGCGATGGAATGCACCTCGCCGACCAGGCCCCGCTCGCGCCAATCGCTCGCCTGGTCGGGCGTGACCTCGACGACCGCGCCGGCCTCGAAGTCGCGCCGTGTTTCCTTTTCCGAGGGCGGCACGGCCGGCTCGTAGATGAAGAAGGTCCGAAGTACGGGGACTTTGACGGTGGACATCTGGCACCTCGTGAATTTGAAACGGTTACGCCGGCCCTTTAGGCAACGGCGCGTGTGATCCTCACGGCACACGACGTGCTGTTGTCGAACAAGGCATCGACGTGGCAACTCAGCATGAGGTCGCCGTCGTTGCCGGGATCGTTGATCACCGGCTTGCTGATCTTTCCGTTCGGGATCTCGAACGTGTACTTCTTGGTGGTGAGGATGCCGGCGGTGAGTGCCAGGGCGCCGGTCGTGCCGGGCAGCAGGGTCGTGTACTGCGACAGGCTCTCGAAATAGAAGCTGAAGTCGCAGGGCGCACGGAAGCGACCGAGGCCCAGGCCAAAGGCCGCGGAGCTTCCGAAGGCATATTGCCGGCGCAAGTTGTTGGTGATGCGGATGGTGCCGTCCATGAACTTGGGCGTCAGGCTGAAGAAGGTGCCGACGCTGACGTCCGCCGGCGTGATCGGTTCGTTGGTCGACGGCACAGCATAGGTCGAGCTGGCCTTGGCGGCGGTACCCGTGGTCTCGATCATGCCGGCCAGGTCGAACGAAACCGAGGCGGGCTGGCCGTTGGCGAGCCGGATCTCCATCGCATCGACCTGCATGCCCGCCGACCAGACATAGGGATCGGTAGCGCCGCCCTCGTAGCGCTCCTCGAGGGTGAGCGCTGTCGGAGTGCTGCCGTCCTTGATGACGTTGGTGCTCCAGGTGCTGTTAAGCAGCGACTGCACCAGCAGATCGAAGGCGTCGTCATAGGCCCAGGGCATCGTGATGCGCTTGGCCAGCGTGTCGAGCCCGCGGGTGGTCGCCGCGAGACGACGGTCGGCACGGCGCTCCGGCGATTCGCCGAACGGCTTTTCGTTGGCGCCCTCGGTCGAGGCGTCGCGCAGTATCTTCCATGCCGGGCTGGTCGGGATCGTGCCCGGCGTGACCTCTGCCACGATCGACACCTGCTTCAGTGCACCGTCCATAGCTATTCTCCTTCAGAACTCAGGCAAGGTTGTAGATGCGGTAGGCGACAGGGACGCTCTCGATCCAGCGGCCACCGACCCGCGTCGGGCTGGGCGGCCCCGGCATGGTGCGCACGCCCCGTCCGTTATCGAGGGTGAAGCGCCGGCGGATGAAGGCGTCGCTGATGGCACGGGCATAGCCCGCCACGTCGTTGCCGCTGCCCAGCGGCGCCACGACGCGGATCCAGACGTTGCCTTCCTCGATGACGAAGTTCGTGCCGTTCGGGCGTCCCCAGCTGCCTTCCTGCATGACGGGGCCGCCGTCGAACTCCAGGGCGATCAATTCGGTCTCGCCCGTGGCCGAGGCGAAGACGTTCTCGACGTCCTTGACCGTCCACGGGATCGAGGCGGCCGTGATGATGCCTTCAAGTTCGGTCTTGAAGGCCTCCCTCACCCGATCGCCTGCCATGGCTCAGCTCCAGACGCTCTTCTTCATGAGGAACTGCAGGACGGGATAGGTATAGAAGCCCTTTCCCACGCGGGCCTTCCCCTTGGTCCGCGCCATCAGCATGCCGATCTGCAACTGCTCCAGGCGGTAATCGACGAACACGGTGCCGCCGAAGCGGCGGGTGACGTCGAGCTGGACCTTGCGATAGACGCCGCCGGGCGCCTGGCTGCTCTGCCCCCGCCGTCCCTGCCAGCGCTTGCGGCGGTTGGCCCGCGCTCCTTCGATCTTGCGGGCATAGGGCATGGTGTTGACGATCTGGACCTTGTCGCCCGGGCGAACTTTGTCGAGCGCTTCCAGCGCCGCCATGGTCGCCGCGCGGCCATCCAGGATGCCGATGCCGTTCACCAGCACCAGATGCGTATCCCGATAGTGACCATCCTCGGGCGGCCCGACCGGCGAGAGGCGCACCAGCTCGGCATAGGCGTACATGACCGCCTGACGCATGGTCTCGCGGCGCAGGAATTCGATACGACCGAAGGGCCGGACGTCCAGATAGTTCCGGAGCCGCACGCCGTCGGTGACGACCACCGGCTGGCGATCAAAGCCGCGCCTGACTTCCCTCGGAAGGTCCTGGTGGACGATGCGGATATGGGCCTTGCGAATGTCGGCGTCGAGCCAGCGGTCTAGTTGCACGACGGTGAGGCCGGAAGATACGACTGGCATCAGGAGTGACCGCCGGCGACGGTCAAGATATGGAGCGCCACCGTCTCGCCGTCCCTGCGGGTGTCGCAGGAGACGATGCGATAGGCGCCGATGGAGTCGCCCAGGCGCGGGTAGCGAGTCGGCGCCGCCGATGCTGCGATTTCCGCGTTGGAGATCTTCACGGTAAAGGCGGCGTCGTCGAGGGCCCCCGCGACATTCTCCGGCGAGAGGTTGAAGCGCTTGGCCTTGACCGTGATCTCGGCCTCGCCAGCGCGCTTCAGGGTCAGGGTCTCGCCGTACTTTTCGAGCATGCTCTGCAGAGCGTCGATTGCACTCATGGGACCGGGTTCCGCCAAGCCGCAAGCATGTCGCGGACTTGCGGGTAGAGGACGAAGTTGCCGATCACGTCGCCGCCCGGAACAGAGTAGCTCTCGGCGCCAATGTCGGGCGAGTTGGTCGACCGGATGGTCGGGTCCCGGCGGGCGCCGAACACCCAGCCGCGGAGCTGCTCGATCGCGGCGGCGGCGAGGGCCTTGTCGACATTGTCGGACATCGTCGCAGCGAATCCCGCCTTGAAGGTGACGACGATCTTCGCCGCCCGCCAGTCGATCGGACGGTCGCCGGACAGGCGCTGCAGCCGGCCCGGCCGCGCGCCGGTAGCAACGAAATCGGTGCCCAGCGTGAGCGTGCTGCCGTCCTCGACGACGCTGTCGATCGAGTAAAGCGGGAGGCGCCAGGGCAAGAAGAGCTCGGGTCCGCGCCCACCATCGGCCAGCGGATACCAGGTGGCGCGCAGAGTCTCGCGCGCGAAGGTCGGCTTTTCGCCGGCCGCGTCGCGCGCCAGACGACAATGGTCCACGATGAGCTGCGAGACGCGCGGGATCAGGTCGCCGATCAGGGCATCGGTGTCGGTCGTGGTGATGCGCAACGCTGTCTTCACGGCCGCAGCGGTCGTGAGATTGCGCTCGGCATCCGACGAGGACGCGGCCGAAACGGTCTCCAGGAGGTCGGAGAAGGATCTCATGGGCGCATCCCGGCGAGTGGAGGAAGACCGGCGGGGGGGGGGGGGGGGGGGGGGGGGGGGGGGGGGGGGGGGGGGGGGGGGGGGGGGGGGGGGGGGGGGGGGGGGG
>NZ_JBXAPM010000007.1:0-365752 GCF_058803965.1 Reyranella sp. GW821-FHT14A01
ATCGGTCAGCAGTTTGAATCACAGTCCTCTCGATTTGGGAATCCCTTCCGATTCAATCAGCCTCGGAAAGACTCTAGCGTTCCATGACAAGCATTTACCTCTCTTAACCCTCCGCCGTAACGGCACCCAAGTATCGTCTGCGAGCGAATCACCCATCATTGGAGAAACGAACCATGGCAAAGGCTCTGGAGCGCAAAGCGCTGATCTCAATCAGCAGCTACAACGGCGTCATCTATCCCGATGGCACAAGAACAGGCCTCTTCTTCACGGAAGGGCTGCACCCATTTGAAGTACTGACGCTGGCCGGCTTTGAAGTTGATCTCGCCACGGAAACTGGAACCTACGGTTTGGACGACCTCTCGCTCACGAGCCAATTCCTGGCAGGCGACGACAAGGCTGCGTTCGAAAACCCGAAGCACCCGTTCAATGTGAAGCTGAAGTCGCAATTGAAGAAGGCATCTGATCTGAAGAAAGGGGAATACGGTTTGTTCTTCGGTTCAGCCGGCCATGCCGCTCTCTGGGACTATCCGACCGCGCGAGGACTTCAGGCCATTGCAAGCGACGTTTGGGATCGGGGCGGCATCGTCGCGGCCGTCTGCCACGGACCAGTGCTCCTTCCGGGGGTTGTCGATTCCAAGACGGGCAAGTCGGTTATCGAAGGGAAATCCGTTACCGGGTTCACCATTGAAGGCGAGGTTGTCCTGGAGGTCTGGGATAAAATGAACTCGGACAAGATCCTTCCGGTCGTCGACGCAGTTACCAAAGCCGGAGCGCACTACAGCTCTCCTATGCACCCCTTTGACGATTACTCGATTACCGTGGGGCGCTTGGTCACCGGAGCCAATCCCGCCAGCGCACGCAGCGCGGCTGAAAGAGCCCTGTGGGCGTTCAACGATCTTCGCGAGTGGAAAGAGAGGAAGTTAACCATCGCCACTCCGTAGATGCATGGCGTGATGATCTCGTAACAGCTGGTGCTGAGCTCGAGTCCGCATTCGTCAACGGTTGAGCGACATGTTGCACGCCATCATCAAGACAGACGAGGGCCGAGACCGCCAACGCCTCGCGATGCACGTTGCTTGCGAGGATCCACGTGATTGGTTTGGCCGCCACTCGATGCCCTGGGCGGTCGTCCAGCGGCGACAGCCGAACTGGCGACGAACAGTCGCCAGAGCACGCAGGCGCTCAGCGTCCTATGGCGGCAGCTCACGACGGGCCAAGCTTTGCTTCCTCAGGTTGCGCCATTCTCCTGGAGCGGCGCTTATGACAGAAAGCGCCTGTTTTCCCGCTTGGAAAACTCTCATGGAAAACTCGTTCGTTCTCGAACGAGTTGAAGCAGCTAAGCCATTGGAAAGGAATGGTGCCCAGGGGCGGAGTCGAACCACCGACACTGCGATTTTCAGGCGGACGGCCGGGCCAATAGATTCAGCAGGTTAACCTGCGCGGGCCATGTCTAAAATCCTGTGGAAAACTGGCCAATTGTCTAAATCAAAGCGTCACCGCTTCTTGAAGCCGCCCATCGATTGAATGAGCGCCGCAGCCTGCTCTTCGGGTGTCATCTTGGCCAGTCGTGCCGCTGCTTCCCGCGCGGCGGCGCGCCTGGTCTCGGCCGTGCTCTTGGCCACTGGCGGAATAACGAGGCCGGGATCTATCGCGGCCTTGTGCTTGGCCTGCTCCGGCCCTGCTTGCTTGCGTGAAGTCATGGCCCTCTCCCCTGACGAGATCACCATACTCCAATTACACTTTTGGTTTGTACGAAATCAAACCAAACGCGAGATAGGCCACCCGTTGGAATGAGGCGGACCCGGATGCCAACCGATCCGACTATCCTCGTGTTGGCAAGGTGAGGCGGGTCCTACCGGTGGATGAAGGCGGGCCCGTCTCCATCAGCCACCATCTTGGGAGGATGCCAACCGACGAAGTCCAACGCCAGTGTGATCAATTAGGTTACATCGGCCGCTCCCGGACTAGCCATGGTGTAGACTGCATCGCAAGCCGCGGACGACCTGCGGTCCACTCACCCCGCCAATGCACAGAACCCGGCTCCTCACCCGGCCGGACCGGCGGTAGGACTCGCCTCGAGACAGAACCGGGTGGCGGGGCGAGATGCGCGCGGGCTAGGTCCTGGGCTGCGGACGCCCCCCTTTTTTTCAAGCTGCGGGCGTGTTTGAGACTCCGCTTCGAATCGGAGGAGATGTGTCACAGCGGATCAGCCATTCACGCGCACTAGCCAAATCATCAAAGGCCTGGTGCATCAGTTCTACTGCCCGTGACTGAATATTCGCTGTCACCATTCGTCCAGAATACTCTACTGGTCTCTTGCTCGCGGCGGCCCTCAATCCTGCCCTGAACGCTCGCGGCAGCCAATCCTTCAGGATCCATTCCTGATCCTGGTGATGGATCACCGACAAGACAGTGTCGTCCCCCAAGACCTTTTGCGCCCCATGCTCGGCCATCAACTCAAGCAGCTTCTCATGCACAAAGCGTAGCTGGAGGCTTGTGGCATAACGCTTCCAAACGACAACAATGCCGGGGATTCTCGCGTCGAAATTTACAGTACATATTGGGTTGTCGTGAATGTTCGCCGCGAGAAGATGGCCGTCACCCGACTCTTCGGTGAGGCGTCTCTCAAGCTCAACGAGAGAGACCGGTGTTTCCGGCAGAAGTTTCTCTCTGGTCGGCGAGGAGATACCACGGATCAGCTCGCCGATTACCCCAGCCGGGAAGGACTGTGGCAACTTCGGTACCCAACTGTCAGTGCTCTCGTAGCCGAGCGACCGCAGGATGTCCGGGTATCTCATCAGAAACGCATAACCGAGAGCTTTGGTGAACTCTCGCTTCCACTGGCCGACATCTCCCGATCTGACGTGCTTGTTGCCAAGGCGCAATAGGCCGCCGAAGAGACTGTTTCGCCAGAAGCACTGGCAGCAGATCTGAAGTTCCTTCTGATCGAAGCCCAGGAAAGTGGCGATCCGGCGCCAATGTGTCAGATCCACATCTTGCCGTAATTCCTCGTAGCGCGCCTCGAAACAATTGGCCCGGCCGTAGTGCCAGCTAAACATCTCGCGCAGCGTACCGGCCGTCGAATGCTCCAGCTCGAATATGTATTGATCAAGCTTTGTCGGCAACGCCCTCAGTCTGCGCTGGTAGGTGGAGTTGTCGTAGCCTGGGATCGGCTCGTGCAACCAGCGTTCATTCGACTTCTTATGGTAGTGCATTGCCGAGATCAGGACGTCGCGGGGATCGCGAATGATGTGAAGCACCCGCACATCGGGGCGATCGAGGAAGTGCTCGTACTCGCGGAAATCCGAATTGTAGTTGAGGAGTATGAATGGCTGTCTCGAGATCTCGTTGAGACGTCCATGCTGCGACTTGAAGTCGATATACTTGACGCCGAGGCCACGCGCGATGGCCTTGAATACGCCGTCCATCCAGACGGTGCCCGTCTTGTGGTGTGTGACGACGATCACGTTGTACTTCATTGCAAAGACTCTCGTGGAAGGATGGCACCTGGTATCGCCTCCGGTCGGAAGGAGGCTTTGCCTGTTCAGGACCGTGTTCGATTCACCTGCCTTTCAGCATCAAGAGCGAAATAGCCGCGGGAGAGAAGCCAAGCACATTTCGTTCCAGGCGCAGACATACCATTGAGCCCCGCGTTGACACGAGGAATCATCGTCATTCAACGCCATGCAGCGTTTGTTACGTCTATTGCATAGTGCGTGTGTGCAGCAAGGATCTCAATGAGCCCTGTGCCATTGGCACAAGCGACCGACCGCCATGTCTGCTACGGTTCTCACCACATGAGTGGCCGGAAGTTCTGTTGGCTCGCGAGCCATGTCTAATATGGGTCCTCGCCCTCGATCTCATGATTGAGGCCGAGCTCAATGTCATAGACCAGGTCGCCGATGGAATCCTCTACCGACAACATCGCAAGATCGACGTCCCGCGACGGCACGCCGTGCTTGTCGGCCAGCCGGTCCAAGGCGAGGCGCATTTCGGCTTTGGTATCGTCCCGATCGCGCAGCAGGGCATCGAGCCTGTCGCGGGGATCGGGCATGCTGACGAAGTTGCGGGCCCAAGCGGCAGGCAACGGAAGTTGCACACTCATGCCGCTCGCCCCTTGCGACGGTTCGTGTTCGCCGCCTTCTTGGTCCCCGCCGCCGTGGATTTCCTGCGCTCGACCGGGCCGTCGCCTTGGAGGCTCTTCTTAAGCGCGGCCATCAAGTCGATGACGTTCGTATCATCCGCCTCGCGCAGCTTGGCCGACTTGGCTGGCTTGCCCTTCTTCTTCTCCTCAATCAGGGCACGCAGGGCATCCTCGTAGCGGTCGGTGAATTCGGAGGGATCGAAGTTGCCGGACTGCTGAGCCACGATCTTCTCCGCGATGTCGAGCATCTGGGCATCTGGCTTGGGCAAATCGGGATGGCCGATCTCGTCGAGGGTGCGGACCTCCTCGGCGGTTCGCAGCGTCGTCAGCACCAGGCCGTCCTCCTCGATCTCGATGGCGCAGACCCGCTCGCGCGTGCTCATGACGAGGCGGCCGATCGCCACCATGGCCTTTTTCTTCATCGCCTCCCGAATGACGGCAAAAGCCTCAATGCCGGTCTTGCCATTCGGGACGAGGTGATAGGGCGAATCCCAGTAGAGCCGATCAATTGTCGTCCGCGGCACGAACTTCTCAATGTCGATAATGCGCGTCGATTCGAGCTTCACGCTCTCGAAGTCTTCCTTGTCGAGCAGGACGTACTCGTCCTTTGCGATCGCGAAGCCCTTCACAAGATCGCCGCGCGCCAGCTCTTCGCCGGTGCCGGCGTCGACGGTCTTCATCCGGATACGGTTGTTCGTCTTCGGATTTATCAGGTTAAAGCGGACTGTTTCCGCTTCAGTCGTTGCCGGCCAAAGCGCGACAGGACAAGTCACGAGGGAAAGGCGCAGGTGCCCTTCCCAGCTCGGTCTTGCAGCCATTTTTAACCCCTCTATGGCACCCAGGACCCTCCCGTGCCGCGGACTCAATGGCTCAACTGCACTGTTGTTGCGGTGCGGGCGGGCGGGCGAAGCGATTTCAATTAGCGGCGTGGCGTTCTAAGTTTGATCCCACCACGCGTAGCGTGCCGGAGAGCGTTTCGGTCTTCCGCGCTGGCCTCACTCCCTGAATCCGCCGTGATTCGGACGTGCAAAACACTCACAGCCCATGCACCATTGCTTTGGTCGCGCCGATGTGGCGCGGGCCGTTGTGGGGAAACTTCCATGTCCATCAAGTCGCTTTACGCCGCCCTCAGTGCGCTGCCGCTCCTCACCCTGTCGGCCACGCCGGTCCTGTCACAGGGCGCCATGACACCAGGCGGTGGCGCGATGGCCCCTCAACCTCGCACGGCGGCACCCGCGCCCGTGGTAGCGCCGCCTGCGCCAGTCGCTGCGCCGCAGATGCCTGTCGCGATCCCCAATGCTCCAGGTCCAGTGCCGGGTGATGCTGGCAAACTCACTGTTCGGAAAGCGGGCTCACCGCAGACCGAGTATCTGAAGACGCCGGACGCCAATAGTGGCGTTGTTGGTGGCTCCCCTCAGGCAACAGTCGGGCCCATCTCAGGCATCGAGGTTGGGCTTGAAGGTGATGTATACAACCGTGGCGTGACAAACCGCGATGGGACAGTGAATTTCAAGGATCTGAAGCCTGGAAATTATAGAGTCCAACTGCCGAAGCCTGCTCAGGGATACGACCCTGCGATTGGAGGCGTTGTTCAAATAACGACCTTCGTGAACGGCAAGGTGCAGTCGCGTGCCGAGTTCCCGGTCGGCAGCTCGGTCGGCACCTTTGCGGTCGCCAGCGCCAGGGACACCATCACTCTCAAGTTCGAGAGCATAGGCGGCTCAACACCAGTCAACGGCATCGGCGGTACGGGTGGCGGCCGTTAGACCGGCAATTCCCAGCCCAAGGCTAATGCCCGGGGGCTGAACACGGCGCCGCGGTCACCGATCCAGTCTCACGACTTGCGGGACCTCGGCTTCTTCGGCTGCAGGGCCGCCGTCCAGGTCACGCCTTCCATCCTCTTGAGCAACGCCTTCGCTGCGGCGGGGTCATTCCCGGTCTCGCCCAGCCATGTCGCCCACACGTCGAAATCTTCGAGGATGGCCGGCATGCGCGGATCTTCTTCCCGAGCCTTGATCGTGCGACGGATCAGCTCGTTGGCCGGCACGGTGACCATGACGCAGGCCCGCATCGGCATCGGCTGATCGGCGATCTCGAACCGGCGCCAGATGAAGGCGAAGCCGCGGGGCTGGCCGTCGCCCGGCGTGACGGTCCATTGCTGCACGGCCGTGGCGCCCGAGGCCTTGGTGACTTCCTCACCTTCGTTGAACGTCTCGAAAACGACGATACCGCGCTGGCCGTCGATGAAGGCATCCCGGAACGTTCGCAGCTCGTCGACCGTCTCGGCTCGGGCGTGCATTGGCCGGGGACGCCTCCAATCTTTGGGGTCCGGGAAACCCCATCGCATCGGCACGATACGGCGCTTACCGAGTTCGGCGTCCCAGATGATGACCGGCACCATGCCGTTCACCCTGTAGGTGTAGACCTCGCCGTCGCCGCCCCCCTCATCGCCGCCACCACCCTCGCCAGTCAGCGGCTGGGAGAAGTCGACTACCTGCTGCCATGTCGCCTGAGCAGTGAATTTTCCGCACATGCCGGGACGCTAGCGCGCCAGTATGCTGCTCGCCACCGACGAGCCAACGTGTGTGCTCCCGCCGAGGTGGGAGCACCGGATGCCAGGCCTGACCGATAGGGCTGGTTCAAAGTCGACCGGAAAAGGAATCGCGGAAGTCGAGGTACGAGGCGGGCCCGCCATGCGCAGTCAGGAGGAGCCTTGGAAGACCCGCCTCGCCCGCCGGCGCGATGGGAACGCGCAGGCAAGTTTCTGAATGCACTGACCTTTCGATAGTTCCCGTCCCGAGATCGTCGCGGCTTGTCTGGCACGTGCCGACGTTCTGAGCTGTTCAGAAGGCGGCCCCACGCCGGAATTGGGAGCCAGCGCGGGGCCTAACCGATGGCCATGAGTGTGGGTTGGCGAGCGGCTATTCGAAGTACACCTCGCCTATGGATTTTGGTCTGTGCAATTTCGAACCGTAGTGATGCTCTTAAGTGGTTTGTCCGGTTTAGGGCATTTTGATTCGACACGACACGCCTGCCGTGACCTGATGACCTGTCGGCATTCGCCGTCGGGCTGGGAGCCGCTGCAGCCTTAAACGAAGTGATCCTTGCGCGACCGAAGTCGCATCATCGGCCATACACGCCGGATTGGTCATGTCGCATGAACAGCCAAAGTCTCGCGGAGCATGCCGCACGCCTCTACGATCTATGCGAAGCATTACACTCGCGTATTGATGACGCCAGCCCGCATGAGGGTTTTCTCGCGGCTCTGGCTGACCTTGGGGAATACACTTCCGCTGGAGAAAGTACTTTTGTCGTCGGTTTCTTCAACCAGGCCCACTCGCTCGGGGAGATAGTCCAGTTTCGGCTCAGCGTGAGCATCAGGCTGCCAACGCCGCAAGCCCAAGACTCCCTGAGGCGTGCACTGCTCGAGTTAATGTCGTCGCTCGATAATCTCCGCCAAGCAATTCCCGTTAATCGCCGCAGACCTTGGACGCACTAAACGCCCGGAGAAGTGTCTGCTTGTAGACAGAGGCCAGAGGCATAATTTTGCAATAAAGGCCGTCCTATCAGCCGGAAACACGATGAGAAAAACGCCGTGGCCTGAAATCGAAGCCGGACAGGCTTCTTTCCACCTCTTGGTTGGCCGCCTGCATTCCAGTTTCGCGGACGGCCCGCAGGGCGAATTCGACGGTCCGCGATTACGCTTCGCCGCCGACCTGATGAAGCGATGCTGCCGGAAATCTGCCTTGCGGGGCGGCGTCGCTGTTCAATGCCGGCGTGACGGGCACCAGCCTCTTGTCCTAGTCGCCTTTGAGGAAGCCGCCGACTTCGTAAAGCTCGCAGCGCAGACTGGCAGCACGCCCCAGGTGGCCCCACCCTGGAAAGCGCAAAGCCACTTCATTCTGGATGAGGATCTGCACAGCCACCTTTTGGAGATAGGGGGGCCGCCGGATGAAAAAGGCTCGGGTCGCCGGCTTCGGGAAAAGCGGGCTGCAGAGCTTGAAGACAGAAGTCTTCGTTGGAAGATATCTGGGCGCGAGAGCAGAGACTAGACTACCACTGAGTGACCCACCAGAGACCGCGCGGCGCAGACGATTCTTACCGATCTGGAGGAGCCGCTACGTGTGAGGTTTCGCGAGGCATGGGCTCAACAGGGCGAATCTCGCAGTGACCAAGACAGACGGCAAGACCAAGGCCTTTGCCGAAAAGATGATCAAGGATCACACCGAGACCTCGACCGAACTCAAGGGTTTGGTGACGGGCGGCAAGGTGAGGGCGAACCTGCCCGGAGCTGGATTCCGCGCATCAGTCCAAAATCTACACGCTTAAAGGCTTGAGCGGGGCCAGCTTCACCAAGGAATACGACGACATGCAGGTCGCGGCGCACAAGGATGCCGTCTCCCTGTTTGAGCGCTATGCCAAGAGCGGCGAGAATGCCGACCTCAAGGCCTTCGCCGCCAAGACCCTCCCGCACCTCCAGATGCATCTAAAGATGGCGGAAGACCTTAAGAAACAGAGCCCCGACCGCAGCCGGTCTGGGCTCTCTGTACTCAAAAAGGCTACTTCTTCGTGCCCGAGCCCGGCTCGGCCTGCTTGGCGTGCTGCCCGGCCATCATGGTCTCCGGCAATACCTTCGCCAGCGCCACCTGCAGCTTGTTCTGCCAGCCGCTGACCACCCCGCTGTCGCCCGCCATCATCGCCTTGAAGCCGTTCTCCGCCACGTCGGCGGGATCGTCCTTTTCGGCCTGCCCTACCTTGGTGTCCATCATGTCGGCGCGTTCGAAGAACTCGGTCTCGGTGGCGCCGGGCATCAGGCAGGTCACCGTGACGCCGCGGCCTTGGACTTCCGCCCTCAACGCGTAGGCGAACATGTCGATGAAGGCCTTGGTGCCGTTGTAGACGGCCTGATAGGTACCCGGCATAAAGCCGGCGATCGAGCCGGTGATCAGGATGCGGCCGTTTCCGCGATTGGCCATCTCTCGCCCGATCTTATGCAGCAAATAGACCGTACCCGTGACGTTGGTGTCGATCACGTGCCGTATCTCGTCCCATTCCTGATCGAGGAAGGCCTTGCCCAGCCCATGACCCGCATTGGCCAGCAGCGCATCGACGGGCCGATCCCTGACAGCCGCCAGCAGCTTGTCGACGCCCTCTGGCGTAGAAAGATCGACCTGCAGCGCCTCAACGCTGCCGCCGGCCTGGCCCAAGGTGCGGGCAGCCTCGTCGATCCGCGGATCGTCGGCCGCAACCATCAAGTCGAAACCCTCGGCGGCGCATCGCTTGGCGAGTTCGAAGCCGATGCCGGAGGACGCGCCGGTGACGATGGCAAGCGGGCGCGCCGCGCGGTTCCGGTCCTTGGTGGACAGGCTCGTATCGAGTGTCTTTTCGCTCGTGTTCATGGTGTTCATGGCTTCAGGACCACCTTGATGCAGCCGTCCTTCTTGTCGCGGAACGTCTTATAGAGTTCCGGTCCCTCTTCGAGGGTCGCGGTGTGCGTGATCACGAAGGAAGGATCGATCTCGCCGCGTTCGATGCGCTCCAGCAGCTTCGGCAGATAGTGCTGCACGGGCGTCTGGGCCATGCGGAAAGTGAGTCCGCGGTTGATCGCAGACCCCATCGGGATGTTGTCGAGGAAGCCGCCGTAGACGCCGACGATCGAGACGATGCCGAAGTTGCGACAGCTCTGAATGGCCTGGCGCAGCACGTGTGGGCGGTCGGTGCCCATGAAGGTCGCGACCTTCACGCGGTCGACCAGCGAATCGAAGCTCGCGCGCGTCTCGGCCTCGGTGCCGACCGCGTCGATACAGGCATCTGCGCCGCGACCGTGCGTCAGGGCCTGGATGCGGTCGTAAACATCCTCGTTCATGAAATCGATGGTGATCGCCCCCGAGGCGGCCGCGAGCGCGAGCCGCTCCGGCACCGTGTCGATGGCTACGACTCGGGCCGCTCCCAGCAGAAACGCGCTCTTGATGGCGAATTGGCCCACCGGACCGCAGCCCCAGATGGCGATCGTGTCTCCAGGCTGGATGTCGCAGAAATCCGCGGCCATATAGCCGGTCGGGAAGATGTCGGACAGGAAAAGAACCTGCTCGTCGGTCAAACCGTTGGGGATTTTGATCGGTCCTACGTCGGCAAACGGCACGCGCAGATATTCCGCCTGACCGCCGGCATAACCGCCCAGCAGATGGGTATAGCCGAACAGGCCAGCCGGAGAGTGGCCCCAGAGCTTGGCCGCCTTGGCCTTGTCGGGATTGCTGCGCTCGCAGCCTGAGAAGTGGCCCTTCTTGCAGAAGAAGCAGTCGCCGCAGGCGATGGTAAACGGCACGACGACCCGGTCGCCGACCTTGAGCGCCTTGTTCTCCGTGCCCACTTCGACGACCTCGCCCATCGTCTCATGGCCGAGCACGTCGCCGCTCTCCATGCCGGGCATGATGCCGTTGAAGATGTGGAGATCGGAGCCGCAGATGGCGCAGGCGGTCACCTTGATGATGGCATCGCGGGGATGCTGGATCTTGGGATCGGGCACGCTCTCGCAGCGCATATCGTGCTTGCCGTGCCAGGTGAGTGCCTTCATGGGTATCTCCTAAGCTTTGGCAGAAGGTTCAGGTGCTGGCACCGCGCGGGCCGCGGGGCGTGCGGCCCTTCACATCCTCGTTCTGGCTCCGCGGGATGGCTGCGCCGCCATCGTCACGCGTCGTGTTCGGATTGGCCTTGCCGCGCTCCTGTTGCTGCGATGGCGAACCGCCGCCGCCGGGATTGAGGCGCTCATACTCACGCTCGGGTGACATTGAGGAAGTGCCGGGCGGCGAAACCTTGGGTTCAGTCGTCATCGGATCCTCATCTTCAAACGGCAGCTGCCGGGTACCGGCGTTGAGCAATGCCACTTTTGAGGATTAGTTGCCCGTTGTTAAAGAAAGAGATTTGCCGGCGAGTATTTGGAGAATGCCAATCGCTCGAGCTTCCACCTGGCCGCCATCGGCGGCCATACCTGCCGCGCCTTCCCAATGGCATCCGATATCCTGCATTATGCCCGCAGATGACTTGGGCTGCGGGGGACTCCTCATGAGGAGATGGTTCGCATTTATTCTTTGCCTAGGAGTCGCCGGAGCCGCGTGGTCACCCTCCATTGCCACGGCCCAAGAACGCATCGCCCGTATTGTCTATGTGACCGGTGGTGATCCGGCGACCCGAACCAAATGGTTGGATCAGTTCCGCAAGGGCATGCGCGAGCGCGGCGGACGCGAGGGCACGACCTACACTCTGGATGCCGTGGGCGCCAAGGGCAGGTTCACCGACCTGCCGGCATTGATGCGAACGGTTCTGGAGCGAAAGCCGGACGTTCTGCTGGTCTCCACCACCCCCGCTAGTCTCGCCGCCAAAGCGGCGACCACGACGGTACCGGTCGTCATCGTTGCAGTAGGTGATCCCACTGGCATCGGCCTCGTCGGCGACATGGCCCGTCCGGGTGGCAACGTCACCGGCCTCAGCAACGCGACTGTCGAGCTGCCGGGCAAACGGCTTCAACTGCTAGCGGAACTGGTTCCGAACCTGCGCCGGGTCGCCGTCCTGGTGAATCCCGACGACGGGAACGCTCAGCTGCAGATCGACCGGACACGTGAAGCCGCGGGACGGCTCGGTATCGAACTGGACCCGATTGCGGCAATCCGAAACGCGGACGAGATGGAGCCGGCCTATCGTTCGGCGATCGCGCGAGGCGCACAGGCCGCGGTGAGGCTGACCGATCCAGTGGCGACACAGCTGCGTCCGCGGACCATACAGCTCGCGTCAGCCTATCGTCTGCCGACCATCTATGCCTTTCGCGAGGACGTCGATGCCGGCGGACTGATCGCCTACGGCACGGACCAGGGCGCAAGTTATCGCCGGGCCGCTTACTTCGTGACCAAGATCCTGCGCGGCACGCCGCCGGGCATATTGCCGGTGGAGCATCCCACGACATTCGAACTTCTGGTGAACGTGAGGGCAGCCCGCGAACTCGGGCTGACGGTGCCCGACGCCATTCTCGCCCGCAGCGACGAGATCGTCGAATGACGGCGCCGTCGGCGGCCCGGCTGGACGCGGCGGCTGCCCCTTCGACGATCGTGCCGCCAGCCCGCCGCGTCCTCTTCCGTAAGTATTTTGCGGCGCTGTTCGTCGCCGTGCTGCTGCCACTTCTGGCGAGCGGCATCGTCGAAGCGTGGTTCGGCTATCGGGACCAGCGCGCAAGCCTCAACCAGCTGCTGCGAGTCGAAGCCGAATCGGCTGCCTCCAAGATCGAGGGATTCATCGATGGCATTCAAGGCCAGATGGGCTGGGTCGCCCAGCTGCCGTGGACGGCCGGACGCGACGAGCGTCACCGCCTGGATGCGCTACGCCTGCTGAAGCAGGTGCCCGCCATCAACGACATAGCCCTGCTGGATGCGAGCGGCCACGAACGTCTCTATGTATCGCGGCTCAATCTCGATCGCGTGGGCCAAGGTGACGACCGGTCCGGAGAACTCGCCTTCAGGGAGGCCCGGGCTTCAGGCACCTGGTACGGCCCGGTGACATACTTCCGCAACACCGAGCCGCACATGTCGATCGCTGTTTCCAGCACCCGGGCGGCAGACGGCGTTGCGGTCGCCGAGATCAACCTCAAGCACATATGGGACGTCATCTCAGCCATCCATGTCGGCGAAACGGGACGGGCTTTCGTGCTCGATGACCGTGGCCGGCTACTGGCCCATCCCGACATAAGCCTGGTGCTGCGCGGTGCCGACCATCCGGGCCTCGGGCCGCTACGGCAGCTCCGGGGCGATATCGTCGCGAGCGGCAGCCATGCCGCGATCGGCCGCAACAACGAGGGCTGGGTCATGGCCGCGATGGCGCCGATCGCGGATGTGAACTGGTCCCTCCTCGTGGAGATGCCGCTTTCAGAAGCCTTCGCGCCGATCTACGGTGCCCTTTGGCGCACGGCTATCCTGCTCGTGCTGGGCGCATGCCTCGCGGGAGCGTTGGCCTACGTGCTGGCGCATCGCGCCGTCGGACCGATCGCCCAATTGGGAATTGCCGCGGCGCATATCGGTGCCCGCAGGTTTGAACACCGCATCGCGATCTGCACTGGCGACGAGTTCGAGTTGCTCGGCAATACGTTCAATCGCATGGCGATGGAGCTTGCGGCGTCCCAGGAACATGCGGAGCGCATCGCCCGTCTGCGCCGCTTCCTGGCCCCGCAGGTCGCCGAACTCGTCGACCGCGTCGGCGACGACAGTGTGCTCGACGGCCAGCGGCGGGAGATCGTTGCCCTGTTCTGCGACCTGCGCGGCTTCACGGCATTTGCCGCCGCCTCCGGGCCCGAAACCATCATGGGTGTGCTCGGAGCCTATCATCGGGCGGTCGGCGCCATCATCGTCGAATTCGGGGCGACCCTGACCAGCTTTGCGGGCGATGGGATGATGGTGCTCGTGAACGCGCCCCTGCCCGTCGCAGATCCGGCGTTCCACGCCGTCCGCATGGCCGCACGCATGCAAGACGATGTGCAGGTACTGGTGACCCAGTGGCGGCGGGAGGGCCATGCGCTCGGCTTCGGCGTCGGCCTCGCGATGGGCGACGCCATCGTCGGGCGCATCGGCTACGAAGGCCGGCTCGACTACACGGCCATTGGCAATGCCGTGAATCTCGGCGCCAGGCTCTGTGCCTCGGCGGAGGATGGCCAGGTGCTGGTCGACGAAGCCATCGCGAAAGTGATCGGCGACCGTGAAAGACTCCATCCGCTAGAATCGCGACAAATGAAGGGCTTCAGTCGAGAAGTAAGAGTTTTTTGCCTCCAGCGCTGTGCCGATTAGCATTGACGGGTGACCCCTACCCACTCGCCGCTGCAAGCGTTCTTACGGGAGTTTACTCCATCGGCGCATGAGGACAGCGCTCTCTCGACTTTGCAGACCGAGTGTATGGAGCGCGCGGTCCTTTGTGACGTTCCTGTGTCATGGCAATTGTACTGCTCGACCGCGATGGGGTGGTCGTCGTCAACCGCCCCACCAACATCAAACGCTTAGACCAGCTCGAACTGATCCCTCGGGCCGCAGAAGCTATTGCTCGACTGAATGCCAATGGCTTTCTCGTAGTGATATGCACGAATCAGCAGGAGGTCGGACGGGGCGTGATGACTGATACGCAATTGGAGCAGGTGCACGACGGCCTCAGGCGAATGCTCAGCGATCAAGGTGCGCTCGTTGAGACAATCGTCTGCTCTGAAAGCAATCATAAGTCGCCCCGATTAAAACCGTCCGGTGCGATGCTTCGACAAGTCATGCATCGATATGGCGCAAATCCGGCAATGACTCCGTATATCGGGGACCAGGTCGTCGATCTCAAAGCTGCGTTCCACGCGGGCTGTAAGCGTATACTGGTGCGAACAGGCCTAGGGCGCAAGACACTGGCGAAGCCGCTTCCGCAATATGTTGAGCCAGTAGCTGTTTACGACGATCTCTTCGAGGCTGCGTCTCACATCGCGAGTTCGAGCCAATGACTGCACTACTTCATAAGGAGAGTCTTGAAGAGGAAGCCACCCACGCGACGGATGAGGCGCGTATGATTTTGCCGGGTGTTCAAGCGATAATGGGTTTTCAGCTCATCGCGGTCTTTAATCAGCGGTTCGAGGTGCTGTCGGACCTAGAGCAAGCGCTTCACCTCGTGGCCTTTTTTCTGGTGACATGCGCCATGGGGTTGATCATGGCCCCAGCAGCGTACCATCGGCAGATGGAAAGAGGTTGGGTCACTAGGCGTTTCGTGGACTTGACCTCGCGGTTGCTCACGCTTTCCTTGCCGCCTCTTATTCTGGGCCTGGGATGCGACGCCTTTATTTTGGTGAGACTGGCTGGCGGATCTATCGTTGTGGCATTGATGGGTCTTGCCGGAGTGCTTTCAGTCCTAATCGCTCTCTGGTTCATCATGCCGCGCCTCGTCGGAAAGCAACCGCCCGCAGAGCCATTACTCAAGCGCGAGAAGCGGGACCTTCGGAAGGCTACAGCAGAGGGTCATCGTGCGGAGTAAGCAAGCATACCCTACTAACAGTCCTATGCCCAATAGGCAGTGGGAGCTCCACGGTCATGCTGCCCGCCCCCCTTACGACGAATGGTATTCGCGGCCTTCTTCGCCTGAGCTGTCGTCGATTTGCGACGCTCTACCGTTTGGCTGCCGGTCGTCTGGATGCTGCATTGGGTGCTGTCCTGGCAATCTTCTGGCCCCATAACCAAGCCATCCTTCACCCGGGTCTAGCGCGCGAGACGCGCAGGCACCGCAGGAGTTCCTCGACATAAGGCACCACGCCCATCGCAACGACGCAAACTATGACGGCCGCCAGATATCCAGACGGAAGCGGCTGCTTTTTTGGTGCGAGAGAAATAGAGAGATGACCCTGCATCAGGTCGATGACGGAAGGCCAGTTAAGGATCGCCAGCCCGGCGAAGACCATGATGGGCGCCATCTCCAGGATGCTATGAACGTGCTGCTCCACCGGCAGGACGGCGCGTGTAGAGTTGGCCCAGCGAACGTCCCAGATCGCCGTCGCATGATGGAGCACGACGGCGACGACCATGGCGCCGATCACGAAAGCGTTTACCTCGAAGAATAGGCCGGCCAGCAGCGGCAAGCCAACCTCACTCAGTTGCGCAATATGAAGCACTGATTCTTTCGTGCCGCTGGTCGTCTCGATTTGCGAGGCGCGATGGCAAGCCCAGTCCGCGAGGCCGGCACAGAGCCACGCCGGTATGACCAAGTAAAGCAAAAATACTTGTAGAAGAGACTCTACATCCATGGATAACCGCGATCTTTGTCGGCGTTGGGGCAACGATTTCGGACTATGTCCGTTCCGCAAAAGTTTCTATCGGGAGCCCGACAATGCCACCCACGCGGAACGCCAGTGCCGAGCACACAGAATCTCTTTGGCTGAAAGACGCGCGGGACAAGCGGTTCTGGCCGATTGCCGCGCCGCCGCTCCAGACCGATCAGCGCTGCGATGTGGCAGTGGTCGGGGGAGGGATTGCCGGTCTGTCCGCTGCCTTCGAGCTTGCCGAGGCGGGAAAATCTGTCGTGCTGGTCGACCGCGGTCCGCTAGGTGGCGGCATGACCGGCCGGACTACGGCCCACTTGGCACCACCTTGCGACGATCTTCTTTCCGAACTGATCAGCCTGCGCGGCGAGGAGCTTGCGCGGTTGCATCATCGCAGTCACGCGGCGGCAGTCGACCGCATCGAGGAGATTACGCGTGAACACGCAATCGAATGTGGTTTTCGGAGGCTGGATGGCTTCCTCTTTCCCGCATTGGGAACGCCCGAAAAGGAGGCTAGCGAGCAGATCGACAAGGAGGTCGATGCGGCGAAGACGCTTGGCGTGGACGTAGAGCGCACGCGGGGCGTGCCGTTCAATGGGCTCGAGAGCCTCCCCGTCCTGCGGTACGGGCAGCAGGCGAGCTTTCATCCTCTGCAATATCTTGAGGGTCTTGCGCGTCTTACGACAGAGCGAGGCGCGAGGCTGCACGCGAATTCGCCCGTTACCAAGATCGATGAGGACAAAGACGAGGTGACCGTGACCCTTGAGAACGGCGTCCGCATCGCCGCGGCAGACGTGATCGTCGCGACAAACTCGCCGATTAATGATCTCGTGGCGATCCACAGCAAGACGGCACCCTATCGCACTTACGCCATGGCCTTTGACTTGCCGGCGGGTTCGCTGCCCGATGCGCTCTACTGGGACATGGAAGATCCTTACCACTATGTTCGCCTGCAACAGGTATCCGAAAGCGGGGGCTGGTGGCTAATAGCCGGCGGCGAGGACCATAAGTCGGGCGAGGCGGACAATGGCGAAGAACGCTTCGCGAAAATCGAGGCTTGGCTGAGGCCTCTCGTTCCCAATCTCGGAGCCGAGGTGGCGCGCTGGTCGGGGCAGGTTCTTGAGACAATCGACCGGTGCGGCTTTATCGGCCTCAACCCCGGCAACAGGCATATCTGGATCACGACCGGCGATTCCGGCCAGGGGATAACCCAAGGTGCACTGGCCGGCATCCTGCTGCGTAAGCTGCTCTTTGACGAAGAGACTCCGTGGGCAAAAGTCTATGAACCGGGCCGTACGCCACTCGCCGGTGCCGTAAATTACCTCGAAGAGAACATGACCGCGGTCAAGAACTTCACCGAATATCTCACGGGCGGCGATCTCGACTCCGAGGAGGAGCTGGAACCGGGCGAAGGAGGTATCATGCGCTCAGGGCTCCATAAGATCGCCGTTGCGCGGGACCTGGACGGAACATTGCATCGTGTTTCCGCGAGCTGCACGCATCTCGGGTGTATCGTGCACTGGAACAGCACCGAGCAATGCTGGGACTGCCCGTGTCACGGTTCGCAGTTTGCGCCCGATGGATCGGTGCTCAACGGGCCGGCGGTAAAGCCATTGAGCGCGCCGGGTTCGTAGTCGAAACACCGTTGAGGGTCGGGCCCGTCGGAGCCCGCGGACTCGTGAGATTGGCGCAGACGTGGCTGCTGAGATCGGTTGAGGCCCGCCGCAGGATTCGCTCGCGCAGCACCGGCTTCCCTTCCCTCTCGAGCCGAACCAGACGCTAGGAATGCCCGCGCCGGCCGAGCAGCGAGCCGCAAGGAAGTCGAGGCAGCGCGGCCGTGTGGGCGACGCCTGACATGCCCCTCGGGGTGCACTGGCCATTGGACAGATTTGAGTGCATCTGGAGATTAGCGACGTCGACGAGGGGAAAGAATGGTTGCACGTATTGGCCTTGCCTTAGGAAGCGGCTCCGCACGCGGATGGGCCCATATCGGCGTAATCGATTCCCTGATCGAAGCCGGGATCGTCCCCGACGTCATATGCGGCACATCGATAGGCGCGCTTGTCGGTGCAGCGCACGTAGCTGGACGGCTATCCGAGCTGCGGGAGTGGGCAGAAACGGCAACGTGGCGAAAAATAGTTAGATTGACCGACCTGCGGCTTTCTGGCGGTGGCCTGATCAGCGGCCGCCAGGTGGTAGCCTTTTTGCAAAAACTCGGTATCGATGGCCCTATCGAAGAGTATGCCACCCAGTATGCTGCCGTTGCCACCGACATGGCAACAGGCCGCGAGATCTGGCTGCAGGCCGGGCCAATTCATGAAGCGGTACGTGCCTCGATCGCCTTGCCGGGCATTCTCAGTCCGACTTGGCTGGGGGGCAAATGGCTACTCGACGGTGGTCTTGCCAACCCTGTTCCGGTTTCCGTATGCCGGGCTTTGGGGGCAGACGTGATAATCGCCGTAAATCTCAACGGCGAGCTGTTGGGGAGGCGCTACATCGAGCCTGAACCGGCCGCGGCGACCCAACAGTCGCGCATCTCCGCGGAGGTCATGCGGCGCATCATGGGGCAATTGCCGCTGCCTTTGCAGCGAAAAAAGGCCATGAGTTCCCCCGAAGCATCGAGGCGCGAGACGCCCCCATCTCCCGGTTATTTCGACGTGATGGCGACCGCAATAAACATCATGCAAGACCACATTACGCGGACGCGCCTTGCTGGCGAGCCGCCTCACGTGATGTTGGTGCCGCGATTGCGCAATATTGGATTGATGGAATTCAATCGCGCCGAGGAGGCGATCGCCGAAGGCCATGCTTGTATCCAGCAAGCTATCCCGACACTGAAGCGCTATATGCAATGACAATCGCTCGCACAGCCTCCTATCGCAGGTGTGCACGGCATATTCTGGGGCTCATGCGGCCTTACTCGAGTGCTCATGGGAACGAGCCGCGTCGGTAGCCCAGCCTTCCAGCACGACCACGGCCCGTTCGATTTCCCACAAATGAGACTCTGCGGCGGGGTCAGACTGGCGCTGCAGAACCAGGTGGACGTCAAATGCCCAGTTCATAAGGATCGAGCGCTTCTCGTCGAGCGACAGGTCGGGCCGAAGCACGATATCCATGGGAGAGTCGCCGGACCGGCGTGATGCCTTTTCCTCTCCCCGGTTGTCTTGCGCCATGGCTTCGCCGTAGCTCTGCTCAAGCCGTCCGAGTCCCAATTGCCGCAGCGTACCATCGGAAAAGGCGCGCTTGGCGACGTCGTGTTGTTCTGCGCGCGACTGTGCATCGTGATGGACGATCGTCCGCAGCCCCTGGCGCTCGGCAAAGGCCAAGGCGGAGTCGAGGGTGGGGAAGGTTAGCGCAACCTGACGCAGGGGATCTCGGCTGCCAGTCCAGCTCATTAAGGGGTCGAGGAATGGCGCGCTACGCGGGTCAAACTCCAGGCGCCACTCAGCCTTGGCTGGGGCCGCCCTCATGACCGAGCGGCAAGGCCGATAGATATGGGCCACAGCATCGGCCGGAAAGACGGCCCTGGTGAGCGGCGGTTGGCGCCGATTGTCATTTGCAGCCGCGCAACCGACGGTCGATCGAAAGGCATGTGTAGCGGAGCTTTTCATGATCTTCTCTTCCGAAGGTTTTAAGAGTTGCCGATGGAAGGCGGACCCTGTGACCGGACGGCCGCAGAGAGCTCGACGCGACCTGCCAGGACGGCAAGAAGTATGACCTTACGTTCGATCCCACCTACAAGGCTTTCTGACCAAGAAGCTGGACTAGTCCAAGAAGCGTGTGAATGGCCTGAATGGTACCCTTGAGGCCGTTTCTACCGGACCCTAGCTGACGCGTTGTTGCCTTTATGGAACGTGCCTGTAGCGGCGTAGGAGCCACAGAAGCCAAGGCTCCGTAAGTCGCGAGACGCTGGGCTACCCCGCCCGCCAATGGCGCAGTAACTCCTCCGTCGTCGTCGTCTCTACCTGCGTGGAGAAACGAGCGCGGAACAAATCCACCAATGCGTCGTGGGCACCATCGCTCGTGCTACACAGCGCGTCGGTCGGAAGGACTACGCGAAACCCCAGATCAATTGCCTGCATTACCGTCGCCAGCACGCAGACATCTGTTTCGCCACCGGTCACGACCAGCGTCGTGATGCCTCGTCGCTTGAGCGCCGCGGCGAAGCCCGCCCTACTGAAGACGGAGTTGGCCGGCTTATCGATCGTGCGGGCCGGCGGCACGTAGCGGGCCAAGGGCTCTACGAGCTCGAGCAGGTGAGGATCGATAGCCTCGCGCGTCATCTGCGGCCAGCTTTCGTAGTACTGTCGTCACGCCCCCGCTGCCTTCGCGGGATTCAGTGGCGGCATGAAACGGGAGAAAACCGTCCGGGCGGCGTGGCGCTCCGCAATCTCGATGACCGCGGGCAACACCCTTGGTAGCCAAGGCACCTGCCAGGCAGTTTCCTCGGCGAACAGTCGCTGCATGTCGACGCAGAGATGCATGGCCGTGCCGACCGCCAACGGGAAGTTATTGCGAGCCATGAGTATGTGAGGTGCGAGCGAGAAGACCTATAATCGACACAGTACGAACAGGTTCCATATGACTCTGTATTGGGCGCGAGCGCTGTTCCGTATATCAGCGCGCCCGCGCAACGTCCGCTCGGACACCCGTCGGACGGTAAGCAAGACGAATGAGGTTGGAGGCGGCGTCAGGCCGCCTTTTTCTCCGCCGGCAGTAGCACGATGGCATCGTCTGGCGCCGGTTTCTGCAGCTTCATCGCCTCCCCGGGATCGCTGTTGACGCCGCGGCGCGGCGACCGGACAACGAGCCCCTGAACTGAAAGACTCAGGGAAAAGCCCGCTTCGACATGCGCTTCGAAGCGGGCGTTATCCTCGGCTTGCAAGTTCGGGAGGTCCCTCGTCGAGG
The DNA here is from genome assembly GCF_058803965.1 of Reyranella sp. GW821-FHT14A01. NCBI lineage: Bacteria > Pseudomonadati > Pseudomonadota > Alphaproteobacteria > Hyphomicrobiales > Reyranellaceae > Reyranella > Reyranella sp. GW821-FHT14A01. The sequence continues at coordinate 20,859 of NZ_JBXAPM010000007.1, forward strand.
GCGTCTTGGAAATGGTCGACATCAGACGAGGTTGCACACCGATCTTCAGGGGAAAGAAAAGCCCGCTCCGAGGGGAAGCGGGCTCAAGTTACCCTGGTTGCGAGGCAGGGTTTGCGGTCTACACAGGGGATTGCGTTGGACCGAAGGAAACAACGGCGCTCGGACGCAAGTAGTTGCCTGAGGCGCGGTCACAACCTCAGTGGGCTGTTGCCAAGCCACCTAACCCACGCCTGCCCCGCCTCGCCTTTGATTCCCGCGTATACCTGGGGCTGGCCGATCTGCCGGGACGCGGATTGGAGAACCTCATACGCCTCCGCCAAGTCACCACAGAAGGGGAAGGGCCCCCATACGACGGGGCCGTTTTCCTTGAACAGCTGGATTGTAAGTTTCATCAACTCGATACGCGGCGCGGCCGGTAACGTTTTACCATCTACCCCCTTTTCGTCGATAGCCCTTTAGCGCTTGCTCAAGTCATCGCGCAGGCTTTGAGCGCAGGGTGCCGCAGCCGGCCATCGGCGCAGTTCCCGCGGCGGATCGCGGCCTTCACGTCGAGCTTCGCCTGCTGCAGAGAATCGAGCCGATCCTTTGGATCAGGGGTGCTGACCCATTACCTGGCCCAGCCGGCCGGCAATCGTAACTGTGTTCCCATGTGACCCCTCACGAACAGGGACTCAAGGGATCGGCGGGGCTGATGTTGCAGGTGCGGCGGGTGGCGCAGGCAATTTCAATTAGCGGCGCGGCGTTCTGTTTTCGTCTCACCAGCCCTAGGGAACCGGGCGTGTGGACTTGAGTTGCCCATCCGTTACCTAAGCCGACGACTATCTGCCATCACGAAAGCAAGCTAATCCAAACTATCATCGACGACGACATCGACCGGCTCATCTTCAGCCGGCTGTTTTGGTCCTGACGGAGACGACAATTGCCCCTTCTAGTCTCTATCCTTTTCGCGCTCGCCGTAGGAATGGGGGCCTTCAGCTACTGGGGCATTTACACGACGGCGGGGCGAAACTCGTTTGATGAGATGGACGCTCCGTATCCATTCTATGCGGGGATTCTCGCTGTCTTAATGCTCCTGCTAGTCGCGGCTTGGCTGATGCTGCGAAGTCGTAAGAATTAGCCAGCGCCGGGTCGACATGGTGGCTTGCGTGGCGCCGGCGCCAAAGCCAAGAGCGCAGCCGGACCGATCCAACCCAGCCAGCTGCCGCCTCGCCCATTGTCCTCGATACAGTTGGTCTGCTACGCCCCTCCGTAGAAATTGGAGAGTCGTCGTGCGCTGCTTCTTGATGATGAAGGGCCATATAGCTGCCGTGGAAATCCTGGCCCCGGGGCCGGATGAGAAGCTGATCGAGCAAGCGCACGCACACTTCGAACGCCGCACCAAAGAGGAGCGTTTCGACGGATTTGAGGTATGGGACCTGGCGCGCCGTGTCTATACGTGGCCCGAAGACCTGGGCGAGCCAAGGTCGCAATCTCTTCCCACCTGACTGCCGATGTTCGTCGCAAGCTCGGACAAACAAAAATCCCCGCACCGGTCACCGGGTGGGGCTTCGAGTAATGAGGCGAGTGCTGCGAACGGCTCCGCCGCGCCGGGCCGTCAAAACCAAGCCGCCTTTGTTCAGCGGCTCTTGCCGATGTTCACCCTCTTGATGGCGAATACGCCGCCGATCAGCAGGTCGCCATCCTCCAGCAGCGCGGTGATGCCGCCGTAGGCGTTCCACTTGCGGCTATCGTCGGGGAAGGGCCAGCGCGCCTTCGTCTCGCCGCTGTCCCAGTCGACGCCGACATATTCGTAGACGCCGTCCTGCTTGCTCGCGAGATAGATCATGCGGCTGGCGGCCGAGACGACCGGCACCATGACGTCAGTGTTGTCGACGTCGCGATTGATCCAGTTCTTCTCGAATGACCGGGTTGCGGTGTTCCAGGTGAACTTCTGGATACCGAGCGGCGCAGGCCGGGTGACGCCGGAGGTGAAGGCGTTGGCCCAGATGTCTGGCTCAGGCTTCGGATAGGCGCCATTCTGGACGACGACACCATAACCCAGCACTGAGAAGGAGGGCTCGATCGTCACCTTGGAGATGTCGGTCCGGATCTGGCCGGCGATGCGTCGCGATTTTGTGCCCGGCACCTGCCTGAAATCGTCCGGAATCCTGTCGCGCCAGAACGCCACGACCTGCGCGCCGTCGGGATCGCCGTCGGAGACCAGCACGAGCTTGTCGGGATCGTTGCCGAAGCCCATCAGGCTCGGCGTCGTGCCCGACCCGCCCGATACGGTGAGGGCGCCCGCGGCTTTGGCCTTCTCGGGACTCATCGTGTTGTAGGACGATTCCCAGCCGCCATCGGTCTCGGCGACGGAGAGCTTCGTGCCCGTCCAGACGACCTTCAGCATCCGCTTCGAGGTCACGACATAGATGCCCTGCTCGTCGGCACAGATGCTGTTCTCGACATCCTCGCCGGGCAGCGGCATCAGGCCCTTCAAGGCGAGGTCGCGATCGAGCAGGAAGAGCGCGCCGTGCGCGGCCACCATGACGTCGCCGGCGTAGCTCATCGTGATGCCGACGATGTGGGTGACGCCTGCCTTGAGGTCGGCGGGAACATCCGGCGCAAGGTCCTTGACCTTCGCGACGCGCAGCGGCCCGCGCGGCTGGTTGTCGTCGGTCGTCTTGACGACGACGAGCCCGCCAGCCGGCGCGTAGTGGAAGCCGTCCTTGTCGATCATGTTGTAGGTGCCGCCCGCTATCTGCAGCCGGTTAAAGCCGATCTCCTGCATCGGCTGAGACATTGCGAGGATTGTCGCTTCGTCCTTCGCGCGGTAGGCGGCGTCGGCCTTGTCGAGGGCGGCCTGCAGGGCGGCGGGCGTCGCCTTCGCGACATAGTCCTCATGGCCGGGATAGGGGATGAAGGAGATGAACTCGAAGGCGTCGCCGGTCGCCAGGATCTTGCGCACGCCATCGACGCCCGAGGCGATGACGATTCTTTCGCCGCCCACGTTCTTGATCGTCGGATGCGAGGTGAAGACGTTGGGCACCGTCTTCACATCGGTAGCCGACAGTTTGCGACCTGCGGTCGGTCCGGCGTGAGCGACCGCTTCGGTCGCCCCAGGATTGCTGTGGGAGATCGGAAAAGAACTCGTCGCCAGGAAGGGATTGGCGGGCGGCATGTTGGGGACCGCCGGCTGCGCCTGCGCCGTGATGGAAAGATTTGCCGGCGCAACCACGGCCATCGCCATCATCGATACGCTGGTACGCAGCAGGTCGCGGCGTGTGCTCATGCTGAACCTCTTTCCGGAAGGCCGAAGCCTGCCTCGTGCTCCCATCCACGGTGCTGCAGAAAGCCACTGGAGTCGAGACGTTAAGCCGCGGCGGATCTCTTGGCCGATCTGGACAAAGCACTGGAAACCATCCGAAACGAAGAAAGAGCCCGCCACCCCGAAGGGCAGCGGGCAAGTGCAGGAAGGAATCGCCCAAGACGGGCATGTCGGCTCCTGACCCAGACCCCGACGTCGGATGCGCCGAAGCGCAGATTGGTCAGCCGCTGTCGCGGGAGGTGTCGCGCACTGCGGCCGATCGCGCCCAGCCGGCGACGGGTGAATGGGGCGGCCGTACCAGCCGCGATCGCGGCGAGGACATCGTCCAGGTCGTGTTCGAGAAGGAAGCTGATGCCGTTCGCCTGGGCGACACGCTGGGCGCCATGCGCAGCGGCGGGCAAGGCCGGACATCTGCATTCGTCGCCACACTTCCCGGCGGTTTTTCGCCCCGTTACAGTTGGCGCATGAAGGTCGAAAGAGCCGCGATCCAGGATTACGCTGCGTATCTGAAGGACAAGGATCGCCCGCCGAGCAGGGGTGGCGTCACGCGTGCCTGGCACCAGCACTGGCTGACCATCGACGGGGAGAGATATTCGTTTCTGGCGCTTGGATCCCGGCGGTGGGTTTTCGCCAGCGACACCGTCAGTTTTGATTGGGATTGGGACCCGACGCAGCGCTGGCGCAACATCAAGCCTGGCACACTGCAAGCCTTCGACAAGAACGGGAAGCCGGTCGAGCGCGGTCTCCGCGGCAGCAAGCCATGGCGGACGGCAGACACCCGGCCGCCCGTCTCGCGTCGTGAATGGCGAGACTGATCGACACCATGGCCGACCCGATGCTGCAGGTCGTCGACCGCCGCCAGGGCCGGAAATCTGCCCGCCGAGAGGAGTCGGGCCGTGAGGCTCCGAGGGCGGGGATCACCGTATCGGCGCACCTGCCCCAGGCTCCCAGACCCGTGCTATGGTCGATCCGCTGCGAGCGGCACGGTTGGACGTGCAGCGGGGGACGCCCCGCCGCCAACGCAAGAAGGCAGCCGGCTCGACCCGGCCCGCAGCGTCGAACTACTCGATCCCCTTGGACTTCGGCCATGGACGATGACCTTCTGAAATTCCTCGGTGGCTTTGGCGCCGCCTGCGTGGCCGCTGGAGTCGTTCTTTACGTCGTCACCATCTTCTGAGCGCGCGTCGCTGGCCTGGAAAGTACCGCAAGGTGCCTTCGTCACGACGGGCAACCGTTGTCCATGCCGCTGCATACAGATCGCGGCGGTCACGGGCTCGGCGGACGGAACACCTTCAGCCTGGACCAGGAACCGGTCGTACGACACAGACCGCCGCGGCGTGACGAGCATGTGGTCATCAGCGATCCGATCACCCCGCGCGGCGGCGACCTTCATCAGTGAGGCAGATGCTGTGCCCGTCCTCGACTAGCAGCCAGCCGCGATCGACGGCGAGCTGCACCGCCTCCTGCGTGTCGCCGACAGCGGAGATCCCGGCCAGCGATCGCCACTCCATCGGCCGGCCTTCGGTCGCGGCATGGAGCGCGCGCATGATGTGCAGCGCGAGGGTCTCAGCTGCGGTAGGCTTGGACTTGGCCATGGCGCGCGGAGCATAGCGCCACGTCCGAAAACGAAGAAGCGCCCGCCCCGGGGTCATCGGGCGGGGCTGGCCGCAAGGAGTGTCGAGGCGGACTACATGTTCGTCTCCGGGCTGAACAACGGGTCACCTTGCGTGCGCTGGCCGGGGTCCCCATCGTGCCCCCATGCCGAGCCGCCGGCCGTTGTCCGTGAGGCAGACAGATCTCGCCGGATCGCCCTCGGCGGCAACGCGACCGTCTGCCCTGCCAGGGCATGGGTGCTGTCGGAGCAAAACTCAATCTGGCCTGCCCTGATGAAGTAGTGGCAGCATGCGGCCGGCGCCCGACCGCTATCGCGTTCCTGGCCAGCGTCGGGCCCGTTGTAGGTGATCTTGACGCTGGGCTGGAATGTCGGCCTGTCGACGTTGCCATCAAAAGACCAGACCGGGCCGCCGTCGGCCTCGGTGTTGATGTAGTGCATGCGCTCGCAGCCAGGGCACCAGTGCGCGTACATGCCGTCGCCGTTGCGCAGGACCGCGCTGACCTGTCCCATCATTCGAACCAATCGACCAGCGCGCTCATCCGCGCCGCGCATTCCTCGCCCTTCGCGGCGATGTCGATCATGGCCTCGCCGTTGTATGCGACGCCCTTCGCCGGATCCGGCTGCATCGGCCTATCGCACTTTCGCAGCAGTTCCGGCCCCGGCTTGACCTTTGTCACGACCGGCACCTCCTGCGGCGAGGATTGCAGACACGCCGTTGAGCATAGAGACATAAGCAGGATCGCGGCCGCACGGACCGCCGTTCGAGGCAGGGACAAGGCGGATCTCCGTTCTGGCTTGGGTGGCGACGAGGCCGACGCTGCGGACCTCTTCCGCGAGTTCCTTGATGCCGGCGTCGGACTTCGCCTTGGCCTCGCGTTCGACGCGCAGCGATTCGGTAGCCAGAGCGGTCTTGAACTGCTCGTGCTTCAACCTCTCGGCGTCTAGGGCGCGCTCGGCCACAGCGGTCTCGCGCTCGCTCAATGCAAGGCGCACGGTCTGCAGGCCCAGCAGCAGCGCCAGCGCGAAAGCCGCGATGCCGAGGCCGCTGGCGAGCGGGTTCCGGGCGAGGAAGGCGATCATGCTGCGGCCGCGCGGACGGCCGCAAAGGTCTTCGGGCCGGCAACGCCGTCCCCGAACAACCCGCGTGCCCGCTGGAATTCCGCGATGCTGTAGGCCTCCTGATCGAGGTCGATCGGCGGCAGGTCGAGCAGCGCGCGATTGCGGTCCCAATACTGGCGGCGATCGCTGAGCCCGGTGTAACCGCCGTTGATGACCTTGGTGATCGCCTTGAACCAGCCGCGGTCCGCCAGCAGGTTGAGGTCGATTTGACCGTTGCCCTGGGTCCAGAACCAGACCGCGGCGGCGGTACCGTAGCGCGGTTCGGTCAGCAGCAGCGGGTCGCGCTCGGCATCGATGCCAAGGGAGCGGCCGCAATTACGGTGGTTCGTCCGGCCGGTGATCTGTATCGGTCCGTGGCCCTTGAAGCGCGGGCCGTCGCCGGGCTGGACGTTGCCGAGATCCGCGCGGCCCTCGTACGCCCAGCCGTCGGCCAGTTCCTGCATGAACAGGTACTCTTTGCTCTCGTGGGCGACCTGGGCGAGGAACGCCGCGATGCGGTCGGGTGTCGTGATGCCACCCTTCTCCGTCGCCGGGCCGATGTACGGCAGGTGCGGGTCGAGACGGCTGCCGGCGAGCGGCATCGCCTTCCGGAGAAGCTGTTCCGTAAGCATATGAAGTCCTTTCCTTGAGGGAGTCGTCAGAGCAGCAGGATCAACAGCCCGACGGCGAGCGAGACTGCGACGAACGCCACCAGGACGCGGTTTCCGAAAGCGGCCATGGTGATGGCGCGCACCGAAACCAGCCCGGCGGCAAACACGACGAAGCAGGCGACCAGCAGGATGAGGTCGACACCCCGGTTGTCCCATTCGGTCCAGCTGAGCTTCACGGCAACCACCACGGAAAACAGCGCCGACAGCGCCGACCAAGCCACGGCACGATCCAGCATCACGCGCTTGGCGAGCGACGGTGACGGCTGCGGGAAGGCGACACGGAACCACGCCACCGCGGCGGCCATGATGTAGAGCGCGGCCGCCATGCCGGCGGCAGCCGCAACCAGTCGATCGATCATCGTTCCCCGCCCCCGTTGAGATCGTCGGCCATTCGCTGAACGCTGCGCTCGAAATCGTTGGCCAGGTCGGCGATGAAACCGGACGCCGTGGTGGCCATGACGGCCGCCGTGGCCAACGCCGCACCGAGACGCTGGCGCCGCAGGTTCGCTTCGAATTGCAGCGGTGTTGTCTGCTCGTCCTGGATCTGGGCCAGCCTCTGCTCGAGCTCGGCGATGCGACGGTCGGCGTCTTCGGACGGGCTCATGGCTTGAGCTCCAGCAGTTTTGCGAGCAACGGCTCCAGGCGTGCCAGGAGCTTGGCGTTCTCCTTCAACGCATCGGTCGCCGCGGTGAGGACGGTGTTCTGCTGATCGTCCATCTTGATGCGCTCGACCATTTGGGCGTTGAGTTCCTTGGCCTGAGCAACAGCATCGTGAAGCAGGCTCTCGACCTTCTCCTGCAGCTTCTCGCCGTGCTCCTTGAGCGCCTTCTTCTCGTCGATCTCCCGCTGCACCGCTGCACGACGATCCTCGCGCCGGTCCTTCAGCCACGAGCCGAAGCCCGTGGCCAAGAGCCCCAGGCCGCCACCAGCGACGAGCAACTGCATCAACCATTCCGGCACGGTTCCTCACTTCGCCGCGGCGAAACGGAAGACGGCGGCTTCAGCCCGCCACATCGCTCAGCCCCAGCCGCGATCGGCGACGAACTTGTATTTCCAGCTGCCCAACGTGAAGGCGCTGGCGGAGGGCGAATTGTAGGTTTGCCCCAGGAAGCCGGCGTTCATCATTTCAACCACAAGATTGGTTGTGCCGACCGTGTTCTGCGAGCCATTAGTGCCGAATACGCTGGACCCGCGAATCTGGCGGCCGACCGGCCAGACCTTGTCGATCGTCGTGCATTCCATGACGTAATCGGCATCGCGCGGCTGGCAGCCGATGTTGTGCGAGGCGGTGACGAGCACGCCCGAACTGGGGAGCGTCGCGGTCCACGCCGATTCGAACCGCCCGTTGAAGGCATAGGTGACGGTCGAGATCACGGTGCTGCCGTCGGTCGCGGCTTCGCCGATGAACACCGCATTGGTCTGCGGTGCCGAGGCGCCGTTGCCGAGATGGCCCTTCATCTCGGCGATGTTGAAGGTGAACTGGCCGGCGGTGACGGCGGGCGTGCCGCCCCACTGATAGATCGGCGGCAACAGGGTCTTGCCCGGCGTCAGCGTGCCGTCGGCGTTGACGACGACGTAGATGAAGTTCGGGGTCGCAGCGGCGCGGCTGGCCGTCAGGCTCGACCAGGTGAAGTTGCTGGCGGTGTAGCCCACCAGGTCGTTGGGCCGGCCGTTCGCAGCGAGCCAGCCGTTGGCGGCGGCAACGGCCAGCGTGACACCGCCGAGATCGGTGGTGAGATTGAGCGACACGCTCGAGGCCGGCAGGATGTTGGGCAGACCGGAGGAATCGACCCGGCCGGCTGCCACGGTCTGGCGCCGACCGGCCCAGTTCGGGGCCTGCGCCGGCACGTAGGAACTGGCCCAGGTCTCGCGCGCCGCATCCCAGCGCATCGACACCGGCACCTTGCCCGGAACCGTGAGGGTCACACCATCGGCGCCGCCGTCGATCCCGTCGCCGGCATCAGGCGTGAAGATGAGACCGTTGGCGATGTCGAGGCCGACATGCGACGTCGTGAATCCGTCCTTCACCGTGCTGCCGGCCGGCAGGGTCACGGTGCGGGCGGCCGCGGTCGTGTTGAAGGAGAAGCAGACCCCGATGTCGGAGGCGGCCACGGCCTTGTTGGCGGCGCCGACCGCCACCGACGGGCGGCGGCTGTCGGGGAAGTAGGCATCCTTGACGGCGTCGTAGTAGCCGATTCGCGTGTCCGCGGCAGGCCCGGTGACCAGCGTGTCGAACCAGCCCACCGCCAGACCGAGTGTGTCGTCCCACCAGCGCGCGCCGGCGCGCAGCAGCGCGTGACGCGATCCCGCCAGCCAGCCCGTGACGGCACCTTCGTGGACCTCGGCCGACGCGGGCACATAGACTGTCAGCGGCAGGTCGTCGACCGTCCAGGACACCGGTGCATCGCCGTTCGTCGACTTCCAGACCCCGCGCGCCAGGGTGGCCGGCGAGCCCGGCGTGTAGACGCCACCACGGTTGAATTCGACCTTGGTGTTCTTGTTGTTGCGCACGACGTAGGCCGGCTTGTCACCCGAACCATACGAGGCATCGAACGGGAAATAATCGCCCTTCGCACCATCGAGAGAATAGGGACCGGTCCCCGTCGTGTTGCTGACCTCGACGGTTTCTTCGGCAAACGTCCGCGCCATGTCGGCCTCTCTGTCAGATCGGTTCGGTAAGGGTGAGCGAGGTCCGCCAGGTCTGATCGGCGCCGTCCCACCAGGGCTGAGCCTCGAACTGCGCCTGGTCGGCGAACAGCGCCTGAAGCGTGTAGAGGTGGGCGTCCTTCCGCAGGGCACCGGGATCGAGCGCGAAGACGAAGTCGCGCGCCAGACCGCAATAGCGCTGTAGCTCGAACAGCGACCCGGCCAGCTCGTCGTGATTGACTGCCGAGAGCGGCAGAGTCAGGCGGCGCGAGGCCGGGCCGCGCGGGTCGGTATAGGTGCGGGCGAACGGTGTCCGGCTCTGCACGTCCGGCGACTGCAGGCCGATCGCCGGATTGACGTCGACGTTGAAGCGCGGTTGGAAGGACCGCCCAAACAGCAGCCGGCTGAGGTCGAAATAGCTCAGCAGCGCGCCGGGATCGGCAAACTCGATGCGCCAGTACTTGTAGGCCGCCGTGTTGGTCCAGCGCAGGAGACCGATGAAGACCGGCCAGTCGAGGACGACCGGCTTTTCGCCACCCTGCCACGGGCTCTGCCAGCCGGTATCGAGCGCAGGCGCCGACAGAAGCGCGTCGGCCGTTTCGGCGGCGTAGATCCTGACGACGGTCGAAGGGCCGAAGTTCGGCGCGATGAAGGTGGCCGTGTCGCAGGACTCGCCCTGCTCCAGCGTGATGTTGAGGTACTGGCCGGTCTTGCCGGTCGTCCGCCACTTCTTCGCCGGCTGGATGTCGGCCAGGAACGAAGCCCGGAGGCCGCTGACTTCGGTGCTCGCGACCACCGTGGCCCGGTCGATCGTGCGCGACGAAAGGAAGAGGCAGTTCTGCCGCGCCGCGACCGGTGCCAGGTACGGGTCCCCCGCCCCGATCGGCTGCACGCTGTACGGGGCGGGGCTCGTCGGCATGCTGCTTCAGGCCCAGACGACCGGCGGATCGTCGAGCTCGCGGCGCACGCCGGCCGCCTCGATCGCGTCCATGGTCGCTTGGTAACCGGCCCAGTCCATGTTGAGGCGCAGCATCGACCAGTAGCCCGGTTCCGGGACGCCGGGCGTCACCTCGACACCGTCGCCGTCGACGACCGGCGGCGTCGCCCAGGGCGGCTGCATCGGCGCATGCATGGCATAGTTCTGGTTCCCGGCGGGAATGCGGCCCGACGGCGGGAAGTCGACACCCAGGGCCGCCGCGGCGGCACGCGCCGTTTCCTCATCGGGGTGCTGGCAGTAGATCGCGGGTGACCACATGGCTGTGCCCTCCTCTAGGCGGCGAGCAGCGGCAGCTTGGCATCGCTTGCCGTGCGCCGCGTCTCGATGGTGCGGATGGTTGAGTTCCAGTAGTTGCCGGCCGAACTGCGACCCACGCGGGCGGCCGTCACGCCTAGCGGGTTCTGCCCGGAGAGATCAGTTACGATCGCGCCGCCGTTGAGAGAGCCCGCGAAGTTGTTGTTGGCCCACCGGACGGCGACGGCGAAGTCGGTATCGTTGGCCACGGCGCCGAGATCGAGGTCGCACTGGTCGACGCCGCCCACGGTCGCGATGGCATGCAGCCTGCCATCGGTGCCGTAGCGAAGAGTGCGGCGGTTGTTGCCCGACCCGTCGTCGGCCTGGAAGGCGACATTGACCGCACCGCCCGACATCTTGCGCGGCGTGCGGCCCTTCACGATCCAGCACTGGTCGGTCAGGACATTCGCATTCGTGATCAGCGCCACGTCTGCGGCGCGGGCGACGGTCGCGCTCGTCGTCGGGATGTGGCTGGCCGCAGCGTCGCCGGCCTGCAGATCTGCGCCCCACAGATGCAGGCCGCTGGTGCCGTCGCCGGTGTAGTTCACGATGTTGTCGCCTGTCCCCAGCCCGATCCGCATGGAGGCGGTTCCTGTCGCCGTCGCCTGTGCGATCACCGTGCAGCGGTAGATGCCGTTGCCGACGTCCTGGATGAACGCCGCCACGGCTCCGGGGCCGAGCGTGCCGAGCGCCCCGGCGCCGGCCGTCACGTTGAAGTAGGACCGCGCCGTCGCACCGAAGCTGGTGACCAGCCAGATGTAGAGCCACACACGCTCGCCGGCCTTCGCGAACACGGAGGCTGCGTAGTATTGACCGCTCGTGACCGAGAAGGATCCATTCTCGATGTAGTGGTTGTTGCTGGCCGCCGTGTTCTCGACCAACTTGTCCATGCTGGTCGTGCCGTCCGGCGCCACCGCCGTATCCGCGCTCACCGTGGCGCGGGTCAGCGGCCAGATCGAGCCGTTGCTGAACTCCGCCGACCGCAGCACGAGATTGGTCCTCGCCTCCTCGATCAGCAGCCCGCGCGCGGCCAGCGTCGCCGGATTGTACTGGAAGCGCGGCACGTCGGTCGTCTCCGGCACCAGAACGCCGGAGCTGTTGTAGCGCCAGCGCGTCGAAGCGGCGGCAAACGACACCGTGGGCAACAACATTCCGGTCGTGAAGTCGTTGGCCGTGTAGAGATAGGGCAGCGAGGCCCGGATCATCTCCGACGGCTTCATCTTCTTCGACGCGGACGCGCTCATGTCCGACACGAGCAGGAAGTCGGCCGCGGGATCGAGGTCGCCGGCGGCGAGTTCGGCAAGCTGGGAAACCTTCTGGTCGGCCATCGTTCACTCCATGATGATGGAATCGCCGGCTTCGGTGACGATCCGGTCGGTGCCGTTCTGGGCGGCGAGATAGGTCTTGATCCGGGCGACGAACATCGTCGCCAGGCGCGAGGCCAGCGAGCGCATCAGTCCCTCACCTGCTCGGTGGTGACCTGCACCGTGACATCACCGGCACTGGCGAAGGTCGGCGTGCCGCGCGCGACCAGTACGGCATAGGCCGTGCGACCGACCAGAGTGAGGCGCTTGTAGAGGTTGGTGCGGCCGATCAGTACGCCGCCGGTGCCGACCGGCGAGATGTCCACCAGGGGGATGAAGCCCAGCAGCTTTGACCGATCGGAGTCGTGAAGATTGAAGGTCTGCCGATCGGTCACGGTACCAGTGAGGTCGGCGTTGAAGAGCACCAGATCATAGGGTTGCTGCTGTCCGGCCTTGTCGATGATCAGGGCATCGACGATGGCGCACCTGAGTTCTGATCCGTAGGCGGCGATCCCCTCCACAATACTTGGGAGTACGATCTTGCTGCCCACGGCCATGCCGGCGGTATAGGCGCCGGCGGTGACGGTCAGGTCGACGCTTATTCTCATGAGGGCTGCTCCTTCAGTAGTTCTGCGCCACCATCGCGGCGAAGAAGTTGACCCCGTCGATCGACCAGACCACGGCCAGGTCGCGCTTGCCGTTCGTGGTGGTGAGGACAGGCGCGCCGTTGATCCAGGTCCACGGCCAGACCTGCGAGTAGCCGGTACCGTTGGCGGTGAACTCGATCGTGAAGCTGTGGCCGAAACCAGCAACCTCGTTCTGGATGTCGATCGAGGTGATGTTCCCGTTGATCGGGAGCGTGAAGACGCCGCCCAGCTGCAGGTTGAGGGCCACCACGCCGCCCACGATCGCCGCCGGCATGACGACCTCGCGCACGCCCCGGGCCGCGACCGGGCCGGGGAAGCTGAAGAGGCCGTTATTGTCGGCCGTGACGCTCTTCGACGCGGGCGCGACGCAGGTGATGGTCTTGGTCCCGGCCGAGAAGGCGATCTTGGCACCGGTGGTCGAGATCAGCGGCACGGCAGCGCGCGTGATGGTGCCGTCGCCCACGATGGTGCAGAGCGTGACCTCGACCTCGTTGGCGGTATGGTGACGGACGCAGCCCCAGAACGTGTCGCCGGCGACGGCGCCCTGGTCGGCGAAGCCGATGCAACCGGCCGGCACCGCGCCGAGCGCCAATGCCGCAGTCCCCGTCGAGCTCGTCAGCTGCTGGGCGAGATCGAATATCCTGTGCGCCATCTCATCCCCACCAGTCGAAGATCACTTCATCGGCGCCCTGCGCATCGAGGCCCACGGCCAGCAGTGGCAGCGCCGCGCCGGCCGCCAGCCGGTCGAAGCCGGTCAGGGTCGCCACGGAGCCCAGCAGGTCGGCATAGGGATCGACCTTCATCGGCCACTGCCAGCGCTTGCGGGGCACGTCGAGGATGCCCTGTTGCCGGGCCGCCTCGATCGCGGCATCGTCCTCGTTCCAGAACCCGGAGTTGGCGACGATCGCGGTGCGCGCGGTTGGATAGAGCGTCGCCACCGCCGGCGAGGCCGAGGTGGCGTAGCGGGCTTCCTTGCCCAGGATCTCGGCGGTGGCGTCGTCGACCGCCGGCGCCAGATCGCTGCGTCCCTGCGGCGCCCCATTCGTCCGCCAGGCCATGTTGGTGCCGGCGCGCGGGACACCGACACCGACCACACGGGGTTCACCCATCCCCTCTTCCCGGTACGCGATCGACAGCGACGATCCGGTCTTCGGGGATTCGACGAAGCCCACCGTCAGCAGACCATCGGGCCGCAGACGCCACCAGCCCAGGATGCCGGCCATGACGAGGTCGAGGGCATCGGCCTTGCTGATCTCCTCGCCGAAGTACCAGCCGACCGGGGCCGCGTGCCGGATCTCCAGCCGGTTGAATCCGGTCATGTCGATGTCGGCGGTGTCGTCGAGCCGATTGGCGCCGCGGGTCGTGGCGATGCGGCGCGCGATCGCGGCGCGGGTCGTTGGTCCGGGATGCCCGTAGGCGGTATCGGCGTCCCCGATGACATCGACGCGGACGCCGTACTGAAGATCGATGTTCGGTCGCACCAGTGAGTTCGCGAGGCAGGTGCCGACCTCGCCCGACGGAATCGCCGCCGCCGCCAGTTCCTCGTAGGTCGGATAGTCGTCGTGGATCGGCAGCACGACGCCGCCGTGCTTGAACGCCAGCAGCGCTTGTGACGCGCCCAGGCTCCACTGGAAGATCTGGTCGGCCGCGCTCAGCAGGACGGGCTCATTGTTGAAGCTGTAGCCCAGCGCCCACGGCTTCCAGCGGCCGGCGAGATCGGCCTCGCCCTCGAGGCCGCCGGTGCCCTTGTAGTATTCGCTGTGCAGAGGTCCCTGCAGCTGCCAGCCGAGATCGCGCAGGGCGAAGCGCTTGGCGTCGAGCGCCGGCACCAGCCCAGAGGTGGTGAAGCGCGCCACCGTCTCCCAAGTCTTGAGCGGCGTCTCTCGCCGCCCGCGCTTCAGGGTCAACCGGGCCCCGTCCCAGACATAGTCGAGCAACCAGTCCAACTCGCCCGCCGGATCGATGATCTCGATCTCGCCCACCGTGGGTCGGCTGCGGGTCAGCGGGTCGACGCCATCGAACAGTGACGAGGCGAAGTTCGGCGACGCCGGCAGTCCGCCGTGGATGTAGATCGCGGCGGGCGTGTCGTCGTTATCGGTCGAGCGGCCCGCCGTGGCGGCGGGATAGATCACGACCTTGCCGCCCTTCCAGCCCCAGGAGCCGCCTTCGGGATAGACCATGTCGCCGAGCGGACCGAACAGGCCAAGCGACGGGCCGCTGGCGGGATCTACCGGCTCGGCGACCAGCAGCAGGTCCTTGTCGCGATAGGCGCCGAAGTCGAGTGGGTCGACGCCATAGGCGAGCGGCCATGGCTGACCCGGCCCGCCGATCTGGCCGAGCGGCGGGAAAAACTCGGCGTATTCCGTCTGCGCCATGTCAGGCGGCCTGCGTCGTCACGTAGCGCGAGAGCACGGCGGTCATCTTCGACAGCTGAGCGCGAAGCTCGGCATTGTCTTTCTGCGAGATATCGAAGGCCGCCATGAGCTGCTGCATCTGGGCGCCGTTGGCGGAGGCAGCCGACGTCCCACCCTCCGACGGCGCCGGCTGTACCGGCTGGCCCGCCCGGGCGGCCAGCTCCGTGAAGTCCGCCAAGACCTGGTCGCGAACAGCGTTGTAATTCGCATCACCGGCATTGAAGGACTTCGAGTACTCGGCAAACGCGGTGCCCTCTCCCGCGATTCGCTGATAGGCCGAAATGTCGCCGGCAAAGGCCTGCGCCCGGGTGGCCTGGTAGGTCGCCTCAAGGCCTGCAAGCGTGCCGCGCGGATCGAGGTTGGCCAGATCGCCGCCCGGGGTCAGTCGCTTGATGGCATCCTGGATCTGCGAGATCGAGCCACCGAGAAGCTGGTCCTTGAGATCGGCTTCCCGGCGCATCAGGGCTTCGGTGATGCGGGCCTGGTCGACGACGACATCGGTGTGCGCCTTGATGTACTCGATGTTCTCCAGGATCGAGGCCTTCTCGTCCGCCCAGGCGCGGAGACCGGCCGCGACAGGATCGATCAGATTGTCGATGTAATCCTGGCCGAGCCGTTCCGTCTGCTTCTTCTGCTCTGCCGCGACGGGCTCCAGGGCGAGACCGAGCTTCTTGGCGGTGTCGGTCATGTCGCCGAACTGCTTCTCCAGCGCATCGAACTGCGCCTTGATGGTCAGGGTGCCCTTGCCGAGGCGCTCGTAGACGTCCTCGACGAAGACGATGCTTTCCGCGGTCTCTTTGATGCCCATTGCCGCGGCACGCATGTGCTCCAGGGCGGTCTTCATCGTGGCCGTGATCTCGCCGGTGGCGCCCGACAGGATGGACCGGATCGCCACCTGGGCCGCGCCGGTGTCCATCATGTCGTCCATATTCATGCGCCAGGCTTCGCGATTGCCGTTGGGATCGACCAACGCGGTATCGCGGCTTGTGTAAGACCAGTCCTTGCCCTGGGCAGTCCAGCTGTTGAGGTTCAATCCCCAGACCCTCGACGGATCCTTCACGCCGCCCATGAGATCGAAGATCGAATCGATGCCCGTCGTGGTGCCGCGCAGCGCGCTCTCCGACTGGCCGGAATTCGCTCCCGCTCCCCAGGCGCCGCCGGTCGTGTACCAGCCACCATCGCCATAGCGCAGATTGGCATTCGTCGAGCTGTGGGTGCGGGTGTCGGGCTCGCCGAACAGGCTCGGGATGATGCTCGACAGGATGCTGATGATCGGACCGGCGACCTGGCCGATGCCGGGGATCAGGGAGACGCCGGCGCCGATCAGCGAACCGATGCCGCCGATGGTCTTGCCGGTGTTACCGTTCGCCGTGGCGAGCTGATAGATGCCCATGCCGGCGCCGGCGAGCGCACCGAGGCCCTGCCCCCAGGTGGTGCCGCCGAGCCAGCCGCCGCCGGCACCAGTCGCGCCAGTGGGGGCCGCCATGGCGGCCGGGGAGCTGCCTTGCAGCGGGCCTCCGAAGCCGCCGATCGGTGACTTCAGCCAGTTCCCGATGCCACTGAAGGTGTCGCCGAACCAGCCCATGCTGCCGGTGCCGGGCATGCTGATGCCATTCGAGTTTGCAGCGGTGGGCGTGCCGCCCCAAGCCGCCCCACCCACACCCTGAGGGACGATGCCGAGCGATTGGCCCGCCTGGAAAATCGGCGCGATCAGCGGGCGGATAATGGCCGCGGCTGCGATGTCGGCGAAAGTCCTCAGGAAGATGTTCTTCAGCGAAGTCGCAGCGTCCGCGCCGTTGAGCGTGGCCCCGGTGAAGATGCCGTAGAAAGTGTCGGCCCCGAAGGTCTGCACATTGTCGAAGGCGTTCATCCACGTACGCTTCGTGGCATCGGCGGCGTCGCGGGCCTGATTGAGCGCCACATCGGCTCGGGCTTGATCCCCCGCCAGGGCGACCTGTCGCTGGGCATTGGCATCGGATTCGATATCGACGCCCTTCGCGGCGAGCTCGTTCCGCTTCTGGAACATCGCGAGCTGTGCGGCATAGTCGGCGTTGCCCGAACGGACCAACGCCGTTTGCTCGGTCGTCAGGGCAAGCTGCCGCTCCATCGCGGCTGCGCCTTCGGCGAGGTCGCGGGTCTGATCGGCTACGGCCTTGTCGCGCATCGCTCGTTCGATATCGGCCCTGGCCCCCGGGCCGGCAGCAAGCTGGGCGCGCTTGATGTCGTAATCGAGCTGGATCGACTTCTGCTTGGCGACATCACCCGCCGCCGCCGCCAACTTGGTGGTGAGATCGATCTCCTCGCGCAGACCCTGCAGGGTGGTAGCATCGGTCAGTCGTTGCCGGGCGTCGAAGACTTCCATTTGAAGCTTGCCGGTACCGTTGTCGGCCCGGGCCGCAGTAGCCTCGGCCTCGGCCCGGCGCATGGCATAGGCGCCCTGCTCGACCATCTTCATTTGGGCCGCGATGCCCGCCAGTGCATCGGTGTACTGCTTCGAGGCGTTGACACCGCCCATGAGGCTCTGGTTGGTCAGGACACTGCGAACGGCGCTCGTGTACGCCTCGATCTCCCTTTCCCATCCCTCGGTGTTCTTGCCGACATAGGCCGCAATGAAGGCGAGCTTTGCGGTTTCAACCTGCGCTTCTATCAGCGCGGTTTTGCCGAGACGCGTGGCGACAAGCGTGCGATTGGAAGCATCCGCCTCCATCTCCTTCGCCTTGACTATATCTGCCAGCTTCTCCTGCTGCTCCGCCAACGCCGCGGTCTCGGCGTCCTGCCGATTGGCACCCGCCTGCATAAGATCGTAAATGCGAGACTGTCGAGCCATCCCGGCTTCCGACGGATCGTTGGCTCGCCATTCGGCGCGGCGCGAGATATCGTTGATCGATCGCAGCGCCGGATCGATGTTCGCCGCCTGTTCGCGGGCTCGCTCCAGGCTACGGGTCAGGATATCGATCTGGCGGGCGGCTTCCTCGGCGCTGAAGGTGGTCGCCCCCTTCTGGAGGGCGGCCAGCGCGTTCTCCATCGTGTCGATGCTCTGACTGGACGCGCGCACTTGCTGGTTCAGAGGCGAGAATTTCTCAGCGATCGCGGCCGCGGAAAGGACGAGCTCGTCGCCGGCCTTGGCCGCATCGCGGACCGAGGTCGCCCACTGCTGGATATCCTGCCCTGCGATGTCGTTTTGCGCGGCATAGTAGTCGCGCTGAGCCACCATCGCCCCCGCTCGGGCGCCCGGCGACAGCCCCGGGGCGCCGAGGCCGATGGGAGCTAGGCCGCCTCCAGCGGCAGAGGTCCGTGCAGAGACCTGTTGCGCCGTCTCCGGAGCAGATGCTTCGCGAAGGGCTTTCGCCCCGCGTGCGGCCAATTCGAGGACCGCGCGATACTGGTTCACGATCGGGATCGAGTCGACGAGGCCCTTCAGCACGGCACCGATATCCGTCGCCATGCTGCTGAAGATGCTGCCGACCGACTTCGGCATTCTGGCGAACTCTTCGTTCACGGCGCCGGCGCGCTGGACTAGGCCATCCATGACCTGTCGGTTGGTGAGCGTCCCTTCCTGGGCCATGAGACGGAGCTGGGTGACCGAGACGCCCAAGCCGGCCGCGATCTGGTCCGCGATCTGAGGAACATTCGTCAGGACCTTTCTCAGGTCCTCGGCTCCGACGACGCTTTTCCTAAGCATGTCGGCAACAGCGCCGCCAGCGGCGTTGGACTCGTCTTCGTTGGCGCCGGCAATCTGCGTCAGCTTCTCGACGCTGGTCGCGATGCTCTGGATTTCCGTGCGGCTGGCACCGAGACCTTGGGTGGCGCGGGCAAAGGAGACGAAGGCCGCCGTGGCGACGTCGACGGCAACACCCGTCTCGGCCGCTGCCTTGCGGATGTCCTGATAGGCTGCCGCGGCTTCGCGCTGACTGCCCAGAAGCGTCGTGAAGCGTCGCTGCTGTTCCCGGACGTCGTCCTGCGACTCCGCCATGCTGTTGAGGCCGTAGAGACCGGCGCCGGCCGCTGCCGTGGCCAGCCCGCCATATAGCAACGGCTTTGGGATCGCGCGCATCATGTTGCCCACGCCGCCGTACAGCATCGAGATCTGCGGACCTTGCTGGGCGGCAACTACCAACGGGTTCATGCCGCCGATCAGCGAGACGCCGACATCCTGGAGCTGGTAGCCCAACATCACCCGCTGCTGAGCATTGAGTCCGACCTGACCGGGTCTGCCCATGTAGCCCGTTGCGGCGCCAGCCGACGCCGCCACCCGGGCATTGGCGGCCGAAATCTGGGTCGCTGCGGTGTTCGCCGCCGCAGCCGTGCCGAAGTACAGCGCCCTGATGCTGGCGGTTGACGCCGCGACAGAGGCCATGAGTTCGCGACTACTCGCGCGAGTGGCCTCGAGCATGCTCTGCTGCGCCGCCCGGGCGTAGCCCTCAGCCGACCGGCGCGCGATCGCATAGGCGTCAGCCTCGTGCCTTGCCGCCGCGGTGACCGCAGTTTCAACGGTCCGGATCGCCGCTACGCGCGCCTGCGCGTCGGCTGTGACCTGCGCCGTCGCCCGGCGATACGCGGCAGCCAAAGACTCATCATATTGGGTCGCGCGTCGGATCGATTCTGACTGCTTATCCGTCGCCGAAGTGGTGGTCGCGGTCGCGGCGCCGAGACCTCGCTGGGCATCGGTCGCGCCGCGCGTCGCCGCGTCGACCTTCACGGCGGCGGACGCCATCCGGTCCAGCGCCCGCTCGGATTCCGTGAGCGGGGTGCTGTCGATCGCAAAGCCGAGAGCGGCGAGATCTTCCATGTTATGGCCCTCCCCGCTCTCGCTTTACGGTCCGAGACCGCTTCGCCGTGTTCTTGACACTGTCCTTGGCGGCTTGGGCCGCTTCGGCTTCCGTCGCCTCACGCCCGCGGGCCATCTCGCGGCAGAAGATGTCGTCGATGTCCTCGACGATCTCGACTTCCCACGGCAAGAGCCGGACACCACCGCGACGCAGGAAGGCGTCGATGTCGGGCCACTCAATCTTGTCGAAGCCAGCGAAGCCCATGGACTTGCGGCGACGGAGCCGCATGTACGCCCGCCAGACGTAGGCGAGCGCTCTCGGGAACGGCGGCACCCACAACTCGGCCCGCAGTTCGGCGACGATCTTCGTGGCCTGTTCGACCTTGTGGCCCCTGGCGAGATAGGCCTCAGCCCTCTCAAGCCGGGTTTCGAAGCGATCCCGGCGAGAGCGGCCTTCTACAACGACGTCTAGGCGGAAGCTTCGTTCTGCGAAGGCCCGGATTTGCTCTCCGAGCCCTTCGTAAAAGACTGCTCGTTACCCAGGAATTCCCAGCACTGGATGTAGATGCCGCCGGGGCCGTGGTTGTCCGGATTGCTGAGGATCTTCCGCGCGGCCTCCGCGCTGAACTCGAGGACGTTGCCGGCGACCTTAACCGGCGTCCAGCCGACCAGTCGGGCCAGCAGTTGTTCGATCTTCTCGTTCAGATCCTCGGCCGGGGTCAGCGCCTCGACCTTCACCTTCCTGCCGTTGTGCCGCTTCTGCTCGCGATCGGCGTCGGTGGCCAGGCGCTCCCGGTTCATACGTTCGTTGAAGGCCACGGTCTTGGGATGGCCAGGGCCCGCCCAGATCCACTTCCAAGTGGTCGGCTTCCCGTTGATGTGGACCGTCATGCTGGCGGTATCCGCCGCTCCGAGATCCGCCAGGTCCTTGAGTTCGAATGCTTCGTTCGTGTCCATGTTCTAGTCCTACGCCGGGATGCCGGGTGGGGACCGCCGCCCCCGGCGGAACGGCGGCCCCCTTCTCTCGCGAGAGAGGTCGATCAGGAGCCGGCGAGGCCCACAGGCAGCGAGTCGGCCGGGGTGCCGGTGCCGGCGCTGTTGACGCCGGCCACTCGGCAACGGATCGCATCGCCGGCCTGGCCGGCCGCGATGGTGAAGGTCTTGCTGGTTGCACCGCTGATGTCGGCGAAGGTGCCGTTGCCGTCGGTGTCCTTGCGCCACTGGTAGGTGAAGCTTGTCGGAGCGTTGCTCCAGACACCCTCGTCGGCCGTGAGGACCGAGCCCTGCACCATGCTGGTGCCGATGATCGACGGGCGGACAGAGTTCACCGGGACCGACAGGGCCGCCGAGCCGACCTCGAGGACCGTCTGCACGCCGATGGCGAAGGTGCGGCGCGTGACGGTGTTGCCGTCGCCGAGGCCGGTACGCTTCGTGTTCACCAAGCCCGCGTAGTACAGGATGGAGTCGGAGAACGATGGCGTCTTGGCATCGTTCATCTCCATCTTGAAGGCGTACTGGTAGTTGGTCTTCTCCGCCGCGATGAGTTCGTCCTGGCCGTCGTCGAGCGGGTCGCGGCCGACCGTGATGGTCTGGTCGCCGGCGTCGCGGGCACCCTTGAGCTTGCGGACGCGCTGGCGACCGATGGAGACGAACGGGATCGTCTGTGCGGCGTCACCGATCTCGCCGAGGTTCTCGGTCTCGCCGACCTCGACCCAGTCGTTGATGGCCTCGAAGGCCGCCAGCGCGTCCTCTTCCGCCATGTCCGCGATGGCGAAGGCATCGACCGGCGTCGGCGAGATGAAGAGCCTCACCTCGTTCTTGTTGATCGTCATCGGGGGATTTCCCTTTCAGGCAAAGAAAAACCCCCGTCTTTACGGGGGCTGTTAGCCCGGTCGTGCCGGGAATTCAGGTGAAGGCGTAGAAGCGGATCGATATAGGGAGACGGATCCTGTCGCCGGCCTGCAGCGGCGGACTGAGTGAGGGCTCGCCCTCGATCTTGACCTTGATACCGTCGAGGTTGAGAGGCGTCCCGCGCTTGAAGTGAGCCGCCACGGCGCCGGCGATGTTTGTTGGCGTCACGATGCCGGAATTTGTCGGCGCTATGACCGTGACCTGGAAGATGCCCCTGTGCTCGGTCGCGCTATTGTTTGGAATGCCGCGATTGACCTTGCGGTTCCACAGCATGTCGACCTTGAGATAAGTCGTTGGCGGTGGATCGAAGGCGAAGTCCGGCCATGCGATGGGCAGCGGCGGGTCGAGGGTGAGATCGTTCAGGCGGTTCCGAAGTGCCTTGTAGATGACGGTTTCGACCATGTCGGGCATCTGCTAGCTTCCCGCTGCTGGCGTGGGGCCATCGTTGACAGGAGACGACGTTGCCCGACTTGCCGGTCCCACATTCCGAACCGCTGAACGACTGGGAGGTGCAGGATGTCCTGCACCGGATGGCATTTGATCTTCAGTCTCTGAAGGGCCAGACCCGACGCGGCGAGACCGCGCTGCGCGCCGCCAACCGATCGCTGATGCTCTTCATCGCCGCGCTCATTGCGGCGAACGACCCCGAGCAGTCGCCCTCGCCTCCCTGACCGCTTCGGCGACGTGATGAGGCCAGTTCTGGGCTGAGAGCCTAACCATCGCCGCTGGGTTCTGGAACTTCGTTCCATACTCTACGTAACGGGCGTACGCCGCCCCGAACGATCCGTAGATCGTGTCACCGACGGTGGCGCTCGATATAGCCAGGCCGAAGTCCCCTGATGCTAGATAAGCAAGGAAGTCCGCCGCCGGCGCATACGAGCCCTTCTTGGCATCTTTCGGTGGGCGCGCATCGGGCCGGATCTGCTGCGGACCGGTGAGTGAGGCCTCCAGGGTATTCGCGAGGAAGCCAGTATCCCTCGGGGTGCGCGCGAGCACGTCTTCGAACATCCGCTGAGCCGCCCCCTGAAACACGGCAAGCTGCCGAGCCTTCGTCCGCTTCGTCCAGGCACCCACCTGCGCCGCGAGAGACTGGATCGCCATGGTTCACCTCAATCCGGCGAAGAAGTTTCGCTTGTAGATGAGCCGACACCGGCAGCCCGCGATCTCCTTGATGTCGCCGCTGGGATCGCCTGGGTACATCAGCCCGTTCGAAAAGCGCTGCTGCAGCTTCACCTTCTCGCCATTCATGTGGCGGTGTGTATGGCGGGTTCGGAGATCGCGCACCGCTACCCACCCCTTCTCGACCTGGTTTACCGAGAACCCGCCCTTCTCCGCAGCTTGCTCCCATGCCTGATGGCGAGAGGCATTGATGGCCGCCATTGTTTCGGTCCGGCCGATGATCTCGCCACGGAGGGCCAACAGCCGGTCGGCGTATCGCCCCGTCATACGCGCGACGGTCTCCGTATCGATCGCCTTCCCTTCCTTGATCGCTCGCTTCACTTCACCGTCGAACCGACGGTCACGGCGCTCACGCTCCAAGTAGCGCTTCAACTGAGCCGCGTCGCCTGACATCAACTCACGCCGGGCGTTTGCAACGTATTGGGCCTGCACGCTTGAAAGACCGATGAGACCACCTTCCCTCCGGCCGGTGGCCCGGTTCGTCCGGCCTACAACGTCGAGCGCCGTGGTCCGCGGGTTGTCGCCTCGCACCATGCCCTCGGTCAGAGCCGATCGAATGACTGTTCGCTGATCCTCCGTGATCTCGGTGATGGCGCTCGAAGAATGCTCAGCCAGCCAATTCTCGGCAGCCGGCATGCGGACATCGAAACGGAACACGATCGCGGCGCCCCCCCGTTCACGGGAAGCCGGTATCGTTGCGGCCGTCGCAGCCCCGCCCTCGACGAATGCCTGCCGGATGGCAGTATCCAGCGGCTGGAACGCCGCGGTTTCGATGTGCGTCGCGCGAACGGCCCCTTCGATGTCGCCGCTTTCGAGCGCCTTGATGATCTCGGCGAGGCGGACGCGATCGACGATGTCCCGGATAGACTCGATGAAGGCGGCCCGCATGTCCGGCGGCCATTTCTCCAGCAGCTCGTCGATGCGCTGCTGCTGGGTCTGCCGTGCCATCAGGCCGTCGCCCTGAGGGTCCAGGTCGCCTTGGCCGGATCGGCCGATACCGCGGGCTGCCCCGACGTGTCTCCGGGCACGACCGTGAACGTCTCACCGCGAAGCGTGATCCGGTCGCCTGGCTGGGGTTCGGTGGCCAGTGTCGCGGCGAGGACCAGGATCTTCCGGTCACTGGACCGGACCAGCCCACCGGCCAAGTACCGGGTTCCCCACTCCTCATGGATCGCCTTACAGGGATAGGTCGTCGTCGTCGTTGTGCCGGGCTCTCCGGGCTCCTCCGGATCAGGCGTGAAGGTGTCCCGGGTCAATGTGGCGTCATAGAAGATGTCGGCGAGCTCTTCGCCCAGCACCTCGGCAATATCATCGAGCGGTGACGACATCAGACCACCAGGATGGCTGGCAGCGGCGTGACAGGGCTGATCAGAGGGGCGAGCAAGCCTTCAATCCGCGTTGACATCGGGATCGCCCCGATGATGGCCGACATGCTGGCATTGTCGGCATATTCGAGCTCGACGCTGCCCGCCTTCATGCGCTTCAACCGCTTGTTCTCCGTGCTGACGGTGGCAAGGCTGCCGGGTTTCGTCAGCTCGAGCAGCGCGGCCTCGTAGGACGCCTGGATGACGCGGGTTGGAATGACATCCGCCGCGATCGGATTGCCGACGCGATCCGCGGCGCCGGTGCGCGGCCAGGCTCGCTCCTGCTCGAGGCCACCAGTTGGATTGCCCGGGAAGCGATCGACGTAGGTGCCGTCGATATAGAGGCTGCCACGTGCACGTGCCGCCGGAATCGATCCTGCGGGGATAGTGTACCCGTTCGCGGTCATGTAGGCGGTGAAGCCGTCATCGGTACCGTAGCCGACCATGGCGACCTCGCTGAATAAGGGGGCGCGGCAGTCTCCCGCCGCGCCGGTTGGTCAGGCCTTCGTCGAGGCCTTGACGTACTCGGCCTGCTCTTCGGCCGACATGGCGTTGAACGCTTCGGCGTCGGCCTTGGAGAGCTTCTCCAGGATTTCCTTGCCGTCGGCGTCCAGCACGGAGTAGCTGCCGCCGCCCCGGTGCTTGGCTTCGAGCTTGGTCGGCGCGACCGATTGCTTCCGCAACGCCTCAGCTTCGGTACGGGCCGCATCGAGCTGCTTGGTGAGACCATCGTTCTCGTCCCGCGCCGCCCGCAGATCAGCGGTCAGCCGTTCGATTTCGGCGGTCATGTTCCCGAAACGGAGGCGCATCTGCTCCATGTCGTCTCGGGAGACGGTGACGCTCTCGCTCAGACCGGACGCCCGATCCTCTGCCAGTGGCGCTTCCACCGGCGAACCATTGAGAACCAGGAACGGCAGCCGGCCGGCCCGTTCTGCCTCGGCGTACGACAACGCGAGGTCGTCGCGGGTCTCGCCCGGCTTCAGCCAGACGAGCCCCTTGGTGGTGTGGACGCCCTGTCGGGCGCCCGAATTGTTCGTGATCTGCATCTGCGGACCTCCCTTACGCCGGCGGTGCCGTCACCTCGTCGCCATAAGCCATGGCGCCGGGGAGACGGATCTCGGTGCCGCCGGTACGCGCGATGACGCCCTGCTCGAAGGCCATGACGGTCTTCTGGCGGGGCTGCAGCACGCGCCGCGGCATCGGGAGGTGGAAGCGCACGACCTCGGGGTCGCGGCGGTACACGATCATGCGGCCGCCGCCATCCTGCGAGGCCGTCGCAAGCTCGCGCAGCGGCCGGATATCGAGCGGCAGGCCGGTCTCGGCGGTGTAGATGTTGTTCTTGCGGAAGAAGTCCAGCAAGGTCATCACGCCGTCGCCGGCGCCGAGGCGGCGGGTATTGAGGAGACGGAAAGCCTCGGGCGGCAGCCGGAGGCTGTCGATCCACTCGATCTCCAGCGTGGCGGTGCGAACGCTGGCGATCAGGTCGTTGATGTCCCGCAGGATCTGCTCGTTGGTCTTGTCCTTCCAGAACGTCGACGTGCCGGTGCCGTCGTTGGCGACATCGACTCGGGAGACCGCCGAGCTGTTGACGAGACCCTTCCAGTTCTTCTCGGCCGAGCCGCTCATGGCGATGCCGTTGAGCAGGCGCTCGATCGCCTGAGACGACGCCATCGCCTTGGTGTCCGACATCGGGATGCCGTACATCGCGGCCTGGTTGACCTCCTCGAGGTTCCATTCCCAGCCAGCACCGATCATGGCGAAGTCATGCGCGGCCTGGTCGCGGGTGGCCGAGCTGAAGGGCAGATCGTTGGCCGCACCGGAAATGAACTTCGCCTCGCCGGCGATGTCCACGGTGAAGAACATCGTGCCGATCGCCCAGGCGTTACCCTCGGTGATGACCGGAACATGTTCCCCGTAATTGAACGTCGGGTAGCGGCGCGTGTAGATGCGCTGCTCGACGTTCCTCCCCTGCTGGATGACGAAGGGGAAAGCGGCCTGCGCGTCGGCGAAGGCCTGCGCCCCCATGTGGGGGCGGACGATGGCGTTCATGGCTGATGATCCTTTCCCGATCAGCGGCTCTTGAGGGAGATTTCGACGATGTCGCCGTCACCGCCCGACGTGTCGAACACCGCATTCGGAATGCGGATGTGCGTCACCGTCGAGGTGTAGCGCTTGGTCGCCGGGTTCCAGTAGACATCGCTGCCGTCGACGACCGAGGCGCCCGCGGTGACGTACATCTGGCCGTGGGTCATGAACCCGCCCGTGAAGTACTGCGGGAAACGGTCCGGCGTGGTGTTCTGCGCCGGCACAGCCGGATGCAGCACGGCGAGGCCCAGAAACTGGGCGTTCGCGGTGTAGGCGACGTCGATGTAGTAGGTGTCGCCCGCCGTCATGGTGCCGGCGTTGGAGATCGTGAATGTCGTGATGCCCGGGATGGTCGTGTTCGCCGAGGCAACGACACCATCACCGACCACGAGGCCATCGGGGTCGTAGACGATGTAGGGCGCGGTCGCCGAAGTCGCCTGCAGAACGGCGGTATACCGGCCCTGCTTAGCGCCGGCAGTGATCGTCGGGCTTGCGGTGATGACGCCGGTGCCGACATTGCCCGCCGAGGCCGAGCCCGTGCCGGTGGCGGCGAAGGTGCCCCCGGCAACGACACCGTGATCACCAGCACCGCGGTAGGCCGGCTGGCCGAACTCGATGCCGGCCGCCGATTCGACGGTGCGGCTGATGATGTTCGCCAGCTCGCTGTTCGCGACCTGGCCGGGAAGCCCCTTGGCAGGACGCTCGCCGTAAACGGTCTGGTAGGTAGCCATGTCAGCGCCTCCTTACTTGGCTTCCGCCGGCAGGTGAGCAGAGGTCATCTGCTTCACCATTGCGGCGTAGGCATCGGTGACGGCCTGGTCGGTGGTCGGGCTGGCGCCATGGGCGATGGCGTCGCGGACAGGATCGGAGCCTCCGCCGGCCTTCTTGGACGCTTCCTCGGCCAGGATGTCGAAGCGGGCGTCGATGTAGGCCTGCGGCTTGTCCTTGATCGCCGCATCGCCCAGTGCAGCCGTGACGGCCGCCTTCTTGATATCGGCGTCGGATAGGCCCTCGGTCTTGAGGTCCTTGGCGATCGCCTTCGCGACGGTGATGAGGTTGGCGCGGCTGGCGACCAGCTTGTCGAGCGCGGCGGCGTCGAGCACTTTGCCCTTCAGGGCGTCGATCTCGGCGTCCTTCTTGGCGAGGTCGGCATCCTTGGCGGCAAGCGCCTTGGCATGATCGGCCTTCAGCGTGGTCACCGTCGTCTCGTGGGTCTTCTCGAGATCGGTGAACTTAGCCGCCGACGACTTGAGGTCGTTCGTCAGCTTCGTGATCGCCTGGGCGCCCGCTTCGGTCGTCGAGACCTGGAGCCCATCGACCAGCACTGTGCGCAGATCCATTGGTATGGTCCTTTCATCTGCTGTCTGGGTGGTGACAGGGCTCGCGCCCCACTTCCCCGCATCGTCTCCGATGCGAGCCTTGGAACCAGCCCGCGCCGCATCGACGATCGCGAGGTGGTTGATCTTGATCTTGCGCTGGGAGGCGTCGAACGCCTGACCATCAGCGGTGGTGCCGGGCGTCCAATCGAGCTCGCAGGTGTAGCCGGCCGAAAGCTCGCGCTTGCCGCCCTCGACCTGCTTGATCCCCTTCGCGTCCTTCAGGATCAGCGGTAGCAGCACCCACTCGCCGTCCTTCTTCGCCAGGGTGCTGACCTCGCCAACAGCGAGGTCCTTCCAGTTCTCTGCCGTCACCGCGTGCTTGGGGTGGTCGAGCGTAATCGGGGCGTGGGTGAAGGACTGCAGACTGTCAGCCGAGAAGACCTCGTCCGGAGCGCGATACACCCGCACCGTCGCCAGATCGGCCCGTCCGACCTCGGCCCCGGTGTAGATCTGGATGCCGGTGCGCACGGCGCGCGCCTCGGCGACCAGGTAGCCGTCCTCAGTCCGGCGCGTCCCCGCGACGGTCACAGCGTCGGTGAATTTCATGGCTATTCCTCGGAGAGGCCGGATTGCCAGTCTTCTTTGACTTCTTCGAAGATCTCAGGCCCCAGCTCGATCTTGCCGCGGTAGGGCTCGATCACTCTGAGATCGAGGTCGGCGGCCTTGTACGAGATCGTGATGTGCGGCTGGTACTCGGGATGATCCCACGACGCGCCGGCCTCGCGGATCGCCATGTGGCGCCACTGCAGGTCGCTGGACGAGAACAGCAGGACCGTGGCCTCGCCGAACCGCTCCATCATGCGAGGGCCGCCCGGATTGACCGTCAGATTGCCCTTGCCCTCGCCGAACGACCAAGCCTCGCCAACCTCCATCCAATCCAGCGGCGTCCGGCTGAAGGCGATGGTGACGTGCATATCGTCGGCGGGCAGCGTGGTCGTGAAGCCCTGCCCCTTGGCCCAAGCGATGATTTCGTCGGCATTTAGAACGTCGCGGCGCACATAGAGCGTGCGAGGCGCCGCATCGGCCGAAGGTTGC
Source organism: Reyranella sp. GW821-FHT14A01 (assembly GCF_058803965.1). Lineage (NCBI taxonomy): Bacteria > Pseudomonadati > Pseudomonadota > Alphaproteobacteria > Hyphomicrobiales > Reyranellaceae > Reyranella > Reyranella sp. GW821-FHT14A01. Next base: position 49,570 of record NZ_JBXAPM010000007.1, read on the forward strand.
CGACGCCCTGAAAGTGCCGCCTCTTCGTCTTCCTCGTCAGGTTCCTCGACCTTGAGCCCGTACTTCTCGATCGCCGCTTCCAGGCCTGACAGCGAGCCGTCCTCGATCAGTTCGTTCGCCAGCGCTTCGCCCACGACTTCAACGGGCAGCAATGATGGTGATGTGCCGCCAGACCCGACGATCGCGCGCGCACCGTCCGCCTTGGTCTTGAAGACGTCAGCTTTTTCCTTCTCCGACATTCCCCAGAGCGGAGACCAGGCGTAATGGATGTCGGGATCGCGCGCGCCCAGTGAGGAACGAATCAAACACTCGTCGAGGCGAGCCATTGCCGGGCCGATGCTGATTTCCTGCATCGAAGAGATCCGGTCATAGTAGTTGCGAAGGTCGGATTCGCCGGTCGCATTCATGCCCGCCGGCGACTGGCCTAGAAGACGAGTGGCCGGGATATCGGCGGCGCCGGAAACGATCTGCAGAAACCGATCCAGAACATCAGGAAGCGTCGCGAAAGAGGCCGACTTGCTCTCATATTCCTCTTCCTTGTCAAGCATCAGAGTGCCGTTGATACCCTTCCCCTGCATGGCAAGGGAGTAGCGGTCGAGGATCTTGCGTTTGTAGCTCTCGTCAGCCAGCGAGTTCATGAAGTCCGGAATACGGATAATGTCGATCTTGGCCTCGTAAACCAGACTGGCGATGTTCGCCGCCGTGCTGTCGGCCTGCTTGATGGCATCCAGAGTCGTCTGGAGGACGCTGTCGCCCCAACCCTGATATGCCGCTACCCCCAGATCTTCGTCGGGCTGCTCGTTGCCCTGAAAAATCACGAGGCGAGACGGATGGATCCTGACCTGCGTACCGTCGGCCGCGCTCAGGGTGTAGAAGGCCGGCTGGCCATACCACTCCGACCCGGCGTCACGATCGATCTCCCCTGACTGAAGATGGCGCCGCGTAAGCACCGTTAGGTACTTGAGGCCCCCCTTCCCGACCTTCTCGATATTGAGCGGTTCTTCGGGATTGCTGTCACCGGTCCCGATCATCAGTGCGGCGCCCCCCCAGAGGCGCGCCTTGATCAGTGCCTTGAGAACCTTCCCCTTGACGTTGAGACGCTTCTCTTCAGCCTCAATGGGGCCAATTTGGCCGTCGCGGTCCTTGGTGCCCTTGCCGCCCTGTCCGCTGCCCTTGGCTTGCCAATCTCGCCAGGCGCGCACCGAATCGAAGGCCGGGATATCGACGATCTTACGAGGTAGCCAGGCCGTCTTGTAGGCCGCCACGATCTGCTCATCGCTGAGCGGGATCAGGCTGTAGAAGCCCGAGGCCGCCTTATCCCGATCGGTCCCCATGCGGGAGACCAGATTGATGAGGCTGTCGCCGACGAAGCGGGCAAACTGGGCGACACCTGCCATATCCGCTCCTAGAGATTGGCCAAGGTAAACGTGCTCGCACTCAGCAGCGCGTTGAAGGCCCGGCTTGTGCTATCGGCGTCGTCGTCGTGCGCGGCGTCAGGAAAGCCCTCGAGCGAGGTGAACCAGTCCTCGTTCCACGGGCCTCGAAGCACCAACACGTTGCCGGCCTCTGCCTGGGCGCTGAACGGGCTGAAGCGCGTGACTTTGTCCCCCGATTCCGGCGTCGCCTTCACGCTGAAGCCGGACAGCATCTTGGTCAGGCTCTGCACCTGGCTCTTACCTGCCTGCCCCGGATCCTGCGGCAGCGAAATCTTCACGTCCTTGCCGTCCGCGGTCGCAGTGTTCTTGATCAGCATCTCGACGCCCGAGGGCGATTTCCGATCGCGGACGTGGTGGGCGACGATGTAGCGGCCGTCGGGAAGCTTCCCGATCTTCGTTCCGGCGGTCCAGTCGGGGTCGTTGCTCTCGGTCTTCGGGGTGGCGCCCAAGTCCCAACCCCGCATCCATTTTGCACCGGCAGGGACGGCGTCAACGACGGTGCACCAGCCGCGCTGGAACATCAGCCCCGCTGCCGGCCGGATCTTCCAGTTGCCGCCCAGCAGACGCTCCCGCTCGACTGTCGGAAGCGCCATCAAAGTCGCCAGATAGCCCGGATCGGCCGCCATCAGCAGCTTGTTGTCCGACAGCTTCGCCGGAATGAACGTCACTGATTTCGGGGGAATCGGGTTCCCCTCGGTATCGAGGTAGCTCGCCAAGTCTTCCGGTCGGTCCGCCCAAACAATCTTGTCGCCGATTCGGACAAACCATCGCAGCACACCGGAGCGTTCCGGGATCGCGAAGCCGGTGTCAGGATTGATCCACCAAGAGATGAATTCCGCGACCCAGCTGTCGGCGTCGGGATTGCAGGTCGCCCGAACATACGGGCGAATTCCACTCATCGATCGATTGCGTGAGAGCAGGTACCAGAATTGCTTGGCAGTGAAGTGCGTTAGCTCATCCCAGCATTGAAGCGGGATCTGAGAACCCTGCCAGTCTAGGACGTTCTTCTCGTGCTCGAGGTGGGCAAATGAAACGGTCGCGCCGCCGGGGAACTTCCATTCGAGGTCAGGGGCACTTCGTGGCTTCGCCCCCAGTAGTGGGAACAGCTTCTCGCTCTCATCCCAGAGGCCACCCTCGTTCCGCACCTGGACGAGCGTGCGGCGGAAGAAGACGGCACCGAACTCCCTGTTGCTGATGTGCCTCAGCGGCTCCATCAGGAGCGCCCAAGTCTTTCCGCCGCCAGCCGCACCGCCATAGATCGCTATATCGGCCGGCGAGGCTAGAAATGTCGTCTGCGGTCCTGCTTGCGGCCGGATGATGGTGGGAGGAGGGCCAGACTGCATCTCGCCGCCTGCAGGCCCGCCGTAGGCAACGGTCTGGCGCCTCCCCGTCCTAGCCCCTCCCATTGTCCGGCAACTGGAAGAACGTCACCTGCGACTGCGGCAGGTCCTTCCCGTCCTTGCCGGTGTGCTCGACCCGACGGCGATCGGTGTAGTGGTCGCCCATCTCCTTGGCGGCCTGTTCCATTAGCGCAGCCGCGAGCACCATGTTGCCGTGTGTCTCTGCCTTCTCGGCCATGCGCTGCAGGGCTCGAAGCCGGACAGCCCGATGGCTCACCGCGATCTTGCTGGTGTCATCTAGGAAGGTCTTCCGGGTCTCTTCGAATAGGGCGCTCCACTTGGCCGAAAGGTTCGCGCCAGCCTTCTTATGGGGGTCATAACCCTCCACTGCCTGGCGCGTGATCGTCTCGCCGAACTCGCGCTTGACCGCCGCAACAACCGCGGACGGCGTGTCGAAGCAGGCAAGGCTCTGGACGATGAAGGTCTTCACGCCCTCACTGAGCTTGCCTTTGGCCATGGGGATGTCAGGCTCCGGTCAGGAGGAAGCGTAGTGCGCGTCAAATTTAGGGTCCCGGCTCAATGCACGACCCCGATGGGCGACGTCATCGAACGGGGAACTTACTCGGGCATGCGCAGGGAGCGTCTGGACGTGAATGCACGCGATGGCCACGCCGAACTGGTCTACATTCTCGAGCGCCCATTTCCCGAGTTTTCTGCTGATATCACGTCATTGGTGAAGAGCGGCGCAATTACTGTCCACTAGGCCGCCTTGAGACGGCAGGTGCCGCAGGCCTGAGCGATGGGGGCCGGCCCAATCTCTGGCGGCCGGCTAGCGGCGTCGACCATCGCCCTCACGCCGGCAGCATCGGTGCCATAGCGGCGGACTACGCCAACGAACTCCTCGACGTCGTGTCCACGCATGGCGAAAGAGGGAGCCCCATCTTTCCGGAACTTCGGAGCACCGAAAGGGTCTCTTTCTTGTCCGCAGTGGTAGAGTTCATGTTCAACGAGAGCCATGAACTCGGCGTCTGAGCATTCAGCACAGTGCCCGGCGTCGAAGGTCAAGACGAAGTCGGGGACGCCGCCGAACCAGCCGAGCAACTGGTGCTCAATCCGAGCACGCATCCACCTCCCGGCCGGCGGTAGACCCATTTCGGCTTGGCCGATGATGCGGCGACCGGCGCGGGCATTCGGGACATTCGTCCAGAGCACCCCGATCGTGGCGTACTCGAGGTGTTGGTGATCCTCGTTCCTAAGGGAGGCGTCCTCGGTGATGAAGGCGGCACGGGCCCAAGCGATCAGATCAGGCGCCGGGGCGAAGAGCGGGCCCTCCGTCGGGGCCAAGACAGTTTCAGGCGGGCGGGGCCTATCCAGCATCAGCTAGGTCTCCCGCAGCTTATTGATGCGGCCCGCCCATCCGAACGCGGCTGGGACCTTGCGGTCCATATCCGAGAGGGGCGTCGCTTTCCGGGCTTTCGCCGCCGCACCAATAAAAACGCCCGCTCGGTTTCCCGGCGGGCGCAGTTCTGGTAGCCCCAATGTCAAGCATCCCAGACCGGAAGTCAAGGCGCTTGGTTACCCGTGGCAAGGAGCGAGTATGACACCCAAAGCTATGACGCATCCTCTTCTGGACCTCTTGAGCACCCAAGATCGGGATATGCTTTTCCAATCCTTGACGGTGATCGGTCTTAAGCAACACGACCTTCTTGAAATTCCCGGCGAGCGAAATCGCTACGCCTATTTTATCCAAGAGGGCGTCGTCTCAATAGCTGCGGCTAGTGGATCACACCGCATCGAGATCGCCATGGTGGGTCCCGAAGGGGTCGTCGGCTTGGGCCGCAGCGAATCGCATTATGAGGCGACCGTGTATTTTTCTGGTCAAGCACTGCGTATTCCACAGAAGGATTTGAGCGCCGCCATGGCGAAGAGCGTTGCGCTCCGTGACCTGCTGGACAGATACCGCTCGGTATTGGAAGTGGAGATCGCTCAGAGCGCCATTGCCATCGGGACAGCGCAAATGCCAGCTCGCCTTGCCCGATGGCTACTGATGGTCCATGACCGGCTCAATGCCGACAAGTTGCGGCTCACACACGAACTCGTTGCCGATTCTTTAGCGGTCAGGCGACCGACCGTCACACTCACCCTTCAAGACCTGGAAGGTGCCGGCGCAATTCGTGGAGGCCGCAACAACGTTACGATTGTTCGCCGCGACATTCTCAAGGAAAAGGCCGGCAGGCTGTATGGGAAGCCTGAAGCGGAATATGAGCGCCAGATCCGGGAGTTTCGTCGCCGGCACTAGCTCGCCCCAACTCCCTTTCCGCTCGGTCATATTGGCGTTTGGCATCGTCCCACATGTCCGCAGCGAGCGCGACTAGCCAGACCGCCCCGGCATCGATCGGCCGCTCGTCCTCAACCATCTGAACGATGACATGGGGTGAGACCAGCGCGCGGCGCTGGTACGCGTTGCCCCACTCGACATAGATGTTCCATAGCCGGCAGGCGCGGGGGCCGAGTTCCCCGTTACCGCGGCCGACCCGGGCCAGGTCCATCGGGCGGAAGCCGAGACCCTGTGTAATGATCTTGCAGGCCTCGACGATTTGAAGGGCGGCCTCGAATTGATCGCTGCTGAGGCCCCCATCCTCCGGCCCCTTGCGAAGCAGGTCCTGCATGGGCCAAGGCTTCAGCTTCGCCAAGGTCTCGGGTGTTGCCTGCACGCGCTCCGTTCGCCGTACAGCCTGCCGCTTCTTCGCGCGACGTTTCTTTGCCTTCGCCATGGGGCCCCGCCATTCAAGTACTGACGGTTTCCCATTAGGGGGAAGTGTGACTAACGATCTCAACAAAATATTAGAAGAGAGGACTGGCGCGTCACAACTGCGGACCCCGCAGGTTGCGCCACTGCCAGTCCCCTTGCCTCTTCTCTCGCTTCAAATCGGCGGGAAGAGGCGCGGCCCTTTCTCGAAAGGAAGGACTACTGCGCCCGGGCCGCCGTTCACCATCAGGTCCACCGTTCCCACCAAAGCATGCGGCGAAACCGGCTTCGTGATCAGGGGCCGAAGTGCGAGTTCGTGCGGCAGCTCGCTCGCGTCGGCGGCGATCACTGCGAACGGCACATGTTCCGCAGCCAACCAATCCGCGACGGCGAAGGGCGCGCTCCGGCGGGAGTCCACGTCGATCACCGCGGCATCGAGTCGGCCACTTCGCACCAGCCGCTCCACTTCGCTCTGGCTTCCGGCGGGGCCGACGATGCGATAGCCGGCGTCCCGCAGGTGCTTCTGTATTTCGAGAGCCAGATGAAGCTGATCCTCGACGATCAGAATTCGACCGCGTGGGGGCCGGTCGATCGTGCCAGCATATCCGTAGGGCGGGGAAACCTCAGCACCATCGGCCTGGGGAGCCAGGTCTGAAGACCATTCAGGCCGGTAGGCTGCCGACCTTGCGATCATGACGAACCTCCTAAATGTAACGGGATGGAAGGGAAGGGAAGCGCCGCTGCGGTGGCAGCGAGGCACTTCTCTCCCCCGGTGTGGGGCCCGCGCCTACTGCTTCGAAATGCGCGGCGTCGAGCCCGACTCGATACGGATGGCGCGAGCCTTCTTCTCCTCCGGGATCTCGCGCTTCAGCTCGATTGTCAGAAGTCCGTTCGCCAGGCTGGCCCCCACCACCTTCACGTGGTCGGCGAGCTGGAAACGGCGCTCGAACTCACGGGCGGCGATGCCGCGATAGAGGTATTCCTTGTCCTCCGTGCCGGGCTGAGCCTTGCCGGTCACGAGGAGTTCCTCCTCCTTCTGGGTGATGTTCAGCTCGGCCTCGGAGAAGCCGGCTACCGCCATGACAATGCGGTAATGGTCATCCCCCGCCTTTTCGATGTTGTACGGCGGATAGCCCTGTGGACCCTGGCTGACGGCCGAATCGAGCATGTTGAAGACCCGGTCGAAGCCGACGGTGTCCCGGTAGAACGGTGAAAAGTCGAAAGCAGTGCGCATGTTCATCCTCCACTCTTGAGCGATGTGTTTGCGAAGCGGTCCCCCGAAGGGCCACCGCCGATGCGGTACCCTCAAGCACCGCGGCACACGATCTAGGTGAGGTTAACCAGCCTTCAAGTCGTCGATGTGAAAATTTTTCCACCCTTGGACGGGCACTGGGGGTCTTCGCAGAGCTAGCGGCGCCACGGTCGAGGCGCCTCCGGCCGCTCTGCTGGACCCGGCGGGTCCTGTGGCTGCTATCTGGGGGCGGTTGGGTGACGGGATCCGACTAACGGGACAAGCGATTGCAACAAACTCTGACACACCCGTCATGAGAGCTGCAACTCATTAGAGAGTGCGGATGATCACTTCACCCGGCGCGATTCTTGCACTAGAGACGAAACATACAAGGTAAACGGCGTCGGTTTGGGAAGGCCGGCGCTGATTTGGGAACGCTAGCGAACGTGGGGTTCGTTATGACTGCGTTGCGGAAGCCTTCGGCGTGGAGCTTTGCTCCTTTGCGGCAGAAACTGCTGTCTCTGGGTGTGAAAAGCGAAGTTCAACTGGACGAGCTGTTGAGCAGGATCAGAGTGGGTACTCGCGTCAACCGGGGCGAGGACATCCTGGCTGCGGGATCGACGTCGCGATATTCGACGGTATTGATCGAAGGAGTCGCATGCTTGTACGAGCGGCTCATCGACGGCAGCCGGCAGATTTACTCGTTCCAGTATCCGGGCGACTTCTGCGATCTCAGCCGGCATGTGCTGCGGGCAACGACGACGGAAGTCGCGGTAGCCGCCATTACGGAGTGCTCGATCGGCTTCGTCGAGAACAGTGCCCTTGAGCAGATGTTGGCCCAATATCCGGAACTGGCCCTGGTCCTGTGGCGGTCGACGATCCTTGAGACGGGCACGCTCCGGGCAAAGGTACGCGGCGCCCGACAGACTGCATTGCAGCGCGTTGCCCATATCCTATGCGAACAGTCGGCGCGGCTGGCAGCCATCGGGATCGACAGCCGCACCATTCCCGTGAGCCAGATCGATCTGGCCGATGCCGTGGGACTGTCCGTCGTCCACATCAATCGCACCTTCAAGGAGATGCAGGGTATGGGCCTCGTTACAAAGGCCGGGCGCTCAATGAAGGTGGTCGATCGGCTGGGCCTAGCTCGTCTCGCGAACTTCGACGGCCGCTATCTAAACATGCCCGAGTTGCTGGCGGGATGGGACGTCAAGCTTGAGCGAACTTAAGCCTCAATGCTTCGCTCACGCTAAACGCCCCATACTCAAAACAGGCTCATCCCCGGTTGCCATTTGGGCAAGTGTCACTAGGGAATGCCACTCGTGTCTGGCGGCGGCGGCAAAATTTTGTCGCAAACGTGGTGCCATCGCATTTCACCAACTGGATCACTTCTTAAACGAAAATTAACTCCTTCCATACTAGCACTTATTTCGGTTAGGTGCCGCCATTCCAGTATGGCTCAGCTGGTTGGGAAGCGTCAGCCCGCAGCTCAGGACCCCGATGACCGCCATGCTGAATGACACCTCGCAATGGAGCATTGCTCCTCTGCGGCTGAAGCTGAAGTTTTTGGGGATTACTGCCGAAACCGAATTGAAAGCCATCTTGAGCAGAATCAAGAAGGTCGGCCGCATCGGTCGAAACGAGGATATTCTAGCGTTCGGCTCATCTCCGAAGCACACCACTGTGCTCATCGGGGGTATCGCGTGCATGTACGAGCGACTTCTATGCGGCGCGCGACAAATCTATGCCTTTCAGTATCCCGGTGACTTTTGTGATCTCAGTCTCCATGCGCTGCAGGTAAAGACAAGTAAAGTCGCCGTAGCCGCGGTTGCGGACTGCTCGATCGGCATCATCGAGAATTCGGTCCTTGATCAGCTGATTGGTCAATATCCGATACTGGGCTTGGGTCTCTGGCGGTCCTCGGTCCTTGATGCATGCGCTTTACGAGCGCGACTACTCGCCGCAAGACAGACCGCGCTGCAGAGCGTTTCCCATCTACTGTGCGAGCAACTTGTTCGCCTCGACGCGATTGGGGTCAGCAGCGGCATCATTCCAATCAGCCAGATTGATTTGGCAGACGCGGCCGGGCTGTCGGTCGTGCACGTCAACCGCACCTTCAAGGAGATGCAAGTCATGGGTCTGCTGGCGAAGGCGGGACGCTCGATGAAGGTGGTAGATCGTGAAGGGCTTGCTCGACTCGCCGATTTTGACGGCAGCTACCTCAACATGCCCAAGCTGCTTGCGCGATGGGACGTTAAGATTTCGGCCCCTTGGACGCGGCACAGCCCTCAGACCGATAGCCTCCCGCTGCCGCAAAATGGTCCGCCTTGAGCACCCCAGCTTCTTGGCGATCCGCCGTCCGGCTGGCCCTTGACCGGCCGCTCGGGTTGCGGCCGAGTCGGCTTGTGCAGCTGGTGGCCCATCTTGGCGGCCGACCGTATCAGCTTCATAGTCGGCGTAACTTCGTTTCTCTCACACATGAGGACCATCATGGCCGACAAACCCGTTGACCCTGCCCCCATCTATACCGAGCAATTACCCGCCGTCGCCGGTAGCATTTCTGCCATAGCGAGCGCCAACGCTCCCTTCATCTATTTTGACGGCGTGCCCAACTTTGGATTCAACAATGGGATTGCGAATCTCTCCTTGGAGATCCTGCGGTTCAATCCCGTTCCGGGTAACTCGAAGGTAATGGTGGACCGGGTATCGGTTGCCCACCTGAGGATGAACCTCGCGGCTCTCAAGTCCCTCAAGGACGCCATAGCGGGAATCGAGCTTATGGCGGAGCCGGTTCCAGACGATCAAAAAAACTGAATTCGCGCCCAGGTGGACCTGCTTTCCGGTCCCTCCCGGTTGTTCATTGAGACCTCCCTCTGCGAGAAATGGCCGGCAGGTTCATCGCACTGCGCTGCCGCAAGACAGTCCGACGCGAGCATCGTAGCTTTCGCGCGATCCGGTCGTCGGTCAGCCTGCAGGCGTGCAAGTACCTGAGATCCTCGTCGTCCTCCGTGGTCCAGACTTTGCGCCGCCGGGGAACGCAGTCGATTCGGCCCCGTTTAACGGCCATGCTCGACCTGCCGCAGCTCTATCATCTCCCTTACATCGACCCGGACGACTTTCCCGAGTTCGTCGCGATTCTGGCCGGAGACGAAGGCTTTCCCGCCACCTACGACGCTTGGGACGCCCTGCTCAACGCCTCAGAGAAGGATCTCTGGCGAGATGGGAATGTCCCAATATTCACGAGCGTGACCCCAACAGGCTTCCGGCAGTTCGTGGCCGTTTCCATGGCCAGTGCCGGCATCAACACGCTGCTGGCCTATGCGGCTTTGTTGAGCTCGGCGCCAAACGACACCGAACGGAACCCAGACCTGGCGAATCTTCTCGAGAAGGCGGACGCGTAGCGCGGTCCAGACTTCGCGCGGGCGGGCCGAGGTTCATTCTTCGTGTTCATCTGAGCGTGAACGTGAACATTCGGCCGCTCGCTATTCGGCCCGGCGCCTGTCACGACTTTCAAGCGCGTCGACATCCAGCCGAGGCTCCTTGAACTTCGCCCACATAAGATGAACGGCCGCTTTTCCGAGCCGAGCCTTTTCCGGCCGGATCAAGTCCATAACCACGCATTCGAGAATGAGCGGCGGCGCCTGGAAGACGATCGCCGCGCGGCACAAGAGCGGGTTCTTGGAGAAGTAGCCCCACATGTGCCCGGCCCTGGACGCTAGCCGGATCGCCATAAGGCCCACGATCAGCCACGTCAGGATGCCGAAGCCAATCCAAGCGAATATGGGCATGTCGTCGCCTTCCAGCCACGATCAGGGCGGACGCCGAGGCGGGAGCTGGGCGCCGTCGGTGGGTGGACAGTGGCAGGAAGGCAGGGGTGGCCCAACCCCGTAGGCATACCTCCAAAGGGTTAACGTCTCCCATGGAGCATCCTTCCGGAGCCGGGCGGGTTGAACATGAAGGCACTGCCCGCCAGCGCGACCGGAGGCCCCCTTGAGTGAAGTTGAAGATCAGATCGCGGACATCATACTCGAGGCTCTGGATGTTCGGCGCGAATCCATCAAGCCGTCTTCGCGATTCCAAGAGGATCTGAAGGCCGACAGCCTGGAGGTCGTCGAATTGATCATGTCCGTCGAAGACAAGTTCGACATAGAGGTCCCCGACGAAAAAGCCGAGACCCTGCGAACGGTTGGGGACCTCATCGCCTTCATCAAGACGAAGCGGAAAGCCTGAAAGGTCAGGGAGCGCCCTCCCCGGTCATGTCCCGGCGGGTGGCGTCGTCTTCCACCTGCACCAATAACCCGCCTAGCGATCCTGCCACTTCGAGGCCTTGCCCGGAAATCGACGTTGCGTCACACCGAATAGTCACGCTGCAAATAACCTGTCCGAAAGATATCGATGCCACATCCCGTAGACATTTTTGTAGGTGCCCGTGTCCGACAGCGGCGCGCCCTCCTCGGCATGAGCCAGACGGACCTCGGCAAGGCCGTGGGTCTCACCTTCCAGCAAGTCCAGAAATACGAGCGCGGCTTCAATCGCATCAGCTCGAGCCGCCTATTCGAGTTCGGCAAGGTCCTCGACGTCCCCATCGAACACTTCTTCGAAGGCATGGACGCTTCGGCGGGCACCGCCAAGCGCAAGGCGGGCCGCCCCAGGGCCGCCGACATGTCATCCGACACCGATCTCAACACCAAGCGCGAGACGCTCGAGCTGGTCCGGGCCTTCTACAAAATCAGAAACAAAAGTCAGCGAAAGAAATTGGCGGACCTGGTGATTGCTCTCGCCGAGAAATAGGTCCCGTCCAGCTTGAGCGAGCCTCCGGCGGGGGCCGGCGGGCGGTGATTGCTGCCTTCCAAGGGTCCGGGCCGTGGGTTGGCGGGTCCCTAGTTGGGGGAAGTGTGACTAGGGGATGCAACAGAAAGAGGTGTTTGGGCACCAAATGTTCTACTTTCGACTCGCTTACCCCCAAGGAATCGCGTAGCCTAATAGTTGATCAAGAAAAAGGCCGCCCCTCCTGCCAGAGGGAACGGCCTGATCTTGATCGTAACCGCATGGATTGGAAGCCGGCGGCAACGAGATCGTATGGATGCAACGACATTATACCCGTGAAGTTGCTTGGTCAACTTGTCTGCCGGCTCTCCTTCCGAACAGAAGGAAAGAGCTATGAGTGGATTGTTTAGCGTTGGACTATTCGACGAACATCACTCGGTCTGGCTGCGTCACTACGGCAGTGCCGAATGGGCAACAGACTGCGATGGCCGAACCATCAAGCGTTCCGACTACGGCAAGGAAACGGAATATGGTTGGGAGATCGACCATATCACGCCTACTGCTTTAGGCGGCCTGGATCACTGGAGCAACAAGCGCCCACGTCACTGTCGCGGAAACGCTGGTGCCGGCGGTCTGCTTGCCGCGCTGCTGAGACGATAAGGCGAACGGGGGAGGCCGGCGATTCGGCTTCCCTTTTCCTTTCACTCGTCCCAAGAACAGGCGGAGCAACTATGGTGGACGTTTTCGTTGGCCTTGGCGGTTTCAAGACAATGCTTGATGCAGCTAAGGGTTTGAAAAGCATTAACGATGCGGTTATTCGAAACGAAGCCGTTATAGGGCTGCAAGAGCAAATTCTGTCCGCCCAGGAGGAATATGCGACGCTGCTGCAGAAGGTACGTTCCCTTGAAGCAGAAGTTACCGACCTGAAAAACTGGGAAAGTGAGAAGCTGAGATACGAATATCAGCGGCTCAATCCTGGTGTCCACATTCCCACGCTGAAGGCGGAAGTGGCCGGACCGGCAGGCACGCACCATCTTTGTCCCGCCTGCTATGAGCAGGGCAAGAAGTCCATACTCCAAGCGACGCCAGAAACTCGTGCGCGATACCGGGTCCATTTATGTCCTCGTTGCAAAACACAATTGGCGTTCGGCGCTCAGGCGCCCCTTCCACAGATCACGCAGGCCCATAGCGACTATGATCCTTTCGAACGATAAGGATGATTGACGGCCGCCAGCCCGATTGCCTCGCGTTGCCTCAGGATGGTCCGACGTGAGCATCCCAGCTTCCTCGCAATCCGACCGTCCGTGTACCGGCAGGCGTGCCAGTACCTCAGATCCTCGTCGTCTTGCTGGGTCCAGACCTTTCGGCGGCGGGGCCGGCTTTCATTTTTCACGTTCATGTTCATCTAAGGGTGAACATGAACATTCGGCCGGCAATGTTTCACGGCTGACACTCTCAGCAAGTCGTTGATCTGCAACTAAACTGCACAGCCGATCGACCTCGGCCGCCAGCTCACGGCAGCGCGGGCAAAGCGCGGCCTGCCTATATGCCTTCGCGTGGCCGCGTTCGCCGTATCGGGTGCGGCGGGTCTCCCAGGCGCGGCGACGTACCTCGGAAAGGTCCGCGCTCATGTCGCCTCCAGTGCTCCAAACTTAATGTCCCATCCGCGTCGTTGAAGGGAGCATGCGAGCAGCCTCCCTGAATTCATTTCATTTGTTCGCTTGTGAAATGCAGCAATTCGCAATTGTTTGTTGATGCCGACATTGGCAGGCGGCGAGAAATGGCGACGCGCTGAAGTCTCCCCGATGTAGGCGCGAGAGGGAGGCACCATACATTCTGGGTCCCTCGATACCCAGAGGTGCTTCCCTCGTCTAATAACCTCATGACGTCGCTGTCTCCGGCAGGTCGCTGAACTTCGTCAGAGCGCCGTTGAATGCCAGCTCCACTGTGCCCGTGGGACCATTGCGATGCTTCGCGACGATCACCTCCGCCTTGCCGATCGAGGCGATGTGCGCATACGAGTTCTTCTTGTCCGAACGCTCCAGGTAATACTCTTCACGGTAGACGAACATGACGACGTCGGCGTCCTGCTCGATCGATCCGGATTCACGAAGGTCTGATAGCAGCGGTCGCTTGTCCGTCCGCTCCTCGACCTTTCGTGACAACTGCGACAGGGCCAGCACAGGCACCTCCAGTTCCTTCGCCAGGGTCTTCAGGCCGCGGCTGATCTCCGATACCTGCTGGACGCGATCCGCCCGGCTCTTCGGGCCGCCCTCGATCAGCTGCAGGTAGTCGACGACCAGCAGTCCCAGGCCATGCTGGCGCTTTTGCCGGCGCGCGCGGGCGCGGATCTCTGCGATGGTCAGCGCCGGGGCATCGTCGATGTAAAGCGGCAGCCCCTTCAACGCCCCTTCGACGCTCTGCAGCTCGTCCATCTGCCGAGAGTTGATATGACCGCGCCGGATCGATTCGGCTGATAGGCGCGCGTGCTCGGCAGCGCCGCGGAGCATGATCTGCGACGCGCCCATCTCGAGCGAGAAGAAGCCGACAGTGGCACCGTTGTGAGTGTCGCCCAGTTCAAGGGCCTTCGCCGCACCGAAGGCGATGTTCGTGGCTAGCGCCGTCTTCCCCATCGATGGACGACCGGCCAGGATGATCAGATCGGTCCGATGGAGGCCGCCCAGAAAGCGATCCAGGGAGCGAAGGCCGGTCGTGATGCCTACCAGCCGGCCGCCGCCCTTGAAGGCGGTCTCAGCCTGCAGGATCGCCTCGCTGAGGGCGTCGCCAGCGCTGCGGAAGCCGCCGGCCGGTCGATCCGAGGTCGCGAGGGTGTAGAGCTCCCGCTCCAGGTCCGCGATCTGGGAGAGCGCGTCCCCATCCACACCGCCCGCCGCGGACTTCGCATCCTCGGCGAGTTCGATCAGTCGCCGGCGGCGCCACAGGTCTTGAACGATGCCAGCGTAAACCGGCGCATCTGCAGGGGCCGCTGATTGGGTCAGCAGACGCGCGAGATACCGGGTCCCGCCCACGGCCTTCAGGCCTTCGTCCTGCTCGGCAAAGCCCTTCAGCGTCACCGCGTTGACGATCTGGCCGCGCTCCATCAGGCCAGCCACCGACTCGTAGAGGCGGCCGTGAAGCGGATCGGCGAAGTGCTCCGGCCGCAGCACGTCGGAAACCCGGTGATAGGCCCCGTTGTTCAGCAGCAGGGCGCCCAGGACGGCCTGCTCGGCGTCGAGATTGTGGGGAAGTTCCGTCACTGCGGTAGAGCCCAGGTGGCCGGCTGGCGGTTCTGCAGCTTGGCCAGCTCCCGCTCCGCTTCCATGACGGCTGGGGAGCACGCAGTCATGCCGCTATCGAACATGTGCACGATTTGCACCAGTTCGCGGGTATGCGCCTCGACGATGGTTTCGCGATCCTGCTGCTCGCGCTCGATCTCGCGCAGCAGGCTTGCGAGCGCCCGGCGCGGCTGCATCGCCCACTCGCAGGCCGCCAACAGTTCGGAAACGGCCGGCCAGAATGGCGATGTTTCGAGCCATCGTTCGCAGGCCGCCGCGACCGCATCCTCGGGGTACGCCGCCAGCTTCTCGGCATAGACGGCCAGTGCCAGCCGATCGTCGGCCTCGACGGTCGGCCGGATGCGCGCAACCGCTCGCAAACGCGCCGTCGCCCTGAGGCATTGCGCCGGTCCGCTGGGCGTCATTGCCATTTCGGTGGCGGCGAGCGCACGCTTCACGTCGTCCTCCGGAATCGACAGGCGGTCGAGCTGATGCCGCACGTTGGTGCGCAGCTGCATGACCGGCCATCCGAGCGTCGAGTACTCGGGAACGCTGCGGTGCCATGCGAGCCGGATGACGATCGATGCTGGCAAGGTCGGAGCGAACGGGCCGAACTCCCGCTGAAGCTTCACGCGGGTCTCGCCAGAAATTTCCGTCAGGTCATTCGCCATGTCGCCGCTCCCTCTCGCTGATTGCTGAAACCACGTCGCTGAAAACCGACATCCGCCCCGGCGGCCCCGTGGCCCGATCAGACCCGCCGTCGCCGTCGTAGGTGCCCTCGATGACCTTGAGAAAATTCGTGGGGTTCATCAGCCAGCCGAGATTCCAGCCGCGCATCCCGACCTCGCGGATGAAATGCGAGGCCTTCGCCCGCTCGAGCGCGGAGCGGATACCCTCGATCCCGTGTTCCTTCAGCCGAGCCCGGATCGCCGAACGCCGTTCGTCGCTGAGGCCCCGGGTCCTGGGCCATTTCGGGATCTCAGCCGCGTACTGGTCCCACAGGTCGACGACGGCTTTCACGCCGTCGTGCTGGCAGACCTTCGGCGACACACACGCGCCGCTAGGCGCTAGTGTTTCAACAGTATGATTCTCTCTATCTTCTTTCTTAGATAGAAGACTGAAGAAAGAAGAAGGTTCGTCTGTGCTTGGGGTGCTGCTTGCCCCTGTGCTTTCCTCTTGCTTGCTTTCTGCTTCGGGCAACACCCCATTAATGCCGATGCAATCTGCAACGGATGGCGTTTCTTGTGCTTCGCCTCTGCCGGGTATGCTGCTTGCCTCTGTGATTCCCCCCGTGCTGACGCTCTGCTGAGGGGTCTGCTTGGGGGTCTGCTTCGCAGTTCGTGCCGCGCCGGAGGCCTTTCCGCCGCTCCGACCTGCCCTGATTTTGGCCTGCCGCGCGGCCTCCTCCCGCACCATCCGGCGGCAGCAAACGCGACCGCGATCGTCGACTTCGGCAACACCCTTCTCGATCAGTTCGTCGATCAGATCCTGCGTCGCTTCCGCGCCCAGGCCGAACTCGTAGCAGAGCAGCCCACCGAGCGCGGCGCGCGGCGATGGATGGTTGCCGACAAGCATCACGCCGAACTCGGCCGATTCGGCCGCGCAGGGCAGCATGTGCACCGCCCACAGTCCTTTCGCTGCCGGCGAGCAGCGCGACAGGGCGTTGCGCAAGTCGTTCCAGAACAGGTGCGTGCTGGGGTTCTTGCGGTTGCGGGAGGAGCGTTTGCCGGTCCGCTTAGGCACGGTGGCACGTCGCCCGTTCCAGATAGGCTGTCATCGCCTTGGACACGACGCGGCGCGCGACGACGCCGATGGGTTCCCACCCTTCGGATCGACGCTCGTCTGCTGTCCCACTTTCGCGAACGGGACAACCCTGGGACACGCTCTCGCGTCCATGATCAGGCGTGATTGGACGCCCAGCCTCGTCGTACGGTCGCATGGCTAGTCCTTTCGCGGGTCGCCGCCGCGGTTGAGAAGGTCGTCAGGTCGAACGGCGCGCGGGAGGTCAGTCGTCGCGACCGAACGGAGGTGCGTCGCCCAGATCGACAGCACTTCCGCCAGCCACAGGGCCGTCTTCCCGCGCAGCTCGATAAGCTTCGCGTAGTTCATGCGAGTGTTCCTCGTGCCGTTGGTGCGCGGCCTTGAGCGCGTCGAGGCGCTGGTTGAGGGTCCGCCATTCATCGGCGGTCACGACGCGGGCTTCACAGTAGAAAAGTGCCTTCACGCGGCGGTGTTTCCACACCAGCGTCCGCGCGACGCGCGCCAGCCACGACTTCCTGTTGTCGTGACGATCTGGCGGGACGGCCCGCCACATCAGGTCAGGGATCTGAACGTTAGATTCCACGGCCTTGGACTCCTGGTCCAACCTCTTGGACATCGATGCTCCTACTTTCGTGTGCATGCAGAGCATTCACCCGAGGAGAGGCACCAACGGTTTCGAGCACATCGGTTCGATCGCGCGTCGTGTGGTAGCGGAGCTGATCGAAGCGAGACGGAAAGCGGCAGCGAACGGATTCGATCCTGCCAACGACAACGAGACGCCGGACATTGCCGGTGAAGACCGAGAGTTCACGGCCGCGAACTGGTCCCCGCCGAACGCGCCGCCGTGAAGGCTGGCGGCCGGTGTTGGGGCCGGCCGCCAGTTCCTTTTTCAGAAGCCCCTCAGAACGGAGCGAGGTAGCACCGTGGCAAAGAAGCCGAAGACGGGGAAAAAGACGACAGGCGACCGTATCGCCATTGATTCGGCCGTCGGCATTGTTTCCTGGCTCTTGGTGGTCGAGCTGCTGGTCTTCCTCGAACGGCGCGGAACGCTCAAGTCCAAGGACACCAAGCGCATCGTCGCTGGCGCGCTCCACTCCCTCGACATGCTGGAAGGTGGCACCCTTCCCCATCCGAGCTTTCCGATCGCGCGGGAAATCCTTCTCGGCCAGATCGAGGGTTGGGATCGCGGATACCTCAGAGACGAGGACGGGTAGCGGCCTCATCAGGCGGCCTTCCGCCGGGACGGGCGCTGTGATCGACGGCTTTCGCCAACCATTTGCTCACGGTGTTGGGTCATGTAGGCCCGAACCTGGTCAAGCTTGCCGACCGTGAGATCGGCCCCCGCCCTGAGCCTGCCGATAAATTTGCCGTCATTGGCGACGCGCTTGCTGAAAGTCGCTTCCGACATCTCAGCGTCACGGCAGAAGGCGTCGATTTCCTTGAGGAGTGCGGACAGTGTCGTCATGCCGGGGGACACTAAGGGGGATATGTCCCCTTCGTCAAGGGGACACTTCCCAATTACTCCCGGGCGCGCTCCGTGGAAGCATCCCCAGATGGGAACATGGCTACAAGACGAACTTCAGCGGGTGATGGTGGAAAATGGTCTCAAGGCAAAGCCTTGGAGCATTAAGGCCGGCCTCAGCGAGACGTATGTGAAGGATGTCATCAGCGGTAAATCCGCTAATCCAGGGGCCGATGGCCTGAGGAAGCTGGCACAGGCGGCTGGGTTGCCTGGCGGGCATTTTGTGGAACAGCACTCACCGACCGAAGGTCAGGACCCTGTTCCTAATCTCACGCTGGCACCGATGGCACCTCCTATTCCGACACGTGGAGAAATGCCGAAGGATGTGCCCGTCTACGGGACCGTCTCAGGCGGCGAAGATAGCGGTGCCCTCTTCGATTTCGAGCTCAACGGCGAAATTGTCGATTATGTGAGGCGCCCACCCCGCCTAATCGGTCGCGCCGACGTGTTCGCAGCCTACCTCCGCGGGGAATCAGTTTCGCCGTGGCGTGAGCCTGGTCAACTGATCTACTTCGAGCGCGCCAAGGCCCCACGCGTGATGGATTATGTCTTGGTCGAGTTTAAACCCCACGATGGGGAGACCGTTCGACCGGCCTTGGTGAAGCGCCTCTTGGGAGTAACTCCGACCAAAATTAAGCTTCGCCAATACAATCCGCCAAAAGACTTTGAGATCGATCGCAAGCGAGTGTTGCAGATCGTTCGCGCCATGGACTGGGATGAACTCATGGGAGTCTGATGCCATGTCCGAAGAAACGAAATTCTACCCGCTACCTCGGATCGCCGCCGAGGACTTCGCCGAGTTCGCCGAGATCCTGGTCGACGACGCGGACTTCCCCCCGACGCACGTCGCCTGGGAGCGACTGGCCGAGGCCCGTGTCGCCGAGCTGGCCGACGAGGGTTACACCGCTAAGTCGGTCGAGGTGCGGCCGGCCGGGTTCCGGCGGTTCCTGGCCGCTGCTGGCGTGACGGCCAGCATGAACAGCCTTGCCGTCTATGTGGCGCTGCTGGCGACATATAAGCGGTGATCCTGATGGATCGCCGTATACCTCTCGATGATCGGATCACCCAACTGAGGCTGCGGCGGGCTGCGCTCGGATTCACCAGGGGGCAGATGGCGGCGGGCATCGGCCTTGGCCTTATCCACGTCCATCGGATCGAGCAGGGTGCCGAGCCAGACGCTGTGGTCGACCGCTACGAAGAATGGCTGGAAACCATCGAAACTTGGCCAGCAGACCTTCGGATAGCTCAGCTGAACCGCGCTAGAAACGGCGAAAGATTTTCCTCGATCGAGACCAGGGGCAAGGACGGCTGAGATGACAAAGGGCTGGCAGATTGTCGTAGCGACGCAGCGCCCAGGCGGTGCTGATCCCGATGCTGAGTATTTCATCGTGGCTGTTGGAGATCGGGATCGTGCGGTCGAGATCTTGCGTGAGCGTAAAAAGCTGACAACGGGCCAGAAGACCCTTGTCTTCGGCGAGGCGCCCGATGGCGTGCTGCGGTTCCTCAATGCCAAGCGTGGCGAGGTCTTTTCCCTCGCCGTGGTGATGTGATGCGCGGCCTGGCGCTGCTGGCGACGTACAAGCGGTGAAATTGATGAGGCTCCATCTCGCCCCCGTAGTCAGATCGGATAATCCGTGAAGATTCCTTCGCCTATGGCAACGGGAAACCTTTGCGACTGGGTGGATGAAGTGTTGTCCGCGCGGAAGAGCTTTCCGTATCCGCCACCGAACTGGGTGGCGGGAAATCGCTCAACGGAAAAGCGGATTCATCAATGGCTGGTGCAAGATGAGGACGGGCTGATGGGGGCCTTTGTCTCCTTGACCGCCTATCCGTTCGATACGCCGCTACGATATACGATCACGCTTAACGCGTGGCCGTCGGGCTGGCAGAAAGCCGCTTGCGTTTGGCGACTTGATTATGACCCTCCGTTCGCGAGGCACACAAACCGAGGCCAAGGCATCGAAGTTGCGGGGTGCAGTCAGGTGGTAGGACCGAACTTCCACTCTTGGGCGGCCAATCGACATCTTTGCAAAACCTACGGCTTTCCCGAGGAATTGGAGGTCGCTGAGCCGGTGCCGACCGAGGTGCGCCAATTCGACCAAGGATTTCGATGGTTTTGTGGTCAGACCAACATTGTAATGCCGACAGTTCTCATGCCGGACTGGCCTAGCACAGGTGGGAGGCTCCTATGAGCACTTTGGTTGAGCAAGTTCAGAAAGCCGCATCTAGTCTATCTGAGTGTGTTTCGCACAATGACAAGGTCGTTGTGCCCACCCACTTCTTGTACCCCTCGCGGAGCCATGTTTGCGTCTTTGTTTCGACGACGCTGCACAACTCGTTCGTAGTCTCAGATGGAGCGGGTGCAATTGATTCGATCAGCGCGCATGGAATCGAGCTTTATAATGCCGACCGCTATTTGAGCCCCTTCTGCTCACCCGCCGGACTTCGCGCCGTCAATGGTGCCATTGCGAGCGCACACATTGGAGCGGACCAAATTGCCGGCGCGATCATCAATGTGGCTGAAACTTCTGCTCGCGCAGCTCTTCACGCAGTGCATAAGTATCGCCCCCGCAAGAAACGCGATCTCTACGGTGCTGTGAAAGAGGAAATCGATAAACGGTTCGCTCCTGAGCGCGTAAGACAGCATGAGAAAGTGTTGGGCGCCAGCCATCGCCAATATCGCTTCGATTTCGTTGTCACAGTGAACGGCGATCGCACGCTCCTTCTCGATGTAGTGATGCCAGAGCAGAACTCGATAAACGCCAAAGCAGTCGCAAATATCGATGTTGCTCGAGCTGAGAAGACGGGCGTGACACAGATGATCGTCTATGACGACAAGGAGGACTGGAACTCTGAAGACTTGAACTTCGTCCAGCTGGCAGCTCCAACAATCGCGCTATCCAGGTTGCCCGCAAGCCTTCAAAGCGCGTTGGCGCATTAGCCCAAGAGCCCCATCCGGAGGCGGTTGTTACGTGCGAGGGCCGCCGCCGATTATCTTCGCATAGTGGAGCGCTTGCTCGCCGGAATGTTGGTCAACGATCGATTTAGGTGAGGCCGAGAGCAGCTTCTCGGCGACTCGCTTCGATGCCTCGTTTTTCACTCCAACAACCGCCTCAACATAAAATGCGTGAACGCGATTCCTAGCCAAGCCGGCATGGAGTTCTGCGATCGCTGCCGCTATCGCTGCTTGTGCAAGCCCCTTACCTCGCTTCTCCGGCAGTACGGCGTATCCCATTTGGAAACACGGAAGGCCGTCAAGTGGCTCGACTGCCGCCAGGATGACGAGGGCCGTGACGAGCTTGCCCTCGAGACGTACATAGGTAAACCGATGCGCGCCAGTTGGAGCATCAAGATGCACAAAGATCGTCGGATCAAGGGTTCCACGCTGAGCATCAACACGACCCGCTAGCAACGCTTGCTGAAAAGATTCGAGTGCTTGCATTGGGTCGACCATCGCTGGCATTGCACATCCTCCATCACTCCGTTTTACCGCCGCTGCGCCGCCCGCCACTCCAGCTCATGCTGCGGAGCCGCTATCCAAGTCGGCTCTTTATCCGACACCACCGATCCCTGTGACGTTCCATCCGCTCCAAATGGTGCGGCAACGGGCTGGTGACGTTGTAGACACCCTTCTCAACAGCCCAAGACGGGGAATTGGCATGGTCTCCCAGAGCATCTGCCACGTCGTCGAGCGATGCGAAAATGTAGAAGCGAGGATCGGTATCAAGGTCCCAAACCTGCACCACGACCATGCCAGGGGCCTTCGCAAACCAAGCTTTCTGGAAGTGATAACAGGAGCCCGCGCGCGCCTTGACCTGGACGGGTACCACTACGGTGGGCACGGCCTCGCGGAAGGCCAGCAAGTCGATGCCGCAGTCATAAGCCGGTTGCGCGACATAGATGCCCCGGCGCATGAGCTCGCCGGCGACCAGCGATTCGCCTGCTTTTCCAATAAGAGCCGCCTTACTCACCTTGCTCGCTCCCGTTGTCGCTACTCCCATGCCGGCACGCCGTCGCTCGAGTTCCTGACTTACATAGTCGGCACTGTAGGGAACGGACACTCTGAAGAGATTGCGTCGTTACCGGCCGATTAGGAAGGGGAAGGAGAGAAGTTCGAGACCGCGGCGGACGCCTGACTCGCGAACTAGACCGCGCCACTGCCGCCTGCGGCAGCGATAGCGAGCGGAAGATCGTCGCCTACACCGGGTTTTACCACTGGCAATAGCCTTCCACTGCGACACTTCAGAGTGTTGTGGAACGGCAGAAGGTGCGACCCATCCCATGTGTGGAGCTGCGTACAGTCGTAGTGCAGGGCGGTCGCGAGGTGAATTGCGTCAGGACGAATGATCTTGGTCTTGGCTTCGCTCTTGATTCGACGCGCTAGCTTTGCCACTTCGACGTCGAGCTGCACACGCTTAACGAACGGCTGCTCAAGCAAGGCAAAAATCATCGGATCGTGCTCAGCTAGATTGTACGGTTGCCCGTAGGGAGGCTTTCCGTAGACCACCTCCAAGTAACTGTAGGTGCTGGTCCAGATTTCGCACTGCCCCTTCTGCGCTTGCCCCCACAAGTGCTTAAGCACGGTAAGCTTACCGACCTCTTCGTTGATCATACCCAGCCAGGCGCATGCGTCCCAATAGTAGCGAGGAATTAAATCAGGCATCGTCGTCCTCGCCCCAGATCGCATCCAGGTAAGCTCGAGGTGTCAGACCGCCCAAAATACCTGGACGCGCTATCTCATCGTAGTTGATGGGACTGGCATCAATGAGCGCCATGCTAGCGTTGTTCACGCGACTGAGAGCGCCAGTCTTCTTATAAACAATCTCGCCGGATACTGTTACTCGGCGCCCCTCCCAAACCTCGCCCCAGTTGTGGGCGTGTTTGAGTTCATGCGCGGCATCATCCGATAGAACACAGGTGATGACCTGCCCCCGCAAAGCCTCGCACACATCGATCGCCGGCCGCCCGTAGTAGCGTGCAACACCCGCGACTGTACCTTCAATTGAGCCGATTTCGGTGCGACTGAGATCTTCGGTCGCGGCGCGCTTCTCCAGCTCGCTTTTCTCGATGGCAACCAGAGCCAGACGAGCCGTCTTCTCGACGATGATCGTGGGTGGAGAATGCGGGCGCTCAAAATCAATATCGGTTCGACCAACCCCATTGAGGTTTCGCTGCAGCAAAGACCGGGTCTTACTGAGCGCCATCCCCTCAAGCCACGCCGGCGGGGGATTTCCTGCCGTAAGAGTCTCAAGTGCTTGGCTTACGCGTTCCTTCCCTCGCCGCGCTACGATTTCGGGCGCAACCCCGGTCATCGTCGCGAATGCCTCTCCTGTCGCCATGGTCGGGCTATTCTTGGATATGCTAACAAGGCGCCACGATACGACCTCACCGTCGGCATCACCTTGCGCGACAGTCAAGAGATCGAAGATGTCGAGCACCTGACGGAGGGCATCCGATACTGAAATCGGCCCTTCGTCGCCCGTGCTTGGTCTAACTGTGACGGTGACGCGCTCAGGAGGCATTGCGCAGCATCCCGCCAAGGTTGCTCTGTAAGCAATGCTGGCACACGTCGTTCACCCCTGTGAAGATCAGCCTAGATCGTATGCGCCCTAGCATCCGTTCGCACGTCCTCTTTACCAATTTCTCCAACGTGTTGACATGGACGTAGGTCTCCTCCCCCCCCCCTGGCCGGTCACACGGCGTCTCACAGCTACCGGTCCGCGCGGGGGAAAGTCGAGCCAAAGGCATTGATCGCCTCTTCGTAAAGAGCCTTAAACCGTAGGGCTGCGAACATCCCCTGCTGGGGCGCAAACTCGTGAAGCCGCAGGTAGTGCGAGCCGGCAAACATCCGTTGGTCAATCGAGAGAGCTTCACTCTCCTCACCCATTGCCAGATTGGAAAACCAATCTTCAGCGGATTGAAGATTGTGCGGGGGCTTGGGCAAATTCATTTTCTCGAAAGCCGCTACTAATTCGTTCACCGCCGCCCTGCGCCACAACACTCGCCAAACAAGCCATCCCACTATCTGCTTCGATACCCACCAAACTATCGAGATAAGGATGAAGCCTGCCCACACAAAGAATGCAATACCCCAAGGTGAATTGTAACGGTCGGCCATCAGGTGACCGACCACAATCGAAATCAGTATCCAGAATGCGGACGATAGAAGCGCGCTGACGAACCAGCGCCTCTCAACGGCGCTCTTGAAGGCAACGGCCACTATCTCCCTCCCCGCTTCTCAAAATCCCAAGCCAGCGCGCATCTGTGCCCTAAATCTCCTAAGGACTCCGATGCTTCGACTTGCTGAAATCCATCTTCCAGATAGCGAAACCGTGAGTCTCATGATGGGGCAAAGTCTCGGTTCCCAATGTCAGTAGATCTCCACGCTCGGCGCCCGCCTTTGCGGCAGCACCAGTCGCAGGAAGACGCGCTCGTTTAGCTATATGCGCAGCAAGAGCCTTCTTGTGTTCTGAAGCATCCGTGTTGGTGTAGCGCTTGTTCCAGACCCATGCGACGGCGCCGGTTAACACGTCGGCCGCTTGAATCATCAGATTCTCTTTCGAGGCACCATCCACGACACTCTCGAAAATATCGAAATCCTTGCCACTGTCGCGGCGAAAGGCGTGATTGAGTGTGATCGCCTGGACTTCAGCTGAGCGCCGCTGCGGGGATTGGTCTAGGGTTACAATAAACCTGGTAGTATCTGGAGCGAGGGTGCGGCGAGCGTAACCGCGAAGGTGGTGATAGATATAGCGCTCTAAAGACGTTTCCGGCTCGTCAGAACGATACTCTGGCCTATTGGCTTGATGAGCGTCAATGACAGTGCACCGAAAGCTCAGCCCGAGGTCATTACGACAGGCGAAGATTTGATCAACGAACTTGATGTAGAGGCCAAGAAAACCCTTATGGTTCCACTTGCGCTCAAATGTAAGCGTTTCAGGAATTGAAGCTCTGAGCCGCTCTTCGATCTTAGACTGCCTGCTCGCATTGAAGCTAATGGTTCCGTAGACAAGGTAGTGATGCCCCTTATGGGAACTCTCGTCTCCGACGATGCAAAGCCGAGTCGGAACTAGTTCATTGCTCATCGCAAAGCCCCATGGTGATCACATGCGGCTACCGCCGCTCGCTCGTGCTGACGGGCTGTGGCTGCTCCCCCGGTGTCACTGGTTGTCGCGGCGTCACGTTTGGATGAATGCGGGTCATTTCCGGACAATTGTTACGGAGCGATGCAGTTCTCACCGCCTCGATCTGACCCTTGTAGAGCGCGATCTGCGGCGCGATCGATTGGCCTGACATGGAGCCGACCGGTAGGCCGATCAAAATGATGCCGACGGTGTCATTGGATCTCGCATTGCTCTGCGCCACCGACGCCGTGGCGAGCGCCTGGTTAAGGCGGATGCCCTCCTCGCCAAGCTGATCGCAGGTGTAACTCCGATATGGAATGTCGCTTACGTACGACGCCTGAATGGATTCAGGCGTAGGCGCACAGGCCGTCAGTACGGCAGTCGCCGCCAGTGTAGTTGCAATCTTATTCATTTCACTCCCCCAAGCTGCAGGGGAGTTTCGCTGGAGCATTACCCTCGGTCAACCGGCGAACGTTTCTCTGAAAATTCTCGGCGGCTCATTATTTGGGGATGTATCCCCTTGACTAGGGGATATATCCCCCTTACCGTCCCCCTTCGTTCGGTACACGCCGACACGGACCGGGCCGCTCCCGGACGCTGAGGGAAGCCTATGCCCGACACGCTCTTCACCGCCCCGGCCAGCCTCACCACCGCCCAGCGCATCGCGCTTCACCGCCGCCCGCTGCCGTCGCACGAGCTGAACGGCCAGAACTTCCGGGCATGGGCCGTCGCGGTCCTTCACGCGGAGGTCCAGCACCGCAGCCGTGACTTCGCCCGCGTCGAGCGCGAACAGGGACTAAGCTTCGACCGCAACGAAGACCCCCGCTGCGAAGAGCGCGGCCAGTATCCCCATGAGGCCAAGGCAGCCACGGCGCTGATCTGGCTGTCCCACCTGCAGACCCACGAGAGCGACAAGAACTGCCCCTTCGATGCGAAGCCGTGGCGCTCGTGGACACCGGCCGCTCAGAGGGCGTGGCTCGCCCGCCGCCGGTATCTCTGGGCGGGCTTCCTGAAGGCTGTCCGCGCCTATCGCGACGCCCGCGCCCCGATCGACCAGCCCCTCGCCGCCTAGTCCATCAACCGAAGGAGAACCGCCGTGCCCGATACACTCGTCAGCCTTGTTGGCCCATCCCGCCTACCCGTTCCGGCGCAGGGCTCCGTTCCACTCTCGACTTCGCCCGCATCGGAGGCCTGGACGGTTGTCCCCTGCTTTCATGACGGCGAAAGGCTCTGCTTCATCAAGCGTGGTGAAAAGCGAGCGTGGCTGCCCAAGGCCGACACGAAGGGCCTCAGCATCGAGGAGCTGAAGGAAATCGCTGACCGGTGGAACGCGGAGGCTGGTGTATCGGCAGACGCCGCCGGCGCCTTGGATCTGGACTGGACTGTCTTTTTCAAGATCCCGCCGACCGACCCTCTCGCCTTTGGTGAGTTTCGGGCCGACGAGGACCGCCTGAAGCTGGCGAAACAGGCGGTGAAGCGTCGGGCCCCAGCTTCGGCGGGGTGGCTTGCCATTGTGGTGGCGACGCATGGCCAGCCCGTTAACCCGCCAATCCGCCCAGGTTCGATCCGCCATACCTGGCTCACGGCACACTACGAAGTGACCGATTGGGCGGAAGCACACGGCCGTAAGTCGCCGTGTTCTCTGCTGCCTTCCGAGCGCGCCGCGCTGCGGGTCAACGAAGCCGCAAGTGCGCTCAGTGCAGCGAAGAAGGCATACTGGGGCTACTCCCGCGAGCTGGCGCAACTCCATCTTCGGCAGCGCGACGAGTGCGCCCAAGCGGCACACGATCACGTTCGGTCGCTCGACCAGACTGAGCGGCGCACCCTGCTGCTGAAGCTGCGGGCCGATCGCCGGCCGTTGCTCCGCGCGTTCTTCAAGGCAGCCGCGAAGTACGCCGCCGCCCGTGCCGCCCTGGCTCAGGGTGGGCGATGAAGGCCTGCCCTCTCTGCGGCGGCCCCGGCGCCATCCAGCACACGCCCAAGGGCTTGCCCTTCGTCGAGTGCGTCGCCGAGCACTGCGGGGCCGCCAGCAAGCCCGCCGACACCGAAGAAGGCGCGATCACCAGCTGGGCGACGTTCGTCCGCGCCCGCGAGCACATCCCGCACGACTGGATGCTCTACCCACCAGAGTTTTCTCAAGCCGCGTAACCGTCAACATCAACCCAAGGGGACCAATCATGCCCGATACCGCCATTCCATTCGATACGATGTCCAACCACTCCGACGCCAGCAAGGCGCCGCTGGTGACCGCCGCCTATATGCGCGGCTTGTGGGCCGCCTATGAGGCCGCCCGCGAGGGCTACAGCGAGGAGGAAGAGGAGCGGACCGGCGCGGCCTTCAACGAGGCCCAGACGCGCCTCCTGAGCGCGCGCACGGCCGACCCGGAGGGTGTCGCCCTCAAGCTGAAGGTGCTGGCCGAGCGGCCGGACATGGCGCCGCGCATGCTCGCGGAGCTTGCCCACGACCTCGCCCGGCCGCGGCCCCTCCCCTCGCTCGTCTCCTTCTGCCGGGCCATTTCCGCCGCGGCAGCCCCGCACACCGAGGAAGGCGGCGGCATCAAGTCGAAGATCGGCTTGGCGGACGCTCTGATGCCGCTGATCGGCCACTACACGATCGCCGATGCGGTCGGCGCGCTCGCCCTGCTGCACACCGCCTATGTGGCACTCGGTGACGAGGATGGCGACGATCCGATGTTCGCGGCGCTCATGCTCCTGGAAGACTTCGCGTCTTGCGCCGATGCCGCGGACGTCGATTCGGCTACGGCGCGCGCCCATCTCATCGAGAAGTCGCAGAATTCCGACGATGGTTGGGAACTCGGCACCGTTAACATGGCCGATGCCACCCGCCAGGCGCACCGTGATCTCCGTTCCATGCGCACAGGGTCGTTCGATACGGGCGCATATGGTGGGACCTTCGAAGCCTACTTCGGCAATCGGCTGTGGCGGAGCAAGAACGGCGAAGATCTGCCGGTCGCAGCCGAGTAACCAACACCAGCATGTCGACTGCTGACGCCCTACAGTTCGCGAAGAGGCCTGTTCCTGGCCTCTTCGAGCACGTCGGCTCAGGTAGGATGGCCGCCGGGGACCGGCAACGTCTCGAAGGCCGCGCGCAGGTCTGCCCTGGTCAGCTTGGCAGCCCCTGCGAGATCAACCTCGTGCGCATGCCGCTCGGCGGGAGAGAGCGCCGCCATTTCGAGAGCGCGCACGTTTGGTTCACCCCTGCCGACGCTCTCGATCGCGTGGGCCACGAAGAACGACACCCACGGGTCGGGCTCGCTCTGCTCGTCCGTCAGCCGATGAAGGATCGTCTCGATCCCCTGCCACGTGTGCAGTGTTCCTTCGTCCATCGAACACTCCCTTCCCTGCCGGGCACGACAACGTCGGAATGGGCGGGAGGTTCATGCCGTCGGCGGGCTATGCGCGTCGACGTGACCCGCCTCTGCTTGAAGAGCTTTCACAACGCTGGCCCGCACCTCGGCCACAGTCAGCGTCGCCCCGCCCGCCACCGTGGCCAGCGCCTTTTCCGAGCAGTAGAGATCGGGTCGCTCGACCTGAAGCATTACATCTTCGCCGACGCGGAAGTAGCCCATCTCCAGATCGGCCAACACACGGCGGATCAGATCCGTCTCCCAGGCATTGAGCGGCCTCGACTCCTGTCGAACAGTTTCGAGAAACCGCTCCATGCGCTGGACGAGGTTGCGGCGAGCCGTTGCAGTAGCCGTGGGTTTGATTGCCATGCAGGGCTGTAGCATGGGCATCCCTCGCCCGAACCTGCGCAATTGTGTCCGTTTGGCCACTTCCGTACTGGATTGCCCGCCATGAAGGCCGTCCGGGACTTCTCGGCTCAGAGTAAAGCGCTCAGGGCGCGAGCGCGTCTGGCAGACTTTTTTGGTCTACAGTTCGCGAACAGGCCTATTTTTTGCCTTTTCGAAGGTCGCCCGCGCTTCTGTGAGCGTGAGGAGCAGGTCGGTCTTGGGAATGCCGTCGACTTCGGGCTGCAGTCGCCCGCCTTCGGGCACTCGGCATTTGTGGAACAGTCCGACCCCCAGGTGGGCATCCACCGGCGTCTCGATATAGGCGATGGCTCTGACGAGGTGATGGCATTCCCAGCGGTCGAGCTGCTTCTCGTCCTGCTCCCGCTCGCACAGGAAGGCCTCTATCTCCGTAATGAGAACTTCACGTTCGGCCATGAGCACCCGTCCTATCGCAGATGCGAACGCCACGCAGTTGAGTCCGGTTCCTGTGAATGTTCGACGCCACGTGAACCCCGGCAATCACTTCACATTCTAAGGAACACTCCGACCGCCCTGCCCGCACTGCAGTTCCTCGATCTCACTTCACTTGCGTGTGAATTGAACTCGCGAGGCAAAGACGCCAACACTTTCAGTGACGCGCAGGGTTTCCCACACACCCAAAAACCCTTCGCGGAGGCCGGCACCAATACCCCATCTACTTGCCGGCCCGCCGCCGATCAGGCTCCCAACTTGGTCGGCGGCCCCACGGGGCCAATGTCACAGAACTTCCAGCATCCTTCGCAATCGCTCCCGCGTGTGCAGGGGACGGCGAGGCTTCATCGCCTCTTCTTCCAGTGTCGGACCACGTCTCAGGGTGCTGATGTGATTGAGGGCAATATCGTAATCGCCCCTTCGGATCGCTTCGATCGCACAGAGCAGTTTCATTTCCGCCCAGGCTTTGGGCTCGGCGGCCTGCCGATTGAGTTCAGCCAGCACGACGGCTTTCGCCGCGTCTCTCGTGACGACGACGGGCATGCTCCTTCCTCACATTCGACCAGCATGGCCGCGTGCGCAGAAGCCCCGCGGCCTCGCTCTCGACGGGCAATTTTATGGGAACACCAATTTCGCGTTTCAAGAGGCGGACAGAGATTCACCAGGGTCTGCGACCGGGCTCTCTTCCCGATCGCCGCGGATCACGCTCCGGAGGGCAGCGCGCAAGTCTGCCGCAGTCATGTGGTCATGAAGCCCCGGCATGTCAGAGACCGTCATCGGAATGGCATCGACACGCTCCGCGGCCTTCATGGCTTCGACGCCATCGCCGAAGCGGGCGTCGCGAAGGCACTCGATGGCCAACAGGACGTAATAGGCCTCCCGGCGCCCGGGTTGGCGCTTGTAGCGCTCAAGAACCAGGACAAATCGGTGAATGCGACGCGCGAGAGCAGCGATCGTCGGATCGTTGGGCTGAAGCATCACATGTTAAGTTACAGCAAAATCGCCGAAATTTCCAACACACTGCAACCAGTGGTGTCAGATGGCAGCGGCGACCACGCGGTCCAATTCCGCTCTCATCTCTGCGACCGTCACAACAGGACCGCCGCTCGAGGCGATGCTGGCGGCCCTGGTTCGGAACAACTGCGGTCGGCCCGCCTTGAAGGCCGCGTCATGGGCGAGGCTGTAGTTTCCGACCTGAAGGTAAGCCAGCGCACGGGCGAACATATCGGACTGCCACGCATCCAGCGGTTCGCCATCGGCATCGAGCCGATCAAGGCTTTCGCGAATTCGCGCCGCGGCGGAGTCGAACGTTGTGAAGACCGTTTTCCGGACGGCAGTCATGGAGCGACCCTGCATGAGTAAAGTGGCGAGAGATTGGCCAGCTCTGATGAAGCCGCTGACGGCACGTGCCTACCTGGACGATATGCCGGCTGCCGAGTTCAGTGCCCTGGTGGTGCCCCATCTCGACGCCCGCACGTCCGGCGGCAAGCTTCGCTTCACCCGCAAATCCCTGGACGACTGGATTGACGCCAGCGGCGGGTCGCGGGAGGTTCAGACCCCTGAGGCGCTGGGAAGGCTACTGGACGATGACGACGGTCCACATCTCGGGCATTAAGCGCTACGTCAGCAACGGCACGACGTACTATTACCTGCGGGCCAGCGGCGAGGCGATCACCGACGAGGCCGGCAACCGCCTCGATCCCAACAAGCAGCCGGAAGAATTCGCCGCCCGAGTCGAGGCGATGAAGGCGAAGCTGGCCGCCTTGCCGAAGCCCAAGGCCAAGGCCGGCGCCCTGCTCGACCTTATCGAGGCCTGGCGCGGCATCCCCGGCACGGACGGCCGTCCCAAGCGCGATCCCTCCCCGGAATGGCTGCAGCTCTCCCCGGCCACCCGCAAGAGCTACGAGCGCATGATCGACCCGAAGGACGGCTATCTGCGCCGGGCCCTCAAGCTCGACCTCGCCACGCTGATGCTGCCGGCGATCGACACGCCCAACGTGGTCAAGATCCGCAACAAGGTCGGGAAGGCCTTCGGCTTCTGGACCGGCAACTACGCCGTCACCGTGCTCTCGACGATGTTCTCGTGGGGCATCCTGTACGGCCATTTAACCGTGAACACGGCCAAGGGCGTGCCCGACCTGGAGCGCCCTGAGGAGCTGGAGTCCCAGCACCGGCCTTGGGCGGACACCGAGTTCAATGCGATGGTCGACGGCGCCCGTGAACGCGGCTGGAAAGGCATCCTCCTGGCGCTCGGCCTGGGCAGGTTCGCCGGCTGGCCGACGGGCGACATCACGCACCAGCCGCCTTCCGTGTGGCAGCGCCCGCGTCTCGTCTACACGCGCCGCAAGACCCGCAAGGGGAAGAAGATCACCAACGTGCTCGCCCCGGATCCGCTCATCGCCCTGCTGGACGAGGTGGGCGTCAATCCCAACGCTAAGACCCTGGTCGTGAACGAGGCCGGCGAGCCCTACACGGAAAGCGGCCTGCGGACGATGATCAACCGGCTATGCCGGGAGTTGGCCGACGAGAAGAAGGTCAAGCGAGGCCTCAACATCCACGGCCTGCGCCACTCGCTCGGTAACGAACTCTACGACCTCGGCATCGAGCGCGAAGCCCGGAAGCGCATGATGGCCCACGAGAGCGACGCGGCGAGCCTGGTCTACGAGCAGGGCGGCAACCGCAGCCGGCAGGCCGACAAGGCCACGCGAGCGCTCAACAGGAAGCATCGGAGCAAAAAATGAACGAAGCGGAAGATCGGAAGCAGCGATTCGCGGCGGCCTTTCCCTGGTGGGCAGAAGGCAAGGCGAAGCATGGCTGGGCTATGAAGGTCGAATATCAGCCAGGGATGAGGGAAATCCGCCGCGGGGGCCTCTTGATGGCGGCAGAACACGACCCGGCAAAAGATACCAGGTTCATTCAGATCAACATGCCCGGAGCGACAAAGGAGCAGTACGACGCCGTCGAAGCTTGGGCAGTGGCAGAATACGAGCAAGTACTGAAGCTGCGGCCTCAGGAACGTGAACGGAACGGGATCGATGTCTAAAACTGCGAGCGAGGGTGTCTAAAAAACAAAACCGCCCGATCGGCGCGGCTCAGGTGTCCTTGCTTAACTCGCTGAAATTATAGGGAAAAAGGAATGGTGCCCAGGGGCGGAGTCGAACCACCGACACTGCGATTTTCAGTCGCATGCTCTACCAACTGAGCTACCTGGGCATGCCGTCCGTTGGAGGCGGGGCTTATAGGACGCGTCAGCGCTGCTGTCCAGACGGTCCCTGCGTGCCGCCCCCGCTCTCCGGATCGTCCTCGCCGGGCCCCTCATCGGTCTCGACGCGGTAGCCCTCCTTCAGCCAGCGGCCGAGGTCGATATCGGCGCAGCGCTTGCGGCAGAACGGCTTGTATTTGGGGTCCGCGGGTTTTCCGCAGGTCGGACATTTCGGTTCGATGCGCACGGCACGCAGCGGCGGGGATCGGTCAGTCATCGCTCTTTTCCAGCGCTTCGAGCTGGGCCGCCAGGGTCGGGCCGCGCCGCGCGCGGGTCAACTCGAACAGGCCGAGCCGGGTGAAGCCGTAGATCTGGGTCGGCACCGGGTCGCTCGCCAGGGCCTCGGCCAGCGCCGCCTGCACCTTGTCGCGATCGTAGGCGCTGCGCATGGTGACGAAGTCGATCACCACCGCGCCCGCGAGGTTTCGCAGCCTGAGCTGCTGGGCGATCGTCGGCGCCGCCTCGAGATTGACCTCGACCGGGCGGCGCGGCGCGCGGCCCTGCCGGCCGCCGGCGCTCGCGCTGTCGACATCGACGGCGCACAGCGTCTCGCCCGGCTCGAACAGCACCTCGACGCCGCTCTCCAGCGCGATGCGTGGCGCCAGCGCCGTGTCGATCTGGCCCGCGACGTCGTCGATGTCGAAGGCCGGCATCGAGCCGTTGTGCCAGCGCACGCGGATCGCCTCACCCAGCCGGTCCATCTCGTCCTGCAGCCGCCGCGCCATGGCACGGTCGTCGAGGATCACCTCGTCGAGCGTGGCCCCGTGATCGCGCAGCGCGCGGGCGATCGGGTCGCGCTCGCCGGGCACGCGCGACGACAGGTCGGCCGGCGGCTCGACATCAAGGGCCAGCCGCCTGATCTTCTCCCAGCGCTCCAGCACATGGGTGGCATCGGCGCGCAGCACATCGGCCGTGACGCCGGACGCCGCCGTACGCAGCACGATGCCGCCCTCGAGCAGTCCCTCGACATGCGCCTTGAGGCGGTCGCGCTCGGACTCGCCTTCGATGCGGCGCGAGAAGGTCACGCCCGCACCGTTCGGGTGGTAGACGAGATAACGGCCGCTGATGGCGATGTTCATCGACAGGCGCGGGCCCTTGTCGCCCTCGCCGTCGTTGCGCACCTGCGCCAGCACGGGCGCGCCGAGCAACGGCCAGCCGTCGGTGCCCGAGCGGTCCTCGGCGCGCAGGAAACCCGAGCGGCCGGTACCGATATCGACGAAGGCGGCATCGAGGTCGGGCATCACCCGTTCCAGCCGGCCGAGGAAGATGCAATCGACCTTCGAGGGCTTGTCGCGGCGCACGACCTGCAGCTCGACGAGCCGGCCCTCCGTCACCAGCGCCATCAGGAACGCCTTGGGCAGCACGTGACAGATGAGGCGATCGACGCGGCTCACGGC
The DNA here is from genome assembly GCF_058803965.1 of Reyranella sp. GW821-FHT14A01. Lineage (NCBI taxonomy): Bacteria > Pseudomonadati > Pseudomonadota > Alphaproteobacteria > Hyphomicrobiales > Reyranellaceae > Reyranella > Reyranella sp. GW821-FHT14A01. The sequence continues at coordinate 83,659 of NZ_JBXAPM010000007.1, forward strand.
GTCGCCGACTTCAGGAGCGAAACGGTTTCGAACAGCGGCAGGCCGACAACGTTGCTGTAGGAGCCGGACAGAAAGGCGACGAAGGCGGCGGCGCGGCCCTGGATGGCGTAGCCGCCGGCCTTGCCCCGCCATTCGCCGCCGGCCAGATAGGCATCGATCTCCGCCGCCTCGAGCCGCTTGAAGCGCACGATGGTCTCGACGAGGCGTGTCCGCACCTTACCGTCAGGACCGGCCACGGCGACGCCGCCCAGCACGCGATGGCGCCGGCCCGACATCCTTGTCAGGCAATCGCGTGCCTCGGCCTCGTCTTCCGTCTTGGGCAGGATGCGGCGGGAGCAGACCACGACGCTGTCGGCGGCCAGCACGAGGGCGCCGGCATGACGCGCCCTGACGACCTCGAGCTTCGCCCGCGCCATGCGCAACGCATAGGCGCGCGGCAGCTCGCCGGCGTGGGGCGTTTCGTCGATGTCGGCAGGGTCGATCGTCGCGGGCTCGACTCCGACCTGCCGCAGCAGGTCGAGCCGTCGCGGAGACGCGGAGGCCAGTACGAGCGGGAGGATCGGCGAGGCGCGCAACGCCTACTTGAAGCGGAAGGTGATGCGGCCCTTGGTCAGGTCGTAGGGTGTCATCTCGACGGTGACGCGGTCGCCTGCCAATACGCGGATGCGGTTCTTGCGCATCTTGCCCGATGTGTGGGCCAGGATGATGTGGTCGTTGTCGAGCTTCACCCGGAACATCGCATTGGGCAGCAGCTCTGACACAACACCCGTAAATTCGATCAAGTCTTCTTTGGCCATCCGGCCTCCGGCTGGGGTGAATTTCTGGGAAAGCGGCCGGAAAATGGGCCGCAGGCGGGGGTAAGTCAATGGCGCCGCCGGAGAGCATGGGGGCAAAGGCGGGTATGGCCGGCCTTCTCACCGGAGCCCGCCTCCCCTATACAGAGCGCGGCTGCGGACGCCCGGGAAAGAAGGACCAGCAAAGATGAACGCAACGTGCATGTCCGGCCTTGTGGCCGCCCTGCTCCTGACACCGGCGCTCGCATTCGCCCAGGCGAGTCCGGCCCCGACCGCGCCGCCCAACGCCATCACCCATCCCGCGCAGAAGACGATCGGCAAGCCCGCGACGCGGCAGTATTCGACGGCGCTGATCGTCATCAACTCACGCGGTGCGAAACTCGACGGCCAGAAGCTGGTCCTCGACGGCGTGCTGCCGACCGCCACCCTGTTCACCAGCCGGCCGAAGCGGTCGGTCGGACACATGGTGACCCCGGACATGGCCGACATCTGGCGCACCGGCAGCTTCGCCAAGGACCCGCCGAACGCCACGGTCTCGGTGTTCCACAAGGACGGCAGCAACGTGTCGGACCTGGTGGTCACCTTGAAGACCGCCAAGCTCGAGGGCGAGAAGCTCACCTTCGACGTCGATGTGCTGGAGGGCAGCCTCGGCGCCGCCGACGGCCCGGCCTCGGTGTTCATCGACACGATCTGGTTCGGCATCGGCTCGCATGGTGCGCAGTATTACGGCCAGAGCCAGACGACCGGCGGCGAGACGCCGGCGATCGGCGATCCGGACGGCACCAGCACCTTCAGCGGCTGGCCCAATCCCTCGCCGACGCAGCCCGTCAATCCGTATCCGTATGCCGGCGGTAATGGCGGTGGTGCCGGTGCCCCTCCGCCGCCCGACATCGATCCGCGCTACCAGCAGCGCTACAACGCGCCGACCTGCGGCAAGCCGCCCCTCCTGCCCTGCTACTGAGCCGTACGGTGAAGAACATGAACAGCTTCCGCCTCTCCGTCGCTCTGGCTACCACCGCTGCCACACTCGGCCTCGCCTTCGGCGCCTCGGCGCAGACCGCGCCGGCCACGCCCTCGGTGCAGGGCCTGCCCAAGGTCGTCGGCGCGTCGCGTCATCCGCGCCTCATCCCCTCGATGTTCGTGCTGAACGCCCGCGGCGCCAAGCTGCAGGACAACAAGCTGATCCTCGAAGGCATCGCCCCCAGCGTCATCGTGTTCGCCGATCGCCCCGTTCGCTCGGCCGGACACGCGATGCTGCCGCACGTGCTCGAGGAGTGGACGCTGAAGGCGCCGAACTCCTTCGCGAAGGATCCGCCGAACGCCACCGTGTCGGTGCTGAACAAGGCGAAGGCCAGCGTGGTCGATGCCGTGGTCACGCTGAAGTCGCCGAAGCTCGAAGGCGACAAGCTCACCTTCGACGTCGACGTGCTGGAAGGCGACCTCGCCGGAGCCGACGGCGGCGCCTCGGTGTTCATGGATCTCGTCAACCTGCCGGTGCCGCGTCACAGCTCGCACCGCGCCGCGTGGTACGCCGGCTCGCCTGAGTCGCGGTGACACCGTCCTTACAATCGGCCGTGCGATGCCGATGGCTCGCCTGCTCGCGCAGTAGGTTGTAAGCCGCATTTCATTCACAATCCGGTTCTGAAATGGCCCTGGGCCGAAAGTGCTCCTTGTGGAGCGCTTCGCGCCCAAGGAGAGCCATCATGAACCGCACATTGCTCGCCGTATTCCTGGTCGGAGCAGTGACCCTTTCGGCCGCTGCAGCCCAGGCTCAAGTCCAGACCTCCGGCCCCGAGCCGACCGGACCGGTAACCGTCCGCATGCCGACGGTGGTTCCCAACTGGACGCCGACGGCCGAGGGCGCGATCGCCCGCCAGCAGATCCACGACGCGGGCTACAACGGCGTCACCATGCTGACGCGCAACAGCGACGGCAGCTGGGAAGGCCAGGCCCTCAAGGGTGACACCTACTACCTGATCACGCTCGATCGGGCAGGCCACGTCACGCAGCACTAGGCGCTGAGGGTTCGCCCAACTCGTGCTGACACGGTCCTTACAATCGCTTGCGCGAGGCAGGTGCCTCACCTGCGCGCGCAAGCGAACGCAGGCCACAATCCACTCACAATTCGGTACCGATATGGCCCCGGGCGAAAGCGCTCCAGTGTGGCAGCGCTTCGCACCTTAGGAGAGACATCATGAAGCGTACATTGCTCGCAGCATCCCTGATCGGAGCAGTGACCCTTTCGGCCGCTGCAGTCCAGGCGCAAGTCCAGACCTCCGGCCCCGAGCCGATCGGCACCGCGGGCTTCACCATGCCGACGGTATCCCCCAACTGGACGCCGACCGCCGAGGGCGCGATCGCCCGCCAGCGGATACACGATGCCGGCTACGGCAATGTCACCATGCTGATGCGCAACAACGACGGCAGCTGGCAGGGCCAGGCCCTCAAGGGCGACACCTACTACATGATCACGCTCGACCCGTCGGGCCACGTCACCCAGCGCTAGGCGCTCAGGGCTAGACTGACGGTGCGATCGGGACGCCGAAGCGTGCCTTCAGTCGGGCCAGGACCTGGTCGCGGGTACGGCGGTAGGCATCGAGCCGCGTCTCCCGCGACCCTTCCACGGCGCTGGGGTCGGGCATCGGCCAATACTCGACCTCGGTCGCCGTACCGCGCGTGAATTCCAGCGCACTGTGATGGGCTTCCGGCGACAGCGTGACGATCAGCTCGAACGAGGCAGGATCGACATCGCCGAACGTCTTGGCATGATGGCGGTGGACGTCGATGTCGAGTTCGTCGAGCACGGAGACCGCGAAGCCATCGACATCGCTCGCGCGCACCCCCACCGAATCGACGTACAGCGACCGGCCGTAGAGCCGCTTGGCCAGCGCTTCGGCCATCGGCGACCGGACGGAATTCTCGCTGCAGGCGAAGAGCAGGCTGGACGGCAGTCCGGTCATCGCCCGTCCACGCTCACGATTTGATGTGCAGGGCGCAGATCAGCGTGAACAGCCGGCGGGCTGTGTCGTGATCGACCTCGATCTTGCCGTCGAGCCGCTCGCGCAGTAGCTCCGAGCCCTCGTCGTGCAGACCGCGCCGGCCCATGTCGAGCGCCTCGATCTGCGCCGGGCCCAGCTTCTTGATCGCGGCGTAGTAGCTCTCGCAGATCAGGAAGTAATCCTTCACGACCTTGCGGAACGGCGTCAGCGACAGGACGATGTCACGCAGCTTCTCGTCGGCGTCGTTGCGCACGTCGAACACCAGGCGCTGCTCGAAGATGCCGATGCGCAGGCGATAGGGGCCGGGCTGGCTGCCGACCAGCAGGAAGTCGTTCTCCTCGATCAGGTCGAACAGCGCGACGGCGCGCTCGTGCTCGACCTCGGGCGTGCGCCGGGCGACCGATTCCTCGTCGAGCACGACGTCGACGATGCGCCGTGCCTTGTCGGTCGGTTCGGCCGGCATGTCAGCGGCCCAGCCGGAGCGAGACCGACCGGCCGTGCGCGCCGAGCCCCTCGGCTTCGGCGAGCGCCACGGCGGACGGACCAAGGGCTGCCAGCGACTGCGGCGTGCAGGCGACCAGCGAGGTGCGCTTCAGGAAATCGGCGACGCCCAGACCGCCCGAGAAGCGCGCGGCGCGCGACGTCGGCAGCACATGGTTTGTGCCGGCGACATAGTCGCCGATCGCCTCGGGCGTATGGCGGCCGAGGAAGATCGCGCCGGCATGGCGGATCTTCTGCGACAGCGCCTCGGCCTCTGGCATCTCCATCGCCAGCTCGACATGCTCGGCGGCGATGGCGTCGACGATGGCCGGCGCGGCAGCGAAGTCCGGCACCAGGATGACAGCACCGTTGTCGCGCCAGCTCAGCCCGGCGATCTCGGCGCGCGCCAGTGTCTTCAGCTCGGCCTCAACGGCGCGCTCGACGGCGTCGGCGAACGCCGCATCGTCGGCGATCAATACCGATTGCGACGACGGATCGTGCTCGGCCTGGGACAGCAGATCGGCCGCGATCCACTGCGGATCGTTGTTCCGGTCGGCGACCACCAGGATCTCGGAGGGGCCGGCGATCAGGTCGATGCCGACCTGGCCGAACACACGGCGCTTGGCGGCGGCGACATAGGCATTGCCCGGCCCGGTGATCTTGTCGACCGGCTTGATGGATTGGGTACCGTAGGCGAGCGCCGCCACAGCCTGCGCGCCGCCGATGCGCCAGATCTCGTCGGCGCCGGCGATGTCGGCGGCCAGCATGACCAGCGGATTGAGCGTGCCGCCCGGCGTCGGCACGACCATCACGATGCGGCCCACGCCCGCGACCTTGGCCGGCACGATGTTCATCAGCACCGACGACGGATACGCCGCCGTGCCGCCCGGCACATAGACGCCGGCCGCATCGACGGGCCGGTAGCGCGCGCCGAGCCGCGTGCCGGTGGCGTCGGTGAAGTCGACGTCCTTGGGCATCAGGGCGCGATGGAAGGCCTCGATGCGCTTGGCCGCAAAAGTCAGCGCCTCGCGCTGCGCTGCCGGCACCTGTGCCGCGGCCGCGTCGCGTTCGGCGTCGGAGATGCGCATGTTGGCAGCGCTGATTCCTGCCCAGTCGAACTTCGCCGTGTAGTCGACGACGGCCGCATCGCCGCGCGCCCGCACGTCGGCCACGATGCCGGCGACGATGCGGTCGACATTCTCGTCGGTGTCCCGGTTGCGCCCGAGGAAGGCCGAAAATTCCTTTTCGAAACCCGGCGCCGAGGCGTCGAGCCTAAGCGGCACGGGCGGCCCCGACGGCGACCTCGCGGAAGCGGTCGATCCAGTGGCCGACCCGCTCCGGCCGCGTCTTGAGCGCGGCGCGGTTCACGATGAAGCGCGAGGTGATGTCGGCGATATGCTCGATCTCGACCAGGCCGTTCTCCTTCAGCGTGCGGCCGGAATCGACGAGATCGACGATGCGGTGGCTGAGGCCGAGCGACGGCGCCAGCTCCATCGCGCCGGAGAGCTTGACGCATTCGGCCTGGACACCGCGCGCGGCGAAGTGCTTGCGCGTCACCTCGGGATACTTGGTGGCGATGCGGACATGGCTCCAGCGGCGCGGATCGTCGTTGCCCGCCATCTCGGCCGGTTCGGCGACGGCCAGGCGGCACTTGCCGATGCCGAGATCGATCGGCGCGTAAATCTCCGGATAGTCGAATTCCATCAGCACGTCGGCGCCGGCGATGCCGAGATGGGCGGCGCCGAAGGCCACGAAGGTCGCGACGTCGAAGGAGCGCACGCGGATGATGTCGAGGTCGGGATGGTTGGTCGTGAAACGGAGCTGGCGGGCGTCCGGATCGGCGAAGGCCGCCTCCGGTTCGATGCCGGCGCGCGCAAAGACGGGGGCCGCTTCCTTGAGGATGCGGCCCTTGGGCAGCGCCAGGATGAGCTTCTCGTTGGGCTCGCTCGACACGACGGACTCTCCAGTAACGAACGCCCGCCCCTCGCCGGAGCCGATAAGGCTATTCGACCGGGTGGGCGGGCTTCCACGGGGTGGGCCAAGGCTCCCCGACATCCCCCAAATGGCATGCGAGCCGGCCGATTTCCAGACGTATGGCCCGGCCGGCCGAAAAGCGCAGGAGGACTGAATGGTCGTTTTCGAGCACGACGGCCAGCACTTCCAGCATCCGGTCGGGTTCACCGGTCGGGATGTCATGGTGCCGCACGCCTGTCACATCATTGAAAATAAGGGCGGAATGGGTGCGGGAAAAGCCGGTGCCGGCCTCGGTGTCCTCTTCCCAGCGAAACCGGTTCAGCAGCAGGACGAAGCGCTTCTCGTCCTTGAGGTAGGCGCAGTCGCGCACCGCCACGAGGGCGTCCTGGACGGCGGCCGAGATGATGGCCAGGTCGTCGGCATCGAGCGCCGACAGTTTCAGCTTGGCCGTCATCCGCGTCAGCCCTTCAGCCGCTCGATGTCGGCACCGCAGGCGCTGAGTTTCTCTTCCAGGCGTTCGAAGCCCCGGTCGAGGTGGTAGACGCGGTGGAGCATCGTGTCGCCCTCGGCCGACAGGGCCGCGATCGCCAGCGACACCGAGGCGCGCAGGTCGGTCGCCATGACCTCGGCGCCGCGCAGCTTCGGCACGCCGCGCACCAGCGCCGACTGGTGATGGATGGTGACGTTGGCGCCCATGCGCGCCAGTTCCGGCACATGCATGAAGCGGCTCTCGAAGATCGTTTCGGTGATCATCGAGGCACCCTCGGCGCGCGTCATCAGCGCCATCATCTGGGCCTGCAGATCCGTCGGGAAGCCGGGGAACGGCTCCGTCATCACGTCGACGCCGTGCAGCGCGCCGTTGGTCCGGTGCACGCGCATGCCCTTCTCGGTGTTCTCGAGCGTAACGCCGGCCGAGCGCAGGCTGGCGGCCACCGTGTCGATCAGGTCGACCCTGCCGCCGATCAGCTCGACGTCGCCTGCCGTCATCGCGACGGCCATGGCGTAGGTGCCGGTCTCGATGCGATCGGGAATGACCTCGTGCTCGATCGCCTTGAACGAGGTCACGCCCTCGATGGTGAGGGTCTCGGTGCCGATGCCGCCCACCGGCACGCCCATCGCCGACAGGCATTCGGCGAGGTTGGCGATCTCGGGCTCGCGCGCGGCGTTGTCGAGCACGGTCGTGCCCTTGGCCAGCGCCGCCGCGATCATCAGGTTCTCGGTGGCGCCGACCGACACTTTCGGGAAGGTGTAGCGCGCGCCCTTCAGGCCCTTGGGTGCCCGCGCGACCATGTAGCCGCCGTCGATGTCGATCTCCGCGCCCATCTTCCGCAGGCCGGCAATATGCAGGTCGACGGGACGCGCGCCGATGGCGCAGCCGCCCGGCAGGGAGACCTTGGCCTGGCCCTCGCGCGCCAGCAGCACGCCCAGCACCAGCATCGAGGCGCGCATCTTGCGCACGATGTCGTAGGGCGCCGTGGTCGAGGTGATCTTGGAGGCCTTCAGCACCATCGTCGTGCCGTGGCTGTGGCCGTTCTCGCCGGCCGCGGCGGTGATCTCGACGCCATGCTGCCGCAGGAGCTGCATCATGGTGGTGATGTCGGCCAGCCGCGGCACGTTGTGCAGCGTCAGCGGCTGGTCGGTCAGCATCGACGCCACCATCAGCGGCAGGGCCGCGTTCTTGGCGCCGGAGATGCGGATCTGGCCGTTCAGCTGGCGGCCGCCCTTGATGCGAATTCTGTCCATGGCCGCCTCCGCTCAGATTTTCGGCAGGGTGACGCCGCGCTGGCCCTGATACTTGCCGGCCTTGTCGCGGTAGGAAACCTCGCAGGGCTCGTTGCCCTGGAGGAAGAGGAACTGGCACGCGCCCTCGTTGGCGTAGATCTTCGCGGGCAGCGGCGTCGTGTTGGAGAATTCCAGGGTCACATGGCCCTCCCACTCCGGCTCCAGCGGCGTCACGTTCACGATGATGCCGCAGCGCGCATAGGTCGACTTGCCGACGCAGATCACCAGCACGTCACGCGGGATGCGGAAATATTCGACCGTCCGCGCCAGCGCGAAGGAATTGGGCGGGATGATGCAGACATCGGTGTTGCGGTCGACAAAGCTCTGCTGGTCGAAGTTTTTCGGATCGACCACCGACGAATTGACGTTGGTGAAGATCTTGAAGTCGTTTCCGACCCGGGCGTCGTAGCCGTAGGACGACAGGCCGTATGAAATGACGCCCTCGCGCTTCTGGGCGTCGACGAAGGGCTCGATCATGCCCTTCTCCTGCGCCATGCGGCGAATCCAGCGGTCGGAAAGAATGCTCATCAGGGGGCGCTTCTAAAGGAGGGAGGGGGCCGGCTCAACCGCCGGTCTTGTCGGCCGTCCGACCGGTGTCCGCCGGTTTCGGGACGTCCCCCTTGGCGCGCGCCTGCGCCTTGCGCCGTTTCAGGTTTTCGCGCAACGCGGCGGCAAGCCGTTCGGCGCGTTCGTCCTTCTCCGGGACGAGTTTGGAGGGGGCCGTCATGGCCCGGAGGATACACTATCGAGGGGGCGCCGGGGCAGTCTTGTCTGCCGCCCCGGCCACATTCCTGAAGCGTCAGTCGCCCGCCGCAGGGGCGGCCTCGACGGGCTCACCGGGTTCGCCGGCACCGCGTTTCTTGGAATGGTCCGTCGCCAGCATCACGTAGACGGCCGGCACCACGAACAGGGTGAACAGCGTGCCGACCGCCAGGCCGCTGGCGATCACCAGGCCCATCGAGAAGCGCGACAGGGCGCCGGCGCCGGTCGCCACGATCAGCGGCACGACGCCCAGCACCATGGCCGCCGTGGTCATCAGGATGGGCCGCAGCCGGATGGCGGCGGCCTCGATGATGGCCTCGCGCCGCGACTTGCCGGCTTCCTGCAGCTCGTTGGCGACCTCGACGATCAGGATGCCGTGCTTGCTGATCAGACCCATCAGCGTCACCAGCCCGACCTGCGTGTAGATGTTCAGGGTCGCCCCGGGTACCGCCACGGTGCTGAGTGCCATCAGGAAGATCAGCGCGCCGGCGATCGACATAGGCACCGAGAACAGGATGATCAGCGGATCGCGGAAGCTCTCGAACAGGGCCGCCAGCGACAGGTAGATGATGATCAGCGCAAACCCGAAGGTGACGATGAAGCCGCCGGTCTCCTGAACGTACTGGCGCGACGCGCCGCCGTAATCGACCGAATAGCCCACTGGCAGCGTGCGCGCCGCCAGGTCCTTCAGAGTCTCCAGCGCCTCGGCCTGCGACACGCCGGGGAAGGCGACGCCCTGGATGGTGGCGCTGTTCAGCTGCTGGAAGTGGTTGAGCGATTGCGGGATCGCCTTGGTGACGAGCTTCGCGACGGTCGACAGCGGCACCGACGAGCCGTCGGCCGCCTTGATGTGATAGTCGAGGATCTGGTCGATGTTCTGCCGCGAGGACTGCTGGACCTGCGGGATCACCTTGTAGGAACGGCCGTCGAGCGCGAAGTAGTTGACGTAGCCGCCGCCCAGCATCGAGCCCATCGCGCCGCCGATATCGCTCATCTTCAGGCCAAGCTGGGCCGCCTTGTCGCGATCGATGACGACCGTGGCCTGCGGCGCATCGATCTTGAGGTCGGTGTTGAGGAAGATGAAGCGGCCGGTGGCGAGCGCCTCCTGCAGGAACTTCTGCGCCACGTCGTTCAGCACGTCGAACCCGCCCGTCGTGTTGATGACGAACTGGATCGGCAGGCCGGTCGAGCCCGGCAGCGGCGGCGGCTGGAAGGCCACGACCTGCGCACCGGCAATGCCCGCCAGCTCCTGCTGCACGATCGGCTGCAGCTGGTTGGAGGTCATCGTGCGCTTGTCCCAGGGCTTCAGGACGTAGCCCGCGATCGACTGGCCGGGCACGTCGAGCTGGAAGACGTGGTCGGTCTCGGGATGGCTGGCGCCGATCTTGTAGATCTCGCGCGAGTAGATCTGGCGCTGGTCGATGGTCGAGTTGGGCGCCGAGGTCGCAAACGCGATGATGATGCCCTGGTCCTCCTGCGGCGCCAGCTCGCTGCTGGTCGCCGAGTAGAGGTAGACGATGCTGCCCAGCACCAGCACGGCGAAGGTCGCCGTGACCGGCAGGTAGTTGAGGCTGCCGGTCAGCCAGCGCGAATAGCCGCGGCGCAGGCCGTCGAATACGCGGTCGATGCCGCGGATCAGGCGCGCTTCCAGGCCGCGATCGGCGGCGTCGTGCGGCTTCAGCATGCGCGAGCACATCATGGGCGACAGCGTCAGCGCCACGATCGCCGAGATGGTGACGGCGCCCACCAGGGTGAAGGCGAACTCGGTGAACAGCGCGCCGGTCAGGCCGCGCTGGAAGCCGATGGGCACATAGACCGCGATCAGCACCACGGTCATGGCGATGATCGGCCCGCCCAGCTCGCGCGCCGCCTGGATGGCGGCCGGGAAAGGCTTCTGCCCCTCCTCGAGATGGCGGTTCACGTTCTCGACCACGATGATGGCGTCGTCGACCACCAGGCCGATCGCCAGCACCAGCGCCAGCAGGGTCAGCAGATTGATGGAGAAGCCGAAGGCCGCCATCATCGCGAAGGTGCCGATCAGCGACAGCGGAATGGCGATGACCGGAATGATCACCGAGCGGACCGAGCCCAGGAAGGCGAAGACGACCAGGGTCACGATCACCAGCGCCTCGACGAGGGTGCGGATCACCTCGTCGATCGAGCTGTTCACGAACTCCGTCGAGTCGTAGATGACCTGGCCGTTCAGCCCCTGCGGGAGCTGCGCCTGGATCTCGGGGAAGATCTTGCGGACGCCGGCGATGACGTCGAGCAGGTTGGCGGCCGGCGCCACCTGGATGCCGATATAGACCGCCTTCTGGCCGTCGAAGCTCACCTCGGATTCGTAGTCGTCGGAACCCAGGGTCACGTTGCCCACGTCGCTCAGCCGGACGATGGCGCCGTCCTGCTGCTTCAGCACGAGGTTGCGGAACTCCTGCAGCGAACTCAGCGCGGTCGAGGCCTTGAGCGTGGCCTGCACCATCTGGCCCTTGGTCGTGCCGAGGCCCGCGATGTAGTCGTTCGCCGTCAGTGCCTGGCTGACATCGGCGGCTGTCAGGCCGTAGGCCGCGAGCTTCTGCGGATCGAGCCAGGCGCGCAGCGCGAAGTTCTTGGCGCCCAGCAGCTCGGCCGTCTGCACGCCCTCGACCGCCTGCAGCTTGGGCTGCACGACGCGGGTCAGGTAGTCGGTGATCTGGTTGGGGGCCAGCTCCGTGCTGTTGAAGCCGATATACATCGCGTCGATCGTCTGGCCGATCTTCACCGTCAGGATCGGCTGCTGCGTGCCGGAGGGCAGCCGGTTCAGCACCGAGCTCACCTTGGTGTTGATTTCGGTCAGCGCCTTGCTCGAATCGTAGTTGAGTCGCAGGTAGACCGTGATGGTGCTGACACCGCTCTGGCTGGTCGACGTCATGTAGTCGATGCCGTTGGCCTGCGCGATCGCCTGCTCCAGCGGCGTGGTGATGAAGCCCGCGATGACGTCGGGATCGGCGCCGTAATAGGTCGTCATGACCGTGACGACGGCGTTCTCGGTGCGCGGATACTGCAGCACCGGCAGCGCGCTGATGGCGCGCAGGCCGACGACCAGGATCAGCAGGCTCACGACGCTCGCCAGAACCGGGCGGCGGATGAAGATATCGGTGAACTTCATGGGACGATGTCCTGAAAGCTGATTACTTGTCGACGATCTTCGGCGCAGGGTCGTTGGTCGGGACGACGCGGTTGTCCACGATCACCGGCACGCCGTTGCGCAGCTTGATCTGGCCGGAGGTGACGACCATGTCGCCCTCGGCCACGCCCTTCAGGATTGCGACCTGGTCGCCGCGCGTGGCGCCGGTCGTGACGAAGACCTGGCGGGCAACGAGCTGCGGCTTGCCGTCGGGCGTCTTGCCCTTGTCGTCGACGATGTAGACCAGCGAGCCATAGGGATTATAGGCCACCGCCGTCTGCGGCAGCGTTACCAGCCGCTGCGCAGCACCTGTGTCCAGCTCGACCGTGGCGAACATGCCGGGCAGCAGCTTCTGGTCGGCGTTGGGCAGCGTGGCCCGCACCTGTAGGTTACGGCTGGCCGTCTCGATCTTCGGGTTGATGGCGGTGATCTTGCCCTCGAAGGTGCGGCCCGGGAACGCGTCGATCTTGGCCCTGACCTTTTCGCCCACGGTGACCTGCGCCACGGCCTGCTGCGGCAACAGGAAGTCGACATAGATCGGGTCGAGCGACTGCAGCGTGGCGATCACGGTGCCGGCCGAGAGGAACTGGCCGAGATCGACCTGGCGCAGGCCGAGCTTGCCGTCGAACGGCGCCCGCAGCGTCTTCTTCTCGACGATCGCCTTCTGCTGGGCGACCTGCGCCTTGACGTTGCGCAGGTTGGCCTCGTCGTTGTCGACGATCGCCTGGCTGATCGCCTGCGCCTTGAGCTGCTTCACGTCGCGGTCGTAGGTGATCTGGGCAAGCGTCGCCGTCGCCTCGAGCGACTGCAGCTTGGCCACCTCGTCGTCCTTGCGCAGGGCGAGAAGCACCTGCCCCGCCTTCACCTGGTCGCCGGACTCGAAGGTGATCTCTTCGACCACGCCCGGCACTTCGAGCGACAGCTCCGCGCCGCGCACGGCGCGCAGACTGCCGACCGCATCGATCTTGGGCTGCCAGTCGCTGCTCTCGGCCTTCATGGCGGAGACCGTCTGGGGCATGTTGGCCATGCCGGCCATCGCCTCCTTGATCTTGCCGTTGACGAAACCCTTGAAGCCGAACAGCCCGCCGAGCACTGCGCCGACGAGAACCAGCATGATGAGCATTCGCTTGATCATCGTATGCCTCTTGAACCTTGCTTAACGAGTTGATGCCTGATGAACCGCACGCTCAGTGACCGGCGCGCGGCAGCTTGATGTCCTGGACGGGCGGCAGCGCGAAGCGCGTGGGCTTGCCCATCGATTTCGGATCGACGTCGGTCCGGTTCCACCAGCCACCGCCCAGCGCCTGGAAGAGCGCGGCGGTGTCGGAGTAGCGCGCGGCCTGCGCGCGCAGCCGGTTGATGACGGCGGTCTGGTAGGTCTGCTGCGCGTTGAGCAGGATCAGGTAGTTCACCGCGCCCAGCTGGTACTGCTGCTCGGAGAGCCTGAGGCTCGCCGCGGCCGTCTGTTCGGCGGCGACCTGTGCCCGCAGCGTGTCGGCATCGGCCTGCAGCGCGCGCAACGCATTGGCGACGTCCTGGAACGCAGACAACACGACGCCGCGATATTGCGCCGCCGCCCGCTCATAGGCCGCAATCGCGGCCTGCCGCTGATGGTCGAGCCGGCCGCCGTCGAACACGGTCTGGGCGAGGCCGAAGCCGATGCTCCACACGCCCGCACCCGGCACGAGCAGCGAACCGAGGCCGCCCGAGGAGAAGCCCAGCAGGCCGGTGATGGTGAACTGCGGCATCTGATTGGAGACGGCGACGCCGATATCGGCGCTGGCGGAATGGAGCTGCGCTTCGGCGGCCTTCACGTCGGGCCGCTGCTCGACAAGCTGCGAAGGCAGGCTGAGCGGCAGATCGGTCGGCAGCTTCAGCTTGGCCAGATCGAACTTCTCGCCCCGGTCCTGGTCCGGGGTGCGGCCGACCAGCCGCATCAGCCCGTTGCGCTGGATGGCGAGCTGCTTCTCCAGCGGCGGCAGGGTGGCCTGCGTCTGCGTGAGTGCGGCTTCCTGCGCCAGCACGTCGGCGCGCGAGGCGCCGCCCAGGTCGAACTGGCGGCGCACCACGCCCAGCGAGTTGTTGAGGATGGCGATGATGCCCTTGGTCGCGTCGATCTGCGCCTGCAGCGAGGCGAGGTTGATCGCCGCCACGACGACGTTGGAGGTGAGCGTCAGGTACGTCGCCTCGAGTTGGAAGCGCTGGACTTCCGCCAGGGCTTCCCGCGATTCGACCTGGCGCCGCACGCCGCCGAATATGTCGGGCGAATAGGAGATGTTGAGCGACGCCGCCGTGACGCCATAGGTGATCGCCGGGCCGCTCTGGCCCTGCGACGCCAGCGAAACCTGCTGCTGAGTGCCGGACGCATTGGCGCTCAAGGTCGGGAACAGGCTGCCCTGCTGGGCGAAGAAGTTCTCGCGCGCCTGGCGGAGTGCGGCCTGCGCGGCATCGACATCGGGATTGGCCTGCAGCGATTCCTTGATCAGCACATCGAGCTGCGGTGACTGGAACAGCGTCCACCATTCGCCCGGAATATCCATCTCAGGCACGAAGCTCTGCGCCGCGCCGCCGGGGCCGGCCGCCGAGCTGGTCTGCGGCGCCAGCGATTCCGGCGTGTAGCTCGTCTGCGCCGGCTTGTCGGGCTTCACGAAGTCCGGACCCGCGGTGCAGCCCGCGAGAAGGAAAGCCGTGAAGGCGACGAGGAAAGGCGAACGCTTGTGCATGCAGGTACTCGCGAAATTAGGGTGCGGGGGCCGCAGCGCGGCAGATGGCGAGCGTCTGCTCGCGCACGATCTGCTTCATCAGCCGCACGCTGTCGGCGTCGAGGCCGCCGGCCGTGAGGATGGGTCGCTTGTTGTTGTTGCAGAAGATGACGACCTGTCCGATCAGCGCCATCGTGCGCAGGGTCATCTCCTGGCCGGCTTCCGCTTTGCCCTGGATACGGGCGAACAGAGCGAGGCAGGGATTGAAGATCTGCTTCATGCCATTGTCGTGCAGCCGGTCGAGGCCGGGCGTCTCCTCGACCTCGGCGCGGGCGAAGATGAGCCGGCGGCTCTCGACCTGGGTGCCGCTGGTCACCAGGGTGACGAAGGCTTCGAGGAGCTCGCAGAGGAGCTCGCTCAGCGCCTCGTGCGTGGTCGCGGGATCGTCGAGAGCGGCCCGCACGCGTGGCGCCACCTCGGCCATGTGCCGCTCGGTGTCGGCGACGATGTCCTCGATGATCGCGCGGTAGAGGCCTTCCTTGTTGCCGAAATAATACTGGATGGCCGGCAGGTTCACGCCCGCGCCCTCGGCGATCTGCCGGGTGCTGGCGCCCTCGTATCCATGAGCAGCGAAGAGATCGAGCGCGGTTTCCAGGATGCGCCGCCGCGTATCCTCGCCCCTCGCCTGAGTGCCGGGGCGGCCGCGGCCGGTGGTTTGAATGTCGGTCATCAGTACCCTGAACAGCGCTAACCTGGGCGACTTATTTATCGGTCGATATACTATGTCAATCGATAGATATTGTCTTGGATCGCGCAAATTAGCGGCGGCGGCCGCGCCTCTGCGACGTTAGCTTTGCGCCCGAATGCCCAGCTTTACTTATCTCTGGCCCTATCTTGGCCTCGCCATTGCAGTCGGACTGCTATTCCTGCTTTTCATAACCGACTTGCTGCGCTGCAACAAGAGCGGGTCGCGCTGGAACGACCTGCCATGGCTGGCCTGGGCGGGCACGTGGATCTACCTCGTGCACCAGTTCGAGGAGCACGGGATCGATGCCGAGGGCGGGCATTACGCCTTCCGCGGCTTCCTGTGCGCAAACCTGGGCTTCGCCGATGCCGCGACCTGCCCCGTCCCCTATTCCTTCATCACGGCCGTCAACATCGCCGCCGTCTGGCTGGCGGGGCCGGCGGCAGCCCTGCTCGGCCGGCGCTGGCCCGCCCTGGCCCTCAGCTACTTCTCGATCCCCTTCGTGAACCTGTTCGCCCATCTCGGGCCGGCCATCGCCCAGGGCGGCTACAATCCCGGCGTCGTCACCGCGATCGTCCTGTTCCTGCCGCTGTCGCTCTGGGCGTTCCATGTCGCCTTGAAGCGCGATGACCTCGGCTGGCGCGCCGTCATCGCCACTGTCGGCGCGGGAATCGTCCTGCACGCCATCCTGCTCGGATCGCTCAAGGCCTACATCGCCGGCGCGATCAGCGTCGTCCTGCTAGACGCGATCCAGGTCCTCAACCCGGCGATCGCCGGCCTGATCGTCTTACTCGCGACGTGCCGGCGACATCGCCAATAAACGAAATAAACGAAATAAACGAAACGGACCCCCCGGGGGGCGATTCCCGGGGTTGTGATGGCTCGGGACCTAGAGGCACACCGCTCTAAGCGCCAAGCTTCGCCGCCAGCTCCTTCGGCACGCGGACCGGCATGTCCAAAAGCATCTGGGCAAAGGCCTTGGCCAGCGGGTCGGCCTTGAGCGAGGCCATGCCGCCGCCGCCCAGCGCCTGGCGCAGCAGGAAGTTGAAGCCCTTGATGCCGGGCAGCCGCCAGCGCGTGACCGGGCCGTTGATGCGATGGGCGAAGTATTTCGCCACCGCCTCTTCCGTCACCTCGGCATCGAGGATGGACTCGTACTGGGGCTCGCGTGCAAAGATGCCGATGTTGGCATTGTCGCCCTTATCGCCCGAGCGGCCATAGGCCAGTGCGACCAACGGCACGGTGGTCGTATCGCTGGTCGTCGAAGACGAAGCCGGCGGGGCTTCCGTCGGCAATTGCGCGGCCGTGAAGCCGCCGCTCAACGCACCTTCCTGCATCGCGATCTGATGACCACCGACATCGACCGTGACCGGCACCATCGTCTTCGGCACGAGGCAGGAGAACATGCGGATGACCGGCGAGGGCGAGACACGGCCGGCGCCGAAGCTGCCGGTCATGCCGACCACGCCACCGGTCGACATCGGCGAGATCTCGCGGCCGAGCAGGCCGAGCGCTTCCTTCTGGTCGTGCTTGGCCGCGATCTTCACCACGACTTCGCGCGCGTCGGGCGTGCGGCCGTGCGGCCCATAGGTCGCTTCGCTGCCGATCACCTCGATGCTGACGTCGCGATAATCCGCCATGCCCTTCTCGGCGAACATGCGGCGCGTCTTCTTGATGATCGACTCCGCACTGTGCCGGCCCTTGGCCACCGCCTCGCGTCCGCCCAGCATGAAGATCGAGCTGAACTTGTAGCCGTCGGACCAGGTGGTCGAGACCTTGTAGGTGTCGGTCGGCGGCCGTCCCTTCGCGCCGCTGACGCGCACGCGGTCCTTGCCGACCTGCTCGTAGGTCGCCTGCGTGAAGTCGCATACGACGTCGGGCACCATGTAGGCGCGCGGATCGCCGATCTCGTAGAGCATCTGCTCGGCGACCGTCGCGGTGCTGATCAAGCCGCCGGTATTGTCGGGTTTGGAAAGCACGAAGCTGCCGTCGCTCGACACTTCGGCGATCGGGAAACCCATATTGTCGTAGTCGGGCACCAGCCGCCAATCGGTGAAGTTGCCGCCGTTGCACTGCGCGCCGCATTCGATGATGTGACCGCACAGCGTGCCGGCGGCGAGCCGGTCGAACTCCCCCGGCGTCCACGAAAATGCATGGATCAGCGCGCCCAAAGTCACGGCGGAATCGACGCAGCGTCCGGTGATGACCACGTCGGCGCCCTCGGCCAGCGCCCGTGCGATCGGGAAGCCGCCGAGATAGGCGTTCATGCTGGCGATCTTGGCGGGCAGCTCGGCGCCGGTGTCCATCTCGCGGATGCCGGCGGCGCGGAACTCGTCCACCCGCGGCAGGATATCGTCGCCCAGCACGACCGCGACCTTGAGCGTCACGCCTGCGGCCTCGCAGGCCTTGAGCACGGCGTCGCGACAGGCCAGCGGATTGACGCCGCCGGCATTGGTCACGACCTTGATCTTCTTCTCGGCGATCTCGCGCGCCAGCGGCGCCATCACGACGGTCACGAAGTCGAGCGCATAGCCCGCCTGCGGATTGCGCAGCTTCTGGGCCGCCATGATCGACATGGTGACTTCGGCCAGATAGTCGCTCACCAGATAGTCGACTTTGCCGTGGCGCACGAGCTGCACCGCGGCGGTCTCGGTGTCGCCCCAGAATCCCGAATGGCAGCCGATGCGGACGGTCTTGCTCATCGTCTAGCCCTCCGGCTGGATCCCCGCCTCGCGCGCGAGCCTCGTCCATTTCTCGATCTCGGCCTTCTGGAAGGCCAGCAGCTCTTCCGGCGAGCCGGGCTTGAGGATCGTGTTGAAGTCGCGCATGCGCTGCTGCATCTCGGGCTTCGCGTATTCTTCCCGGATGATCGCGTTCAACTTGTCGATGATCGGGCGCGGCGTCTTGGCCGGCGCGAACATGGCGTACCAGCCGTCAAGGTCGAAATCGATGCCCTGCTCGCGCAAGGTCTTGAGGTCCGGCAGGTTGGGCGAACGCTCGCTCGAGATCGACGCGATCGCCTTCACGCGACCGGCCCTGACATGAGGCAGCACGGTGCCGATGTCGGCGATCATGTATTGCAGCGTGCCGCTCAGCACGTCGTTCAGCGCCGGCGGCACGCTCTTGTAGGGCACCTGCACGGCGTCGAAGCCCAGCATCCGCTTCAGGGTTTCGCCGGCCACCACGCCGGTGCTGTTGCCGGTGCCGTAGGAAAGCTTGCCCGGGTTGGCCTTGGCGTAGGCCACGAGTTCCTGGATCGTATTGAAGGGCGCGGCGGGGTTGGCGACGATGCAGAAGGGGACCAGGCCGATGAAGCCGATGGTCTCGAAATCCTTCACCTGGTCATAGGGCACGTTCTTCACCAGCGCCGCGGCGGCTGCGTGCGAGGTGTTCGAGGTGAACATCAGCGTGTGGCCGTCGGGCGCGGCGCGCGCCACGAAGGCGCCGGCGATCGTGCCGTTGGCGCCCGGCTTGTTGTCGACGGTCACCGGCTGGCCGAGCTGCGCGGAGAGTTTCTCGGCGAAGATGCGCGCCATCGTGTCGGTGCCGCTGCCGGGGGCGAACAGGATCACGATGCTGACCGGCTTCGTGGGCCATGCGGCCTGGGCCAGCGCGGCGGTCGATACGGTCGGTCCCAGCGCGGCGGACGCCGCAGCGGAGACCAGGAATTGACGGCGGTCGATCATTGTCTCGTATCCTTCCCTGCTCTGATTTTCTTACTTCTTCTTGCGATTGACGAAGGCGCCCATGCGCTCGATGTGCTCGCCCTCGGCGACCGACTGGGCGAAGGAATCGATGCCGGCCTGCACCGCCTCGTCGAGCGGCAGCCGCTCCCAGCGGCGCATCAGGCGCTTCTGCGCCCGCACCGCGAGCGGCGTCGCGTCGACGATCGAATGCACGCAGCGTTCGACCGCGGCGTCGATCTTCACCGTCTCGACGACTTCCTCGACCATGCCCCAGGCCTCGGCCTTGGCGGAGTCGATGTTCTCGCCGGTGAGCAGCATCCACGAGGTGCGCCCCCAACCGATCAGGCGCGGCAGCAGTGCCGCCTCGACGACGGAGGGAATGCCGACCTTGACCTCGGGCATGCCGAAATGCGCCGTGTCGGTGGCGATGCGCAGGTCGCAGGCCGCCGCCACTTCGAGGCCGGCGCCCAAGGTGTAGCCCTCAAGACGGCAGATCACCGGCACCGGACAGTCGCGGATCGACTGGCAGAGCTTGTGGACCATGGTGATGAAGGTCCGGCCGTCCTCGGACGTGCGCATTCCCGCCATGTGGTTGATGTCGGCGCCGCCGATGAAGGCCCGGCCGCCGGCGCCGGAGAAGACGACGACACGCAGATCTTCCTCGGCCGACAGCGCGTGGAAGGTCTCGGTGAGATCGTGCAGGGCCGACGGGTTCAGGACGTTGAGCCGCCGCGCATTGTCGAATACGAGATGCGCCACCGTGCCGGCCTCGCGCTTGTCGCGCCGGACCTCGATCTTGTGGGCGGCTTCCCCCATGACGTTTCGCTCCGTGGCTCTTTGTGATTGGGTGATTCTCTTCTATTAGAACCCGCCAACGACGCTTCACAAGAGCCAATGCCCGACACCATCGACCTCTCGCGCTACACCGTGTTCGTGCCGCCGGATCCGTTCGAGGATCATGTCGGACCGTTCTATTTCGACATCCAGGGCGATGCCCGGAAGGCCGGCACGGTGCATTGCGTGCTGCCGACCTTGCCACGCCACGGCAACTACATGGGCGGCGTGCATGGCGGCGGCATCCTGACCTTCGCCGACTATGCGCTCTGCCTGGTGGCGGGCCGCGCGGCCGACGGAGGCACCAATACGTCGTTCGCCATGACGGTGAGTATCGCCGTCGAATTCCTGAACGGCGCCGTCATCGGACCGCCGCTGGAAGCGCGTGGCGAGCCGCTGCAGGTGACGGGACGCATGGCCTTCGCGCGCGGCTCGATCACCCAGGAAGGCCGCACCATCGCGCTGTGGTCGGGCGTGTGCCGACACGTCGCGCGCGCCAAGGCGATGGCGCGCAAGGACGAGCAGGCGCCGTCGAGGATAGACCTGCCGCCGCAGGTCGTGCCCGAGGGCTTCGAGCCGTTCAAGGCGAGCCTCTACTCCACGCATATCGGCCCGGCCTTCGTGCGCAAGGAGGCCGACGGCGCCTCGCTGGTGCAGCCCACGCTCGCGCGCATGTGCAACTCCGGCGGCGCGCTGCATGGCGGCTACATGATGAGCTTCGCCGACACCGCCATCACGCGCGCCGCGGCGATGACCAGCGACCTGGCGCCCGCCACGGTCTCCTTCGCCGCCGAGTTCCTGTCCGCCGGCGACATCTCCGCGCCGCTGATCACGCGCGTCGAAGTGCCCAAGCAGGGCAGGTCGATCGCCTTCCTGCGCGGCCTGCTGGAACAGAACGGCCGCGCCCTGCTCTCCTACTCCGCAACGGTGATGCTGAGGCCCCGCCGCTAGAGCGGATCGAAGCGGCCTTAGTGGAGCGCGCCACTCCAGTGGCGCTCAAGCTTCGCCTATGAGCAAGATATGAGCGCAACTGGAGTTGCGCGCTCCCTTGAGCGAGCCGAATCGCGGATCATTCGGCGCTACGCTATGGGGCACCGACTAGAGCTGCGATCTTCGTCACCTCCTGACTGAAGTTCTCGTCCAGCCGGCGCACAGCCGAAAGGTCGTGCGCCTTCGCCGCTTTCTCGACGGCGGCCGCGACCTGGCTCAAGGCATTGGCGCCGATCATGCCCGACGCGCCCTTCACCCGATGCGCCGCGCGCGCGATCGTTTGCAGATCGTCGGTGTCGCGGATCTCGCGTTCGGCGCCGCGGGCCGTGTCGAGGAACTCGCGTTCGATCTCGGCCAGCGTGGCGGGATCGTCGCCGAACAACTCGGCCAGCCGGCCGCGATCGTAGGCCGCGCTCACGCCACGCGCGTCCCGGCCGCATCCTTCAGCCAGACGCCGAGGGTCGCGCGCAACTGCTCGATGCCGACCGGCTTGGTGATGAAACCGTCCATGCCGGCCGCCCGGCTGCGCTCTTCCTCGCCTTCGAGCGCACTGGCGGTGATGGCGAGAATCGGCAGGCGCGCCCGGCCCTCCCGGGCTTCGCCTTCGCGGATGTGTCGCGCCAATTCGAACCCGTCCATGTCCGGCATCTGCAGGTCGGCCAGCACGAGGTCGTATCCACCCTTGCGCCACAGCGCGAGGGCCTCCTCGCCGCCGGCCGCAACGTCGGTCGAGGCACCGGCCAGTTCGAGCTGGCGCGCCAGGATCTTGCGGTTGACCGAATTGTCGTCGACCACCAGGACGCGGCCATTCAATCGCCCGGCCGGGTTCGGCGTTTCGACGGCAGCCGTCCGGCAGCTCATGCGACCGGCCGCGCGCGCGATCGCCCGCACCAATGCATCGCGCCGCCACGGCCGCTTGAGATCGGCCAGGGAAACCTGCTCCTTCACCCCATCGATGCTCACCACGGCGAGGTTCGACACCACGACGTCGACCTCGGCACCGACATCGCGCAGGTAACGCGCCAGCGCGGCGCCCTCCTCGGGATCGGGCAGCGACAGGACGAGCGACAGATCCTTCAGCGGCAGGTCGGCGCCTTGCGGAACGGCCGCCGCGACGCCCAGCGTCACCGTAACGACGAAGGTCGAGCCGATGCCGGCCTCGCTGTCGATTACCACGCTGCCCTGCATCGCCTCCGCGAGGCGGCGCACGATGGACAGACCGAGGCCGGTGCCGCCGAAGCGGCGCGTCGTCGAACTGTCGGCCTGGACGAACGGATGGAACAGCCGGTCGCGCTGTTCCGCGGTGAGGCCGATGCCGGTGTCGGAGACCCGGATGCGAAGGACCAGTCCACGCTTTGATGGTTCGCGTTCGAGCACGAGGCGGACGGAGCCCGCCTCGGTGAACTTGATGGCATTGCCCAGCAGGTTGAACAGGATCTGCTGCAGGCGCAGCGGATCGCCGACCGCACTGGCCGGCGCGTCGGGCGCCACGAAAGCCGACAGGACCAGGCCCTTCTCGGCGGCCTTCGCGGCCAGCGTCTCGGCCACGCCTTCGATCAGCTCGACCGTCGAAAACTCGATCTGCTCCAGGTCGAGGTGCCCCGCCTCGATCTTGGAGAAGTCGAGGATGTCGTCGATGATCCGCAGCAGCGCGGAGGCGGAATAACGCACCGTGCCCAGAGAGTCGCGCTGTTCCGCCGAAAGCTTCGTGCGCTCCAGCACGTCGATCATGCCCAGCACGCCGTTCATCGGCGTCCTGATTTCGTGGCTCATGGTGGCGAGGAAAGTCGACTTGGCCTGGTCGGCCTTCTCCGCCTCGCCCTGCGCCGCCAGGGCCTTGTCGTAGGCGACCTGCAGGCGGCGCGCGAGGTCCTCCTTCTCGTAGGCCAGCGCGATATTGTCGTACTGCCAGCGGTGCACGTCGCGCACATAGGCCATCAGATGGCCGACATAGGCGGCGCCCGCGATGCCCACGAGCTGGTAGAATGGCCCGCCCGAGGCGATCAGCACCAGCAGCAGCGGCGCCGTCGTGGCGACCGCGAAGGCGTAGAAGGTCGGCGGATGGGCCGAGCGGATCGGCACCGCCGTTGTGATCGTGGCCAGCAGCACCAGGCCCAACAGCATGCGCTGCAGCTCGAAGTCCTTGGAGGCCAGCACGAACCCCGCCCATCCCCAGCAGGCGCCGCCCAGGAAGGTGAAGCCCGCGAACCACCAGCCCCAGCGCAGGGTCTGCTCGTCGTCCGGATGGGCCCGGGCAAAATTGCGGCGCAGGGCGTCGAAGCCCAGGGTCACGGCCAGGTAGGCCACGAAGGGTCCGGCCAGCTCCATCGGGTCGATCTGCCGCCAGTAGATGGCCGCGATCACCGGCCACAGCACGAAGGAGAAGTAGCGCGACGGGGCCGATCCCTCGAACAGCCGCCGCACCAGCTCGGCACGGACGAAGCTGTCCTGCTGGGCGGCCGGATCGGCAACGGCGAGCGTCATTCACATCCTGGGGACTAGGGTTGGGGGCGCCACCCGCGGGATGCGGCTAGAGATTGCGCATGCGCAATCGTATCAAAAATATCAAGAAAACAATATAATTCATTGAGAAATAGTGTTATTTTGAGGGCATTAAAAGTCATTTATTAGGTTAAGTCATGCAGCTTCCGTCCGTGTTGTTGGTCGAGGACGACGCATTTCAGCGCAAGGCCGCCGAGACCTATCTTTCCAGCCATGAACTCAAGGTAACTGCCGTCGAGAACGGCGCCCAGATGCGCCGCCAGATCTCCCGCGCGATGCCGGACCTGGTCCTGCTCGACGTGCAGCTTCCGGGCCCCGAAGACGGGTTCGCGCTGGCCCGCTGGCTGCGCGAGAGCAGCCCCCGCGTCGGGATCATCATGCTGACGGCGTCCGCCGACCCGGTCGACAAGGTGCTGGGCCTCGAGAGCGGCGCCGACGATTACGTTGCCAAGCCCTACGAGCCGCGCGAACTGCTCGCCCGCTGCAAGAGCGTGCTGCGCCGCTCGGTGAACAAGACTACCCCGTCGCGGCTGGAGCGCGTGAAGATGGGCGGGCACATGCTCGACCTGTCCAAGCGGCAGCTCCTGGACGGGGAGAACGGCGACGTACCGCTGACCTCGGGCGAGTTCGACATCCTGAAGACCTTCGCCGAGAACCCCAACCGGCCCTTGTCGCGCGACTGGCTGCTGGAGACGACCAGCCACCGCGCCCGCGACCCGTTCGACCGGGCGATCGACCTCCGGATCACGCGCATCCGCCGCAAGATCGAGCCGGCGCCCGACAAGCCGACGGTGATTCGCACCGTGCGCGGCGTCGGCTATATGTTCGTGCCCCCCGCCGAATAGCCGGGCTATAAGGTCCCGCCCCGGCCCGGCCGGGGCGGCCAAACGGTCGGGGGCCCGTAGTTCAGCGGTTAGAACGAGCCGCTCATAACGGTTATGTCGCAGGTTCGAATCCTGCCGGGCCTACCAACCACCCTGGGTTGTTTGACCTACTATCTGAAGGAACCTAGAAAGCGCCGCCTTTGCGGCCCTTTTTACGTCTTGAGCGATACCAGAGACCGGCCAATTTGCGCCTCAAAGTGCGTCTTCTGCGGTTTCTGGCCGAAAGTCTCCGAACGCCCAAAAGGCAGTCACTACTCTACCTTTGATTGTATCAGTATAATAGTTCGACTTTCGAATCTTGCCGCAGAACCTTATCAGCTCCCTGCTTCGCCGTGGGGAAGAGTGGGCCGGTTGGCTAATTTTTGAGCTCTTATCCATTTGCCCAATACTTCAGCAATTTCGGAGAGCACCTCTTGATCGTTTCGACCCGACCGAACCAAGACGCCAAACGAATGGTCGGCGTGTTTCACTGGCCAGAAAGTCGCCCGTTTCCCTAAGCGCTTAATTGCCCTTCGCAGGAGCGAAGGCTTAGCTAGCTCGTCCCGCGTGCCTTGGACAAATAATTGAGGAATTCGGACGTCGAGAAGATGCTCCGCGCGTTCAATCGAGGGCTTTTCAGGTGTGTGCAGCGGAAATCCTAAGAACACCAAGCCGCGAACATCCGGAAGCGGTTCCAGCGCCTGCGCCTGGGAAGTCATACGACCGCCGAACGATTTGCCTCCCGCAAACAGAGGGAGCGTCGGCGCCAGCTTCGCCGCCTTTTGGACAGCCGCACGTATGGCCGCGTGAGCTGTGGCCGGTCGATCAAGCCGCTTCAGGCCTGCCTCCATGTAAGGAAATTGGAATCTGAAGGTGCTTACACCTGCCTCAGTAAGCAGATCAGCTACGGACGCCATGAACGGATGTGACATGCCGGCCCCCGCCCCGTGCGCGAGTACAAGTAGCGCGGTAGCGCGGGGCGCCTTTTTATAGAGAGCAGAAACGGTCGTACCCGGCTTTACTAGCAGCCTAAGCCGTCTCGCTTTAACAACAGCTTTCATAGCTCAAGCTCCGCAGCACAAAAAGGCCCAGCGACAGTCTAGCTGATCAGTCGCGATAGCGCGCTTCGCCAAGCTCGGAAGGGACGGTACTCCGGTGGTGCTTCGCAATAACAGAAGCGGGATTCACTACCTGCTCATCGGACGCTGCTGGGCTCCCTTAAGCGAGCCCGTCGCGGATGCCTTGGCTGGGATTCAAAGGAATGCGAGCTCTCCAAGGGATCGCCAGCTCACTCGAATGCTGGCATAACGCTGCTCAACGCCGCCTCAAGCAACAGGGGGCGCTAGGAGCGAGCCACGCAACCCTTACGTCATGTCGATGACGTCACGGACCCCGGCAGCCAGCTATTTGAAAGTGATGGGCTGGGAGATGAGCTGGACGCCGGCGTCGAGCCGGCCGTGGTGGACGATGGCGCTTCTAGAATAGTCGGTGGTGAACAGGACCTTGAGACCCGGCCTGAGCGTGGCAGCGGCATCGGCCAGGACGCGGCCGCTCTTGCCGGGCAGCACGACGTCGGTGAACAGCAGATCGATGCGCGTCGGGCTGTGCAGAATCGCCAGGGCAGCTTCAGCCTCGGACGCCTCGAGCACGCGGTAGCCCAGCTCCTTCAGCACCATCGAGCTGTAGGTGCGGACGTCCTCCGGTAGTGGCACCAAGCCGACGGTAGCAAAGAATCGAGAGATGTCGGCGGCTAGGGGGTAAAGCAGACATAACGCCGACGGGCGGTCACGTCAGCTCATGACCGAAAGCGGACGTGAGGCCTGCAATTGCAAGCGTCATCCGCCACGAGGATCACGGCGAGGCGACGTTGCTCGCTCAATCGGGCAATCCGGCGAGACGACATCCTTCGGTCATCGTCTGTCGATATGTCGGAAAATTATCATCAACGACCATGTTCGATATCGAGGCGTCCGGGCGCAGCTCGAGGAGGGTTTTCACCGCTGCACGGGCCTCGTGCACTTGTCCGGCATGGGCGCGGGCGGCAATCAACGTCAATAGCGACGGTGGATATCCCGGCTGGTGGCGCAGGGCGTCTTCAGCCAGCTCAGCCGCCTTGGCGAAATCACCGCTGTGCAAATACGCATTGGCCAGCGCGTTCTGGGTGAACGGCGCGCGTTGGTCGCGCGGATTGAGCCGCAAAGCGCGCTCGAAGTAAGGTATTGCCGGTTTACCCAGACGAAGGCACGCGAAGCCCCTGCGGTGCCAGGCAAAGAAATGATTCGGATCGAGTTCGGTCGCCTTCTCAAAAAGGGGAAGGGCTTCTTGGGGTGATCCGGCGAGATATTCCCAGACGAACCCGCTCAGTACGAGCACTCGTGGATCATTACGATCCAGATCGAGTGCCTTGCGCGCCAGGCGTTCGGCTTCCTTCGCCTCGCGTTCGAGGTCGGCCGCCCATCTCCAGGCTTTTCGCTGGACATAGCAAATCCCGGCCTGTGCCCAGGCCAGCGCAAAGTGGGGGTCTAAGTCCATCGCACGCTGGAAATATGACAGCGCTTCATCAGTCGCCTCTCGGGTATGCTGGCCGATGCAAGCCCAGCCCCGTAGGGAACAGTCATAGGCGGCCAGGCTCCCGGTCGGTTCGCTCGACCGGCGTTCGATCTCAGTTCGTTCCAGATTGGGAATGATTGCTATTACTGAACGGGAGGCGATCTCATCCTGAAGCGCGAAAATATCGGCGAGGTCGCCGTCGAAGCTCTCGGCCCAGATATGGGCGCCGGAGTGAGCGTCAACTAGCTGGCCGGTAATGCGAACTTTCGTTCCCGCTTTGCGCACACTGCCATCGAGCACGTAGCGCACGCCCAGTTGCCGCCCGACCTGGCGCACGTCCGGCGATACACCCTTGTATGAAAAGCTGGAGTTGCGCGCGATCACAAATAGAGCCTTGGTACGCGACAGCGCAGTGATGATGTCCTCGACTAGGCCGTCAACGAAGTATTCCTGCTCTGGATCACCAGACATGTTTTGAAAGGGAAGAACTGCGAGGGAAGGTTTATCGGGCAATACCAGTGGGCCATCGGCCGTCTCTGCAGTCGAAGTAGGCCCAACAATGTCACCGCCAAACGGACCTCGATCGGGCGGCGACGGGCCCGCTTGTGGCGCGGTGACCACCGGCATCTTCAATAGATATCCGCGGCGATGTCGGGTCTCGATGTAGTGTGGCTTCCGCGCATCGTCGCCTAGCGCATGTCGCAACTCATGGATGCAGGAGGTAAGCGCATCGTCACTTACGGCGAGCCCGTCCCACACCTCATCAATGAACATCTGTTTGGTGACGACCTGCCCGGCATGCTCGACGAGAAGCGACAGAACGGCAGCGGCGCGCGGTGTGAGCTTAGCCTCGCGGCGGTTGCGCCAGAGCTGGCCTGTGTGTGCGTTGAAGCGACAGTGGCCAAACGTCAACAGCCGATCCGCGGCGGCATCCCGGGCGGTCATGCGATTTTCCAGACGTTTCCCAGAAGTTCCCAGAACTCCGCCATTACTCCTCTCAAGCGACACGAATAAATGTTGCACGCCGTCCTCCACGCAGCAATCGACAGACAGGGAGAAAGTGCATGAATACAATCTACAGAAGCACAGTAGCTGCCGTCGCCTTAATCGGCCTCTCCTCGCCAACCTCGGCCGACGTGATTTCCGACTGGAACGAGAAAGCCGTAGCGTTCGTGGTCGCCGGCGGTATGGCGCCGCCGCCGTCCTCACGCATCCTGGCCATGACTCATTTGGCTATGTTCGACGCGGTCAACTCAATCGAGGGGCGCTACCGGCCGTATTTGGCTCACGTACCATCTCCCGCCGGGACCTCGCATGACGCCGCAGCGGCGACCGCTGCTGCCCACATCCTCGCCAGTGTCGATCCCAAAACCGAGCCCACGATAAAAGCTGCGCTCTCGGCCTATCTGGTGACGATGCCCGAAGGGGCCGCGAAGCAGGAAGGAATCAAGCTCGGCGAAGCCGTGGCGGCAAAGCACCTGCACGCGCGCGCCAATGATAATTCGCGCGCGTCGGATACCTACCGGGCGCGGGTGGCGGCGGGAGACTATTCGCCCACTGTACTGCCCGTCATGTCACATTGGCCGAGGGTCACGCCGTTCACCATGGCGAGCGGCGACTCGCTCCGACCCAGGCCACCTGTCGCTCTGAACAGCGCCCAGTGGGCCGCCGACTACAACGAGATCAAAGAACTGGGCGCGCGCGACAGCACGAAGCGTACGGCACGCCAGACGGAGGACGCGCGCTTTTGGCTGGCCACCGATGGCCGAGTCTACTATCCGCTGGTTAAGACCGTTGCTGCTGCACGGAAGATGCCAGTAGCTGACAGCGCCCGGCTTTACGCGCTTACGGCCGCCGCCTGGGCAGACGCGCTGATCGCGGTGTGGGATGCCAAGTTCCACTATAACTTCTGGCGGCCAATGACGGCCAT
The DNA here is from genome assembly GCF_058803965.1 of Reyranella sp. GW821-FHT14A01. NCBI lineage: Bacteria > Pseudomonadati > Pseudomonadota > Alphaproteobacteria > Hyphomicrobiales > Reyranellaceae > Reyranella > Reyranella sp. GW821-FHT14A01. Next base: position 112,415 of record NZ_JBXAPM010000007.1, read on the forward strand.
CCGCAACGGCGATATCGACGACAACCCGGCTACTGATCGCGACGCTGCCTGGATGCCGATCGACGCGACGCCAATGCACCCGGAGTATCCCTGTGCTCACTGCATCGTGAGTGCCGCAGTGGGCAGCGTTCTGGAGACTGTGCTGGGCACCCCTGAGATCCCGGAAGTAGCGTTCTCAAGTCCTACCTTGCCAAGTGTGACACACCGCTGGAGCAATGTCCGAGCCTTCTATCAGGAGGTCGCCGAGGCACGCATCTGGGCAGGGTTCCACTACCGGTTCTCGACGCGCGTCGGACAAGAGATGGGAGTCAAGATCGGCGCAAACGCCGCCACGGGTATCCTGCTCCCCGTCGCCGTTACAACGCGGTGAGCTGATAAGGCCCTCTTCTCGCAAAAGAGGGGAGAGGGCCGAAGATCGAAAGTGGCAGGCGACGACTTTGCAGGCCCAACCCGGATTTTCCATCGGCACTCGATTTCAACCAGGACACGGCTTCCTCAAAACTACCCGCCAGAAAGTTCGCGATCGGCATACGCGGCCGATGCGCTGTCGTGCATCATCGACTGTCTCATATCTGGCTAGCGATGTCGGCTATTTGCACTAAGCGGACCTGGCGGGACGCCCGCTGCGTTCGAATTCGGCCCGCCCAGCCTTCTGGTCGCGCCGTAGAAGGATTTCGCAGCGCGCCGTTGATGCAGCATCAAATGATGCTGCTGTTTCGAATCTTGTCTTGGCTACCACTCCCCCCGGGGCGGTTCTCGTGACCGCGCGGACCATGCCGCGCAAAAAACGCGAAGACGCGCTAGGATGAGTGCGGGGACGGGTTTGGGGGAAGCATGCGGAAGTCAATGGGTTGGGTCAGCGGACTGGCGCTGCTGGTCTGCTGCGGGATTTCCACGGCATTCGGCCAGACGTCCGTCGATATCCCCCTGAGCTACGTCTTCGACGCCCAGTCCAACGCCGCGCGCCTCTCGATCAACATCGGCATCAACGGCGGGGCGCCGAGACCCTATCTGTTCGACACCGGCTCCTCGCTATTCAATGCGGCCTTCGATCCCAAGACGTGGGGTGGCTATTCCCAGTACACGACGTCCGTTCCGACCTCGAGCCTTCCCAACGGCAACGACGTCAAGCTCTGCTATTCGGAAAGTGGCGGTTGCCGCGGTTACGTCGGGAACATCCTGCAGATACCGCTGCTCAACTTCTATGCGGCAGGCGTGACGACGACAGACACACCGCCGGCGGCGACACTTTCCACCCCCGATGGCCCAGGGCAGGGCTTTCAGATCAATGCCGCCTACAAATATACGGATCCCGATACCACTCCGGCGACGCACGACATCTTTCCGGACTACTTCCATCATGCCGATACGAAGGACATACCGCCCCAAGAGGGCCTGTTCTACGGCGTGTTCGGCGCCCGCATCTCCGTCGACCAGCTCCCAAAGGACAAGTGCCCCGGCTCGCCGGATTGCTACATCGCCGGAGGCGTGCTCGGACAAGTGATCATGCCGGGAGCGGCCCGCCAGGGCTTCGTCGTGGCGGCGAACGGCCAGAGCGATGCGGCGAATCCGACCGCGTCCCCGAATGCGACGGTCACGATCGGCGGCAAGTCCCAGAGCGTGACGTCGTGCAATCCATGCGTGACGGCGGGCCTGACGCCAGAGATCATCGGCCAGTTCGCCCCGGTAGCGATGCCGACGGCAACCTCGGCCCCCGGCTTGATCCAGTGGGTGGCACCGACATCGCCTGATCAAGCACCTGGCTTCCCCAATCCCTACGGCGGCTCGACCGGAAACAATTCGGCGCCGACGGACGCCATGTATTTCACGGTGACTGTGTCGGACGGTTCTTCCACCACGACAAAGACGGCCTTCACCCTGTTGGACACCGGGACCAAATATTATTCCCTGACCAAGGACTTTTCGGAAACGCTCAGAGGCTCGATCTCGATCACGGGCCTGACGCCGGACAAGCAGCCGATCACCGGCCTGCCGACGGCGACCGCCGAACTTTCCGGCAAACCCAATTTCTATGTCGACGGAAGCGGAACGACGAACACGCTGGGCATCCCCTTCTTCATGTCGAACTCGGTGATGTTCGACCTGAGCGACCAGGTGACCGGCTACACGCCGTTCTTCGTCACGGCCGCCAATCTCGAGACCACGGCCGGCGGTCCTCTCATCGTCACCAAGGACAACGTCAAGCTGGGGCTGGCCGGCGTCATTTCCGGTCGCGGTGGCCTCACGATTGAGAGCGGCGGCGCTGTGCAGCTCAGCGCGACCAACACCTATACCGGCGAGACGAGAATCGAGGGCCCATCCTCCGGCATTCCGGCGACGCTGCTGATTTCCGGACCGGGCAGCATCGCTGCCTCGCGGGGCGTGGTGAACGACGGCGTGTTCGACATTTCGCGTTCATGGGCCCCTGTCAACATCAAGGACCTGAGAGGTACCGGACGGGTCAATCTCGGCGGCCAGAATCTCACGATCACCGAAGGCAGCGGCACCTTCTCCGGCATCATCGCCGACGGCGGCGAGTACAACGTCACCGGCGGCAGCGTGACCATCGGCGGCGGCACGCAGACCTTCGCCGGCACGAATGCCTATACCGGCGGCACGGTGGTGAGCGGCGGCACGCTCAATCTCACCGGCTCCCTCATCGGCGGCATGACCGTCATGCAAGGCGGCACCTTCAACAATGCCGGCACCCTCGATTCGCTCGGCGGCGCCGGATTCCTGAATCAGGGCGTCACCACCAACACGGGCAGCCTGACCACTGACGTGCTCAATACCGGCTTGTTCCAGAACAATGGAACTTTTACCGGCACTTTCGCGAACCTGGGCACTCTGTCGGGCACTGGAGGACTTACGGGCACGCTTGCCAATGCCGGCATCGTGGCGCCGGGAACGCCGTACGGCACGATGACGGTGAACGGAGCCTATAGTCAGACATCGTCCGGCATGTTCCAGGTTGCGGTGGCCCCTTTGGGCGAAGCGGGCAGGCTGAACGTGACCGGCGCGGTGGGTACAGCCGCCCTCGCCGGCTCGGTCCTTGCGCTGGTGCAGCCGGGCGGCAGTTATGCGCCGCGGGCGACCTATACCATCCTGCAAGCCACGGGGGGCCTGACCGGCACCTTCGCCAGTGTCGCGAGCAGCTCGCCGTTCCTGCTGCCGAGCCTGAGTTACGACGCCAACAACGTCTATCTCACCCTGCAGATCGGTGGCTTCGCCAGTGCAGCGCTCAATCCGCAGCAGCAGGCGATCGCAAACGCGTTGGACAGCTCGGCCGCCTCCGCGACCGGCGACTACGCCACCGTGCTGAGCGCGCTGGCCACGCTGACGCCCGCGCAGGTCCAGCCGATCCTGACGGCCCTGTCGGGTACCAACTATGCGGGCTTCTCCTCCGCGATGGTGCAGGGCGCACAGTTCTTCATGAACAACTTCGCCAGCCAGGCCAGCGGCGGTGGTTCATCAGGCAGCGGCCGCGTGGCTCTCGCCGAGGCGTGCGACGTCGCTTGCGATGCGTCCGGCCCGTCGCGCTGGGGCGTCTGGGGCGGCGCGATCGGCGGACTTGGTACCGTCGGCGCCGGCACCGCGCAGGGCGCCGTCACCTACAATGCCGGCGGTTTCGCCGCCGGCCTCGACCGGGCCTTCACCGACACCTTCCGCGCCGGCGTCACCGTCGGCTACAGCGCCGGCACGCAATGGGTCTCGGGCTTCAGCGGACAGGGGAGCAGCGACACCGTGCAGGTCGGTCTCTACGGCAACTACGCGACCGGCCCGTTCTATGCCGACGGCCTGTTGGGCTACGCCTACAGCAGCAACCGGATGACGCGGCAGATCGTCATTCCGGGCTTGGCGCCGCGTACCGCCTTCGGCCAGGCCGGCGCCAACCAGCTCTTCGGCCAGCTCGAGGCCGGCTACCGCGTCGATATCGGCGGCCGGGCCGATGCCTTCATCAAGCCGTTCGCGCGGCTGCAGGCTTATACCGGCACCCAGAACGGCTTCACCGAGACCGGGGCGCAGTCGCTCGACCTCACGGTCGCGCAGCAGACGACCAACTCGCTTCGCTCGGTGATCGGCGCGCAGTTCGGCGCATCGATGGACATGGGCTGGCAGGACAGGCTGGCGATGCAGCTCCGGCTGGGCTGGAGCCACGAATATGCCGATGTCGCCCGGCCGGTGACGGCCGCGCTGACCGGCGCGCCCGCGTCGCCCTTCACGACCTTCGGCCTCTCGCCGGCCCGCGACGGCGTGCTGCTGGGCTTCTCCGCCAGCACCGCCGTCGCCGAAGCGACCTCGCTGTACCTCCGCTACGAAGGCCTCCTGGCCGGACCGGACGGAAGCCAGGCCCTCACGGCCGGCGTGCGCATGACCTGGTGAGGGAGGCGTGAGCCGATCCGCGGACCGGCTTTCATGACCGCCTTATGCCGCGTCGCGCATCCTGTCCGCCGACACGGCCTGCGCAACGCGCGTTGCCCCTTCGATCTGCTCGAGGACGGAACTTGCCTCCCAGGCAGCCCCCCGCAACGGGTGGCCAACGGCATACAGGCGTCGCGACGGCCGGCCATCGCTTCCGATCACCGCGCCAGTCGCGGCGTCGGCCTCGATGCCGAATCCGACCGGATGGGGCCTCACCGCTCCCCTTGCCAGGAGATTGCGGGCAAGCACGTCGGGCAAGCGCCGCCAGTCCGCCTCATACCCTGCGGCGTTCACGACATAGTCGAAGCGACGACTCTGGTTTTCGGCATCGCCGCGAAGGCGCCAGGTCACGTTGACGCCGGGCTCCGCAGACGGCGCCAATCCCTGCACGCGGCCCGCCACGTTGAAGAAACGTCCCTGCTCCCGAACACGATCCAGCCACGCGAGCGAATCGGGCACGGCGCGATGGAAGGCCAGGTCCCAGAAGGTCCTGAGATGACGGGTGAACCGCCGACGCTCGATGTCGGATGCGCTGGCCCAGAGCGACTCGATGAACGGACGCAAACTCAGGACCAGCCGCTGCCAATCGTCTCCGGCCGTCGCGATGGCGCGCCGTTCCCGCTGAATTTCCCGCAACAGGGCCAGCGCACTGCCCGGAAGGTTTTCAGGACGCAGGAAAGCCGGCCACGCCTCGACCTCGCGCCGGCAGTGCGCGATCAGGCCACGACGCGAAAAGGTGAAATAACGTCCGCGAAAGCCGCGCTTCTCAAGGCTGATCACGATGTCCAGCATCGTAAGGCTGCTGCCGACGATCGCCACGTCGCCATCCGGGCCGTCGACCGCGTCATAGGCGTTCGCCGCCCATGGATCGCCAATGTATCTCGCCTGCGAGCGCACCTGCTCGGAAATCGCAAAACCCGACTCGTTTCGCACGAGGCCCGTCGCCAGCACGATCCTGGTGGCGGCAAGCCGGCGTCCGGAGGCGAGCACGACCTCGCCTTCCGCCGAGACGTCCACGGCACGATCGACCACGTGCTGCACGCCGATCTTTGCCAGCTCCGACTGCACGTAGTCGCCGTACAGGAAGCGGGGCGGAAAGCTTGCATCGAAGTTTCCGTCGGCCGGCCCCGTCCAGCCCCGCCTGTCCGGATGGTTGGCCAGCCATCGTGACAGGTGTCCGGGATCGCCGGGGTACAGGCTGAACATCCGTGCCGGCCCGTTGACGAGATGGTCGAGATCCGGCGTGCTGTAGGCAATGCCCCGACCGAGTTCCGACCGGGGCTCGACGATCGTCACCTGCGTCGCTGGATATCCGGCCTCCACGAGTTTGATGGCGGTTGCGGCGCCGGCGAAGCCGCCGCCGAGGATCACGATCGCATCAGGCATTATGCACGCGCGGCATGATGTGCTCCGCGAAGCGGCGCATCTCCGCCTCGAAGGGCTGGAACTGGAGCATGAAGGTCTCGATGCCCGCGCGGTTGAAATCCCTGATCCGCGACGCGACCGTATCGTAGCTGCCGACCAGACCCGCTCCCGTACCGCCGTTGCTGCCGACGCGCGGAAACTTTGCGAGGGTCCTGGCCATCACCGAGTCCGGGTCGGTGTTGGCCTTCTTCACCTCTTTCCATGCGGCGTCTTTCTCGGCCAGCGCCGCGAGATGGCGCAGCACGGCCTGGGCTTCCTCGTCGGTCTCGCGCGCAATGACGAAGGCCGACAGGCCAAAGCGCAGCGGCTGGTCGGCCCTCGGCCGGCGCGCCACGTCGGCGATCAGGGCCTTCACATCGTCGAGCGGCTGTCCGTTGATGAACCAGACATCGCCCTGATCGGCAACCAGTGCGCGCGCCGGCTCGGACTCGCCGCCGACATAGATGCGCGGCCGGGAGCGATGCAGCCCGGCCGGCCGCAAGGCGTAGCCGTCGAGGCGGAACTGCTCGCCCTGGAAGTGGACGCTTTCGCCGCGCATCAACGGCTCGACGACGCTCAGCCACTCGTGGCCGTAGGCGTAGCGCGCATCATGTTCCGGAAAAGCGATGCCGGCGCGTTCCAGTTCCAGCTTGTTCCACGCATTGACGACGTTGATCGCGAAGCGGCCGCCGCTGATCTCCTCGATCTGCAATGCCATCTTGGCGAGGACTGCCGGATGATAGAGCAGCGGCTTGATGGCGGTGATGATCTCGATCCGGCTGGTCAGTGCCGCCAGCGCCGCCGAAGCGGTCCAGGCCTCGAGTTGCGCGAGATCGGGTTTGTGCGGGTTGATCGTGTGCTGGGCCACCAGCGTCGAATCGAACCCCAGTCTTTCGGCCTCCAGGACAAGCGCGCGATTGCGCTTCCAGGAAGCGTCATAGGGCTCGTCGGGATCCTGCAACGCTGCACGGCTGCCGTGGACGAGGGCCCAGATACCGAAACGGATGGGAGGTAGGGAGGTTGAAAGCGGCGTGGCGGACATGTCCGCTTATAGCACGCCCGGCAAGGCGCGATGCTCGATCGTGCGCCATCGACACCAACGCGCAGCAAATGCTGGCGGAACGGAGATTAATCTTCCATCGCTGGCGAAGGAGACGATGCGACGATCTCCTCTTCGCGAAATCATCGACGCGAAGATTCCATTTATGAGCCCGGCACGCACTGCCACGCTTGGATCGCAATAAGCACCAGCCCGGACGGCCGGATCCTTTCGACAGATCGCGCGCGGAGGAACACCATGAGCCAGCTTGAGATCGTCAGGAATTCATCCGCGACATTCCTCCCGAAGAAGGCCTCGACGGCCTACGTCCCATCGCTGCAGCGCACGGAAGGCCAGCCGCCGCCCATCGCGGCGAACGGCGGCCTTTCCTACATGTCGTTCGACCGGGAGGGCGATGCCGGAACGGCCGCGGCGCTCCTGGATGCACTGGTCGAGATCTCCGGCGGCGCGGGACAGCGTGTCATCGACATGATCGACAATGCGCCGTCGGGGCCGATCGAAACCCGCTGGGGTCTCGGGTTTCGCGACTACGATGCGTGCCTCGACTATATCCGCGCGAAGGGCATCACGGCTCCCGACGGTGGCCTGGTGCTGCCACTGCCTTATACGGTCTACGATCGTCCGACATATTCCGTCGTTCCCTCCAACGCCATCTGGCGGGATCCCGATCGCGCCGACATCGCGGAGACACTGCGCAAGAACGAGGAAGCCAACCGGCGCCGCGACCTCTATTTCCCGCATGTGATGCGGGATGCGCGCCGGATCGGGGAATATTATCCGGGCCTCTCACCCAACAGCCCCGAAAGCATGGACCGGCTCGGCGTGTCGCTGGCTCACCTCGAGTCCAAATGCACGAACTTCTACGATTCGGCGGAGGTGGAGCGGGTGTTCTATCCGGAAATCGAGAAGCTCCTGCTCGATTTCTTCCCCGGCGCGACCGATGCGCTGGTCTACAACCACGACGTCTTCGACCGGGACTATGCAGGCGATCGCACCGAAGACCAAGCCAACAAGAATCCCGGCGTGAATGCCCGCTACGCCAACCTCGTGCACAACGACCTGAACGACAATAGCGGGCGCGTGCGCTGCCGCGAGCTTCTGACGAAGAACCTGCGGAACTTCGGACGCACGCAGCGTTTCACCGAGGAACAGGCCGACGCGAAGATGTCCCGGCGATTCATGTCGATCAATCTCGCCAAGCCGATGGAGACGGTCGAGCAGTTTCCCTTCGTGCTCTGCGCCTGGCCGTCCTTCGCCGACCAGCCCTACATCACCAACTACCGGATCTATGACGACCGCGTAGGCGAGACCACCCGCTTCACCAATCGTCTCGATCACGAATGGTACTGGTTCCCCAAGCAGAAGCCGACCGAAGTCTCGATGCTGAAATGCTACGATTCCGTCACCGACGGCTCGGTCTCGCGCTGGTCCTTCCACACCGCCTGCATCGACCCGACCGCACCCGCCGACGCTCGATGCCGCAAGAACGTCGTGGTGAGGTCCTACGTCTTCTTCTAAGAGCCGGAGCCGCTATCCGGCGGTCGCCCGCCGCTCTTCGGAGACACCAACTGCCGGAACTGGGTCCGGCAGTCCGAGGCGCTGGCGTATGGTCAGGCCATCGTATTCGGTCGGAAACGCTCCCGAAGCCTGCAATAGTGGAATCACGGTGCGATTGAACTCGGCGATGCCCTCGGGCAGCACCGGGATATGGATATTGAAGCCGTCCACGGCGCCGGTGCCCCACCAGTCCAGGATCGTATCCGCCACTTCTCGCGGCGTGCCGACCGCGAGGCGATGGCCGCCATCGACGAGTCGCACGAGCTGACGCGGCGTCAATTCCTCCGCCGCCGTCAGTTCTGCAAACGAGCGCGTGAATCCGACGGGGCGCAACTGGTCCTGCGAGTAAGTGAACAACGCCGGATCGATGGGCTTGTCGGGATCGAGACCCGAAAGATCCGGAATGGCTGCCCGCTTGAAGAAGTCCCGGACCAGACCCTCTTCCCCATCGGCACCATGCAGCGCTTCGTGCTTGCGATAGGCTTCCTCGCGCGTTTCGCCCAGGACGACGACAAGCCCCGGAACGAGCAGGATGTTGCCCGGATCCCGCCCGTGGACGAGCGCGCGCTCGCGTAGCTGCGCCTTGTATTCGAACGCCCCCTGCTTGTTGAACAGGGAGGCATAGACGATGTCCGAATGCTTGGCGGCCAGGTCGACGCCGGCATCCGACGCACCGGCCTGCGCGATGACCGGATGCCCCTGCGGCCCGATCGGCACGTTCAGCGGACCGTCGACCTGGAAGAACTCGCCCCGGTGCTTGATCTTGCGCGCCGTCGTCTCGTCCCACAGTTTTTCCGCGGGCGTATCGCCTTTAGGCGCATCCCAGCTCAACCAGAGCTTCTTCACCAACTGCACGAACTCGTCGGCACGGCGATAGCGTTCGGCGCGCGCGGGCAGCGGCGCGGCACTGAAGTTGGCCGCGATGTCGGGATTGAAACTGGACACCACGTTCCAGATCAAACGACCGCCCGAGATATGATCCAGCGTCGCAAGCCGCCGCGCCAGATTGTACGGCGAGTTGTACGAAGACGACGCCGTCAGGAAGAAGCCGATATCCGGCACCTGGGCGGCGATTGCCGAGAACAGCACGGTCGGATCGAAACTGTGGAGAGGCCGTGAGGTGTTGTCGCGCTGCAGCGCCGGATGGTCCGATACGAACACGATGTCGAACAGGCCGTCGTGCGCCAATTGCGCCGAGCGCAGATAGTGATCGTAGTGGCTGAACCGGGTCCAGTCCGTGTCTGGTGCCAGCCACGACCGATTGGCCGATCCCGTACTGTTGATGGCGACACTGAGGAACAGGCGCCGGCTGGGGCGATCAATGGGCTTGGTCATGAACAACTCCGTGACTCGATCTGGCGCTCAAGGCGAGCGAGGAAGGTGCAAGCAGCTCGACATTGTCTCTCAGCCGTTGGCCTGGCACGGCGTCCAGCAGGGCGCGCGTGTAGGCCTGGCGCGGACCGTCGAACACCTGTCGGGTTGGGCCGGTCTCGACCAGGCGTCCGCGCTGCAGGACGGCCACCGCATTCGACATCGAGCGAACGAGCTGCAGGTCGTGCGAGATGAACAGGTAGGTCAGGTTGAGGTCGCGCTGGAGTTGCTCCAGCAGGCCGAGGATGCGGCCTTGCGTCACCACGTCGAGGGCCGACAGCGCCTCGTCCAGCACGACGATGCGGGGCTGCGGGGCAAGTGCCCGCGCGATGGCGACCCGCTGTTGCTGGCCACCGGAAAGCTCCCTCGGCCGGCGGTGCGCCACGCCTTGCGGCAGGCCCACTTGATCGAGCAGCTCGGCGACCCGCCGGGGCCTCGCGGAACGGTCACCGATCCCGAAGGCGTTCAGTGGCTCGGCGATGATCTGCGCGACGGTGAACCGCGGATCGAGCGCCACCTGCGGATTCTGGTGCACCAGCTGGATGTCGCGCCAGATCCCGCGCTGGGCTTCGCCGGACAGATCCGTGGCCGAGCGCCCCATGACGCGCACCGTGCCGCCATTGGGTCGCGCGAGACCGAGGATGAGGCGCGCGATCGTCGACTTGCCCGAACCGGACTCGCCCACCAGGGCAAACGTGCTTCCGGCCTCCACGGCAAACGATACCGAGTCGACGGCCTTGAATTGCTGCCCCGAACCGTGCGCGAACACCTTCGTCAGGCCGGCGACTTCCACCGCCGGCTCAGCCTGGATCGCCCGTTCCTTCTCGGCCCGCGTGCCCGGCCTGAAGGCGGCACGGATCAGCTCGCGCGTGTACAGGTGCCTGGGATGGGAAACGAGATCGCCGATGGGCGCGCTCTCCAATACCTGGCCATTGCGCATGACGACCGCGCGATGCGCGTGGTCGCACGCCACCGCCAGATTATGGGTCACGAACAACACGCCCACGCCGGTCTGCTGCGCCAGCCTGTCGAAGACCTCGAGCACCTGCTTCTGCACCGTGACATCGAGCGCGCTGGTCGGTTCGTCGGCAATCAGCAGCCTGGGCCTCAGACCGAAGGCCATGGCGATCAGCACGCGTTGTTTCATGCCGCCTGAAAGCTCGTGCGGATACTGGCGCAGGCGCTCCTCCGGGTGATCGATGCCCACGAGTTCCAGTAGCTCTACCGCCCTGTCGCGCAGCTCCGCCCGCGAAAGCCGCTGTTCCGAAGGGTGCAGCCGGTAAACCTCGGTAAGCTGCGCACCGATGGGCTGCACGGGGTCGAGCGACGTCGCCGGGTCCTGGGGAACAAGCCCGACGATTCGACCGCGTACTTTCACCAATTCACGCTCGTGCAATGCGGTAATGTCCCGTCCGCCGATGCGAATGGCTCCATTCACGATCCGTGCCGTCCTGGGCAGCAATCCGATGACGGCCTTGCTGAGTGTCGTCTTGCCCGAGCCGGATTCACCGATGACGGCCACGACCTCACCGCTCCCGATCGTCAGGCTCGCGCCGTCCACGGCCGGCTGGGAGCCGCCGCGATAGGCGACCGTCAGGTTCTCAATTTCCAGCAAGGATTCCGCCGGGCTCACGCGCGCCTCGCTCATATCCGGAACCGACGCTGCAGCAGCCGGCTCACGCGAGAAGAAGCGAGGACGGTGCACAGGACCACGATCCCGGGCAGCGACGTCAGCCACCACGCTTGTGCCAGGTAGTCGCGTCCTTCCGAAAGCAGTGTCCCCCACTCCGGTTCCGGCGGCGTGGCGCCGTATCCCAGGAACCCCAGGCCTGCGATGCTGAGGATCGTCGCGCCGAGCTCGATCGGAATCAGCGCAACGATCGGTCCCGCCGAGTTCAGCAGCACGTGCCGGATCAGGACGGAAGCCGGCCGCGCGCCCGAGATACGGGCCGCGTCCACGAAGTCCAGTTGCACGACCCGCAATGCCTCGGCCCGGGCGACACGCGCGAACGGCGCGATGGCGGCAATACCGACGCCGATGGCGATCTTGGCCGTTCCCGGTCCGAACGCGGACACGACGCACAGCGCGAGCAGGAAGCCGGGCAGCGCCAGCAACACGTCCACGAGCCGCATCAGCACCGTATCGACGACGCCTCGGGCGACGCCTGCGGTGACGCCAATGAGGGTGCCGATGCTGAGCCCGATGATCGTGCTGATGATCGCGCCGTACACCGTGTTGTGTGTGCCGTGGATGACGCGCGAGAGGGTGTCGCGACCTGCTCGATCGGTGCCGAACCAGTGCGACGCACTCGGGGGCAGGAACCTGTCCGCGGCATCGCCGAACAGGGGATCGAACGGGGTGAACCATCCCGGCACGATCGTCCAGAGCACCACGAGCCCGAGCATCGTCAGCGCCAATGTATTCGCGATGTTCGCGCCGGTCAGCGAAGCGATATTCGAGCGCCTGATCAGGACGCCCATGACCGTTTGCCCGTTCGTGCGGGAGTCGATCTTTTGTTCGATGGTCATGTGGCTCAGGCCCGCGCCGCGCCGGGGGTCAGCAGCACCCGCGGATCCAGTACCGGGTACAGGAGATCGATGACCAGATTTACGAACACGTAGACCCCGGCAATGATCAGGATGAAGCCCTGCACCAGCGCAACGTCCTGCTTGGACACGGCCGTCTGCAGCACCCTCCCCACGCCCGCACGCGCGAACACCGTCTCGGTCACGACGGCGCCGCCGACCAGAATACCAAGGATGTTGCCGGCGACCGTGAGGCCCGGCGCGGCCGCGTTACGGGCGACGTGGCGAAAGAACACCCAGGAGGCGCCGGCGCCCTTCGCGCGCACGACCTCGATGAAGTCGCTGGCGTAGACGGTCTCGACACTCTTGAGCAGCACCTGGGTGAAGGCAGCCGACAGAGGCAGCGCCAGCACGACGGACGGCACCAGGATGGAAAGGAAGCTCCCATCGGGGAACACCGAGATGATGCCCCATTGGAACGACAGGACGTTCAGCACGAGGATGCCGACCCAGAACACCGGCGCGCCCGCAAACATCGGCGGCAACAGCAGGACGGCATCACGCAACCATTGCCATCGTCCGAGCGATGCGGTCGTGACGATCAGGGTGGCGATCAGCAGCGCCGCGGAGAAGGCGATCGCCGTCAGGCGCAGCGTCGGAGGCGCGGCATCGCCGATGGCCCGGGCTACAGTCTGACCGGTACTCATCGAGTAGCCGAGCTGCCCCTGCAGCAGATGCCCCAGCTCGATGAAGTATCTTTCGACGACGCCGTGATCGTAGCCGTAATAGATCTTCATCTGCTCGACGGTCTTCGCGTCGATCACGCCGCTGTCGTCCGCCGCCAGTATGTCGATGGGATTGGAGGGCAACAGCGAGATCGCGACAAACGTCACGGTATACGAGAGCCACAGCACCACGCCGGCCTGCGCGATGCGGGACAGCACGTAGCGGAGCAGCCGCCGCCGTGCGCCTGCCGTCCTCGCATCCGTGGCAACACCAAACCGATCCGCCGGCGCGAGATCGGCCGTCATGTGCTCTTCCACGCATTGTGGAAGTCGGGATTCGTCTGCGCCTGGAACGTCAGGTGCACCTTCGGCGACACGCCGAAGGTCTGCGCTTCTTCGAAGTAGGCGATGACATACGCCCCCTTGATCAGCGCCTTCTGCTGCTCGATCTGGACTTTCCTGAACTCCGCATCGTCCGCGGCCTCCAGCTCACGCTCATAAAGCGCCGTGAGCTCCGGAGGCGATCCCAGCAATGCCGTGTTGCCCTTGCCGCCGAAGGCCTGCCCCAGGGAGATGATCGATGTACGGCTGACCACGAACGGCACGTTCACGTTCTGCGCGGCGGCTGCCGCAAAGGACGGATCGTTGCGGACATCGAGCACGATGCCCAGTTCCTTGCGCCACTGCTGGGTGATGTATTCCCAGGCCGGTCCCAGCGCGACCTGTTGCGCGGTGAGCGGCACGGTGAGCCGGAGCCTCTTGCCGTCCTTGCCGCGAACGCCGTCCGCGCCACGCACCCAGCCCGCCTGTTCGAGCAGGTCGCGGGACTTGTTCGGATTGTAGGCGAACTCCTGTGACAGATCGGTCACGTTTGGATTGTTGGCATTGAGGATGGACAGAGGCGGCGGATAGCTCGGCGTGAGCGCACTGCGCGTCAGGCCCTCGCGATCAATGCCGAGCGTTAGAGCCTGGCGCACGCGAAGGTCCTTGGTGAACTCGTTGTCCACCCGCAGTCCGGCGAAGTTGGCGCTTCCCAGCGGCGGTCGATACGAAAGCAGCCGGTAGCCGCGAGCCACGATCGTGGCTTCGTCGATCGGCTGGATGCCGCGTGCCACATCCACCTGGTTGGACAGGAGCGCACCGGTACGCAACCCGATCTCGGGCAGCGCCTTCCACACGATCCTGTCCAGATACGCCTCGCCCTGGTTCGGCGAACTGGCCGGCACCCAATTGTAGCCTGTGCGCCGCACCAATATGACTTCCTGACCGGGCACGTAGGATTGCAGGACGAATGGCCCGGCGCCCACGTGGTTCTGGGGCAGCCCGGCCTCCTCCAGCGTGAGCGCGAGCGTCTTCTCGGCCACGATGGCCGAGCTGCTTCTCGTCGCGTCGCGGAGGAACTGCTGATTGGGCTTGTTCAGCACGACCCTGACGGTGTCGCCGTCCACCCTCACATGATCGAAGCCGCGCGCGATCTGCGGATGCACGGGAATGCGAAGCTTCTCGTCGCCGCGCCCGAAACGCTCGAGATTCTTCGCCACGACGTCCGGCGTGAGCGCACTGCCGTCGCTGAACGTGATGCCCTTGCGTATCCTGAACCAGAAATTGGTGTTCTCGGGATTTCGTCCCCATTCCTCCGCGACCCACGGCTGGAAGGTCTTCCTGTAGGGATCGAAGTAGACGAGGAATACGTTCGTCGGAATGGTCAGGTTGGCGGCACTGTAGGTGCCGAGCCTCTGGTTCTGCCAACTGGCGACCGCCTCGGTATCCGAAAACACCAACGTTCCGCCGCGCACGGGCGGCCCCGATGGTCCTCCCTTCGCCGTTGGCTGCGCTTCGGCGCGTGACCTGGCCGCCGTGTTCAGAAACAGTCCGCCGAGACCTGCTGCGCCTGCCCCGAGGAGACGGCGCCGATCAATTTTTCCACTCATTGGATAGTTCACCTTGGCCTGGCTATGTGCCGCGGCAGACATGCCGCAGAACCTGTCGGCGCTACCTGCATCGGCATCGCCATCACCATTCCAAGGTCGTTGATGTGGTCGACGACAGCTATCGAATGTATTCGTCGTTATGAGAGTCGAACGGAGGCAATTTTCGTTGCAAACGACCCGCCCTTAGCATGTCGCTGCAAGACACTCGAAACTACTGTCGAGAAGTCCACTGAGCCGCATTTCGCGCGTCACATGCGGACGTTGCGACCGTAGCGGGCGCCAATCGCGCTAAAAATCATCCGGCGGCGGCGACAAATCTGGATCCGCGCCATGCAGCTGCAGATGTGCGCACGCATGCGGCAGGGTTTGGAGGAAGCGATCGATACACCGTTGAATGTCATCCAGCACTTGTGGTTCGGCGATAACGATACGTTGTGCGCGCTGGAGCGATTTCAGAAGCAAAGTTGCTGCCGCTATCGGCTTGATCAGTCCCCTGTCGACCTCCAAGCCCAGCTCGGTGGGCGGGCGGAGATTGGCAAAGGAAGGTAGCTCGTAGGTCATCACCTCGAACCGCAAATCTCGATTGTCTGCCATCCTGTGAAGGACTCGCAGCTTCTTATCGAGATCGATCAGCTGCCAGAAGATAGACTGGACCGTCAGAGGCTCTGGGACCTCATTGGCGCTTTCGGTCACAAGAGCAGCCAGGGTCTTTTCAAGGTCGTCGGGCGTCGGCATGCGTTTCACCTCGTGATGAAGGAAGCACTGGCCCGGTGAATAGTCCACTGATGGCGCCCCCGAGCCTTCTGAGATCTCCCCAATACAGATTTCTTCCTGTTGGACGGTTTCGCCGCCGTTCGCCGCTCCTAAAGAAAGGCGACCGAGAACCAGGGCACGGCAGCGATGACCGCAAGGCCGGCCATCAACGCCAGCAGGTACGACCAGATGGCCCCGATGGCTTCATCCGGCGAAACGTTGCCGATGCGGCAGGCCAGGTAGAAGCCGATGCCGATCGGCGGCGTCATCAGGCCGATGTTCATCGCGGTCACGATGGTCATCGCATAGTGGATGTCGTTGACGCCGAGGCTCTTGGCGATCGGGAACATCAGCGGCGCCATCAGGACGATCGCCGGCAGTCCCTCCAGGACGCAGCCGAGGATGAGAAACACCACGATGCTGAGGATCATGAAGACGATGGTGCCGCCCGGCATCGCCGCCATGAACTGGGTGACGTCGCGCGCGATGCCCGCCTGGGTAATGGCCCAGGCCATCGCCGACGCGGTTCCCAGGATCAGCAGGATCGAGCCGGTCAGGGCTGCCGTCTCCACGAGCATGGCGTAGGATTTCTTCAGGCTGATGCCGCCGTAGAGCACCACGCCGACGAAAGCCGCATACAGCACCGCGATGGTCGAGACCTCGGTGGCCGTCGCAACACCGCCCGAAACCGTGCTGCGGATCAGGAACGGCAGGACCAGCGCCGGCGCCGCGATCAGCGCAGTGCGGCCGATGATGCGCAGGCTCGGCCGCTGGACGCCCGACATGTCTTCGTTGCGCGCCTTCCAGCGGGCAAGGATGGCGAGGCCCAGCAGCAGGACCATCGCGATGGCGAAGCCGCTGGTGAACAGGGCCGCGATCGAGACGCCGGCGACCGAGCCCAGGACGATCAGCACGATGCTGGGCGGCACGGTGTCCGCCATGGCCGCACCCGTCGCCAGTAGGGCGATCATCTCGCGGGGCTTGTTGCCGCGGCGCTTCATCTCGGGGAACAGGGCCGGCGCCACCGTCGCCATGTCCGAGACCTTGGAACCGGAGATGCCGGACACGACGAACAGCGACCCCAGCAGCACATAGGACATGCCGGCGCGAATATGGCCCAGCCAGGAGGCCAGGAAATCGACGATGGCCTTGCCCATGCCGGTGGCATCGAGGATGCAGCCGAGCAGGAGAAACACCGGCACCGACAGCAGGATGATGCTCGACATGCCCTCGTCCATGCGGCCGATCACGACCGACAGCGGCGCCGTGGTGCCAAAGGCTAGGTAGCTGATCGTGCCGATGGCGAAGCAGAAGGCGATCGGCACGCCGCAGGCGAGGCTGACCGAGACGAACAGGACGAGGAACAGCAGCAGTTTCGAGTTTCCGGCCCGCACGAGCTGCGGCGAGAAATGCCACAGCAGGCCCCCGATCGCGCCAACGACGACAAACGCCACCAGCAGGTGCCGGAAGTCCGGTGACCGCAGAGCGTAGCGGATCACCAGGACGAGCATCAGGACGATGCCGAACGGGATCGCGGCCACGCGGAAACTGTTGGGAATGCCGAGCGCGGGCGTGGTGATGAACCACTCGTCCATCGTGTACTCGACGGCGTGCGGCAGCAGCGCGACCAGCACGGCCGCCACCACGACGAGACCGAAGGCATCGATGAAGTTGCGGCGCCGCTCGGAGAAGAGATTCACGAACAGGGTCAGCCGAAGATGCTCGTTGCGGTCCAGCGCCATCGCCGAGCCGAGCATCGCCACCCAGATGAAGCTGATCGAGCAGACCTCGTCGATCCAGATGACCGGAAAGTTGAACAGGTAGCGCGAGGCCACGCCCGCCAGCAGGAGCAGGACGATGCCCAGCATGAGCATGGCCGCGATCGCGTTGATGGGCTCGAGCAGGTTCCAGCGCCCGCCGGGGCTCGGGGTACCAAGCGACTCGGACAGGTCGAGATTTTCAGCAGGCGCGCTCATGACGATTTCCGAACAGATCCGCAGAAAGAAGACACCCCGGCCTTTTCAGGCCGGGGTGCGTCACCCTTAGCTCAGCTTGCCGGTGTACTTCTCGAGGATGGACCAGGCTTCGTCGCCATACTTGCCCTTCCACTCCGCGTAGAAGCCGGCCGTTCGCAGCTTGTCGCGGAAAGCCTCCGCCTTGGGCTGGTTGATGACCATGCCCTTGTCGGTCAGCTCCTTCTGCAGGCCCGCATTCAGCTGGGCCACGTCCTCGCGCTCCTTCACGCCGGCGGCGTTCACATGCTTGGCAACCACCGTGCGCAGGTTCTCCGGCAGGCGCTCCCAGGCACGGCGGTTGGCCAGGAACCAGAAGCCGTCCCACATGTGATTGGTGAGCGAGCAGTACTTCTGGACCTCGTAGAGCTTCGCGGTCGCGATGATGGCCAGCGGGTTCTCCTGGCCGTCGACGACCTTGGTCTGCAGCGCTGTATAGACTTCGGAGAAGTTGATGCTAGCGGGCGCGGAGTCGAACGCCTTGTACATAGACGTCCAGAGCGGCGAGACCGGCACACGGATCTTGAAGCCCTTCAGGTCTTCCGGGCCCTGGATCGGCTTGGTCGACGACGTCGTCTGGCGGAACCCGTTGTCCCAGATCTTCTCCATGGCGACGAGGTTGGCCTTGGCGATCTGGTTGCGGACGTATTGGCCGAGGTCGCCGTCCATCGCCTTCCACACCGACGGATAATCCGGGAAGGCAAAGCCGATGCCGTTGATCGAAGCCACCGGCACCAGGGTCGACAGGATCAGGCCGGACAGGGTGAAGAACTCGATGCCGCCGGAGCGGAGCTGGCTCAGCATGTCGGTGTCGGAACCGAGCTGGTTCGACGGGAAGATCTGGATCTCGACCCGGCCGTTGGTCTCGGCCTTGATCGCGTCCGCCATCTCCTTGGCCCGCTGGTTCATCGGATGGGCGACCGGCAGGTTGTTGGCGTACTTGTAGGTGAATTCCGCAGCCTGCGCGCGCGCGACCCAGGGGGCCGCAACTGCAATCGAGCCCAGTGCAGACGCCCCAAGCAGCGTCCTGCGAGATACTTTCATGATTTCCTCCGGTCCAACTCGTTTGGCTTGCCGCCGGAATACTATGAAATCCCCGCCCCTGACACATTCTTGCTGCATGGCCCGCCAGACGGATTGCACAGGCTGATCAACTCGGCGCCAAGGAGATAGCTTTGGCCACGCAACAGCGCTGTCAGGAGTCCGGCCAGCAGCAACCACGTCCCGGCGTGCGAGAGCGGAAACCAGACCGGCGCACCCGTGAACGGCGCGATCCTGATCGCATCCAGAAAGGCTTCGTGAATGGGCTCCCCGAGGCGAATGACGACCAGCCAGCCGATCACCAGCGTGAAGGGCAAGGTGCGGACGAAGGCATTGAGCAGGCCGCCCCGGTCCGGCCGCTCGTCCCACAGGAAGCGCAGCACGATCATCGGCCCGTAGGTCGCCAGCATCGCAGCCTCCGGTCCCAGCAGGTACGTGGCACCAATGACGAGCGCCTCACCAGGGTCATGGTGCCGATGATGCCGCGCGACCGCTCGCGATCAGGCCCACGACAAGCAGGGCCGGCAGAGACCAGATCAGATAGAGCAACGGCGTTTCCCCGAATCGCGGGCGTTTGGCGGACCCCCGCTTCTCGTTTCATTTATTTCGTTTATTGCGTTTATTTCGATTATGCGCCAGCCACGGCACCGGCGGATAACGTTCGCTTCCCGACGCAGGAGTCAAGCCAAGCGGGAAATCTTGCTGTGGATGGGCGCTGTCCGTGGAAGCTCACAAACTGCTTGAAGAGTCACAGGCGCGCCGTTCATACCCGCAGGCCGACATAACGACATCCGACCCAGGAGGTGTTTTTTGCTGGCTTCCATTCAGGCGCGTATTGCCGAGGAACTCGGGGTCAAGGAACAGCAGGTCCAGGCCGCGGTCGACCTGCTCGACGGCGGAGCGACCGTCCCCTTCATCGCGCGCTACCGCAAGGAAGTCACCGGGTCGCTGGACGATGCGCAGCTGCGCACCCTCGAAGAGCGGCTGACCTACCTCCGCGAGCTGGAAGCACGACGCAAGGTCATCCTCGACTCGGTCCGCGAGCAGGGAAAGCTCACGCCGACGCTCGAAGCCGCGATCATGGCGGCCGACAGCAAGGGCCGCCTCGAGGACATCTACCTCCCCTACAAGCCCAAGCGCCGGACACGGGCCGAGATCGCCAAGGAAGCAGGGCTGGAACCGCTCGCCAACAAGCTGCTGGGCGAGCCGAACAACCTGCCCGCCGACAGCGCGGCGCCCTTCGTCTCGGCCGACAAGAACGTCGCCGATGTCGCGGCGGCGCTCGACGGCGCCCGCGCCATCCTGGTCGAACGCTTTGCCGAGAATGCCGACCTGATCGGCGCGCTGCGCGAGGAATTCTGGACCAACGGCCAGCTCGTTTCCAAGATGCGCGAAGGCAAGGCCGAGGCCGGTGCCAAGTTCAGCGACTATTTCGATTTCTCCGAAGCGCTGGTGAAGATGCCCTCGCACCGCGTGCTGGCCCTGCTGCGCGGCGAGCGCGAGGAAATCCTCGGCCTCACGGTCGAGCCGGACGATCCCGCGAAGCGCCCTCCTGCCGGCACGCCTGTGGTGGTCAGCGCCTACGAGCTGCGCATCATGCACGCCTACGGCATTTCCGATCAGGGACGGCCGGGCGACAAGTGGCTCGCCGAGACCGTGCGCTGGGCCTGGCGCACCAAGATCCTGGTCGTTCTGTCGATCGACCTGCGGCTGCGCCTGCGCACCGCGGCCGAGGAAGAAGCGGTGCGGGTCTTCGCCTCCAACCTGCGCGACTTGCTGCTCGCGGCGCCCGCTGGCACGCGGCCCACGCTCGGGCTGGATCCCGGCTTCCGCAGCGGCGTGAAGGTCGCCGTGGTCGACGCCACCGGCAAGGTGGTGGCGACCAGCACGATCTATCCGCACGAGCCGCAGCGACGCTGGGACGAGGCGCTGGCCATCCTCGCGCGTCTGGTACGCGAACATAAGGTGGAGCTGGTCGCGATCGGCAACGGCACCGCCTCGCGCGAGACCGACAAGCTGGCGACCGAGCTGCTGAAGGGCCTGTCGGACGTCAAGCTGCAGAAGGTGGTGGTGTCGGAGGCTGGCGCGTCGGTCTATTCGGCCTCGGCCTATGCGTCGGAAGAGCTGCCGACGCTCGACGTGACCCTGCGCGGCGCCGTGTCCATCGCCCGCCGCCTGCAGGACCCGCTGGCCGAGCTGGTGAAGATCGATCCGAAGTCTATCGGCGTCGGCCAGTACCAGCACGATCTCAGCGAGTTCAAGCTGTCGAAGTCGCTGGATGCCGTGGTCGAGGATTGCGTGAACGGCGTCGGCGTCGACCTCAACACCGCCTCGGCGCCGCTGCTGGCGCGCGTCTCGGGCATCGGCCAGGGACTGGCCCAGGGCATCGTCTCCCACCGCGACACGCACGGCGCCTTCCGTTCGCGCAAGGCGCTGAAGGACGTGCCGCGGCTCGGGCCCAAGGCCTTCGAACAGTGCGCGGGCTTCCTGCGCATCCCGGCCGGCGACGATCCGCTCGACGCCTCGGCCGTGCATCCGGAATCCTATCCGGTGGTGCACCGGATCATCGCGGCGACCAAGAGCAGGATCGACGCGCTGATCGGCAATGCCTCCGCCCTGCGTGCCCTGTCCGCGAAAGACTTCGTCGACGACAAGTTCGGCCTGCCCACCGTCACCGACATTCTGCGCGAGCTGGAGAAGCCGGGCCGCGATCCGCGTCCGGCCTTCAAGACGGCGGAGTTCAAGGCCGGCGTCGAAACGCTCAACGATCTCGAGCCGGGCATGATACTCGAAGGCGTCGTCACCAACGTCGCCGCCTTCGGCGCCTTCATCGATGTCGGCGTCCACCAGGACGGGCTCGTGCACGTCTCGGCCCTGTCGAAGACCTTCGTGAAGGATCCGCGCAGCGTGGTGAAGCCGGGCGATATCGTGCGCGTGAAGGTCCTCGAGGTCGACAAGCCGCGCAAGCGCATCAGCCTGACCCTGCGGCTCGATGACGAGGTCGGCAAGCAGCCGGCGCGGACGGGCGGTCGATCCGACGGCGGTGCCGCGCCCAAGCGCGTTCAGTCCGAGCTGCAGCGCGGCAAGGCTGCCGCGCCCGGGAACGCCATGGCCGACGCTCTTCGACGCGCCGGCTTCGGCTCGCGCTGAGCCACCGGCTCACGCCGACTTCTCGGCCGCGCCGGCTTTCGCACATTAAATGCCCGCAATCGGCCGATTGCGAAAAGTCTTTCCCTCATCGGCGAGAGAATCGATGAACTCTCTTCATTGATTCCTCGGGATGCGACGGTCACGTTCGCGCAGCCGACCTATCGGCTGAACTGCGGGCAAGGATTTCGATGACGAAGAGATCAGTTGAACTGAGCCGCCGCGCCGTGACCGGCGGACTCGCCGCGTCGATGCTCGCCGCTCCTGTCTCGAGCGCACGCGCGGAAATCTCTGAAGTCCGCATCGCCCAGCAGTTCGGCCTGACGTTTCTACCGCTGATCGTGGCGCGCAATCGCAAGCTGATCGAGGCGCGGGCCGCGGCGGCCGGCATCGATCAGCTGAAGGTGAACTGGGTTCGGCTCGGCGGCGGCGCCGCGGTGAATGACGCGCTGATCTCGGGCAGCATCGAATTCGCGACGGCCGGCCTCGGCCCGTTGCTGACGCTGTGGGACAAGACGCGCGGCAATCTCGACGTTCGCGGTGTCCTTTCCCTCGACGCCTCCGCGGTGCTTCTCAACGTGAACCGCCCCGAGCTCAAGACGCTGGCCGACCTCAAGGACACCGATCGCATCGCTTTGCCGGCGGTCAAGGTCTCGCATCAGGCTGTCCTGCTGCAGATGGCGGCCGAGAAGGCATTCGGTGCCGGGCAGCAGACACGGCTCGACAAGCTGACCGTCACGCTGCCGCACCCCGAGGCCTACATCGCGCTGATGTCCGGCAAGAGCGAGATCACCGGGCATTTCGGCAACGCGCCGTTCGTCTACCAGGAGCTCGACAATCCGAAGATCAACCGGCTGCTCTCGTCGGAAGAGATCCTGGGCGGCCTCGGCACCGTCACCTCGATCTTCACGACGGGCAGGGTCCGCACCGCCAATCCCAAGGTCTACAAGGCCGTCCTCGACGGCGTGCGCGACGCGATCGATTTCATCAATCGCGACAAGGCCGCCGCCGCTGCCATCTTCGTCGAGGAAGAGAAGTCCTCACTGACGCCGGCCTATATCCAGAAGATCATCGAGGCGCCGAGCGCCCTCTACAGCGCCGCACCGGTCAACAGCTACAAGTTCGCCGACTTCATGCAGCGGACGGGTACGCTGAAGAACCGCCCCGCCTCGTGGCGCGATTACTTCTTCGCCGACATCCACGAGCTGCAGGGCAGCTGACGGTGACCGCCGCCTCCGTGAGCGCCCTGCCGCATCCGCTGCTGGCGGTGCGCGGCCTCACCGTCCAGTACAAGACACGCGACCACCTGGTGAGGGCCGTCCACCGCGTGAGCTTCGATGTCCATCGCGGCGACCGGTTCGTCATCCTGGGACCGTCCGGCTGCGGCAAGTCCACACTCCTCAAATCCATCGCGGGATTCATTCAGCCCGTGGAAGGCGAGATTCGCCTCGACGGCAAGCTGACGCAGCGTCCCGGCCCCGACCGGATCATGGTGTTCCAGGAATTCGATCAGCTGCTGCCATGGAAGACGGTGCGCGAGAACGTCATCTTCCCCCTCGTCGAGACCGGCGTGGACAAGGCCGAGGCGGCGGCGCGGGCTGACCGGCAGCTGCAGCGGGTCGGTCTTGCGAAGTTCGCCGAACTGTTCCCGCACATGCTGTCCGGCGGCATGAAGCAGCGGGTCGCCATCGCCCGCGCGATGGCGCTGGAGCCGAAGGTCCTGCTGATGGACGAGCCGTTCGCCGCGCTCGACGCGCTGACGCGGCGTCAGATGCAGGATGAATTGCTGCGCCTGTGGGAGGACGTCGACTTCACCCTGATCTTCGTCACCCATTCGATCGAGGAAGCCATCGTCGTGGGCAGCCGGGTCCTGCTTCTGTCGCCGCACCCCGGACAGGTCCGCGCCGAGCTGAACGTGCCGCAGGCGTCCGGCGATCACACGGGTGGCGAGGCACAGACGGCGCTGGGCCATCGCATCCATCAATTGCTTTTCGGCGACGGGACCGAAGTCGAGCCTGAGCGGGCCACCGCCCGTGGCTAGTGGCCGCCTCCAGCCTCTCGACCGGCCAGAATTCGTTCGGGAGGTCGAAAGCGTCGGCGGTGACGTCGATATCGTCGTTTCCCTGACGCTGTGGGAGCGCCTCACTCGCATCGACGCCGTGCGCCAGGCGACCCTGCTGGTCATCCTTGCCGCCCTCTGGCAGGCCTATGCCACGTTCGTCGCCAATCCGCTGATCCTGCCGACGCTGTCCGACACGCTCGATGCGCTGTGGCACGGACTGCTCGACGGGCCCCTGCTGCTGCGCGCCTGGACGTCGATCAAGCTGTTGGTGACGGGCTATGTCCTTGGCGCGGCGTGCGCGCTGCTTCTGACCTTCGCGGCGATCTCGAGCCGCACCGGCACGGACTTGTTGAACCTTCTGACGGCGATGTTCAATCCGCTGCCGGCCATCGCCCTGCTGCCGCTCGCACTTCTGTGGTTCGGCATCGGCGAAGGGAGCCTGATCTTCGTGCTGGTGCACGCCGTGCTGTGGCCCCTCGCCCTCAACACCTATTCGGGTTTCCGCACCGTCGGCGAGACGCTGCGCCTCGCCGGCCAGAGCTTCGGCCTCACCGGCCCGCGCTTTGCCTTCAAGATCCTGGTGCCCGCGGCGTTTCCCGCGATCCTCACCGGGCTCAAGGTCGGCTGGGCCTTCGCCTGGCGCACTTTGATCGCCGCGGAGCTGGTGTTCGGCGTCAGCTCCGGCGGCGGCGGTCTCGGCTGGTACATCTTCGAGAACCGCAACCAGCTCGAAATCCCGAATGTCTTTGCGGGCCTGCTGACCGTGATCGCCCTCGGCCTGTTCGTCGAAGGCGTGATCTTCCGGACGATAGAACGCGCGACGGTGCGGCGCTGGGGCATGCAGCGATGACCGGATCGGCTGCGACATAACAACCCTTCCGACCGGACGACCCGGATCCCCTGCCGCCATCGCCTTGGCAACATCTTCGACGCCATGCGTTCAGCGGAAATTTTTATCCGCTGCGGATGGCGACCAAGAGATTAATCGCGTCGATCGACGGGTTTTTTCCGAAGCCAGGCAATAGATAACGTCGTTCACGGTGGGCCCGAGGCTGCGTTGACGGAAGCGACGGACGATGCGACCTGTCCGCCATGACGAATGCGCTTCCTTCCCGAGTTCGCATCGCGGCGACACGCATGTCGTTCGCGGGCGACTTCTGTCGATGTCACTGAGCTAGACGTCGCCGTTCCGGAACGCGCCGCCGTTCCTCTTCTGGAAACCTTCCGACTTCTTCCGACGCCCTTCGCCATCGGCCTGGAGCCCCTTCGTGACGATCGTTACCGCCCCTCCGCGCGACCTTTCCCTGCAAAGCCAGGCGTCGTCGGCACTTGCCGATAGCGCCGCGAGTGCAATCGTCTCCCTCGAGGATGTCCGCAAGACCTATCCGGCGCGCAAGGCTTCCGCCGCTGTCAGTGCCCTCGATGGTGTCTCGCTCTCGATCGCGCAGGGTACCATCGCGGGCGTCATCGGCCGCAGCGGTGCGGGCAAGTCGACGCTGATCCGCCTGGTCAACGGACTCGAAAAACCCAGCTCGGGGAAGGTCATCGTCGACGGCACGACGATCTCGTCACTCGACGAGCGCGGGCTGCGAGCCGCGCGCCGCTCGATCGGCATGATCTTCCAGCACTTCAACCTCCTGTCGTCGCGCACCGCCTTCGGCAATGTGGCGCTGCCGCTGGAGATCGCCGGCCGGCCCTCGCATGAGATCGCCGAACGGGTCGGCCTGCTGCTCGATCTCGTCGGTCTCGCCGACAAGCGCGACCGCTATCCGGCCGAACTGTCCGGCGGGCAGAAGCAGCGTGTGGGGGTCGCCCGTGCCCTGGCGACCAGCCCGAAGGTCCTGCTTTCGGACGAAGCGACGTCCGCTCTCGATCCCGA
Source organism: Reyranella sp. GW821-FHT14A01 (assembly GCF_058803965.1). Taxonomy (NCBI): domain Bacteria; kingdom Pseudomonadati; phylum Pseudomonadota; class Alphaproteobacteria; order Hyphomicrobiales; family Reyranellaceae; genus Reyranella; species Reyranella sp. GW821-FHT14A01. Next base: position 138,305 of record NZ_JBXAPM010000007.1, read on the forward strand.
GACGACCACCCAGATCCTGGAGTTGCTGAAGCGCATCAACCGGGAACTCGACCTCACCGTGCTGCTGATCACCCATGAGATGGCGGTGGTGAAGAACATCGCCGACCAGGTGGTCGTCCTCGATGCCGGCCGGGTGGTCGAACAGGGACCGACGTTCGACATCTTCGCCCATCCGCACCATCCGACGACGCGCTCCTTCGTGGGCTCGGTCACCGGCTCGAAGATCCCGCAGGATCTCCAGAACCGGCTGCGTGCCGATCCCTTCGCCGGGTGCCGCGCGGTTCTGCGGGTGACCTGGACCGGCGATCAGCCCGGCGATCGCGTCGTGAGCCGCCTCTCCCGTACCCTGTCGATCAATGTCGGCTTGTTGCACGGCCAGATCGACTCGATCGGCGGCCGTCCCTTCGGAACGCTCGCCATCACCGTTCCGGGCGATCCACCCACCGTTCAGGCCGTACTCGAGAATTTCAGGGCGAACGATCTGCGTGCAGAGGTGCTGGGTCATGTCGCCTGAAATCCTCCGTCTCATCGCCGATGCCACGCTCGCTACGCTGCTCATGGTCGGCATCGCCGGCGCGCTCGGCACGATCATCGGATTGCCGCTGGGCGTGTTCCTGGCAACCAGCCGGCAAGGCGAATTGTTCGCCGCTCCCTGGCTCAACCGCGTGCTGGGACTGGTCGTGAACGCGACGCGCTCGACGCCTTTCATCATCCTGGTCGTGGCCATCATCCCCTTCACGCGCCTCGTCGCGGGCACGTCGATCGGCACCAACGCGGCGATCGTGCCGCTCACGGTCGCCTCGGCGCCGTTCATCGCGCGCCTGGTCGAGGCCGCGATCCGCGAGCTGGATCACGGCCTGATCGAAGCGGCCCGTGCCATGGGCGCGAGCCCGCTGCAGATCGTGGTCAAGGTGCTGTTGCCCGAGGCGCGCCCCGCGATCGCGCTGGCGCTGACCTTGGCCGTCGTCAGCCTGCTCGGATACTCCGCGATGGTCGGCGCCGTCGGCGGCGGCGGCCTCGGCGATCTCGGCATCCGCTACGGCTACCAGCGCTTTATGCCCGACGTCATGGCGGCCGTGGTGGTCGTCCTGATCGTTCTCGTGCAGGGCGTCCAGAGCGCCGGCGATGCCCTCGCCCGCCGCCTCGACAAGCGCACGCGCCGCCACTGATCCCTCGTTCCTCTCTCAACCAGCCACGGAGACCATCATGTCGTTGCGTACTTTCAGTCTCGCCCTCGCGGCGTCCCTGCTTCTTGCCGGCACGGCATCGGCGGAGAAGATCAAGATCGGCGTGACGCCTGGTCCTCACGCCCAGATCCTCGAAGCGGTGAAGCCGATCGCCGCCAAGAAGGGACTGGACATCGAGATCGTCGAGTTCTCCGACTATGTCGTGCCGAACGCCGCCCTCGACGCCGGCGAGCTGCAGGCCAATTCCTTCCAGAACCTGCCCTACCTCGACAACCAGAAGGCCGATCGCAAGTACAAGATCGAACCGGTCGGACTCACCGTCAATTTCCCGCTCGGCGTCTACTCCAAGAAATTCAAGAGCTGGGACCAGGTGCCGGACGGCAGCACGATCGCCATCCAGAACGATCCGACCAATGGCGGCCGTTCGCTGCTGCTGCTGCAGGACAAGGGCATGATCAAGCTGAAGCCGGGCGTCGGCTACAAGCCCACCGTCGCCGACATCGTCGAGAACCCGCGCAAGTTCAAGATCGTCGAAGTCGAAGCGGCACAGACGCCGCGCACCCTCGACGACGTCGCCGCCGCCGCAATCAACACCAACTACGCGACACAGGCCGGCCTCGATCCGACCAAGGATCCGATCCTCAAGGAAGACGCGAAAGGCCCCTACGTGAACCTGCTGGCGGTGCGCGCCGCCGACAAGGACAAGCCGTGGGTCAAGATCCTGGTGGAGAGCTATCAGACTCCCGAAGTGAAGGAGTTCGTGCTGACCAAGTTCAAGGGCGCCGTCCTCCCGGCGTGGTGATCGACGATCAGATGTCGTCGAAATCCCGGGAAATTCAGGACATCTCTTCCCGGCGCTGCGCCTAGCATCGACAGGCTTGCGGCAGCCCGCATCGGCAGCAAAGGATCGGCTCGCATGGACACTCTCCGGCCGCGGTTCGGCATCTGGACGCAGGTCTACGGCGCCTCCGGATCGTTCTTTCACCCGGACGATCCACCCGATGCGTCGTGGGAAAGGAACAAGCGCCTGGTCCAGGAAGCCGAAACGCTCGGCTTCGAGTCCACGCTGGTTGCGCAGCACATCCTCAATCCGCGCGACGACGAGCGCGACCAGCTGGAGACCTGGACGGCCTGCGCCGGCCTGGCGGCCGTGACCGACCGGATCGAGATCATCGCGGCGATCAAGCCGTATCTCTTCCACCCCGTGGTGCTGGCGAAGATGGCCAGCCAGATCGAGGAGATCAGCCGCGGCCGCTTCGCCATCAACCTCGTGAATGCCTGGTTCAAGCCGGAGTTCGAACGCGCGGGTATCGCCTTCGCCGATCACGACGACCGCTATGCCTACGGCCGCGAATGGATCGAGATCGTCCGGTCGTTGCTCGACGGCCAGCGAGTCACCTTCTCGGGCCGCCACTTCCAGGTGAGCGACTACCAGATCCGGCCGGTCGGTCGTTATCGCCCGCGCCCGATCATCTATGCCGGCGGCGAATCCGAAGCGGGTCAGGCCCTCGCGGCCGGCACGGCCGACGTCTGGTTCATCAATGGGCAGCCGCCGCAGGACGTGCGTCGGCTGATCGAAGCGGTGAAGTCCCGGCCGCGCGCCGACAGACCGATCCGCTTCGGCCTGTCCGCCTTCGTCGTGGCGCGCGAGACGGATGCCCTGGCAGAAGAGGCGCTGCAGGACCTCTTCGAGATCCAGAAGCAGGACGTTCCCCTGCGGCAGGCCATGGCTGCGAAGACCGATCCCAACGCGGTAATGTTCAAGACCATGTCCCGCACGCCGTCATTCGGCAGCAATGGCGGCACGGCCGCCGGACTCGTCGGCAGTTACGACACGGTCGCGCAGCGCATCCAGCACTTCGCCGAGCTCGGCATCGAGACCTTCATGCTGCAGTTCCAGCCCTTTGAGGCCGAGATGCGGCGATTTGCAAACGAGGTCCGTCCCCGGGTCGACCGGCTGGTATCCGCCGTCAGGAGCGCTGCCTAGAGCCCGACAGGTATCGCGCCGCCAGGGACGCGAGCAGGACACCCGCGAAGCAGAAGATCGCGAACACCCAGCCCGAGGCCGCTCCGGCAAAGATGCCCGAGAGCAGCACACCGACGGTGCAGCCGAGCGATACCATCGCGCCCCACCCGAGCAGTATGCCGCCGGCCAGCCCGCGCGCGGCATCTTTCACCGTCGGCCATCGCGGCTGGAACTGCCCCGCCAGGAGCGCGGCCGCCAATGCGCCCAAGATGAGCCCGCCGACAAACACGCCATTGCGCGACAGCACCGTCTCCTTGATCGCCGTCGCGCAGCCGGCGAACGTGTCGAGGCCCTCGAGCCGCTTCGGCAACACGCCCAGGGCATCCGCCGCGGTGCGCGACCATGAGCCCAGCTCCGCCGTGACGCCGAGCGGGCCGACCCGCAGATAGGCAACCGTCGCCAACCCGCCGACCAGTGCACCGCCGACGTAAGCGGGCCAGCGGCGGCGAAAGACCGCTTCGAACAGCGAGGGAACGGGCGTTTCCGCCGGCGCGCGGTATCGCATGAGGAGAAGTGCCAACGCCGCGAGTATCGCGAGTTGCAGTGCCAGCGAACCGCCATAACCCAGCAGCCGAGGCAGCCAGATCACGGGCGCTTCCTGGACGGCCCGGAGATAGAGGTCGTTCCACGACAGGAAGCCCAACCCGAATCCCGCGGCCGATCCGAGCAGCGCAAACGGTGCGGTCGGCGAGCCCTCGCCCAGGCGATAGAGATGGGCGCTGATGCAGGACCCCGACACGGTCATGCCGATGCCGAACACCAGCGCCCCCAACGCCAGCACCCAGGAGACCGGGCCGATATGCGCCTCGGCAGGCAGCCGCGTGGTCGAGGGCTGCGGCATCCAGGCGCCGAAGACGGCGTAGGTTCCGAGCAAACCGACGGCCAGCGCCACAAGAATGCCCAGCAGGCCACGCGGATCGCGGCGCTCGATGAAATCGCGCGCGATGCAATAGAAGCAGAAGCGCGAGCGCTGCAGCAGGATGCCGAAGGCGCCGCCCAGCAGCATCGAGAGGGGCAGCGAGCGGCCGAGAGGATCACGTTCCGGCAATTGCAGGACGAGCCAGAAGAAGAGCGCCGCCGTGACGAGGGCGGCGGCGACGTGAAGGCGGGAGAGGTTGGGCGTTTCAACGGTCATGACAAGACAGAAAGGGCGCACGGAAACCGCGCGCCCCTCTTCTCATTGTCCGGATGACGGGTTTACTTGCCGGTCCAGACCGTGCCGGCGACGTTGACGATCGGCACGCCGACGGAGTTGCCGTACTCCGTCCACGATCCATCGTAGTTCTTCACGTCGTAGCCCAGGATCTTGACCAGCGCGAACCAGGTGTGGCTCGACCGCTCGCCGATCCGGCAATAGGTGATTACCGGCGTCGTGCCGTCGATGCCCTTGGCGGCATAGAGCGCCTTCAGCTCGGCGGCCGGCTTGAAGGTGCCGTCCGCGGCGACGGCCTCGCCCCACGGCACATTGACGGCGCCGGGCACGTGACCCGCACGGATGGCGAGTTCCTGGATTCCGGCCGGCGCGATGACCTTGCCGTTGAATTCGTCGGCCGAGCGGATATCGACGAGCTTGGCATTGGACTTCTTCTCCGCCGAGGCCAGCACGTCGACGAGACGCGCGCGCAGCGCCGGATTGGCGTCGGCCAGCGTGACGTTGCCGGGCTTCGCCGCAGGCGCTTGCGAGGACAGTTCGCGCTTCTCCGCCTCCCACTTGCGGCGGCCGCCATCGAGCAGCTTCACGTTCTTCACGCCGTAGATGTCGAACACCCAGGCACCCCAGGCCGCGAACCAGTTGTTGGTGTCGCCATACAGCACGACGGTGCTGTCCTGGTTGACGCCCGCCTCGCGCAGCAGCTTCTGCAGATTGTCCTTCGAGACGATGTCGCGGCGCACCGGATCGGCCAGGTCGGTGTGCCATACGAAGTTGGCGGCGCCCGGCACGTGGCCGCGCTCGAAGACACCCGGATTGACGCTCACCTCGATCACCCGGACCTTCGGGTCATTCAGGTTCTTCTGCAGCCAGTCCGTGGCGACGAGCGCGTCCGAGGCCTGTGCGCTCGACAGGCCGAGCAGACCGACAGCGACGGCCGCCGCAGCGGCCAGAATGCGTGAAAGCTTCATTTTTCTCTCCTCCTCCCCTTAACGGGAGCATCGATGAGGCTAAGTCGACGGCATTGCACAGGCAATGAAACGAGCAACCGATTGCAACCGCAGGTTTGGAAAATTCTTCTCCTGCCCGGCGGAGCGCGCGCAGGAGGACCCGCTGGAGCAGCGCGTGCTGCAATCGATTGGCCGGGCAAAATTTTCCGATGGAGCGTCGGGATTCTGCGACCGAGACATTCCGTTGACGAAAACAGCCCTCGGATCCCACGCTTGGGCCATGACGAATTTCACGAGAAGAACAGTTTCGGCAGGAGTTCAGTGATGGCCTACGACACCATTCACGTGAGGCCTCTCACACCGGTCGTCGGTGCCGAGATCTCCAACATCGACCTGACCGCCACGCTCGGCAACAGGCAGGTCGAGGAGCTTCATGCCGCGCTGGCAGAGCACCAGGTTCTGTTCTTCCGCGACCAGAAGATCGACCTGGAGCAGCAGAAGAGGCTTGGCCGGCATTTCGGCGAGCTGCACATCCATCCCAACACGCCCGGCCCTGAAGGCCATCCCGAGATCCTGCCCATCCATGCCGACGGCCAGTCCAAGCGCATAAACGGCGAGAACTGGCATTCCGACGTCTCCTGCGACGCCGAACCGCCGATGGGCAGTATCCTCCACCTGCACACGGTGCCACCGGTCGGCGGTGACACGATCTTCGCCAGCCAGACGGCCGCCTACGATGCGCTCACGCCCGCCTTCCAGGAATTCCTCAGTGGCCTGACGGCCACCCATTCCGGCGATCGCTCGTATCGCCGGACCAACAGGATCCTGGGCATCGACGACAGCCAGCGCGTTTTCCCTCAGGCCGTGCATCCGGTGGTGCGCACCCATCCGGTGACAGGCCGCAAGGCCCTGTTCGTGAATGAGAATTTCACGATGCACATCAACGAGCTGTCATCCGAAGAGAGCCGCGCCGTGCTCGACCTGCTGTTCGCGCACAGCACGAAGCCCGCCTTCCAGGTGCGCTTCAACTGGCAGCCCCATTCGATCGCCTTCTGGGACAACCGGTCGGTCCAGCACATCGCGATGTGGGATTACTTCCCGCAGGTTCGTTCCGGGAACCGGGTGACGATCAAGGGCGATCGTCCGTTCTGAGCCCGAGGGCTCGGCACGAGTTTCATTTCACAGGAGTTGCGTCAGTGTATTTTCCAGCTTTGCGCCTTGGCGGCGCCGTCCTCGCGCTCGCCCTCGGCCTGGCGTCCGCCGCTGCTGCCGAGACCATTCGTGTGGGTGTGACCGCCGGTCCGCACGCCGAGATTCTCGACATCGTCCGCACGGTCGCAGCCGACCGCGGGCTGGATATCAAGGTGGTCGAATTCACCGACTACGTCGTGCCCAACCAGGCGCTGGCGCAGAAGGAACTCGAGGCGAATTCGTTCCAGCACGAGCCCTACCTCAAGAACCAGCTCTCCAAGACCAACTGGAAGATCGTCAAGGTCGCCACGACGATCGCCTCGCCGCAGGGCGTCTATTCCGCCAAGTACAAGAAGCTCTCCGACCTCCCGCAAGGCGCGCAGGTAGCGATCGCCAACGATCCGTCGAACGGCGCGCGCGGCCTGCTGATCCTGGCCGAGCAGGGCCTCATCAAGCTGAAGGACGGCAAGACGGTGACCGCCACGGTCGCCGACATCGTCGACAATCCCAAGAAGCTTCGCTTCATCGAGCTCGATGCCGCGCAGCTGCCGCGTTCCCTGCAGGACGTCGATCTGGTCTCGATCAACAACAACTATGCCGTCCAGGCCGGGCTCAATCCGGCAAAGGACGCGATCGCTCGCGAAAGCCTCGAAGGTCCCTGGGTGAACATCCTCGCCGTCCGCGAAGAGGACAAGGACAAGCCCTGGGTCAAGAAGCTGATCGAGGCCTATCACTCCCCGGCCGTGAAGGCATTCCTCGAGAAGCGGTTTGCCGGCACCTACATCGCCACCTGGTAAAGCCGCGCTCTCCTTCCCGACTAGCGTTCCCGGAGTACACCATGATCGATCGCCGACTGTTTCTGCTTGCCGCCGCCCTTCTCCCGGGCCTGATCCTTCCCGGCGCCGGCACCTTCGCGCAGGACAAGGTGCTGAAGGTCGGTGTCTCGGCCGGCCCCTACGGCGACATCCTGCGCGAGGCGGCACGCCTCTCCGCAAAGGATGGCCTCAAGGTGGAGATCGTCGAATTCACCGACTGGAACCTGCCCAACTCCGCCCTCGACGCCCGCGAGATCGATCTCAACAACTTCCAGCATCGCCCCTATCTGGCAAACCAGGTGAAGGCCCGGGGCTACAAGCTGGTCGCGCTCGATCCCTCGATCGTCGTGCCGGGCGGCATCTTCTCGTCCAAGTACAAGAGCTTCGCCGATCTGCCGGAGGGCGCAAAGCTCGGCATTCCCAACGATCCGACCAATGCCGCCCGGGCATTGTTCCTGTTCCAGCAGGCGGGCCTCATCAAGCTGCGGCCGGATGCCGGCAGCGCCGCCACGGCCCTCGATATCGTCGAGAACCGCAAGAAGGTGAAGTTCGTGGAGCTGGATGCCGCGCAACTGGCACGGTCATTGAGTGACCTCGATGCGGCTTTCGTCTCGAACAACTATGCGAGCCTCGCCGGTCTCAAGCTGAAGGACGCCTTGCTGGTCGAGGGCAAGAACTCCGAATGGACGCTGGTGTTCGCCGCCCGGGAGGACCGCAAGGACGATCCCGCCATCCGCAGCTTCATCGCGACGTACAGGTCGGAGCCCGTGAAGAAGTTCATCGAGGAGAAGTTCCAGGGCTCGATTCTTCCGACCTGGTAGGCAATGGCAGGTCGGGATCTGCCGAACCCTGCCCATGAAAAGTGCAACGAAGATTATTCTTCCATCGCAAACGAACGAGGCGATGTAGCGATCCCCTCTTCGCAGAATCATCGATGCGAAGATTCGATTTATGGGCCCGGCACGCACTGCCACGCTTGGCTCGCAAGGCCACCGGTTCGGAGTCATCCCGGGACGTTGCGCGTTCACCATGCGTAGGAGTTGAGTATGACGGGCAGCAACGCAACACGGCGTCACTTTCTCGGCGCCAGCGCCGCCGCACTCGCGACAACGGCGCTGCCGCTTCAACTGCGGGCCGAGACCTATCCGGGACGCCCCATCTCCTACGTCGTGCCTTTCCCGCCCGGCGCCACCAACGACAATTCCGGCCGCATCGTTGCGCGCAAGCTCGGCGAGAAGCTTGGCCAGACGATCGTCGTCGACAACAAGTCGGGCGGTGGCGGATCGATCGGCGCCGAATTCGTCGCCAAGTCGAAGCCGGACGGGCACACGCTGCTCAATGCCTCGACCGGCAACCTCACGATCGCACCGCATCTGGTCCGGACAGGGTACGAGCCGTGCCGCGACTTCAGGCCGGTCGGCTATGTCGGCGCGTCCCGCTCCGTCTTCGCCATCCACCCCTCCCTGCCCGTCAAGACACTGCAGGAGCTGATCGCCTACGCGAAGGCAAATCCCGGGAAGCTCAATTTCGGCTCGGCCGGAAACGGCTCCGGCGGACATCTCGCGGGGGAATACCTCAAGCTCCGCGCCGAGATCGACATGGTGCACGTGCCCTATCGCGGCAGCGCGGCTGCCGCGAAGGATGCGACCGCCGGCCTCGTTCAGGTGGTCATCGATCCCATCACCGCGCCGCTGGTCCGTTCGGGACAATTGCGTGGGCTCGCGGTTTCCGGGAACGATCTCCGTGACGACCTGCCCGGCGTTCCCAGCATCGCCGAGGCCGGTATTCCCGACTGGGAATTGAGCAGCGGCTTCGTCGCCGTCGCGCCGGCGGCGACCCCGGCACCCGTCCTGGCACGGCTGAACGAGGTCTTCGCGGAAATCCTGTCGGACCCGCCCACCATCGCTTCGCTCAACGCGATCGGCTTGCGGCCGCTCGTGCTGACACCCGACGAAATCGTCGCGAGCCTGAAGAAGGAAAGCGACACGAACCGCCGGATCATCGAGGCCGCGAAGATCACCGCCGACTGATGCGCGGCCCAGGCGCTACCTTGCCTGGAGATCGACGGCCAATGCGGCGGGCAGGCGGTCGAGGCCGTAGGTGCGCATCGCAGTGCCGCTGTAGAGCGCCGTCTTCTCGGCCGCGCCGGCTCTTGCCGTCAGGCGCTTGAAGGCATTCCACAGGACCGGGTAGCTGCACTGGCCCTTGTCGACCGGGAAGTTGCTTTCGAACATGCAGCGGTCGACGCCGAACGCCTCGATGCAGGGCTCGATGTAGGGGGCCCAGGTCTTCGCCAGCTCTTCCGAGCCCGGCGGCTTCGCGTTCTTGTGGAAGTCGAAGCCGTTCACGAACATGGTGAGACCGCCCAGCTTCACCCGAACGTTGGGCAGCGCCGCCAGCTCCATCATGCGCTGCTTCCACTCGGGATAGACCTCGGCCTGCTTGCCGCGGAACGGCCCGATGCCCAACGGACCGCCAACATGGTCGACGACGATGGTCAGTTCCGGCACGGCCTTCGCCAGCTTCACGACGTGCAGAAGCTGCGTGTGATAGCCCCAGACGTCGAGCGGCAGCCCCTGCTTCGCGAGCCGCCGCGCGCCGTCGGCGAAGGACGGATGCTCCAGCGGTCCCGGCGGCTTCATGACCAGGTTCGACGTGACGTCGGGCGACGGATGCCAGGCGGTGCGGTTGCGGATGCCGCAGAAGCGGCCGCCGGCGATGGTGCGATGCTTTTCGAGTAGTGCCTCGACCTTGTCGCCCAAAGTGAGGTCGACCATGCCGATGATGCCCGCGCAGGCGCGCGTCGGCCCATGCCGGCCGCTCGCGCTGACGGCGGCCGCGCCGGTCACGAACTCCGTCTCGCCGAGCGACTGCTCCTCGGCGGGTACGCCCGCGCGATACATCTCGCCACACTGGACGAAGATGGTCGCGCGGATGTCGTGGCCGCTTGCCGTATCGGCCAGGAGCTGCGGCAGCAGATAGGAATGCCCGCCGTCGCGCTCCCAGAGATGGTGATGCGGATCGACGATCGGCAGGCCCGGCTCGAGGATCGGCTCCTCGGTCAGGCTGAGCCAATCCTCGCGCACGATGATCTGGCGACCGTGTCCCAGCAGCGGATCATTCTCGGCCATCGCTTGCTCCCTACTCGATGCGGATGTCGGCGCTCTTCACCATCTCGGCGAAGAAGGCGATCTGCTTCTCGCGGAAGGCCACGAATTCGGCGACCGTGTTGGCCTGTGTCAGCGCGCCCAGCTCGGCGAGCCGCTTGGCCACGGCCTCCGCCTTCATGAGAGCATTGACCTCGGTATTGAGGCGCGAGATCAGGCCGGCATCGGTGCCGGCCGGCGCGAACAGGCCGTTCCATTCCCAGGTCTCGAAACCCGGAATGACCTCCGCAATGGAGGGGACACCCGGCAGCACCTCGACCGGCTTGGGACCGGTATGCGCCATGCAGGTCACGTCCTTCGAGGTCAGCAGCGCCACGGTGCCGGGCACGTTGTTGAACAGAAGCGGGATACGGCCGGCGAACAGGTCGTTCCGGACCGAGCCCATCTCCTTGTAGGGCACGTGATTGATCTTGATGCCGGCCTTCTGGTTCAGCAGCTCGAGCGAGACATGCTGCACCGTGCCGACGCCGGTGGAGGCGCAGTCGAGTGTGCCCGGCTTGCTCTTCGCGAGCGCGATCAGCTCAGGGACAGTCTTGGCCTCGAACTGCGCGTTGCGCACCAGTGTGACCGGCGTCAGCAGCGTCTGGACGATCGGCACGAGGTCGCGCTGCGTGTCGTAGGGGAGCTTGCCCGCGAACAGCGACGGGTTCACCGACTGCGCGGTGGCGTCGTAGAGCAGCGTGTAGCCGTCGTTGGGCGCGCGCGCCACGATCTGGGCGGCGATGGTACCGGCCGCACCCGGCTTGTTGTCGACGGTGAAGCTCTGGCCGAACTTCTCGCCCAGCGCCTGGCAGTAGATGCGGCAGACGACGTCGGCGGTTCCACCGGCGCTGTAGGCGTTGACGACACGCACCGGCTTGTTCGGCCAGGCCTGGGCGCGACCGATCGCCGGCGCGGCCAGCGTGCCCGCGGCCGCAGCGGCACCCAGGAAAGTACGGCGCCGAATGATCCCGTTTGCAGACACTATGCTTCCTCCGTCACAGGCAGTTCTTGTCGACTGTGACGGAAGCCTTCAGGCACGGCGCTTTGCTCGACAAGGGCAATCGGCGTCGATCCACTGCACGCCGAAACGAAAAGTCTTATGCCGGCTCGCTACGCATTTCCCCTCAACGCCCGCACGACATAGTCGTTGAGACGGCGCGCGAAGGCGGCGGGATCGGACGGGATTTCGCCGTCGAGGATGCAGGCCTCGTCGAGCAGCAGGTTGGCGAGATCGTCGACGTCCTGCGCACGGTCTTCCTTCTTCGCCGTGCCCAGCGCCTTGACCATCGCATGCTTCATGTTGAGCTCGAGGATGGGCCTGGCGCCGCTGCCGCGGTTCTGGCGTTCGAGCAGGCGCTCCAATTCGCGGTCCCTTCCCTGCGCGCTCGCCACCAGGCACGAGGCACTGTCGGTCAGTCGCGTCGAGGCCTTCACGTCGGCAACCTTGTCGCCCAGCACGTCCTTCGCGGCCGCGAGCACGGACGCATCGTCGCCGGCATCCGCATCGGCCTCCTTCGCCTTCTCCGCATCGGCGAGCGGGATCAGGCCGAAATCGACGTCGCCCTGGCTCAGCGACTTGAGCGGCTTGCCCTCGAACTCCTGCGGCAGGGTCGTCCAGAAGGCATCGACCGGATCGGTCAGCAGCAGGACCTCGACGCCGCGCGCCTTCGCGGCCTCGAGCTTCGGATTGGACTTCAACCGATCCAGGCTGTCGCCGACGAGATAGTAGATCTCGGTCTGGTTCGGCTTCAGGTCGGCCACGTATTCCTTGATCGAGTGCGGCTTGTCGCCGGCGGTCGAGGCGAAGCGCGCGAGGCCCAGCAGCTGTGCCCGCCGCTCCTGGTCCTCGTAGAGTCCCTCTTTCAGGATCGAACCGAAGGTCTCCCAGATCTTTGCGAAGGCATCCGCATCCTTCGTGGCGGTGCTTTCCAGCTCCGACAGGACGCGGCCGACCAGGCCGTTGCGGATCTGGCGGACCTGCGGGTTGTTCTGCAGCATCTCGCGCGACAGGTTGAGCGGCAGGTCCTCGCTGTCGACGACGCCCCGCACGAAGCGCAGGTAAGCGGGCAACAGCTCGGCATCGTCGGTGATGTAGACGCGGCGGACATAGAGCTTCACCCGCCCCTTGCGCGCCGGATCGCCGAGATCGAACGGCGGCGTGCTGGGCACGAACAGCAGCACCGCATAGGACTGCCGTCCCTCGACCTTGTAGTGGAGCGTCAGGGCCGGCTCGTCGAAGGCCATGGCGATCGAGCGATAGGCCTGCGTGTAGTCCTCCGGCGTCACCTCGGACTTGGAGCGCTGCCACAGCGCGCTCGCCGCGTTGACCTGACGCGCCTCGCCCTTGTCGTCGATCAGCTCGATCGGGAACAGGACGTGGTCGGAATAGGTCCGCACGATCCGCTCCAGCTCATAGGGCTGGAGGTAGCGGACGGCGTCTTCCTTGAGATGCAGCACGATCTCGGTGCCGCGCGTCACGCGCGCCGCCTGCTCTTCCGTGGCCGGCGCGACCTCGAAGCCGGCCCCGCTCGCCGACGTCCAGGTCCAGGCCTCGGCCGCACCGGCGCGACGGCTCGTCACCTCGATGCGATCGGCCACCATGAACGCCGCGTAGAAGCCCACGCCGAACTGGCCGATCAGGCCCAGCCCGTCCCTGGCGTCCTTCAGCCCCTGCAGGAAGGCCTTGGTGCCTGAGCGGGCCAGCGTGCCGAGATTGTCGACAAGCTCCTGCCGGTCCATGCCGATGCCGTTGTCGGCGATGGTGAGCGTCCTGGCCTCGGCGTCGGGCTTGATCCGGATGGCCAGCCGCTCGTCGCCGGCCAGCAGTTCCGGCCGGGCGATGGCCTCGTAACGGACCTTGTCGCAGGCGTCGGAGGCGTTCGACACCAGCTCGCGCAGGAAGACGTCGGTCTCGGAATAGACCGAGTGGATCATCAGGTTGAGGAGCTCGGCCACCTCGGCCTGGAACTGGTGCTTCTCCGGGCCGCCCTGGGCCGCCGAACCGTCGCCGTTCATTGCGCTTCAATCCCTCGCGATGGATTTTCCGGCGAGGGATATAGGAAAAGCGCCGCGGACGGCAAGGGCCGGATGCCCCTCTACCAGGTCATGCCGAAACCGGTGGTGAAGGCGCATTGTCATAGCCGGAGACCTCGCCCTCGTAGTGGAGGTAAAGCGATGTCGCGTCGGCGATGTGGCGGCGAGGCTCGGGACCACACCATCGCGCTGCGGCGCCACACCATAGGTCCTGAACGGCGCCGCCATGCCAAGTCGCCCAGCAGGAGTGCGATACAGCGCGAGCGTACTCTACATACGCGAATTGGGACATTAGCCCCAGAAGCATAAGAGCTAGCTTAAAGAAAATCATATAAAGCGTATAAATCGTTGCATTTTTAAACAACCACACAATACCCGCGTGCACAATTATAAGATTACCCACTTATGATTATTGACATATTTGGTTGCATCAATAAAAAGTTACACTAGCAGGCATAGCTCGCGGGAGACAGGCATGCCGATTGTATTGACCGTTGGAAGGCACGATGGCCCTGAGGGGTCCGTATTAAAGCTAAGGTTTCAGGACACCGACCCCGACAATGGGTTTGTGGACAAGCCCTTCAACGCCAATCTGGATAATGTGCTCTCTTCGGCGACGGCATTGCGCAAGCTCTTAGCGGAGCTCAGTGATCTGTCTCTTCAAGAGACCTTGCTGCATGCGCGTTTAGAGGACGCACTGCCAGATGTACGAAAACTGTTTCGTTCGCGGATGAGACAACTAAAAGGCTTGTCGCGTGAACTGTATGATCATTTGTTCAAGCGCGATGAGCACGCTCCAGGTGGGGCCACCGGCGACCCTATGGGGCGCATGGACGAATTCCTAGAGATATTGGCAGCGGGACATCCCTTCGAGGTGAGATGCAGCACCGCGGCCCCCATTCCCTGGGGCTTCCTGTATTTCGGCGGTGACGATGATAATCAGGAGGCTGAGCAATCTGATGATGCGAAGCAAGAACATTCCGGCGATGAGGAGACGCACCGACCCGAAGATTACACGGACCTTTGGAAGATCGAATGGAAGGACTTCCTGTTGGAGCGCTTTTCAGTAACGGTTCGTTATTCAACCTTTCCACGACCCAGGAAAGTTGCTCCGTCAAGCTTTTATTCACTTTATGCACTTCATCGAGCCTCTTACCGAGCAATTGACAATGTCAACGCGCTTGGAGTGCGTCGCAAGGAAGATTTAGACCGTCTGCTATCTGAGCCCAATAGCGTGGTCTATGACTTCGACAGGTGGAAGAAGCGTTGGAAGCAAATCGCAAATCTAGATAGCCTCCTCTACATTTTCGGGCATTCTGACGGGAAGCATATCCTTTTGAAGGATGAAGCGTCTGAAAACGATCGAACTTATTGCTGTACCGCTAGCAACCTCATCCAAATTCTTGGGGAAAAGAAGAACGTAAAGTCGGCCACCATCTTCTTTTTGAATGGATGCAACACCGCCAAAGGCACTCTTAGCACATCATTCCTGGAAGCGACGCACAGGACGGGCTTTCACGGCTACATTGGCACGGAAACAAGGATTCCTAACTCCGTCGCCAAACGATACGCAATCGACTTCTTAGTTCATCTACACGAAGGGAAACGGCTCGGTCAGGTCTTTCGCGAGCTGCGTTTTGCGACGGATCTATTTCCTTGGAGCTTACTCTACGCTTGTCATGCGGACACGGGGTTTTGTATCGAAAATACGTCACCCCCGGCGACCGCTACTTTGGCCATCCATTGAGAGGTGGCAAGTGCCTGATTCCATTTCTCTAAGTCCATCCGAGGCACCAGCGAGTTTCCCCACTCGCCCCTATTTGGGTCTCGCTTATTTTACAGCCAATGAAGTTAGTCTCTTCATTGAGCGGGACGATGAAATCGCAGAGTGCGCCGTATTGCTGGGATTGCCACGCACGCGACAACTCCTGGTGCACGGCTTCAGTGGCGTTGGAAAATCGTCATTCTTGCGCGCAGGTCTGCTACGTGAACTGGATCGCGAGACGAGCCACTTCGAATGTCCAAAGAAAGCAACCGGATCCTACGATTTAGTCAGGAGTACCGAAGATCCACTCTTAAGGATCTGGGAGAAGCTCCAAGCATGGCTTGAAGATACATCGGAGCACAACCTAAGTGGGACGAGCGATGCAAAAGTTGCTGCGCTCCGGGAGTTAAGGCAAGTAAAGGTTGAAGACGATCGAACAGAGTTCGTATCAGCGGTTGTTCGCGCGCTTCAAATCTACAGCAGCTCAGCAGGGCGGACACTTTTAATTACCGTAGATCAAGCTGAGGAAGTGCTGACGCTCGTTGCTGAAGACGATCCGCTCAATAGGCGCTTCGCATTCTTCGAATTCCTCAGAGAGCTCTGTAGCCTTAACTTTGACGTAAAAGTTGTTGTGGCGCTTAGGACCGAATACTATGGTCAGTTCGTCGCGGCCTTCGGCGTCGATCCTGCAGCGCGTCACGTCTATGGCGAGGACGCGATGGGCCCTGAGGCGTTCCTGCTAAGCCCTATACGGGATCGCGAGAAAATACGGCGGGTAATTTTGAGGCCTACCGAGAAGACGCCAATAGAAAGATTCGGCACACCTTATGATCAATATGGTTTCTCGTTTACCGAGGACGCACTCGAGGCACTAGTATCCGACTTGGTTAAGCGCAATTCGACGTCAGTCAGCACGCTACCTGTGTTGCAACTTGTGTGTAAGAGTTTGCATGAGCAAGTCGTGTTAAAGGGCCGTCGAAGCGAGATCAACCGCGATGACTACATCCATCTAGGCAAGGTCGAGGGCAGAATTCAAGCCTACATAGATGATGCGCTGGCATCTGCCATTGCGAAAGCAGCTACAGATCCTCGTCTTATTGCCGTCGTCGGCCGAATGGGCAGAGCGTTTATACGCGGCGCAGATATCGAGCCTTGGCATCAGATTCTATGCGAATTCGTAGGTCGCACAGAAGGCGGTGCTACTACGACACGCATTCTCGAGCAGAGCCACCTCGTCGACATGGCTTGGGATCGAAAGATCCATAGACACGTAGCGGAACGAGTCCTTGACGAATTGGGAGGCGAGGATTGGCTAATTCTGAGATCGGTTTCCGACGACACATCGAAACGATACAGTCTGAGCCATGATTCACTTGCAGCTGTCATGGCAAGCTGGATCCCAACCGCGAAGGAGCGAGCCGCCGCCACTATTCGCCGTGAGCGAAAGCGTAGGGTTCTTATTGGTGCACTGCCAACCTTAGCCTGTGCCATCTTGGGTGGCTTTTTCTTATACTACGGTTATTTTCGACCAGCCGGCGTGTTGGAGCAAGCGACGACGGCGATGGAGAATCACATTGCATCCATTGAGGGCACTCTGCCGCCATCGGAACTTTCCACCTATAATGTGGTACGGCAGGTGCTTGCTGCTCTCCATTTCAGCGAACGAGCTTTCCTTGGATCGCTAATTTCCACCGCAGAGGCGGAGAAGCAACTCAACAGAATAGTCGCCGGTGCGCCAACGACGAATCTTCGTGCAAGCGTATCCGGTGTTGATGCAGACGGACGTCGGGTTGCGCTTCTTAAAATGGACGATCGAACATCACCTGTAAGAGTGTTCGATATCTATACCGGCGCATCAGAGAATTGGGGACTACCTCCGCGTAATCAAGGGAAGTCATCGACACAGCCGTCAATTGGCTTTGTTGCAGATGTTGAGGGACCAGTTGTCTTCTGGGCCGGCTTCGCCTACTACGTGAAGAATAACAGGTGGCTCACTAAAAGCTTCGTGAATCCTGCGGATCGATCCACGGAGGGAATCGCTTATGGTTGGCCAGAAGTGGCCAATGACGGAATCCGGATAAGCGCTTTTACTGGTGGCGCCCGGACGGTTAGCTTGCTAACCGCTGCCAATTTCGCCGATGGGGCGAAAGCGCCCGTGATTCTATCACGGTCTCTGGACCAGAGCGGCGGCTGGAGGCAGGGGCCGGCGCTTTCCTATACAACCAGCTTCTATGCTTCGATCGAGCGACAAACTTCAATCGACTACTCCGCCAATCAGAGCGCGGCCCTGAAAGCTACAATCGGTTCACTCCTCCATGATCGTACACTTAAGCCCGTCGAAGTAAGATTCGACGGTCAAGACGGACCGGCTGACTATGTGGCCGGTGCGGGATTTTCGCGGAGTGGAGGATTTCTTGTACTTCGCCCGACCCCCAAAGAGCTCCTGATATTCGATAACTCCTATGTAGAAACGGAAAATAATGACCAGCGAGATTGGAAGCCAATCAAGATTCCAAGCTTCGCCCACAACATACCTGTTCGGGGCGCCTTCGAACGGCCCATTATTGCTGCTAGCGTCTCTTCAGAAAATCAGCGCTTTGCCTGGCCAATAGAACGTGGACTACTGTTACTGGAAGGCAGCAGTTCGAAAGAGAAGTCAATACGAGTACTGTTCGATGGCTCACAGCCTGCAACGTTCGGACAGGCGCGCCTCATGTTCGACAAAACGAACCGCTTTCTCATCGCAACAACCTCTCTATTTCCGCAAATGTCCAGCACGGTACGAATTTGGGATCTGGCTCACCAACCTCCCTTTTTGCAAGGTACCGAGCTTCAGAAGAAAATGTGTGAAATTGCAGACAGCTTCGCACCATCTTGGGCTCGCGATAATGAGCGAATGGTATTTCTTGCCGGGATGACCCTCAACGATCCCTGTCCTAAGTCGGACACTAAGCAGCCATGACGGCGTGGGCGCAGTCCGTGGCAGCTTTCGTAAAGAGTGCCATGGGGAATTCAAAGCCGTTACCGACAGTACACGCGATCCCATTTTCTCAATGTTCGCCGCGCGAATCTGTTGGTGCAGAAATCGAGCAAGATAAAGCCTATTTTACATTCACCATTAATGAGCTTTTTCTCAAGCATACAAACGTTCTGTGGCAGGCTAACCTGCCAGCCGTACTCGTGCTCGCCGACTTTATTTACGGTGAAAACAAGCTCACCGTGCCTGCTATGGTGGGACCCAATCTCATTAAGCAGAAAACGGAGATGCCAATCCCACTCGGTCTAGTCATCCAAGATACGACCGTAATGGGTCCGCACCCTTTTCGTGGTGGCAAGATTTCGCTGACCATTTTGCTGTATCGAGTGGAACACGAAAACCACGCAATGAGTATTTTACAATGTGTTGAAAGCATTTCGAGCGCAATCGGTGCGCCTGCAGATGTCAAGTTGCTCACCAAGATCGGCGGGACAGTTACACAGGCTTTCAGCAATCTCATCGGATTAAAGAAGACGAACGCCTTGGCTGGACATCGCATCGAGATGGATGCGGAAGAACATCCGGGCCTACAGTCATCCTATTTCGTTCTATCGACCGATCCCGGCCTCGACGCAGGATCCCTGCGCGTGAGGAATAAACGTCTCTTCCAAGTGCAGGAAGACGGCAGTGAGCGCAGATTTGATAGTGCCGATTTCGTACTTTACAGCCTTATGGCGCGTCAGCGGCGCGGCGCCGACAGCACTTTGCCCTTCTTCGAAGCTATCAAAGAAGCAAAGAAGGCAGCTGCTGAGCCAACTGACGAATATTGGACAAAAGCCAAGACCCTCCTCTCAGCAGCGTATAGCCAAATGACACAGTGCGACGATCTAATTTCATCCGAGGCTGCTGAGTTGCTCGAAAAATACAAATCCGAACTACAGGGTATCCACCGCAGGCATAAAGAGATATTTCAGATGAGTCGGGCCATCGAACTCGGCGTAGCGGAAGCAAATCCAACGCTTCTAACAGCGAACGAACTACTTACATTAAATTGAGGGCGAAGCGCGCTGTCAGCTGCGCATCGCAAACTGGCATAGAGGTAAACACCTAAAGTATCGAGCGTTAATCAAATGCACAGCCAGTGTCTTTGGTGAAGTTTGACAGGCAGGCCGCAAGCGCAGGCAACGAGCATTGCCCGCCAGACATTGCGACGCTTTGCGGTTCTCCCAAACCCTCCCAACTCCGCGCCGGAGCCTCAGCGCTTCGTCTTAGCCCGCTCGATCGCCTCGGTGATGAGGCGTTTGGCCTCGTCGACGTCGCCCCAGCCCAGCAACTTCACCCACTTGCCGGGTTCGAGATCCTTGTAGTGGATGAAGAAGTGCTCGATCTGGTGGCGCGTGATCTCTGGCAGGTCGGTGTAGTTCTTTACGTGCACATAGCGCTGCGTCAACTTCGGCGAGGGCACGGCGATGATCTTCTCGTCGCCGCCGCCATCGTCCTCCATGCGCAGCACGCCGATCGGGCGCACGTTGATCACCGCGCCGGCGATGATCGGACGGGTGTTGGCCACCAGCACGTCGATCGGATCGCCGTCGTCGGACAGGGTATGCGGCACGAACCCGTAATTCCCGGGATAGCGCATGGGCGTGTAGAGGAACCGGTCGACCACCAGGGTGCCGGCTTTCTTGTCCATCTCGTACTTGATCGGCTCACCGCCGATCGGCACTTCGATGATGGCGTTCACGTCTTCGGGCGGCAGCTTGCCGATGGGGATGGCATCGAGGTTCATGCCGCACTTCATACCGAAGCCCGGCGAAACCTCAAAAAGAAACCGGCGGCCCTTGCGGGACCGCCGGTCTTTATCTTTCCGCAGACTGCGTGTCAGTCCTCGGCGTAGATGTCGCGGTCCTTGGTCTCCGGCATGAAGAGCAGGCCGATCACCAGGGTCATGCCGGCCACCACGATGGGGTACCAGAGGCCGGAGTAGATGTTGCCGGTCGCCGCCACGATGGCGAAGGCGGTCGGGGGCAGGAAGCCGCCGAACCAGCCGTTGCCGATATGGTACGGCAGCGACATGCCGGAGTAGCGGATGCGGGTCGGGAAGAGCTCGACCAGCAGGGCCGCGATCGGGCCGTAGACCATCGTCACGTAGATGACCAGGACGGTCAGAATGACGATGACCATCGTCATGTTGACCTGCTTCGGGTCGGCCGTGGCCGGGTAGCCGGCGGCGCGGATCCCCGCGGTCGCCTCGGTGTTGAACGCCCGCTCCTTGGCAGCGCCGTCCGCTCCCGCCTTCGCCTTGTCGAACGACGTGATGACCTTGTCGCCGATCTTGATCTGCGCCGGCGTGCCGGCCGGAGCGGCCTGGTTGGCGTAGTTCACCGAATTGCGCGCGAGGAACGACTTGGCGATGTCGCACGAGCTGGTGAACGAGGCGGTGCCCGTCGGGTTGAACTGGAACGAGCACTCGTTCGGGTCGGCGATCACCGTGACCGGCGACTTCTGGATCGCCTGCTCCAGCGCCGGGTTCACCGCGTTGGTGAGGGCGTGGAACAGCGGGAAGTAGGTGACCATGGCGAGCGCGCAGCCCGCGAGGATAATCGGCTTGCGGCCGATCTTGTCCGACAGCCAGCCGAAGAAGATGAAGAACGGCGTGCCGATGGCCAGCGACACCGCGATCACGATGTTCGAGGTCGTGGCGTCGAGCTTCAGCGTCTGGGTGAGGAAGAACAGGGCGTAGAACTGGCCCGTGTACCAGACCGCCGCCTGGCCGGCGGTGCCGCCGAACAGGGCGATGAGGGCGATCTTCGCGTTCTTCCAGACGCCGAAGGCCTCGCGCAGCGGGGTCTTGGAACCCTTGCCCTCGGCCTTCATGCGCTGGAACGCCGGCGACTCCTGGAGCTGCAGGCGGATCCAGATCGACACCGCCAGCAGGAAGATCGACAGCAGGAACGGCACGCGCCAGCCCCAGGCCGCGAACTGCTCGGGCGTGAGCGCGAGACGCAGCGCCACGACGACGAGCAGCGACAGGAACAGGCCGACGGTCGCCGTCGTCTGGATCCACGAGGTGTAGAAGCCGCGTCGATCGTGCGGCGCATGCTCGGCGACATAAGTCGCGGCACCGCCATACTCACCGCCCAGCGCCAAGCCCTGGAGCAGGCGGCAGGCGATGAACAGGATGGGCGCCGCGATGCCGATCGAGGCGTAACCCGGCAGGATGCCGACCACGAAGGTCGCGATGCCCATCAAGGTCATCGTCACGAGGAAGGTGTACTTGCGGCCGATCAGGTCACCCAGGCTGCCGAAGAACAGCGCGCCGAACGGACGGACCGCGAAGCCCGCAGCGAAGCCCAGAAGGGTGAAGATGAACGCGGCCGTCGGATTGACGCCGGTGAAGAAGTTCGCGGCGATGTTCGCGGCGAGCGCGCCCGCGAGATAGAAATCGTACCACTCGAAAATGGTGCCGACCGAGGAGGCGAGGATGACCTTCCTCTCCTCGCGCGTCATCGGACGCGCGCGATCGTTTACGGTGCCAGCGACGGCCATCAGCGTTTCTCCCCAAGCTACGTGGGTGCCCATACACGGACCCCATCTTGATTCTTGTGTAAATCGCACGCGCTGTGTGCTGCAATTCGACCAAGGTCCAAAGCTGCGTAGAGTGCGCCGCAGCATTTCCTACCGCGCCGCAACAGAGAAGAAGCGCAAAGAACAATCGATGTCCGGGGAAACCGCCCTGTCTTTCCTGATCGCCGACGACCATCCCATGGTTCGCGATGCCTTGGCGTCGGCACTGGGACAGTCCTTCACCGGCGCCCGCTTCGGCATGGCCGGCACCTTGGACCAGGCCAAGACGGTGCTGGACCGCGAACCCGAGACCGATGCCGTGCTGCTCGATCTCGACATGCCGGGCATGGACGGGCTCACGGGCCTCGGCCGCCTGCGCGCCGAGCATCCCACCGTGCCCATCGTCGTCGTGTCGGCGGCGCGCGACGCCTCGACCGTGCAGCGCGCCTACGAGTTCGGCGCCTCGGCCTATATCGACAAGTCCGCCTCCCTGGAAGAGATCGCGGGCATCGTCCGCGCCGTGCTCGACGGCGAAATCTTCGCGCCGCCCGATGCGGTGGCCGGCGACACCTTCGCCCAGCGCGCGGCGCACCTCACGCCGCAGCAATGGCGCGTGCTGGCGCTGATGGTGCAGGGCGACCAGAACAAGCAGATCGCGCACAAGCTCAGCGTCGGCGAAGCGACGGTGAAGGCGCACGTGACGGTGATCCTGCGCAAGCTCGGCGTCCGCTCGCGCACCCAGGCGGTTATCGAGGCGCGCGGGCTGGCGTTGCCGGCGGCGGAGGCGGTCAGGCCGTAAGCCGCCCCACCGCCGAGCTCCTCAACCGCAGCAGCGCACGCAACGACGCCGGCTTCACCGGCTTGTGCAGCAGTTCGACCTGTTGCGCCCGCGCCCGCAGGCGCAGGGTCGGATCGCGGTCGGCGGTCACCAGCGCAGCCGGAACGGCGCGGCCCCAGGCTTCGCGCATCGCCATCACGGCTTCGAGCCCGTCCGCGCCCTCGTCGAGATGCAGGTCGGCCAGCACGAGGTCGGGCAAGCGGCCGGCGCGCGCTACCGCGTCCAGCGCCTCGGCCTGCGTCGCGGCGGTCGCGACATTGCAGCCCCAGCCGCCCAGCAGCGCCGCCATCGCTTCGCGCACCCGCGCCTCGTTATCGAGGCAAAGCACGAAGCTCTCGGCCTCGATCGACGGCAACGGCTGCTGCACCGGCGGCGCAACGGACGTGGCCGCGACCGCCGCCACGCGCGGCACCGTGATGGAGAAGGTCGAGCCGCGGCCCGGCGCCGAGGCGAGCGCGACCGGCAGGTCGAGCATGCGCGCAATGCGATCGACGATGGCAAGACCGAGACCCAGGCCCCGCTCCTCGCGCGGCCCCTCATCCTCGGGCTGCAGCCGCACGAACTCGTCGAAGATCACGGCCTGCTTGTCGGGCGCGATGCCCGGCCCGTTGTCGCGCACTTCGATGCGCAGCGAGTCGCCGCCCTCTTCCGTCGTCACGCGTCGGCAGCCCAGCAACACCCGCGCCGGCCTTCCCTCGACGCGACCGTAACGCAGGGCGTTCGACAGCAGGTTCTGCAGGATGCGGCGCAGGAAGGCGGGATCGGTGTCGACGAAGGCCCGCGTCGGCGCCACCACCAGCTCGACGCCGCGCCGCGCCGCCGTCGGCGCGAAGGCGGTGGCCAGCGATTCGAACAGCGGCTGCAGCGCGAACGGCCGCTTCTCCGGCTTGAAGGCGCCGGCATCGAGCTTGGAGATGTCGAGCAGAGCATCGAGCAGCGATTCGACGGCGCCGAGGCTCGCATCGATCTTGCCGCCGAGATCGTTGCGCGGGTCGCGGTCGATCATCGCCGCCGTGAACAGCCGCGCCGCGTGCAGCGGCTGCAGCAGGTCGTGGCTTGCCGCCGCGATGAAGCGCGTCTTGCCGAGATTGGCCGCCTCCGCCTCGGCGCGGCTGGCCTCGAGCTGGGCGGTGCGCTCGACGACACGCTGCTCCAGCGTCTCGGCGGCGCGGCGCAGCTGGCCATCACTGTCGCGCAGCGCCTGGGCGGTGTGCACCCGTGCCGTCACATCGTTGCAGGTGGCGACGAAACCATCGCCGGGCAGCGGATCGAGACGCAGTTCGATCACCCTGCCATCGCGCGTGGCGATCTCGTGCGTCTGCGGCGTCTCGGGCCGGCGCAGCAGCGCAATGACATCGGGCGTGGCGCCGAACTCCTGCGGCGCGGCGCCGACCGCCACCGCATCGTCGTCGAGCGCCAGCAGCGCGGTGAAGCGGTCGTTGAAGATTTCCAGCCGGCCCTCGCGGTCGAAGGCGGCGATGCCCATGCCGACATGGTCGAGCGTGTTGCGCAGGATCTCGTAATTGTAGCGGATCGCCTCCGACGCCTCGTCGATGATGGCGCGGGCGCTGCGCGGCAGCAGCCGGCCGCGCCGCACCGAAGCGGCCACGATAATGCGCGCCGAGGCAGCGCCAAGCGTTCCCGACAGCATGCGCTCGGTGCGGACCAGCGCCGTCGCCAGCGACAGTTCGCCCGAGAGGGTGCGGGCCGCGCGCTCGACGCCGACGAAGCGCGCCAGCAGCTGCCGCAGCTCCTCGATGCGCGCCGCATCGGCCGGCGTCCGCCGCGTCGGCGGCTTGGGCTCGGCGCCCAGGACGAAGGCGTCCGCCTGCTCGCGGTCGCGGCCGACAGGCCGCACCATCAACGACACACCGACCAGTAGTGCCGTGTTGACGGCGAGGCAGACCAGGAAGCCCTGCAGCACCGGATCGAGTTCGGCCAGCGGCGCCGGCAGCCAGTGCATGAAGGGCGCCACCGGCCCCCCCTCCGTCCCCGCGCCCGCTTCCTGGCGCAGGGTCGGCAGCAGCAAGGCGTAGAGCCAGACGACGAAGCCGCCGGCCAGGCCCGCCACCACGCCGTAGCGATGGGCGCGCTGCCAGTAGAGGCCGAGCACGAGGCCAGGCGCGAAGTTGGCGACGGCGCAGAAGGAGATGAGCCCGATCGAGGCGAGCGGCAGGTAGCCCGAGATGATGCGCTCGTAGGCGTAGCCCGCCATCAGGATCAGCACGACGGCGGCGCGGCGTACCAGCACGACCAGCGGGCCCATGTCGCGCGCGACCCCGGCCTGGCGACGCAGCAGGTAGGGCATCAGCAGCTCGTTGCCGATCATGCCCGACAGCGCCATGCAGGCCACGATCACCATCGACGTGGCCGCAGACAGGCCGCCGATGAAGACGAAGGCCGACAGCCAGCTCGCGCCGTTCACCAGCGGCAGCTGCAGCACGTAGAGGTCGGGACTGACATTCGGCCCGAGCAGCAGCAGCCCCGCCGCCGCGATCGGGATGACGAACAGATTGATCAGCACGAGATAGGCCGGGAACAGCCAGCGCGCCGTCTTGAGGCTCGCCGGATGGTCGTGCTCGACGACGGCCACGTGGAACTGGCGCGGCAGGCAGAGGAAGGCCATGCCCGAAAGCAGCGACATCACCACCCAGGTGAGCGGCGAGCCCTCGCGCGTCAGCCGGTCGGCCAGCGCCGGCGCCTCGGCCAGGCGCGTCGCCATGTCGACCGGACCGTCGAACAGGAACCACACCACGAAAGGCCCGACCGCCAGCAGCGCCAGCAGCTTCACCACCGATTCGAAGGCGATGGCCAGCATCATGCCACGATGCTGCTCGGAGGCCTGCACGTTGCGCACGCCAAAGAGAATGGTGAACAGCGCCATCAGCGCCGCCACGATCAGCGAGGTATCGGCATGGACCACGCCCGGCGCGCCACCGACCCAGGGCGAGGGCGCGGCGATGGTGCGGAACGACGAGGATACGGCCTGGAGCTGCAGCGCGATGTAGGGCAGCACGCCCACCGTGGCGAACAGCGTCGCCGTGACGCCGACGGCGCGGCTCTTGCCGTAGCGCGAGGCCAGGAAGTCGGCGATCGAGGTGACGTTGTGCTGCTTGGCCAGCCGCACCATGCGGCGCAGAATCGGGTAGCCCAGGGTCACGACCAGGACCGGCCCGGTATAGATCAGGATGAAGTCGATCCCCGAGGTCGCCGCCCGCCCGACCGCGCCATAGAAGGTCCAGGAGGTGCAGTAGATGGCCAGCGACAGGCCATAGACCACCGGCGCCACCGAATTCCGCGACCAGTCACGCGCATGCCGGTCGCCGAAATAGGCGACGGCAAAGAGCAGCCCCAGATAGGCCAGCGACAGGGCCAGGACAGCCGGTTCGACCAGCATGCGTGCGCGTTTCTCCCGGCCATCATTGAACCGTCTGGGCGGGGCCGCTACAAGCTCCGCACACCAAGGAATCAGAATGGCTTCTTACCAGTACATCTACGTGATGAAGGGTCTGAACAAGACCTTTCCCGGCGGCAAGCAGGTCCTGAAGGACATCTGGCTCTCGTTCCTGCCCGGCGCCAAGATCGGCGTGCTCGGCCTCAACGGCTCGGGCAAGTCCACCCTGCTCAAGGTCATGGCGGGGCGCGACGACAATTTCACCGGCGAGGCCTGGGCGGCCGAGGGCGTGAAGGTGGGCCTGCTGGAGCAGGAGCCGGGCCTCGACCCTGCCAAGGACGTGCTGGGCAACGTCATGGACGGCGCCGGCGACATGGCGAAGGCGCTGGCGCGCTTCGAGGAGGTCTCCAACGCCTTCTCCGACCCCGACGCCGACATGGACAAGCTGATCGCCGAGCAGGCCGAGCTGCAGGAGAAGATCGACGCCGGCAACGGCTGGGACCTCGGCCGCACCGTCGAGATCGCCATGGACGCGCTGCGCTGCCCGCCGTCCGACGCCAATGTCGAGAAGCTCTCGGGCGGCGAGAAGCGCCGCGTGGCGCTGTGCCGCCTGCTGCTTAGCAAGCCCGACATGCTGCTGCTCGACGAGCCGACCAACCATCTCGACGCCGAGTCGGTCGCCTGGCTGGAGCGCCATCTCGCGGAGTTCCCCGGCACCGTCGTGGCGGTGACCCACGATCGCTACTTCCTCGACAACGTTGCCGGCTGGATCCTCGAACTCGACCGCGGCGCCGGCATCCCGTGGGAAGGCAACTACTCGTCCTGGCTGAAGCAGAAGGACAAGCGCCTCGAGCTGGAAGAGAAGACCGCGGACGCCCGCCGCCGCACCATGCAGCGCGAACTCGAATGGATGGGCACCAGCCCCTCGGCCCGCCGCTCCAAGAGCAAGGCGCGTATCGCGGCCTATGAGCAGATGGTGGCCGAGGACAGCCAGCAGACGCTCGACCGCGCGCAGATCGTCATCCCCGCGGGTCCGCGCCTCGGCGATCATGTCATCCGCGCCGAGGGCATCTCCAAGGGCTTCGGCGACCGGCTGCTGATCGACAATCTCACCTTCAACCTGCCGCCGGGCGGCATCGTCGGCGTCATCGGCCCCAATGGCGCCGGCAAGACGACGCTGTTCAAGATGATCACCGGGCAGGACAAGCCCGACAGCGGCACCTTCTCGGTCGGCCCGTCGGTGAAGCTGGGCTATGTCGACCAGAGCCGCGAGACGCTCGATCCCAACAAGAGCGTGTGGGAGGAGCTTTCGGGCGGCCTCGACATCATCAAGCTCGGCAGCAAGGAAATCTCCAGCCGCGCCTATTGCGGCTCGTTCAACTTCAAGGGCGCCGACCAGCAGAAGAAGGTCGGCCAGCTCTCGGGCGGCGAACGCAACAGGGTGAACCTCGCCAAGATGCTGAAGAGCGGCGCCAACGTGCTGCTGCTCGACGAGCCGACCAACGATCTCGACGTCGACACCTTGCGCGCGCTCGAAGAGGCGCTGGTCGAGTTCGCCGGCTGCGCCGTCGTGATCTCGCATGATCGCTGGTTCCTCGACCGCACCGCCACCCACATGCTGGCCTTCGAGGGCGACAGCCATGTCGAGTGGTTCGAGGGCAACTACCAGGATTACGAGCTCGACCGGCATCGCCGCCTCGGCACCGACGCCGACCAGCCGCACCGCATCAAGTACAAGCCGCTGGTCCGCAGCTAGGGGCGCACGGAGGTCACATGAACCCGCTCCAGGAAGTCGAGTGGGGCGTCGACTGGGCATGGGGTATCCCCTTGACCGCCCTCACCTGCGTCATCCATGTCCTGTGCATGGCGCTGTTCACGTCGCGGGTGGAGTACGCGATCGACCACGTGAAGCACCGCCGCCACTTCTCCATCACCTTTTCCTGGGTGATGGCGCTCGCAGTGACGCTGGTCACAGCGCTGCACATCGTCGAGGGCGCCATCTGGGCGATCGCCTACCGGTGGACCGGCGCCATTGCCGACAACCGGTCGGCGATGCTCTATTCGCTGGGCGCCCTCACGACTTACGGCGACACCAATATCCATGTCGAATACAGATGGAAGATGCTGGGCGCGCTGGAAGCCCTGAACGGCATGCTGCTGTTTGGCCTCACGACGGCCTTCCTGTTTGCGATGATACAGCGGGTATGGCCAGCGTCAGCGCGCTACACATCCCGTTCCAGTCAACTGAGGGACGGGCTCGACGGCCGTAAGGCAGACGCCCGGCCTACGCAGCTTCCCGCCGGCAGAGACACGATGCCCGCACCAGCATCTCCGGCCGCGCCGACGCGAGATCCAGGCGCGCCGTGATCGGCGGCGGCTCGGTGAACGGGCACGCTGCCGTTCAAGCTTATGAACCGCCTTCCTGTTCGCGATGATCCAGCGGATGCTGCCGGCGCCGAATCGGTGACCGCTACTTAACCAGCGCGCCGGCTTCGGTCGCCGCCCATGCCGCGAGGTCGCGCGCTGCCGCGTCGAATTCGCTGCGCACCCTCGTGGGCGAATCCGCGCCCATGAAGTAGCGGGTGAGCGTTTTGTGACTGCGGAAAATCACCACCTGGTCCGGCGACTTCGCTTGCGCGCGAGCCTGCAGGAGGGCTTCCGACTTAGGCTGCAGATTCAACGCACCGACGAACTGCAACGGGCGCTGTTCGCCGCCGAGTGAGTAGTGAATATAGAAAGTGAGGACAGCGTCGGCTGTCGAGGCATTGAGAGCGGCATCCCATTCCTGGGAGGAGCGGGCAACTTTCGGCGAGACGCGGATCCGGGTGGTGTCGACACCAGCAAAGGCCTGCTGCGTCGCCTGCAGCGTGTCATCCCCGTAGTTGAACGTTGCCAGGGCCTTATTGACCAGGTCGACGCGCTCCATGAGCAGGCCCTTCCCCAAGCCGCTCGAGATGCCCGTCGCCAGGTTCGTTCCGGGGGCCGGCATTGCCGAGGCATAGATAGGAGCCTGGAACTGGGCGACGACGACCTCGATGCTCCCCACCTTGCCGCGGGCGTCCGGCACCAGCGGGATCTTCGTGTACGGAAACGGCGGCTCCTCGCAACCGCTTAGCGCGAGAGCGGCGAGAACGATGGCAATGAGCCTGAGATACATGAGTGTCCGATGCGATGGCTGGCGATGCAGGGACGCCAACCTAGACACTCCCGGCGAAATGACGAAGAGATTTTCGCCGGTTTGTTGCTGACCAGGCGACGCCCGATCTAAGCGGCTTCCCGTCGGCAGAGACATGAAGCGCGGACAGGGAATTCCGTCCGAGCAGAAGCCAAGTCGAGACGCGCCTTGATCAGCGGCGCCTCGACCGTCTCGCCGCGGCGGACGAGGCATTCGTGGAGGCCGTGCAGGCTCCAGACGTTCTCGGGATGCCAGCAGGCGCGGTTGGTCTTGCCGTCGAAGCCGAGGTCGGCACGATAGACCGCCTCGGCCTCGGCGAGATGGCCCTGCTCCAGCAGCAGCGCGCCGAGCGCATGGCGGGTCGGCTGCATCCAGCCCCAGGGCTCGTCGTAGGGCAGCGAATCGTCGAGCTCGACGGCGCGGCGCAGGTGGGCGAAGGCGAGATCGAAGTTGCCGCGGCGATATTCGAGCTCGCCGGTCAGCATCTCCTCGCCGATCGCCAGCAGGTCGCGCATCGTGTTGTTGTGCAGGCGCCGGCTCTCCGGCACCCGCGCGCAGGCGGCGCGGAAGTCGGCGCGCGCCTGCTCGGCCTTCTCGATCTGGCCCAGCACCGAATGCGCCACGCCCCTGGCGTAGAGCGTCATTGCCGTGGTCCCGCAGTAGAGGTCCGGGTCCTGGGGCAGCTCCTGGGCGATGATCTCCTCCCACTTGCCGAAACGCACCAGCACATGCTGCTTCATCGAGAGATAGCCCTCGATGAAGTCGGCCATCGGCGGCGAGGGAATGCGCAGCAGCTCCTCGGGCGTGGTGTCGATCAGCTCCTGCGCCGCCTTGAGGGCCGGCGTGTACTGGCCGAGGAACATGGCGCCGTAGACGATGAAGTGATGGTCGTGGCTGCGATAGAGCGAGTAGACGTTCATCGCGCCCTCGCGAGCCAGGAACTTGCGGTCGACCGTGACGGCTTTCTGGTTGTAGACCACGACGTCGCGATAGTTGCCGCACAGCACGTCGATATGGGTCGGCATGTGCACCAGGTGCCCGGAGTCCGGCACGAGGTCGCGCAGCCGGTCGCCCGCGCGCAACGCCCGCTGCGGGAAGGGCGACATCTCCATCAGGTGGACATAGAGGTGCAGCAGGCCGGGATGGTCCCAGCTCGCCGGCATGTCGCGAAAGGCGCTCTCCAGCACCTCGACCGCCTCGTCCGTGCCGGCGCCCGGCGTCGCCTTGCCGGTCTTGAGATCCCACATCTGCCACGGCGTCTCGTTCATGATCGATTCGACGAAGACCGAGCGCAGGTCGAGATCGTCGGGATGGGCCTTGAAGAGCTTGCGCATCTCGACGGTGAATTCCTTGTCCCAGCTCGTCTGGTCCTCGATCGCCTCGCGCTGCGGATAGCGCGCCGGCAGGGCGCGGATCAGTGCCTGCTCGACCGGCGAGGCGTTGGGCGCGGCCGCAAGGGCTGCCTGCATGGCGTCGTAGGAGGCTTCGAGCGCCCGCGCCTTGCCTGCCGGATCGTAGCGGTGCCAGGGCAGATTGTAGTTCGGGCCGGCGGCGTAGGAGATGCCCCAATGCGCCATGGCGCAGCCGGGATCGTGCTCCAGCGCCTTGCCGAAGCATTTGATCGCCTCGGCATGGTTGAAGCCGTAGAGCCAGTTGAGGCCGCGGTCGAACCAGGTCTGCGCCTCCGGCGACGTGGTCGTGACGGTACGCTTGTAGGCGCCAAGATCGTAATAGTCGTCCATGGCCTTCTCCCCGCTGTGGTTCGAGGCCCATGGTGCCGCCCAGAGCGGGCGGTCTGCAACACCGGCGCGCGCCTCTTCCGGATGATCTAGACTGAAGCCGCGATGCGTATCCTCCTCATCGAAGACGATCCCATGATCGGCCAGGGGCTTTCCCGTGCGCTTCACGAGCAGGGGATCCAGGTCGAATGGGCGCGCGACGCCGAGCGCGGCGAGGCCGCCTGGCGTCGCGGCGACCATTCCGCCGTGCTGCTCGATATCGGGCTGCCCGGGCGATCGGGGGTCGACCTGATGAGGTCGATGCAGGCCACGGACATCGACACGCCCGTGCTGGTCGTCACCGCCCGGAGCGAGATCGAAAGCCGCGTCGCCGTGCTCGACCTCGGCGCCGACGACTATATCGTGAAGCCCTTCGAGCTGCGCGAACTGCTGGCGCGGGTCCGCGCGGTCATGCGCCGCCATGACAAAATCGGGCGGTCCGTCCTGGCGGCCGGCGAGCTTGCCATCGATCTCGCGACCCATCTGGTGAGCTACCGGCAGAAGTCCATGAGGCTGCCGGCGCGCGAGTTCGCCCTGCTGCAGATGCTGGTGCGGCAGGCCGGCAGGATCGTGCCGCGCGATTCGATCGAGCGAGAGATCTACATCGCCGGGGAAGAGATCGAGAGCAATGCCGTGGACGTGCTGATCCACGGCATCCGGCG
This sequence comes from Reyranella sp. GW821-FHT14A01, assembly GCF_058803965.1. Lineage (NCBI taxonomy): Bacteria > Pseudomonadati > Pseudomonadota > Alphaproteobacteria > Hyphomicrobiales > Reyranellaceae > Reyranella > Reyranella sp. GW821-FHT14A01. The sequence continues at coordinate 169,962 of NZ_JBXAPM010000007.1, forward strand.
CAAGTTCGACCGGGAGATCATCCGCAACGTGCGCGGCGCCGGCTGGCTGGTGATCCGGGAGACGTCGTGACGTCCGTCCGCTGGACGGCCTACCGGTGGATCGTCTCGGTCCTCGCCGTCGTCGCCGTGATCAGCACGACCGTCTCCTACCTCGCGGGCCGGGACGAGGCGAATCACGTTTTCGACGGCCAGCTGGCCCAGATCGCCCTGCATGTCGGCAGCGACACCCGCGCGCCGCCGCCCGGAGTGCCCAAGCCGGATCCCGAGGACGAGTTCGTCGTGCAGATCTGGGACGAGCGGAACCAGCCGGTGCGGGCAACAGGCGGTGCCGACATTCCCCGGCAAGGCACCCCGGGCTTCGCGGATCTCACGGTCGGCGACACCGCTTGGCGCGTGTTCACGACCATGGACAAGGGACAGACCATCCAGGTCGCGCAGCGCCAGAAGGTGCGCGACACGCTGGCCGAGCATCTGGCGCTCGCCGCGGCGCTGCCCCTGCTCGCCGCGATCCCCCTCGCCTGGGGCTTCTTCGTGTTCGGCCTCGGGCGGTTGTTCAGGCGCCTCGACCTGGCCAGCACGAACCTCGCGCACCGCAGTGGCGATCCCACGGCGCTGCTGCCGCTCGACATCGCGCCCAGCGAAGTGAGACCGCTCATCGTCGCCATGAACGAGCTGCTTCAACGGCAGCGGGCCGCCGGTATGCAGCAGCGGCAGTTCGTGTCGGATGCCGCGCATGAGATTCGCACGCCCCTGGCGGCGATCCAGATCCTCGTCGACACGCTGGCCGAGCGATCGTCGACACCGGGCGCGGCTGTCGCCGACATCGTCGGCGACTTGTCCCTGGCGGCGGGCCGGGCACGGGCGCTGTGCAATCAACTGCTGAAGCTGGCCGAGCTCGATGCAGGCAAGGACCGGACGCCGTCGACGGAAATCGACCTGCATCGCCTGCTCCTGGAGGTGGTCGCCGGCCATGTGCAGTTCGCTTCCCGCAAGGGAATCGAACTGAGCCTGAACGTCACGGCCGAGCTTCGGGTCAAGGCGGAGAAGACCGACCTCGCGAGCCTCTTCTCCAATCTCGTCGACAATGCTGTCCGCTATGGCGATGCCGGAATCGTGGAGATTTCGATGCGGGCCGCGCCCGACGGGTCCGGGCTGATCGAGGTCGTCAACGGCGGCAGCGGGATTCCCGCCGAGGCCCTGCCGCGGATCTTCGACCGCTTCTTCCGCGCGGCGTTGCAGGAGATCGAGGGAACGGGCCTCGGCCTCGCGATCGCCAAGGCGACGGCCGACCGCTACCGCTTCACCCTGGCGATCGCGAACCGGCCCGCGGGCGGTGTGATGGCCTCGGTCGTCATCCCGGCTGAAGTGCTGCTGATCAACGCCTGAGCGAGAATTCCACCGGCACGACGATGCTCAACGTGTCGCCCGATTGCTCCTGCGGAAATCCCGGCAGAGGCTCTGCCCCGCGCACCATCTCCATTCCCGCCTGATCAAGGGCAGTGAAACCAGAGGTTTGAAGGACGTGCGCCTCCAGCACGCGGCCGTCGCGGCACATCGTGAAGACGATGTGGGGCGTTCCTTGCTGCCCTTTCCGCTGCGCCTCCGCAGGGTATCGCTTGTAGCGATCCAGGTGATGCTGCAGGGCGCCCTGCCATTCCTTCAGGGTCGTCTGCGTCTGCTTCTCAGGGTCGGCCGCCTGCGGATCGCAGGTCGGTGGGGTCTCCGCCGTGTTCGGTGCCGTTCCTTCCGGGTCCACCGAGGGAGGCGGTTGATCTTGCGTCTCGGCCCTCTCGGGGTCCGGCACGATCTCCGTTTCCACCGGCAGCGGCGAGAGTTCCAGCAGGATCGCCGGGAGCGGCGGCAGGGAGGTTTCCTCCGTGTGGCCCTTGGCGAGCAGCATGCCGATCGCCAGGGCATGCAGCGCCACGGCGAGGGCGAAGCTGAAGGTCCAGCGGAGGGCAGCGTACATGCCGGCGATTATCCGACAGCGGCCGCCGCACTGATTTAGGGAGCGCTAATTCTCGGGCAATTCTTTGCTCCGGATGACCGCGGATTGACACGCCGAACACCCCGAACCTATGTTGCAATCGATACGCAATTGCAGATACTGGAGGTTGTAAATCCGCCGATGATCGCGGTCCTCGTCATCGTGTTCCGGGAAGTCCTGGAGGTGGGCCTCGTCGTCGGCATTGTCCTCGCGGCAACCCGCGGGGTCGCCGGCCGCGGCCGATGGATCGGCGCGGGCATCGCCGCAGGAATCGCGGGCGCCGTGGTCATGGCGGGCATCGCCGACCAGCTCGGCGACGTCTTCGATACGGCCGGCCAGCACCTGTTGGACGCCGCCATCCTGAGCGTCGCCGTCGTGATGCTCGCCTGGACGGTGGTGTGGCTGTCCGTGCACGGCCACCAGATGACCGCCGCCATCAAGAAAGTCGGCCGCGACGTCGCCGAGGGTCGCAAGCCCCTGAAGGCGCTGGCGGTGGTGGTCGGCGTGACGGTCCTGCGCGAAGGCTTCGAGATCGTCCTCTTCGTCTACGGCGCGGTGGCCGCCGGGAACCTCACGACCCTCGATGTCGCGGCGGGCGTCGGCCTCGGCGTGCTCTATGGCGCGGCGATCGCCGGCGCGCTCTATCTCGGCCTGGGCACGATCCCGCTACAGCATGTCTTCAAGGTGATCTCCGTGCTCATGACCCTGCTCGCCGCCGGGCTGGCCGCACAGTCGGTAGGGCTGATGCAGTCGGCTGGCTACCTACCCTTCTGGTCGGGACAGGCGTGGGACACGTCGCAGGTCCTGCGCCAGGACAGCATCGTCGGACGGATCCTGCACACGCTCATCGGCTACCTACAGCGCCCTACCGGCCTGCAGGTCGTGGCCTACGCCGTGACGATCGTCGCGATCGTCATTGCGATGCTGTCGGTCGAACGGACCCGCGCCCGGAGCCGGCGCTAGCACCGGGCAGCGCCGGTCGTTTCGCGCTAGTCTCGGCGGGCATGAAAGACCCGGGACGCATCGTTATCTGCGGCGGCGGCGCCATCGGCACCGCCATCGCCTATTTCCTCAGCCGGCGCGGCGCCAGGCCGATCGTCGTCGAACGCCACGAGGTCGCGGGCTCGGCGTCCGGCAAGTCCGGCGGCTTCCTGGCCTTCGACTGGTGCCGCGGCACGGCGCTCGACCGGCTGGCGCGGCGCAGCTTCGCGCTGCATGCCGAACTCGCGGGAGAGCTGGGCAATCCGTGGGGCTACCGGACGCTCTCAACCTATGCAGGCCATGCCGCTGCGGGCCGAAACACGCACGGTCGCGCCGGACGTCCGTGGCTGTCGCCCGACGTCACGTTGACCGGCCAGATCGGCTCGCCGCAGACGACGGCCCTGGTCGAGCCGCGCGCCTTCACGACGGGACTGATGCGCGCGGCCGAAGCCAACGGCGCCGAGCTGCGCCACGGGACGGTCGTGGACCTGCTGCGCGGCCCCGCAAGCGAAGCGCGTGGCGTCGTGCTCGAGGGCGGCGAGACCGTCGAGGGCGACGGCGTGGTGATCGCGATGGGGCCCTGGTCGATCCTGGCCTCGCGCTGGCTGCCCCTGCCCGCGGTCTACGGCTTCAAGGGCCACAGTCTCGTGTTCCGGACCGGCGATGCCGTGCCCGCCGAGGCGCTGTTTCTCGAATACGAGGAAGCGGGCGGCGAGACGCTGACGCCCGAGATCTTCGCGCGCGCCGACGGCACGGTCTGGGCCTGCGCCGTGTCGAGCACCGCAGCGCTGCCGGTCGATCCTGCCGACGTTGCGGGAGACGACGGCGCGCATGAGCGGCTCGAAGCGCTGTGCCGGCAGGTCTCGCCTGCGATCGCCGCCGCCCCCATCGTGGCGCGCCAGGCCTGCTTCCGCCCCGTCACCGACGACGGCTTGCCGCTGATCGGCGCCGTGCCAGGCGTAGACGGCGCCTGGATCGCGACCGGCCACAGCGTCTGGGGCATGCTCAACGCGCCCGCGACGGGCGAGGCGATGGCCGAGCTGATTCTCGATGGGGCAACCAGTCACGTTCAGCTCAGGCATTTCGATCCGCGCCGGCTGAAAGCTTTTGCGGGGCTGCGTTAGCTTTCCGGCTTGCTCGTCCACCGTGGCGGCAGCAGCCGCGTGTTGAGGACGAAGGGCGCGCTGTTGTCGCCGAGGCGGATCATGCCGATGAAGGGCAGGTCGTAGGTGGCGCGGAAATAGATCTGGGAGCGGTGGACGACGCTGTAATCCTCGTTGAACGGCGGCAGGCCGAACAGCGCGCGGAAGGGGCACTTGAAGGTCGCGGACTCCCCCGGCTTCAGCTCCGCGGCCGATCCGTCGGGAAACCGCACGTCGGTCGCCTCGATGAGGGTCGGCTCGCGGCCCGAGGCGCGCACGTAGTCGAGCACGCAGGCGAACTTCAGTCCCTTCATCGCAAACCACGGGCTCGTGTTTTCCGCGGTGAAGGTCGCGTCGAACGGCGAGCCGGCCTTCTGCTCTTCCGACGCGTAACTCGGCGTAGGCCGAATAGACCAGGCGCCGATCCCTGCGCCCGCGATCACGACCAGCACGGCGAGGAAGACGATCAGGCTCTGCAGCGACTGCGCACCGCTATGCGCCATCATGCGCAATTCCTGCTGCAGGGTCGTTGTCGGCGGCGGCAGTGGCCTAGGCCTCGCTGGCAGTGCAGCCTTCTTGCGCGCCCTTGGCTTGGAGCCGGAAGGAGGGGGCTTCGAGCCGGAAGAGGCGCTCTTCCGGGGTTTGCTCGGGGACTTCTTCTTCTGCGCCATGGCTGGCAGGCCTAACGCATCCCGCGATGTGCCACCATCACGCCGCTGGTCGCAGGGCTTCCTCCAGTTCGCGCCGCGTCGCCGCAGCACCCTCGCGCGCGGCATCGACGGCGGGCTGCGCCCAGTGTGCGGGATTGGGTGCTTCGTAGCTCACCCACCCCTCATAGCCCTTGGCGGCGAGCGCCTGGAACAGCTCGCTCCAACGCACCACGCCCTTGCCCGGCGCCAGACGATCGACCGGCGGCGCGGCATTGGGCGGCGCATCGGGCACGTCGCTGTACTGCACATAGAAAATCTCGGAACCCGGCACCTCCTCGAAGCCGCGGCCGGGACGGCCGCCGCGCTGCAGGTGATAGGCATCGAGCAGCAGGCCGACGCTCTTCTGCCCCGCCTTGGCGATCAGCTCGCGCAGGATTTCCAGGCGGCTCACGATCGGATGCTGGAACTGGTATTCGAGCGCCAGCCGCAGACCATGCCGCGCCACGATCTCGCCGGCGTGCCGGATGTTCGCCACGCCCTCTTCCATGGACGCGGTGCCCGTACCGATGCCGCTCATCACCGTCGCGCAATCGAGCGTCACCGCCCGCTCGCAGGCCTCTTCCAGCGAGGCGAACAGCCGCTCGCGATCGTCCTTCGCCGCAAAGGTCCAACCGTACTCGCAGCCAACGGCGCTCACCGGCAAGCCATTGGCTTTCACCCGACCCAGCACCTCGGTGTTCGACAGACCGCGCTCCTCGGCGCGCTTGAAGTCGACGCGCCGCAGCTCGACCGCATCGAAGCCGCCCTCCTTTGCCGCAGCAAGCGCTGCCTCGAACGGTGTCGTGTCGACGGTCCAGAGATGGAGCGCGATACCGCGGAACTTGTGATGCATCGGAGACTTCCTCATTCGTTCATTGCCGTGGCCTGCGAAGGCGATGCAGCCTCCGCCAAGTAAGGTACCTGACGCCAAGCTTACGCCAGATGATCGTTGCCGGCCTGCAGCGAGCGGCGCAGAATCAGGCATCTGCACCTGGAGGTCCAGATGAGTGTTTCCCGTCGCGCCACGCTCGCAGGCCTCGGCACTCTCGCCCTCACGCCGATGGCCCACGCCCAGATCCCGCCGCGCCCGACGCCGACCCTTGCCGAGGCGACGGCCATCGCCAAGGGGGCATGGATCTACGCCTATCCGATGATGGAGAACTACAACACGATGTACCTTCAGGCGGTGGACGCGACGTCGCCCGCCTATGTCGGCGGCTTCAACAAGTATCGCCACTATGCCGAGCCCTTCACGCCGGCAAACAAGGACATCGTCACGCCCAACAACGACACGCCCTATTCGTGGGCGTGGCTCGACCTGCGGGCCGAACCGATCGTGCTCACCGTGCCGACGGTTCCGAAGGACCGCTACTACGTCTGCCAGTGGTTCGACCTTTTCACCTACAACTTCGCCTATGTCGGCGTGCGCGCCACCGGCTTCGAGGGTGCGAGCTATCTGTTCGCTGGTCCCAGGTGGCAGGGTGAGACGCCGCACGGCATCAGGAAGGTCTTCCACGCCGAGACCGAGCTCGTCGGTACACTCACCCGCACCGCTCTCAACGGACCTGACGATGTCGCCAACGTGCGCGCCATCCAGGCCGGAATGAAGCTGCAGCCACTCTCCTCGTTCCTCGACCAGCAAGCACCGCCAGCGGCGCCCGTCATCGACTTCCCCGTTCCCGACAAGACCAAGCAAGCGTCCACCGACTTCATCGACTATCTGAATTTCCTGCTGCAGTTCGCCGTGCCACCGCATCCCGCGGATGTGGGCCTGCGCGAACGCTTCGCCCTGATCGGCGTCGCACCCGGCGGACGTTGGGATCCGCGGAATTTCGATCCGGCGCTGCTGGTCGCAATCGGCGAAGGCGTTCGCGAGGGCCAGCGGGAACTGCGACACAGGGTGGATGCCACCGCGAGTTCCAACGGCCTGTTCGGCCCGCGCAATCCACACCGGCCCAACTATCTCGAACGCGCGGTCGCCGCCAACCTGGGCCTCTACGGCAACTCACGCGAGGAAGCCTGGTACGGCGGCTATGTCGGCGTCGGCACGAGACGATCCACCATCCGCTTCGACAGCGGCAAGCTTCCGCCCGCCGACTTCTTCTGGTCGGTCACGCTCTACACCCTGCCCGAACGCCAGCTCTACGCCAACGCCATCGACCGCTATTCGATCGGCGATCGCACCAAGGGCGTAAAATACGGCGCCGACGGATCCCTCACGCTCACCGTCAGCCACGAACCGCCGGCCGAGCCCGACGCCCGGCCGAACTGGCTTCCCGCGCCGACCGGTCCCTACAGCTTGGTCGTCCGTGTCTACGGTCCCAAGCCGGAACTCCTGAACGGCTCCTGGAAACTGCCGCCGCTGCGGCCCGCGTAGCGATGGCCGTGTCGGGAGAACGCTCAGGACGGAATGATGTAGTTCAGGATCGCGATTTGTAGCGCGCATCGATCTGCTGGATCTCGATGCCGTGATCGAACTCGATGTGTCGATGAAGGCCAACGCCAATCACCTCGCCCGCCACGTCGGGCGTGATCGCGAGGACATGACGGCTGCGATGTGGCCCGGCAGCCAGCCCATGATGCAGATGACGGCGATCGTGCTGATCGCCGGCACGACGAGGACGATCCAGGCGAAAAGATCGAGACCCGACATGCCTCTCTCCCGAGGCCGGGCGCTGCCCGACTAGATGCGGTGATCCATGTCCAGCGCCGGCTCCGGCACGTCGACGCAACCGATGATGCGGGCGGGGACGCCGGCGGCGGTGCAGCCGGCCGGGACGGGATCGAGCACGACGCTGCCGGCCGCGATCTTGGCGCAGGCGCCGATCTCGATGTTGCCCAGCACCTTGGCACCGGCGCCCAGCAGAACGCCGCGCCGCACCTTCGGGTGGCGGTCGCCGCGTTCCTTGCCGGTGCCGCCCAGGGTCACGCCGTGCAGCATGGAGACGCCGTCTTCCACGACGGCGGTCTCGCCGATCACCACGCCGGTGCCGTGGTCGATGAAGATGCTCTTGCCGATCACCGCGCCGGGATGGATGTCGAGACCGAACAGCGCGCTCGACCGGCTCTGCAGGAAGTGGGCAAGCGTCCGCCGGCCCTGCAGCCAGAGCCAGTGCGCCGCACGATAGGTCTGCAGCGCGTGGTAGCCCTTGAACCAGAGCAACGGGTCGAGATGCGAGGTGCAGGCGGGGTCGCGGTCGGCGACCGCCATGATGTCGGCGCGGGCAGCGAGGCCGATCCCGGGATCCGATGCCAGCGCCTCCTCGAAGGTCTGGCGGATCAGGGCGGCGGGCACCTCGGTCGTGCCGACGAGCCGCGCCAGGTGATAGCTGAGGGCGCTTTCGAAGCGCGGCTGGCTCAGGATAGTCGCATGAAGCGTTCCCGCGAGCACGGGTTCGGCGGCGGCGGCCGACTGGGCGGCCTCGCGGATCCGGTCCCAGACCGGATCGACCGATCTCAAATGCTCGGCCGGGCTCTTGGCAACTGCGCTGTCCATGTGGCGCTCTCCTCCGCTCCGCTCTCGTCCCTGCGACGCCCGCGGGAGCGATCGACGCGCCTCCCTGTCGAGAGCCTACGCCGAGCGCCTCACGGAGGCAATTGAAGCGACCTAGCGGGCCGCTCGCGCTTCCAGTTCCTTGACCAGCGGCTCGACCTTGCCGCCATTGTTCTGGATGTAGGAATTGAAATCCGAACGTCTAGTCATGACCATGCTGACGCCCTCAACCTTCACGTCGGTGATGCGGTCGTTGCGGATTTCCCATTCCAGCTTGATCGGCTGGCCGCTGGTCTGGTTCAGGCGGCTGTCGACGATCGACACGCCGTTGGCACGCGGCGTCACCTTGCCGACGGTGAGGGTCTGGCCGGCATACTGGCCGAAACGGTCGGCATAGGCCTTGGCTTCCGCCGTGGCGACCGCCTTCATGAAGCGCGTACGCTCGTCTTCGGTCGCGGTATTCCAGTGGGTACCGAGCGCCGACCGCGCCATCGCGGGCATGTCGAAGCTGGTGTTGAGGACGCCCAGGATCGCGGCCTGCCGATCGGCCCCGGTCTTGTTCTTCACGATCTCGATGACCTGCTGCGCCGTCCCCTGCACGAGCTGCGCAGGATCGGCGGCGGCGGCCGGGAGGGCGGCAAGGATTGCGGTAGCGGCGGCAAGCTGCAGGACGACACGACGAGAGGCGAGCATCGACACCATGCGCTCCTTTGCAAGGATTGTGGGAGGGGTTTCTAGCCCAGTCGCCGGATCAACGCACCCTTTGCCGGGTGCGTTGCCCTAGCGCACCAGCGCCAGGCTGTCGCGGCGCTCCAGCTCGCTGCGCGTGTCGGTCTTCTCGCGCTTCTGGCGGATCAGGTCGGCGCGATTCTGGGTGTAGGCCGAGCGCAGCGCGGCGTAGTAGTCGACGCTGTTCTTTTCCAGGTCGTCGAGCGCGAAGATGGTGCGCGAGCGGTAGTCTACGGCGTTCAGGCCGTAGCGGGCGAACTGGTAATAATCCCAGTCGACGGCCAGGTTGAACGTCAGGATGCGGAACGGATCGACCAGGTAATCCATCATCAGGCCGGTGCCGTCGCGGGCATTGGACGGGCCGATGCCCGGCAGCATGAGATAGAAGCCGCCATTCTCCGGCTCGACGCCGGCCCACAGGCCGATCGTCTTGCCGAAATCCTCCTTGGTGCGCTCAAGGCCGAGGCTGGTCGCCACGTCGAAGATGCCGGCGACGCCGATGGTCGAATTCACGAGGAAGCGGGCCATGGTCGTCGCGGCGCGGTTCGGATCGCCCTGGAAGACCTCGTTGATGGCCGTCACCGGCTCACCGAGATTGTCGAGCAGGTTCCGCACGCCGGTCTGCGCCCGGTCGGGCAGCAGGTCGCGGTACATCACGGCCAGGGGCCGCAGCGCGATGATGTCGACGACGCGGTTGACCGAGAAGATGAAGCGGTTCGGGGTTTCCAGCGGATCCCAGACCTCGGCGGCCCCGGTATCGCCGGAGGCGCATCCCCCGACCATCGATCCGGCCAGGGCGACCGCGAGAATCCAGCGGTGGAAGAGTGCAGCAACGGCTTTCGTCACACCGAACATCAACGCCGACCTCGGATCCATCCCGCTGACCCAGGGACGCCGGGCCAAAAAAGCGTGACGCGACGTTCATTCGTCGCATTGGGGCCGGAGTGTTGCACACCGAAGCTGCAGATTGAAGTGATTAGGGGCAGAACGCCCACCGCTCGTGATTTCTTGTGTTTCGAGTGTTTCAGCGGCCACAAATTTCATCCCCCCGACCGGGTATTGCATACATAAAGATATGCTTATATCATTCTTCTCATGGAACGTCTTCTCACCCTCCTGCGGGCTGCCGCCGAGGACACCAGGCTGCGGATTCTTGCCTTGGCCGCGCGCGAGGACCTGACCGTCAGCGATTATGTGAACGTGCTGGGGCAGAGCCAGCCGCGGGTGTCCCGGCACCTGAAATTGCTGGTCGAAGCCGGCCTGCTGGAGCGGTTCCGCGAGGCCCAGTTCACCCGGTTCCGCCTGACCAACGGCGGCGAGGATGCCGCTTTGGTGCGCGAGTTCGTGCGCCGTCTCGATCCCAAGCATCCGCGCATCGCCACCGACCGCGCCCGGCTCGACGCCGTCCAGCAGCGCCGCCAGACCGCCGCCGCCCGCTTCTTCCGCGACAATGCCCAGCGCTGGGACGAGTTGCGCGCCCTGCACGTGGCCGACCGCGAGATCGAGCGGGCGCTGGTCCATCACCTGCCGATCGGCGCCCGCCGCCTGCTCGACATCGGCACCGGCACCGGCCGGCTGCTCGAAGTCCTGGCGCCCAAGGTCGAGCAGGCGATCGGCGTCGACCAGAGCCGCGAGATGCTGGCGCTGGCGCGCGCCAACCTCGCCCGCGCCGGCATCGACAATGCCGACATCCGCCAGGGCGACATGTATGCCCTGCCCTTCGAGTCCGACTGGTTCGACGTCGTCACCATCCACCACGTGCTGCACTACGCCGACGATCCGGCCGCGGCGCTGGCCGAGGCGGCGCGCGTCGTGAAGCCCGGCGGCTCGGTGCTGGTCGTCGACTTCTCGCCGCACGATCTGGTCGAGCTGAAGCGCGAGCATGCGCATGTCCATCTGGGCTTCGCCGACAACCAGGTGCAGGGCTGGCTGCGCAGCGCCGGCCTCAACCCACTGGAGCCCATCCACTTTCCCGGCCGCCGCCTGATGACGGGCATCTGGCGCGGCGAGCGCGAGCTCGCGGCCGTCGCCGCCGCGCGGCCCGCCCCTGTTTCTTCCCTTGGAGTTTCACGATGAGCCCCGACACCGGTCCGATCGGTAACCCGATGAGTACGACCGCGACTGAGTTCCCCGCGCGCGCGCCGCAGCGTCTCGCCGTGTCGTTCGAGTTCTCGCCGCCCAGGACCGACGCCGCGGAGAACACGCTGTGGGAGACGGTGAAGCGCCTGACGCCGCTCCATCCCTCCTTCTTCTCGGTGACCTACGGTGCCGGCGGCTCGACGCGCCAGCGCACCCACGACACGGTGGCGCGCCTCAAGAGCGAGACCGGCATCGACGCCGCCGCGCACCTGACCTGCGTCGCCGCCACCCAGGGCGAGATCGACGATATCGCGCGCGCCTACTGGGATGCCGGCATCCGCCACATCGTGGCCCTGCGCGGCGATCCGCCGGGCGGCATGGGCGGTGCGTACACGCCGCATCCCGGCGGCTACGCCAATGCCGCCGCACTGGTGACCGGCCTGAAGAAGATCGGCGACTTCCAGATCAGCGTCGCGGGGTACCCTGAGAAGCACCCGGCTTCGGCCGACGAGAAGGCCGACCTCGACAACCTGAAGGCCAAGGTCGATGCCGGCGCCGACCGCTGCATCACGCAATTCTTCTTCGAGGCCGAGGATTTCCTGCGCTTCCGCGACCGTGCGGCGGCGGCCGGCATCAACGTGCCGATCGTGCCCGGCATCATGCCGGTGTCCAACTTCTCGGCCGTGAATCGCATCGCCGGCCTGTGCGGCTCCAAGGTGCCGCCGTGGTTCTGCAACATGTTCGCAGGACTCGACGACGATCTCGAGACGCGCCGCATGATCGCGGCCACCGTCGCCGGCGACCTCTGCCGCCGCCTGCACGACGAGGGCGTGGAGCAGTTCCACTTCTATACGCTGAACCGCGCCGATCTCACCTTTGCGATCTGCCACCTGCTGGGAGTGCGCCCGCAATGACACGCCAGGAAAAGGCCGAGCAGCTCCGCGAGATCGGCTCGGAGCGCATCCTGATCAAGGACGGGCCCTACGGCTCGATGATCCAGAGCTACAAGCTCGACGAGGAAGGCTTCCGCGGCGGCCGTTCGTTCAACCATGACCAGAAGGGCAACAACGACCTTCTGAACCTGACGCGCCCCGACGTGGTGGGCGAGATCTGCAACGCCTATCTCGACGCCGGCGCCGACATCGTGGCGACCAACACGTTCAATTCGAACTCGATCAGCCTGTCCGACTACGGCATCACCGGCATGGCACGCGAGATCAACATCGCCGCGGCAAAGCTGACGCGCGCCTGCGCCGATGCCGCCACGGCGCGTGATCCGTCCAAGCCGCGCTTCGTGGCGGGCGCCCTGGGGCCGACCAACAAGACGCTGTCGGTGTCGCCCAAGGTCAGCGATCCCGGCTTCCGCGCCGTCACCTTCGACGAGGTGAAGGACATGTATCGCGAGCAGATCGACGGCCTGCTCGACGGCGGCGTCGACTTCATCCTGGTCGAGACGGTGTTCGACACGCTGAACGCCAAGGCAGCCCTCGTCGCGGCCGACGAGGCGGGCGAGGCGCGCGGCGAGGTCCTGCCCGTAATGGTCTCCATGACGCTAACCGACTTGGCCGGCCGCAACTTGTCGGGCCAGACGGTCGAGGCCTTCTGGCATTCGGTGCGGCATGCCAAGCCGATCACCATGGGCCTCAATTGCAGCTTCGGCGCCACCGAGCTTCACCCCTACGTGCAGGCGCTGAACCCGCAGGTCGACAGCATGCTCTGCGTCTATCCCAATGCCGGGCTGCCCAACGAGCTCGGCGCCTACGACGAGCCGCCGGAGATGACCGGCAAGCTGGTCCAGGGCTGGGCCAAGAACGGCTGGATCAACGTTGTCGGCGGCTGCTGCGGCACGACGCCGGGCCACATCAAGGCGATCGCCGAGGCGGTCAAAGGCATCAAGCCGCGCACGTGGCATGTGCTACCACCCGCCCTGCGTCTCAGCGGCATGGAACCGGCGAGCTTCTTTTAAATGTCCCAGGATATCGACAACGACAACAAGCCCGCGCCGCGCGCGATGTTCATCAACATCGGCGAGCGCACCAACGTCACCGGCTCGGCCCGCTTCAAGAAGCTGATCATCGAGGGCGACTACACCGCCGCCATCGAGGTCGCGCGCCAGCAGGTCGACAGCGGCGCGCAGATCATCGACATCAACATGGACGAAGGCCTGCTCGACGCCGAGCTGGCGATGGACACGTTCCTGAAGCTGATCGCGTCCGAGCCCGACATCGCGCGCGTGCCGATCATGATCGACAGTTCCAAGTGGAGCGTGATCGAGGCCGGCCTGAAATGCGTCGCCGGCAAGCCGATCGTCAACTCGATCTCCATGAAGGAAGGCGTCGGGCCCTTCATCGCCCATGCCCGCAAGGTCCGCCGCTACGGCGCCGCGGTCGTCGTCATGGCCTTCGACGAGAAGGGCCAGGCCGACACCAAGGAGCGCAAGGTCGAGATCTGCGCCCGCGCCTACGACATCCTGGTGAACCAGGTCGGCTTCCCGGCCGAGGACATCATCTTCGATCCCAACGTGTTCGCGGTGGCGACCGGCATCGAGGAGCACAACAATTACGGCGTCGACTTCATCGAGGCAACGCGCGAGATCAAGCAGCGCTGCCCCGCCGCCAAGATCTCCGGCGGCGTCTCCAACCTCTCCTTCGCCTTCCGCGGCAACGAGCCGGTGCGCAAGGCGATGCACTCGGTGTTCCTCTACTATGCCATCCAGGCGGGCATGGACATGGGCATCGTCAATGCGGGCCAGCTCGAGGTCTACGACCAGATCCCGCAGGAGCTGCGAGACGCCTGCGAGGACGTGATCCTCAATCGCCGTCCCGATGCCACCGACCGGCTGCTCGAGCTGGCGCCGAAGTACAAGGGCACCGGCGCGGAAGCGGCGGATCCCAAGGATGCCGAATGGCGGAGCTGGCCGGTCGAGAAGCGGCTGGAGCATGCGCTGGTCAAGGGCATGGACCAGTTCGTCGTTGCCGACACCGAGGAAGCGCGCCTGGCGATCGCGCGGCCGATCGAGGTGATCGAAGGTCCGCTGATGGCCGGCATGAACGTGGTCGGCGATCTGTTCGGCGCCGGCAAGATGTTCCTGCCGCAGGTGGTGAAGAGCGCGCGCGTCATGAAGAAGGCAGTGGCGCACCTGCTGCCCTACATCGAGGCGCAGAAGACCGAGGGCTCGCGCTCCAAGGGCAAGATCGTCATGGCGACGGTCAAGGGCGACGTCCACGACATCGGCAAGAACATCGTGGGCGTGGTCCTGCAGTGCAACAACTTCGAGGTCATCGACCTCGGCGTCATGGTGCCGTTCCAGGACATCCTGAAGAGCGCTAACGACAACAAGGCCGACATCATCGGCCTCTCCGGCCTGATCACGCCCTCGCTCGACGAGATGGTGACCGTGGCCGAGGAGATGGCGCGCCAGGGGATGAACCTGCCGCTGCTGATCGGCGGTGCCACGACCTCCAAGGTCCACACCGCGCTGCGCATCGCGCCGCGTTACGCCGGCCCGACCGTGCACGTGCTCGACGCGTCGCGCGCCGTCGGTGTCTGCTCGGCGCTGGTCTCGGAGTCGGGCAAGCAGGCCGAGGAGTTCGCCAGCAAGGTCGCCGCCGAATACGAGGCGATCAGAATCGAACGCGCGGGCGGCTCCAAGGAAAAGGTGATTCCGCTCGAAGCCGCGCGCGCCAACGACTTCAAGATCGACTGGTCGGGCTACACGGCGCCGAAGCCGGCGCTCAGCGGCACGCGCGTGTTCGCCGAATATCCGCTGCACGAGCTGGTCGAGCGCATCGACTGGACGCCGTTCTTCCGCGCCTGGGAGCTGGCCGGCAACTATCCGGCGATCCTCGAGGATCCGGTGGTCGGCGAGAGCGCCCGCAAGCTCTACGCCGATGCGCGCAAGATGCTCGACCATGTCGTGCGCGAGAAGTGGTTGACGGCCAAGGGCGTGGTCGCCTTCTGGCCGTGCCGCCGCGACGGCGACGATGTCGTGATCTACAGCGACGAGACGCGCACCAAGGAGATCTCGCGCCTCTATTTCCTGCGTCAACAGATCGAGAAGCGCGCACCGCGGGCCAACATGTGCTTGGCCGACTTCATCTCGCCCGAGGCCGACTGGATCGGCGGCTTCGCCGTCACCGCCGGCCACGGCATCGAGGAGCATCTCGCCCGCTTCAAGGCCGACCACGACGATTACTCGGACATCCTGCTGAAGGCGCTGGCCGACCGTCTGGCCGAGGCTTTCGCCGAGCGCCTGCACGAGCGTGTGCGCAAGACGCTGTGGGGCTACGCGCCCGAGGAGGCGCTCTCCAACGAGGAGCTGGTGCGCGAGAAGTATCGCGGCATCCGCCCGGCGCCGGGCTATCCCGCCTGCCCCGACCACAGCCAGAAGCCCGAACTGTTCCGGCTGCTGAACGCGGGCCAGAACGCCGGCATCCAGCTCACCGAGAGCTTCGCGATGATCCCGACCTCGGCGGTCTCCGGCTATTACTTCGCCCATCCCGACGCGCAGTATTTCGGCGTCGCCCGCATCGGCAAGGACCAAGTTGAAGACTATGCCGCGCGGCGTGGTGTTTCGATTGAGCAGGCCGAACGCTGGCTGCGGCCGAACATCGGCTACTGATCCGGTCCCGATCTGCGCCCTAGTGCTCGTCGGCCCTGAAGGCGGCCGGCGACCACGTTTGACCAATTGTCAGGCAATCGTGCGTCGAGTGCACGCTTCGTAAACGCAATCGCCTGCGGGACGATCGTCGATTCTCTGCAACCTCTGCGATTCTGCACGTGGCACGAGAACTGCAGAGTGTATGTCGACTTCATCGCGGAACAAGGGTGTCCAGATGGCGATCGATCATAAGCAGATGTTGGCCAACACACTGGCGGCGCGCTTCGGTCGCCGCCGCATGCTCCAGGGCGCGGGCGCAACCGCCGCGGCAGCAGGTCTTCCCGCCGTTGCGCGCGCTGCGGGTGGCGGGCACATCAGGCTCGCCTGGATCGACTTCGTCGACACGCTCGACCCGCACTTCACCAGCTATCTGGGTGCCATCAAGATCCACAACAACATCTACAACGGCCTGCTGAAGGTCGAGTACGACGGCGAGAAGGTGTCGTTCGTGCCCGACCTCGCGGAGTCGTGGACCCTGCTCGACGACAAGACCCACCTGTTCAAGCTGCGCAAGGGCGTCAAGTTCCACGATGGCGAGATCTGCGACGCCGAGGCGGTGAAATGGAGCGTCGAGCGTGTCTGGCGCGGCACGCCCAAGTCGCCGCATGCCTGGAAGTACGACTATCTCGAGAGCGTCGAGGTCATCGACCCTCTGACCGTGAAGCTCAACTTCAAGAATCCCTATGCCTTCCTGCCGGTGGCGCTGACCGGCAGCACGGGCCGCGCCGGCACGATCGTGCCGCGCAAGGCTGTCGAGAAGTACGGCAAGGACTTCGGCCGCAATCCGGTGGGCACCGGGCCGTTCAAGTTCGTGAGCTGGAAGGAAAACGATTCGATCGTGCTCGAGAAGAACCCCGACTATTTCGAGCCGGGCCTGCCCAAGCTCGACCGGGCCACCTACCTCATCATGAAGGAGGCATCGAGCGCCGTGGCGGCGATGCTGGCCGGCCGCGTCGACGCCATGGGCAACAGCCCGCTGCAGTTCATCAGCCAGCTCAAGGCGAACCAGAACCTGACGGTCTACGGCGAGATCGAAGGCAACTACTCGCTGATGGCCATGAACTGCCGCCGCGCCCCGTTCGACGACATGAACGTGCGCCGTGCGGTCGGCTTCGCGATCGACCGCGAGGCGTTGATCAAGCAGGCGTTCTTCGGCATCGGCATTCCGGCCTACACGCCGATTTCCCCGCCCATGACCGGCTTCTTCGACAAGAACATCGCCAAGAGCGGCCGCGGCCAGTTCTTCGATCTGGAAAAGGCCAAGGCGTTCCGCGCCAAGGCGAAGACGCAGGGTCCGATCGAGGCCGTCATCCTGACGTCCGAGCAGGGCCAGTACGGCACGCGCGTGGCGCAGACCATCGTGCCGATGCTGGACAAGGTCGGCATCAAGGCCAAGCTCGAGCTGGTCGAACGCGCGGCCTGGATCAGCCGCCGCAATGCCGGCGAATTCGACATGCTGGACATGACTTGGACGGCCGACCTCGATCCCGACGAGACGATCTTTCCCGAATGGCATTCGGGCAACGCGTGGAATTTCTCGGCCTGGTCGAGTCCCGCGTTCGACAAGCTGGTCGAGCAGGCGCAGGTCGTCCTCGACGTGAAGACCCGGCGCGACCTCTACGTCAAGGCCGAGGACATCCTCATGGACGAGGCGCCGATGGCGATCCTGACGCACATGCCGGAGTTCAAGATCCTCAGCAAGAAGGTCAAGGGCTTCAAATACATCCCCGTCGACAGCCTGGATCTGCACACCGTGAGCCTCTGATGCTGCGCTGGACGCTGGCGAAGGTCCTGCAGACCGCCGCCGTCCTGCTGATCGTTTCGGCCGCCAGCTTCAGCCTGCTGAAACTGGCGCCGGGCGACCCGGTCGAGCTGATGCTCGGCGACGACTATTCGAAGGAATCGCACCAGTCGCTGATGGTCCAGCTCGGCCTCGACCGGCCTCTGCCAGAGCAATATGTCAACTGGCTCGGACGATTCGTCAGAGGCGATTGGGGGACGTCCTTCGTAAGCCGGACGCCGATCTTCCAATATGCCTTCGTCGAGGCCCTCCCCGTCACGCTCACCCTGTCGGCGGCGGCGCTGGGCCTTGCCCTCCTGATCGGCGTCCCGCTCGGCGTCCTCTCGGCTGTCCGCAAGGACTCCGCCTGGGATGCCGCGGCGGCAGCCTTCTCGCTGACCGGATCGGCGTTCCCCAGCTTCTATCTCGGCATCCTGCTGATCTGGATCTTCGGCGTCGCCTTCGGTCTGTTTCCCACCATGGGTTTCGTCGCGCCCTGGCAGGACTTCTGGGGCGGCGCCTATCATCTCGTGCTGCCGGCCATCACGCTCAGCACGCCCTTCATGGCGCTGATCGTGCGCATCACCCGCGCCAATCTCGTCGAGGTGCTGGAGCAACCCTACATCGCCGCCGCCCGGGCGCGAGGCGAGCCGGCCTGGCGCATCACCTGGGTCCACGGCATGCGCAACGTGCTGATGCCGCTGGCCACCATCGTCGGGCTCCAGCTCGGCGCGCTGCTGCACGGCGCCGTCCTGACCGAGACGGTATTCTCGCTGCCCGGTGTCGGACGCATGATCACCGATGCCGTGCTGAACCGCGAATACATGGTGGTACAGGCCGGCGTGATGATGACCGGTTGCCTGGTCATCTTCACCAACCTCGCGGTCGATCTCTCCTACCCCATCCTCGATCCGCGCCTGAGGCCGCGCTGACATGGCCGTCCGCGATCTCTCCGGGGCGGATCGCGGCGTGCGCCTGCGCGCGCCGGGGCTGCTGCGCTTCCTCGCCCGCCAGCTCGATGTGCGGCCCTTCTTCGTCATCGGCACGGCGGTTTCCCTGGCATTCCTGTTCGCCGCGATCTTCGCGCCGTGGGTGGCGCCCTATGCGCCGAACTTCCAGGATCCCGACGCCCTGATGGCGCCGCCGAGTGCCGCCCATTGGTGCGGCACCGATTCCTTCGGCCAGGATCTGCTGTCGCGTGTCATTTTCGGCACCCGCTATGTGTTCCTGATCGGATTCTCCTCGGTCATCATCGGTGCCCTGGGCGGCCTCGCGATCGGCCTCGCCGCCGGCTTGACGCACGGCGCCGTCGAGTGGGGCCTGATGCGGTTCGTCGACGCGATCCTGGCCCTGCCGTCGCTGATCATGGCGATCGCCTTCATCTCCATCCTCGGGCCGGGCATCGACAAGGTCATCTACGCCGTCGGCTTCGCCATGATCGGCCCCTTTGCCCGTACGGTGCGGGCCGATGTCCTCCAGGTCAGGGCCCAGGCCTTCGTCGAGGCGGCGGGGCTGATGGGGGTGGACCGGCTGCGCATCATCTGGCGCCACATCCTGCCGAACGTGATCTTTCCCCTCGCCGTCCAGGCGACGATCCGGATCGCCGAAGCGATTCTCGTTTCCTCGGCCTTGTCCTTTCTCGGCCTGGGCGTGGTGCCGCCGGCGCCCGACTGGGGGTTGATGATCTCCGAAGGCCGCGCCTTCATCAGCATCGTGCCATGGATCTCCGGCGTGCCGGGCGCCGCCCTGGCCCTCCTGCTGATCTCCCTCAGCATCGTCGGCGACGGCGTCCGCGAGCAGTTCGACCCCAAGCTGCGGGCAAACCGGTAGGCCCGGGACATGATCCAGCAATCCTTGCGACAAATGAACGTCCTGCCCTTGACGCGCCCCCGCGCCCCCCTGCTGTCCCTCGCCGACATCTCGCTCGCCCGCAACGGACATTCGGTGCTCGATCGCGTCAGCTTCGACCTCGGCCGCGGCGAGACACTGGGCCTGGTCGGCGAATCCGGCGCGGGCAAATCCACGATCGCGCTGGTCGCGATGGGTCTGCTTCGTCCCCCGGCGGTGACGCTCGAGGGGCGCATGCAATTCGCCGAGCACGAGAACCTGCTCGCCGAGCCGGAGGCCGGGTGGGCTGCGCTCCGCGGCCGGCGGATCGCCATGATCTTCCAGGATCCGGCATCGGCCCTGAACCCCTGCTTCACCGTCGGCCGCCAGCTCGGGGACCCGCTTCGCCGCCTGCTCGGTTTCGATCGCGCGGCGACCCGGCGGCGCTCGATCGAGCTGCTGGAGAGCGCGGGTCTCAACGATGCCGAGGCCAGGCTCGCCGCCTTCCCGCACGAGCTTTCCGGCGGCATGCAGCAGCGGGTGATGATCGCCATCGCGCTGGCCTGCAATCCCGAGCTGCTGCTCGCCGATGAGCCGACCAGTGCCCTCGACGTCACCATCCAGGCGCAGATCATGCAACTCATCCTGAGCCAGGTCCGCGCGCGCAACGCGAGCTGCATCTTCGTCCTGCACGACCTGGCACTCGCCTCGCAGGTATGCGATCGCATCGTCGTGCTCTATGCCGGCCAGGTGGTCGAGGCCGGACCGGCCGAAAGCGTCCTGCGGCACTCGCTGCACCCCTATACCAATGCGCTCAAGTCCTGCGTGATCGAACTCGACACCGAGACGCTGACGCCGCCGGAAGGCGGCCTGCCGGCGATCGGGGCCATGCCGGCGGGCTGCCGGTTCGCACCGCGCTGCTCGCGCGCCACCGCCCTGTGCGCCAGCCAGACCCCGCCGCTTCGTTCGATTGAGGGCCGCGACATCGCTTGCTGGCATCCGGGATGAGCGACACTGCGCCGATCTTCCGGCTGCTCGACGTCGAGAAGGTCTACCAGATCGATCGCGGCGGCTGGTCGCGTCTCGGCCGGCGCCCGCCGCGGCGGCTGGCCGCCCTCGATGGAATCCGGCTCACGGTACGGGCGGGCGACAGCGTCGCTCTGGTCGGCGAGAGCGGGTCGGGCAAGTCGACCCTGCTGCGCGTCCTGCTCGGATTGACGGAGAGCAGCGACGGTCGTGCGCTCTATCGCGGCGACGACATCGAGACCCTGACGGCCGACAAGCGGCGCTCGTTCCAGCGCGACGTCGCCATGATCTACCAGGATGCGCGCGCCTCGCTCAATCCGCGGCTCAAGGCGCTCGACCTGATCGGCGAGCCCATCCGCCAGCACGCGCTCTGCCCGGAGTCAGGCCTGCGCGATCGCGTCGCCGCTCTGCTTGCCCGTGTCGGCATGCCGGCCGACACGGCCGACCGCTATCCAAGCCAGTTGTCGGGCGGCCAGGTGCGGCGCGTCGCGATCGCCCGCGCCCTTGCCTCGGAGCCCAAGGTCATCGTGGCCGACGAGGCGGTCTCGGGCCTCGACGTGTCGACCCAGGCACAACTCCTCAACCTCCTGCGCGGCCTGCAGCAGGAGATGGGGCTGACGCTGATGTTCATCACCCATGACCTGGCCGTGGCGAGCTATCTCTGCCGCCGGATTGCGGTGATGTATCTCGGCCGGATCGTCGAGACCGGCCCGACGAAGGAGGTGCTGCGGCACCCGCTGCACCCCTACACGAGGGCGCTCCTCAACGCCTCTCCCCGCTTCTTCGAGCCGATTGCCGAGACATTGCCGGGCGAGATTCCGAGCCCGATCGACCTGCCGCCGGGCTGCCGGTTCGCCGGCCGCTGTCCCCGGGCGGCACAGGACTGCCGCACGCACGAACCACCGCTCGCCACGACGCGCACCAACCGCGAAGTCGCCTGCCTCCACCCGCTGATCGATTGACTCAGAAATCCGCTGACAACGAGACGAGCACCGTGCGCGGCGCGCCCATGGCCAGGCCGTACAGCGAGTTCGCCGATTCCCAGTAGTTGTTGTTGCCGACGTTCAGGACGTTGAGCTTGGCGCTGAGCGGCCGGCCCTGTAGCTCGAAGCCGTAGCGCGCACCCACGTCGAAACGGACCCAGCTCGGGATCTGCTGGGTGTTGGCATTGTCGTAATATTGCGCGCTGGTGTAGATCGCACGGCCCGTCAGGGTGAGGCCGCGCACCCAGGGCGTGTCCCATTCCAGTCCGACATTGAGCTGCACGTCGGGCACGCCCGTCGCGACCTTGCCGTCGGTGAGGCCGCTGGCGGTCTTCTGCAGCCGGCCCTGCAGGAAGGTCACGCCGCCCAGCACGCGCACCGTGTCGGTGAGCAGTCCCATCGCATTCAGCTCGATGCCGCGATTGCGCTGCTCGCCGTCGGCCGTGAAGGTGTTGGTCGCCGCATTGGCGATGCCGCTGGGCTGGGTGATCTGGAAGAGCGCCAGCGTGGTGATCAGGCGTCCCCAGTCGACCTTGGCGCCGACTTCGAACTGGTTCGACACGAAGGGCGGCAGCGCCTGGCCGGCATTCGCGAAGTTTGCGGGAACGATGCTGCCGGGCTGCAGGCCCTGCATGTAGCTGCCGTAGAAGGAGACGTTCTCCCACGGCTTGAAGAGCACGCCCACGGCCGGCGTCAGCGCGCCGCTCGAATAGTTGGAGGTCCGCAAACCCGAGACGTTGTTGTAGTTGTTGCTCTCGATCTGCTGTTGGCGCAGGCCCCAGATCAACTGCACGCGGTCTTCGGCCGCCGACATCGTGTGACCGAAGCCGTAGCTGTAGAAAAGCGAATCGCTGGAGCGGTTGGGATTGAGGAACGGCGTGACGGGCGCCGCGACGAAAGTCGGATTGTAGATGTTGGACGTGACGGTCGTCAGCGTCGGAAGCTGGTTCGACGTGACGGTAAACAGCCGGTTGCCGACCAGCGACACCTGGTGATGGATCGGCCCGGTCTCGAAGCGACCGCGGACACCCACTTCCTCGCTGTCGGTCTGGCTGAGGAACGGAATGTACTGGATCGGGTTCGTGAAGTTGCCCATCGCGTTGGTGATCGTCGGCCGCCCGCCGACGGCGTTCGACCGGGTCGTGCGGCCGCCGATCATTCCATAGACCGTCCAATCCTCCGAAATGTCGAACTCGCCGCGAAAGCTGCCGAACCTGTCCTCGATGTCGGAGTAGGTCCAGGGCTGCGCCGCATTGGACATGGCGCTCGGCGCCGCCGGAATGGCGATGCCGGGATTGATGCCGAAATTGCGGAAGGGCGCGGTCGCATATTGCCGCTGGTATCCGAGATCGACCGCCAGCCGCGCCCGCTCGCCGCGATAGTCGAGCGCAAGCGCCAGGAGACCCATCTCCTGCGACTGGTTCTGTACCGCCGTGTTGCCGCCGCGATAGCTGCCGTTGAAGCGGACGCCCCACTCCTTGTTGTCGCCGAAGCGGCGGCCGACATCGACATGGCCGCCGAACTGGCTGTTCATCGCGTAGTTCGTGGTGACCCGCGTCGTCGGCGTCTCCACCGCGCGCTTCGGGACAATGTTGAGCATGCCGCCGATGCTGCCCTGCGGTGGCATGCCGCTCACCAGCGCGCTGGGACCTAGCAGGAGCTCCACCCGCTCGACGAAGTCGGCGCTGATCGTCTGACCCGGCAGGACACCGTAGAGGCCGTTGAACGAGATGTCCCAGGGCGCAACGAAGAAGCCACGGATGTAGGTGGTCGGCACGAACGAGGTTTCCGACGTCGCCATGCGCACCGAGGGATTGTTGGCCAGCACCTCGGTAACGGTGCGGGCCTGCTGGTTCTCGACGGTCTCGGCCGTGTAGCTGGTCTGGCTGAACGGCGTGTTCATCACGCCCTTGTTCCCGAACAGGCCAAGCTGCGCGCCGGTTGCGACCTGGCCGCCGGCAAAAGGCGGCGGGACATTGTCGATGATGGCCTGCGGCGGCACGGTCGAACCCTGCACCTGTACCGGATCGAGCTGAAGCGCGCCGCTGCTGCTGCTATCGGACAGGCGCTGCAGCATCGCCGTGTTGCCGGTGATGCGATAGGTGATGCCGGTGCCCGACAGCAACCTGTCGAGCGCCTGCGTCGGCGTCAGGGCGCCGCTCGCGCCCGGCGAGGAGACGCCCTGGGCGAGGCCGGCGCTGATCGAGACCTGCATGCCCGATTGCTGGCCGAAGGCGGCGAGTGCGCCGGCCAGCGGCTGCGGCGGGATGTCGAAGGTCCGTTGCGCCTGGGCGACGTTGATCTCGGGCTCGGCCTGGGCCAACACCTCACCGCTCATGCCGGCGACCGTCGCCAGCGCCAACGCAGCACCTCGCAGGGCCTGCCGGCCCCCGTTGCGGACAACCGCCATACGCACTCTCTCCCCAAACGACTTGGCGCGGCGACCGGGTCTGCGGCGGCGTCTCAGATCGGCGCGTGGTCAATCAACGTCCGGCACAGGCAAAGTTTTTGAAAAAAGTTCGCGCGGGTCAGTTCGCGGAGACGACGATCAACCAGGGCGACACCTGGCGGACGAACCCGCCATGCACGCCAGCGGCCGCGCGCAGCGCCGCGACCGGATCGTCGAGATTGTAGACGCCGGTCACGCGCTGCCCTGCGAGCGCGCTGTCGGTGACGAGCACGATACCGCCATAGGAGCGGCGTACCTCTTCGACGATGTCCGAGATCGCGCGATCGCGGGCGACGATCTGCCCCCGCTGCCAGGCCGCGACCTCAGTCGGCGGCACGATCCCGCGCGCGAGGGCACCGTGCCCTTCCACCCTCACCCAGTCGCCCGCTTTCAGGCGCTCCGAGACACGCGGCGCGGCAGCCCGATCGACACGCACCTCTCCCTCGCGCACGGCGACGAACGCGCCCTCGTCCAGCAGCCTCACGTCGAACACGGTGCCGAGCACGGTCGTCTCGACGCCGCCGGCCTCGACACGGAACGGGCGCGCGCTGTCCGGCACCACTTCGAACAGCGCCTCGCCCCGCAGCAGCCGCACCCCACGGCCGGTTCCGGCCATCACCTCGATGGCGCTGCCGGGCGCCAGGCGCACCGCGGAGCCATCGTCGAGAACGACCGAACGGCTTTCGGCGACGGAAGTCACATGGTCAGCCCGCCATTGCAGCAATAGGCCAGGCAATGCCGCAAAAGCGAGGCAGGCGGCAATCGCCAGCGAAGCGGCCGACAGCGCGAACCGCCGGCGGCGCGCGCGGTCCAGATTGACGACAGGCCTGTCTGCTGCCGGCCGGGCGTCCCGGGCAGCACGATGCGCGACATAGGCCGGCGTGCCGACCGCCTCATAGACATCGGAAACGCCGGCCCAGGCGGCGGCATGCTCGGGGCTCTCCGCGAGCCATGCCTCGAACCGCTCGCGCAGTCCGGCATCGTCCGGCGAATCCTCCAGCGCCAGCAGCCAGTGGGCCGCCGCGACCGAAGCATCCTTGTCATCCTTGCCGTCGATCGACATGTCCATCCTTGGCCAGGGCAGCCGTCCACCCACGTCTCACCAGACGCTGCAGCATCCGGAAATTTTTGAAGAATCTTTTGGCCTACCGGCCCGCCTTCAGCCGGCGATGGCAATGCGCCAGTCCCTCGGCCACGATCTGGTAGGCGACGGGCACGGAAATGCCCAGCCGGGCGGCGATGTCCTTCAGCTTGCAGCCCTCGATGCGGCGCATCTCGATGGCGATGCGGGTGCGCTCGGGCAGCTCCTCCATCACCTCGATCAGCAAGCGGATATCCTCGCGCACAGAGGCCTGGACTTCGGGCGACGCCACGCCATCCGGCAGCGATTCCGCCTTGGACAGGTCCTCGTTCTCGACCACCCGTTCGCGCGCCATTCGGCGGCGACAGTCGACCGACAGGTTGCGCACGATGCGGTAGAGATAGCCGACCGGCTCTTCGAGCGAGCCCTTGGCCATGGCCGAGACGAAGCGCAGCCACGCTTCCTGGACGACATCCTCGGCACGCGCATGATCGCCGACGATGCCGCTCGCATAGCTCGTCAATGCAGGTCGATGCGCTGCGTACAGCGCCAATGCGGTCGGCTCGCCGCCCAAGCAGGGCTCCTCATTTGCGAATTATTCGCAAGTGACCTTATAGGCGCCCCCCAACGCCTCCGGCAAGCGCAGCAACGACTCGTTCCAGCGTGCGTTGAGCGGCGTATCGGGCACGGCCGGGGGACATACATGATCATCGCACGCAACACCGACATTGCCGGCCTTGGCTCGTGAACGACCATCGGCCCTCGCGGCTCAGCGAAGGACTTCCCTATCCGCTCGGCGCCACCTGGGACGGGCTGGGCGTCAATTTCGCGCTCTTCTCGGCGCACGCCACCAAGGTCGAACTCTGCCTGTTCGACTCATCGGGCGAGCGTGAGATCGAGCGGATCGTGCTGCCGGAATACACCGACGAGGTCTGGCACGGCTATCTGCCGGACGCGCGGCCGGGCACGATCTACGGCTTTCGCGTTCACGGTCCCTATGAGCCGGCTGCCGGCCATCGCTTCAATCCCAACAAGCTGCTGCTCGATCCCTACGCCAAACAGGTGATCGGCAAGCTGACCTGGAACCCCGCCCTCTTCGGCTACAAAATGGAGAGCGGCGACGATCTCACCTTCGACGATCGCGACAGCGCGCCGTTCACCTACAGAAGCTGCGTCATCGATCCGGCCTTCAGCTGGGGCCGCGCGCCGCGGCGGCACACCGCCTGGGAGAATACGATCGTCTACGAGGCCCATGTCCGCGGCCTGACGCAGCTTCATCCCGCCGTGCCCGAACCCCTGCGCGGCACCTATGCCGGCCTCGCCTCGGCCGAGATCACCAGCTACCTCTCCTCGCTCGGCGTCAGCGCCGTCGAGCTGCTGCCGGTGCACACCTTCGTCGACGACAGCAACCTGCTCGAGAAGGGGCTGAAGAATTATTGGGGTTACAACACGATCGGCTTCTTCGCGCCGGCCCGGCGCTACGCCGCCAATCCCGACTTCGCCTTCGCCGAGTTCAAGGAGATGGTGGCGCATCTCCATGCCGCCGGTCTCGAGGTCATCCTCGACGTCGTCTACAACCACACCGCCGAAGGCAACCAGCTCGGACCGACGCTCTGCTTCAAGGGCATCGACAACGCCTCCTACTACAGGCTGGCGCCCGAGCCGCGTTACTACATCAACGACACAGGCACCGGGAACACCGTCAACCTCAGCAATTCGAGGGTGCTGCAGCTGGTGATGGACAGCCTGCGCTACTGGGCAACCGACATGCGCATCGACGGCTTCCGCTTCGACCTCGCCACCATCCTCGGCCGCGAGCCGCACGGCTTCGAGGAGGAAGGACGCTTCCTCGATGCCTGCCGCCAGGACCCGATCCTGTCGGAGGTGAAGCTGATCGCCGAGCCGTGGGACATGGGACCGGGCGGCTACCAGGTCGGCCGCTTCTCGCCCGGCTGGGCCGAATGGAACGACGCCTTCCGCGACACGGTGCGCGCCTACTGGCGCGGCGACGAGGGCAAGCTGCCGCCGATGGCGGCGCGCCTCACCGCGTCCGCGGATCTTTTTGCCAAGCGCGGCCGCAAGCCCTGGGCCTCGATCAACTTCATTACCGCGCATGACGGATTCACCTTGGGCGATCTCGTCGCCTACAACGACAAGCACAACGAGGCCAACGGCGAGAACAACAAGGACGGTCACTCGCACAATCTCTCGAACAATTACGGTGCCGAGGGACCGACCGAGGATCGCGACATACTCGAGACGCGGCTGCGCCAGATGCGCAACATGCTGTCGACGCTCATCCTGTCGCGCGGCACGCCGATGCTGCTGGGCGGCGACGAGTTCGGCCGCAGCCAGAAGGGCAACAACAACAGCTACTGCCAGGACAACGAGATCTCGTGGGTCGACTGGCAGGGAATTGGCCCCGACCAGCGCGACCTCG
This sequence comes from Reyranella sp. GW821-FHT14A01, assembly GCF_058803965.1. Classification (NCBI taxonomy): domain Bacteria; kingdom Pseudomonadati; phylum Pseudomonadota; class Alphaproteobacteria; order Hyphomicrobiales; family Reyranellaceae; genus Reyranella; species Reyranella sp. GW821-FHT14A01. The sequence continues at coordinate 197,308 of NZ_JBXAPM010000007.1, forward strand.
CGGAGTTCGTGCGCAAGCTGATCATGATCCGCCACGCGCTGCCGATGCTGCGCCGCGGCCGCTTCCTCACCGGCGCCTTCGACGAGGAGCTTGGGGTGAAGGACGTGAGCTGGCTGACGCCGGCGGGTGCGGAGATGACCGACGAAAACTGGAACGACGGCAACGCGCGCTGCCTCGGCGTCCTGCTGGACGGCCGTGCGCAGGAGACCGGCATCCGTCGCGTCGGTTCGGATTCGACGTTGCTCATCATCCTGAATTCCCACACCGATACGGTGCCGTTCACCTTGCCCGAGGCGGTCGGCGGGTCGCGCTGGGTCAGGCTGATCGACACCAGCGATCCCGAGGGCGAGCCGCTGGCGCTGCGCGACTTCGGCCACGCCTACGACGTGTCGGCGCGCTCTTTGCACCTCTTCGTGCTGCAGCCTTCCCGTACGCCGCAGCGCGACACCGCCGCCGAGCGCTCGTTCCAGCGCGTGGTCCAGGCGATGGACGAAGCCTCGACGAAATCGGTGCGTTTCGGCTTCGACTGAGGTAGCCCTGATCGGGATGCGGCAGCACGCGGACCGAGGTAGGGAGACACGATGCTGAGCTATGCGCTGGTGCTGTTCGTCGGCCTGATTGCCGGGACGGTGAGCGGCGTCGTGGGCACCGGGGCGACGGTCATCCTGCTGCCGGTGCTGGTCATCGTCTTCGGGCCGCGCGAGGCGGTGCCGATCATGGCGGTGGTCGCGCTGATGTCGAACTTCGCCAAGATCACCGCCTGGTGGCGCTTCATCGACTGGCGCGCGGCCGGGGCCTATGCGCTGGGCGGCATTCCGACCGCGGCGCTCGGCGCCCGCACCCTGCTGGCCCTGCCCGAGAACACGGTCGAGACGGCGCTCGGTGTGTTCTTCCTGGTGATGATCCCGGGCCGGCGCTGGCTCGCCGCGCGCAACGTCACGCTCGGCTATGGCGGCATGTTCGTGGCCGGAATCGTCATCGGCTTCCTGACGGGCATCGTGGTCTCGACCGGGCCGCTCAGCGTGCCCGCCTTCGCCGCCCATGGACTGGTCAAAGGCGCGTTCATTGCGACCGAAGCGGCGGGCTCGCTCGCGCTCTACATCAGCAAGGCCATCACCTTCCAGGCGTTCGGCGCGCTGCCGACCGACATCGCGATCAAGGGGCTGATCACCGGCTCCTCGGTGATGGCCGGCACCTATCTCGCGCGCCTGATCGTCGAGCGGTTGAGTATCGCCGCGTTCCAGAACCTGCTCGACGGCGTCATGCTGCTATCGGGTGTCGCACTTCTTTGGCAGGCGCTGAGGTAGACGGCTGCAATTTCCTTCGGCATGGATGTCGTCCCTTCGAGGAGATCGACAATGGCAATCACGAAGAAGCAGGAAGAGCGGGCGCTGAGCGCGGACGAGAAGGAACTGGTCGGCATGTCGGCCGTGCGGGCCTCGCGGGCGCTGACCGATTCCGAGCTCACCCGGCTGGTGAAGCGCCTGCGCACCAAGCGCGACCGCGCGAAGACGGTGGCCGAGCGCCAGCGCCGCGAGATGCGCGGCAAGGTACGCGCGCGCGGCGCCGCGCCGGCCAAGGACGACGACGGTTCGCAGCTCAAGCTCACCATCCTGTCGGCGGCGCTCGCCCGCCTCGACACCGAGACCGAGCGTCGCGCCAAGGTGAAGGCCAAGGAGGCGCTCGTCGCCAGCGCGAAGAAGGCCCTCGCGCAGAAGCGGGAAGCGAAGTCGCCCGCCAAGGGCAAGACCGCGCCGAAGACGGCCCGCGGTACCCGAGGCGGCCTGCGTGGCAAGGCGCGCGTCGAAGTCGAGCACCACGTTCCGGCCTCGGTGCGCGGCGCCGTCCGCAAGCAGAACGCGCGCGTACAGGCCAAGCGCGACGCCCGCTGAAGTCGCGCCCGCAATACGGGCCGCGATGCGATAGGGCGACGCCGACAGGGGCGTCGCCACACGCTAGACTGGCAGCAAGCTTCCAAGGGAGGAACGCATGCTGGCCAACACCACGCGTACGCTTACCGAGGCACAACGAGAGCAGTGGGCCGTCGACGGCTACCTGCAGATCGAGGGCGCGCTGTCGTCCGCCGAGGTCGATTTCTTTTCCAAATTGCTCGACGACAAGGTTCGCACCGAGCCGGGCTACGAGCCCGCGCCCGGCACGCTGCCGCGCGGTCATTACGCGTGGAAACTGCCCGACCAGAACAAGGACGCGTTCATGGACCGGCGCGACCTGCTGCCCTACCACCAGGCCTTCATCGACCTGATCGACCGGCCCGCGATCTTCGACCTGATCCTCGACCTGATGGGTCCCTACATCCAGTTCTCGATGAGCCAGGCGATCGTGCGCGCCTCGACCGACCTGTTCCCGGGCTACACTCACACCGACGGCGGACAGGCGCAGAAGGCGATCCGCGTCAGCGAGACCAGCCGGCCGCTGGCGGTGAAGGTCATGTACCTGCTGACCGACGTGACGGCGGAGAACAGCGGCAACTTCACCGTGTTCCCCGGCAGCCATCTGCGGCCCTTCCCCGAGCGCGCCGAGCGCGTGCCCAGCCCGGGCATGCCGGGTGCGGTGCCGCTGCTGGGCAAGGCGGGCGACGCCTATGTCTTCCCGCACGCGCTGTGGCACGGCCCCTCGCCCAACCATTCCGGCAAGGCGCGCAAGACCCTGCTCTACAATTACTGCCAGATGTTCATGCGGGCCTACGATTTCAGCGGGCCGTACGCTGCGATCCTCGACCGCTGCACGCCGCGCCAGCGCCGCCTGCTGGGCGACCTCGGCCACGATTTCCGCCCCGGCGACTTCTTCTATTCGCCCGAGGACCAGGAAGCGGTGATGACGGGTACCGCCTAACCCCAATCCCGTCGTCTCGACCGAAGCGCCCTCTCGGGAAACCTCGGGGCAGGCTCCACTCCGCCTCGCTGCGCTCGGCTCCGGTCGAGACGACGGGAAGTTTTTGCATCAGCACTTGTGAAAACCGTCTTCTCTTTTCAGCGCTTGTCCGGCGTCGTAATGGCTGTGTCCGGACGGGCGCTCGTGTGGGCGGCCCTCCCCTAAAGGAGTGTCTATGAAGAACGTCGTCATGGCGGCCGCGATGGCTGCCCTCGCCCTCTCGACCGGCGCCTGCAGCATGCAGCAGTCGTCCGCGCAGCAGCTCAACACCACGAATGCGAACTCGCGCATCTATATCGGCTCGCTGACCTGCAACGTCGGCGGCAGCACCGGCTACGTGCTGGGCTCGGCCAAGCCGCTCGACTGCGTGTTCCTCGGCAAGGACGGCGTCTCGACGGCGCAGTACACCGGCACGATCGACAAGGTCGGCATCGACATCGGCTACACCAAGGCCGTGCACACGATCTGGCGCGTCTACTCGCTGGGCTCGGACCGCGGCGTGAACCAGATCGCGGGCACCTATGTCGGCGAGCAGGGCACGGTCGCGGCCGGCAACCAGGCCGGCGGCAACTGGATCTATGGCGGCCCGAACGCCGAGATCGGCATGGTCTCGTCGGGCGTCGTGAAGGACGCCGGCTACAACCTGGCGACCGGCGTCGCCGCGATGACGATCCGCCTGAAGCAGTAGCTTCGGCTCAGACCCGAGCCGCCGTCGCCGCCTGCAATGCGCAGCCGGCGACGGTGATGCGGTGCATCAGCCGCCGCTCGCCGTGATAGTCGTTCTGGGCGCTGTGCCAGGTGGCGCGGTTGTCCCAGAAGGCGATCGAGCCGTCGCGCCACTGGAAGCGGCTGGTGAACTCGCTCCGCGTGACATGCGCGTAGAGATATTCCAGCAGCGGATTGCTGTCCTCGACGCTCCAGCCCTCGAAGTGCAGGGTGAAGTCCGCATTGACGTAGAGCGCCTCGCGGCCGCTCAGCGGATGGCGAATCACGACCGGATGCAGCACGTCGCCGACCTGGTCGCCGTTGTGGAAGACGAGGTCGCTGCCGCTCGCCTTGCGCGCGGCGGTGCCGAAACGATGCGCCGACGAATGCACGGCATTCAGCCCGCGCAGCGTCTGCTTCAATCCTTCCGACAGCGTCTCGAAGGCGCGGTAGACGTTCGCGAACAGCGTGTCGCCACCCTTCGACGGCAGCTCGCGCGCCACCAGGATCGAGCCCATGGCGGGGATCTGGTCGTAGGTGTGATCGGTGTGCCAGCGCTCGCCGATGTTCTTCTGCTGCTGCGGCTCCTTGCGCACCTCCGCGATCTGCGGATAGCCGGCGACCGGCGTGAAGTAGCGATTGATGTCGATCTGGCCCCAGCGCTGCGCGAACGCGATGTGCTGCTCGGGCGTCAGCTCCTGGTCGCGGAAGAAGATCACGCCATGCTCGACGAAGGCGCGCTGCACCTCGTCCCACTGTCGGTTGCTCATCGACTTGAGATCGAGCCCCAGCACCTCGGCGCCACAGCCCTCGAGCTCGCGAACCTGAACCGTCTCGTACGTCATGGGGCTACCTCCGGTCCCGAGCTTACCGCGCCTGCACTCCGAGCAACAACAATGCCACGGACAGCGTGAAGACGCTGGCGGCGGTCGAGATCACCACGGCGTTGGTCGCGCGGGCGACGCCGATCCCGTACATCTGGGCGATCAGGTAGACGTTGGTACCGGCCGGCAGGGCAGCATTCAGGGTCGCCACGTTAAGCCACAGCGGATCGAGCGGAATGACGTAGCGGCCGATCGTCCAGACCAGCACCGGCAGCACGGCGAGCTTGAACACCGACACCACGACGGCCGACTGCCAGTGCCCCTTCAGTCCGACATGGGCGAGCGAGGCGCCGACCATGATCAGGCCGCAGGGCGCCGCCGCCACCGCGAAGGCCTGCAGGATGCGGTCGATCACCGCCGGCGTCGCGACCCCGGGCACGTGCGTCGTGATTTCGCCCCACAGGAGGCCGGCGAAGATCGCCGGGATCACCGGGTGCTTCAGCATCGATAGCGCCGCGCCGCCCAGGCGCTTCAGCACGTTGGCGCGCCGCCCGCCCGCGCCGTCCATCTCCATCAGGAAACAGGTGAAGGTGAGCAGGATCAGCGAATGCACGCTGATGATCATCAGCAGCGGCACCAGCCCCTGTTCGCCGAAGGCGTAGCTGATGAAGGGGATGCCGATGCCGACGCCGTTGGAGAAGGCGCCGCTCAGCGCGAACATGGCGCGGTCGCCGAGCCGCAGCCCCTGCATCCGGCCGAGCACCATCAGCAGGCCGTAGAGGACGGCGACGCCGCTGAAGAAGGCCAGCAGCACCTGCGGCTCGAGCGTCTCCAGCCGCACCTTGGCCATGGAGCGGAAGAGCAGCGCCGGGAACAGGACGTAGAAGGTGACGGCGGTGAAGCCGCGCAAGCCCTCCGGACTGAGGAGCTTGCTGCGGCCGATCATCCAGCCGACCAGCACCATGCCGAAGACCGGCAGGATGATGTCGAAGATGGCGTTCATGCGCTGGGGGCGCGCCACGCCCGTGGCGCGTCCTTACTCATTCTGCCGGGCGCGGGCTCTCGCGCCCCAGCGTTTTCGCCGGAGTCGGCGAAAACGCGAGAAGGCGCCGCCGCCCGCCGGCGCATGTGAATGCGCCTTAAGCCGCCATCGCGAGGTTGCTGTAGCGCGTCAGGTGATGCTGCTGGTTGCCGAACATCAGGTCGATCATCGTCAGCCGCTTGAAGTAGTGGCTGACCGACAGCTCGTCGGTGACGCCCATGCCGCCGTGCATCTGCACCGCGCTCTGGCCGCAGAACTTGCCCGACTTGCCGATCTGGACCTTGGCGCCGGAGGCCGCCTTGGCGCGCACCGTCGGATCCTTGTCGTCGATCTTGAGCGAGGCCATCAAGGTCATCGAACGCGCTTCCTGCGCGTTGGTGAAGCAATCGACCATGCGGTGCTGCAGCACCTGGAACTTGCCGATCGCCACGCCGAACTGCTTGCGGGTCTTGATGTAGTCGAGCGTCGCGGCGTTGATCGCGTCCATGCAGCCGGTCGCTTCGGCGCAGAGTGCCACGATGGCGCGATCGACCGCTTCCTCGACAGTCGGGAACGCCTCATCGACCTTGCCCAGGACGGCGTCGGCGCCGACCGAGACCTTGTCGAAGGTGAGCTCTGAGGCGCGCAGCGAATCCTGCGTCGGGTAGTCGCGGCGGGTGATGCCCTTGGCCTTGGCGTCGACCACGAACAGCGTCAGGCCCTTGGGCTCGCGCGCCGAACCGGCGGTACGCGCCAGCACGATGATCTCGTCGGCCGAGGCCGCATTGTAGACGACGCCCTTGTGGCCCGACAGCGACCAGCCATTGCCTTCCTTGGTCGCCTTGAGCGACACGTCGGCGAGATTGTAACGGCTCTGGCGCTCCAGCCAGGCGAAGGCGAACTGCTTCTTGCCCTCGATCATCGGGGCCAGCAACGCCGCCTTCTGATCGGCCGATCCGGCGCGGGCGATCATGCCGCCGCCCAGGACCACCGTCGGCAGGAACGGCTCGAGCACCAGGCCCTTACCGAACTGCTCCATGACGATCATGGTCTCGATCGGGCCGCCGCCGTAGCCGCCGTCTTCCTCGGAGAAGGCCATGCCGAGCCAACCCAGCTCGGCGAACTGCGCCCAGTTTTCCGTCAGCCAGCCCTGCTCGGTCGCCGCGATCTTGCGGCGGTTCTCGAACGTGTACTTCTCGCGCGCAAAGCGCTCGGCCGATTCCTGCAGCTGCTTCTGTTCGTCGGAAAGGGACAGATCCATGTTTCTCCTCCGGAATTCTTGATCGCGGTTATAGCCCCCGTCAGAGGCCAAGCACCATCTTCGAGACGATGTTCTTCTGAATCTCGGTGCTGCCGCCGTAGATGCTGGTCTTGCGCATGTTGAAATAGCGCGGCGCGGCCGGCGGGGCGTGGTCGGGCCCGATCGGCGTCTCGTTCGTGTCGTGGAACAGCATGCCGGGCTGGTAGGGCTGGGCATACTCGCCCACCGCCTCCATCGTGAGCTCGGCGATGCGCTGCTGGATCTCCGAGCCGCGCACCTTCAGGGTCGAGACCTCGGGGCCGGGCGCGCCGCCCTGGGCCATGGTCGAGAGCACGCGAAGCTCGCTCATCTCAAGCGCCTGGACCTGCAGGTCGATGTCGGCGATCTGCGCGGTGAAGGCGGGATCGTCGGCCAGGGTGCCGCCATTCTGCGGCTCGATGCGGGCGATCTGGCGCAGCACCGAGACGCCGCGCTTGGAGGCCGGGACCTCGGCGATGCCCAACCGCTCGTTGGCCAGCAGGAACTTGGCGCAGGTCCAGCCCTCGTTCTCCTTGCCGATCAGGTTCTCGACCGGGACCTTCACATTGTCGAGGAACACGTCGTTCACGTGATGGGCGCCGTCGGTCATGATGATCGGCCGCACGGTGACGCCCGGCGTCTTCATGTCGATCAGCAGGAAGGAGATGCCTTCCTGCGCCTTCACTTCCGTGTTGGTGCGCACGAGGCAGAAGATCCAGTCGCCCCAATGCGCGAACGAGGTCCAGGTCTTCTGACCGTTCACGATGTAGTGGTCGCCACTGTCGTCCTTCTGGCGCACCGCGCGCGTGCGAAGGTTGGCGAGATCGGAGCCAGCGCCCGGCTCGGAATAGCCCTGGCACCACGACACGTCGGAGCTGCGGATGCCCGGCAGGAAGCGCTCCTTCTGCGCCTCGGTGCCGAAGGTGTAGATCACCGGGCCGACCATCTTGGGGCCGAACGGCAGGATGCGCGGCGCGCCCTCTTCCGCCAGCACGTTCTCGAACAGGAAGCGCTGCGTCACGTCCCAGCCCGGGCCGCCGTACTTCTTCGGCCAGGTGTAGGCGAGCCAGCCCTTCTTCCCGAGCGCCTTCTGCCACACGATGTGGTCGTCGCGGTCGTAGTGCTTGCCCGAGAAGGTCTTCTCGCGCGTCGCGGGTGACAGGTTCTCGTGGACGAAGGCACGCACTTCGTCGGCGAACGCCTTGTGTTCGGGCTTGAGGGCGAGGTCCATCTAGCTCTCCGTCATAGCGTCATTGGAGCGCGCCACTCCAGTGGCGCTCATGATGTCCGCGCGCCACTGGAGTGGCGCGCTCCCATGAATGATCACAGTCCCAACACCATCTTGCTGATGATGCCCTTCTGGATCTCGTTGCTGCCGCCATAGATCGTGGTCTTGCGCGTGTTGAAGTAGCGCGGTGCGGCGAGGTGGGCGTAGTCGGGACCGACCGGCTCCTCGTTCGTGCCCTGCCACAGCAGGCCCGGCAGGTACGGCGCGGAATATTCGCCGACCGCTTCCAGCGTGAGTTCGGTGATGCGCTGCTGGATCTCCGAGCCGCGGATCTTCAGGCCCGACACTTCCGGTCCCGGCTGGCCGCCATGCGCCATCGTCGAGAGCACGCGCAGCTCGGTGAATTCGAGCGCCGTCACCTGGATCTCGAGATCGGCGATCTTCTCGGCGAAGCTCTGGTTCTCGATCAGCGGGCGGCCGTTGTCCTGCTCGGCGCGGGCGATGTCCTTCAGCGCCTCGACGCCGCGCTTGGACTGCGGCACGGCGGCGATGCCCAGCCGCTCGTTGGCCAGCAGGAACTTGGCGCAGGTCCAGCCCTCGTTCTCCTTGCCGACCAGGTTCTCGACCGGGACCTTCACATTGTCCAAGAAGACCTCGTTCACCTCGTGGCCGCCGTCGGCCATGATGATCGGCTTCACCGTGATGCCCGGCGTCTTCATGTCGATCAGCAGGAACGAAATCCCTTCCTGCGGCTTCGACTTCGAATCGGTGCGGACGAGGCAGAAAATCCAGTCGGCCCAGTGGCCCATCGTGTTCCAGGTCTTGGACCCGTTCACGATGTAATGGTCGCCGTCCTTCTCCGCCTTGGTGCGCAGGCTCGCGAGGTCGGAGCCCGAGCCCGGCTCGGAATAGCCCTGGCACCACCAGATGGTGCTCTCGCGGATCGCCGGGAGATACTTCTCCTTCTGCGCCTCGGTGCCGAACGTGTAGATCACCGGCCCGACCATCTTGCTGCCGAACGGGATGATGCCCGGCGCATATTCCTCGGCGCAGATATTCTCGAAGATGTAGCGCTGGGCCGGCGTGAAGCCCGGGCCGCCATGCTTCTTCGGCCAGGTGTAGACCAGCCAGCCCTTCTTCCCGAGCGCCTGCTGCCAGCGCATGTAGTCGTCGCGGATCAGGTGCTTGCCGTTCTTCACCTTGTCGCGCGTGTCGGGAGACAGGTTGGCGCGCACGAAGGCCCGCACCTCGTCGGCGAATTTCTGTTCTTCAGGCGTGAAAGCGAGGTCCATGGTCCCCTCCCGAGGAGGCATTTTCGATTTGGCCGGAGTTTAGCCACGAGGCCGGTCCGGACAAGCGCAGAGAAACCGACTGGCGGCTGACCACGCCGAGATGCGGAACGGGTTTACGTAAAAAAATCCCGCGTCATCAGGCGTTTCAGGGCCCTCGCAGCGCGCCGTCACCATATTCGATCCAATGAGCCGTATCGACCCGCCCGCCGAGAGCCGCATCAGTGACTGGTATGCCGGCGCCAGCCTGGCCGACAGCTTCGCCGCCACCCTGACGCCGGAAGCGCCCGCCGATATCGACACCCTCGCCACGCTCCTCTTCGCCGATCCGCCGGTGTGGTTCACAATCCTGCTGGCGATTCGCGACCGGGTGATGACGCTGTTCGACGTGAGAGCCTCGCACACATTGAGCGCCGCCGAGCACATCGCCTTCTTCCCCGTCCTGTCGCGCTCGACCGACGAGATCGTCCTGGGTGCCGACGACCGCCATCTCGATTTCCGGGCCTCGGTGCTCCTGCGCCGCGCCGACAATACGCTCGTCGCCACGACGGTCGTGCGTTGCCACAACCTGCTGGGCCGCCTCTATCTCGCGGCGATCCTGCCCTTCCACATCCTGGTGGTGACCGATGCGTTGCGCCGTCTGCGCCGCCGCTTCTAACGTCACGACGGGACGATCAACACCCGGTCCGCCTTCATCTTCTCGATCGCCTCGTCGCTCAATCCGGCCTCGCGCAGGACCTCGACGCCGTCGCCGCCGATCGGGGGCGCGTGGCGGCGGAACTCGACCTTGGTCTTCTCGAAGTCGAGGGGGCTCGCGAAGGTGGTGATCGGCCCCTCGGTCGGGTGCTCGCGCTCGGTGAAGAAGCCGGTGGCCTTGAGGTGCGGATCGTCCTTCAGCTCCTCGAGCGTGCGCACCGGCATGGCCGGGATGTCGGCCTCGTCGAACACGTCGAGCCATTCCTGGGTCGGCCGGTGCTTCAGGAGCTCAGCGAGCACCTGGTAGAGCTCGCTGAAATGCTTGGCCCGCTCCATGCGGTCGACGAACTTCTTTTCCTGGGCAAGGTCGGGCCGTTCCGCCAGCTCGAAGAACTTGACCCAGTGCGCGTCGGTATAGGGCAGCGCGCAGATGTAGCCGTCCTTCGTCGGGAACGGATGGCGGAACTTGTTGATGATGCGGTCGTAGCCCATCGGCGCGCGTTCGGGCTGCCAGGTGGCGCCGAACAGGTGCTCGGTCAGCCAGAAGGACGCCAGCGTCTCCAGCATGGGCACCTCGATCATCTGCCCCTCGCCGGTGCACTTGCGGTGGTAGAGCGCGCCCAGCACCGCGATGCAGAGATGCAGCCCCGTCGTCTTGTCGGCGATCAGGCTCGGCATGAAGCGCGGCGGCAGCCCGTCGACCCTGCTCTGCAGCGAGGCCGCGCCCGAGACGCCCTGCACCAAGTCGTCGAAGGCGGGCTTGTGGCCGTACGGCCCCTTGCGCGCATAGCCCAGCGAATAGGCATAGATGATCGACGGGTTGATCTTCTTCAGCTCCTCGTAGCCCAGCCCCAGCCGCTCGATCGCCTGCGGGCGGCTGTTATGGATGAAGAGGTCGGCGTCCTTGATCAGGTCCTTGAGGACGGCGCAGGCGGCGGGTTTCTTGAGGTCGAGACAGATCGAGCGCTTGTTGCGGTTGGCCGCCATGTAGATCGGGCCCATGGCCGGGGCGTTGCCGAGGCTGCCGCCCGAGGCGCGCAGCAGGTCGCCTTCCGGCGGTTCGACTTTGATCACGTCGGCGCCCATGTCGGCCAGATGTTGCGTGGCGAACGGCCCCAGCAACACCGCCGTCAGATCGATTACGCGTACACCCTGCAACGGTCCCGGCATTTCCTCGCCCTCGCTCTTTCGTTATTCGTTCCTTGGCGCGCGCACTATGGCATACACGAATGCGCCGGGGCATGTTCGGGCCCTGAACGGAGAGAAGGTTAGCAATGCCTGGAGCGCTGGACGGTCTGCTGGTGGTGAGTGTCGAGCAGGCGGTGGCCGCTCCCTATTGCGCCGCCCGGCTGGCGGATGCCGGCGCCCGCGTCATCAAGATCGAGCGGCCCGAGGGCGATTTCGCGCGCGGCTACGATGCCTATGTGCACGGCCAGTCGAGCTACTTCGTCTGGCTGAACCGCGGCAAGCAGTCCCTCACCCTCGACTTCAAGGCCAAGGACGACCTCGCTTTGCTGCACCGGCTGATCGGCAAGGCGGATGTGCTGATCCAGAACCTGGCACCGGGCGCCGCCGAGCGTGCGGGCTTCGGCTCGGCCGCCATGCGCGCGGCGCACAAGAAGCTGATCACCGTCGACATCTCGGGCTACGGCGACCACGGTCCCTACAAGAACCGCCGCGCCTACGACCTGCTGGTCCAGGCCGAGAGCGGCCTGGCCTCGATCACCGGCACCGAGCATGCGCCCGGCCGGGTCGGCATCTCGGCGACCGACATCGGTACCGGCATGTATGCCCATGCCGCCGTGCTGGAGGCGCTGATCGCGCGCGGCCGGACCGGCGAGGGCCGCGCCATCTCTGTCTCGCTCTTCTCCTCGATGGCGGAATGGATGACCGTGCCGCTGCTCGGCATGGAATATTCCAACTACGAATGGCCGCGGCTTGGCCTCACCCATCCGTTCATCGCGCCCTACGGCGTCTATCCGACCTCGGACAAGGTGCCGGTGCTGATCTCGATCCAGAACGATCGCGAGTTCGAGCGACTGTGCCACAACGTCATCGACCGGCCCGGTCTGGAGAAGGACCCGGACTATGCGACCGGCAAGGCGCGCAACGCGCGGCGCGACGACACCAACGCGATCGTGGCCAGGAGCTTCGCGTCGCAGACCTTCGCCGATCTCTCCGCCCGCCTCGACGCCGCGCAGATCGCCTGGGCAAGGGTCAGCGGCGTGAAGGACCTGTCGACGCATCCGCAGCTCCGTCGCACCGGCTTCAATTCGATCGGCGGCGAAGACGTCTCGATCCCGGCGCTGGCCGCTTCCTACACCGGCGAACCCGAGCGGCTGGGCGATGTGCCGACCTTGGGCCAGCACAGCGACGCGATCCGCAAGGAGTTCGCCGCCTGATGTCCAAATGGCTGACGGGCTTAAGGCTCGCGGCCTATGGCGGCGCCTACTTCTTCGCCGCCGGCGCCTTCATGAGCTATTGGCCGGTCTGGCTGCGCGACCGCGGCGTCACCGACACCGAGATCGGCACGCTGTTCATGTCGCGCCAGATCATCACCGTGATCGCCACGCTCTCGGTGGGCTGGATCGTCCATCGCCTGGGCGGCCCGCGCGGCGTCATCGTGGCGCTGGGCATCGGCGCCGTCGTGATGATGGGTGCCTACCAGTTCTCCTACTCGTTCCTGGCGATCTTCATCGTCACCATGATCTGGGGCTTCCTCTGGTCGCCGCCGATGCCGCTCTATGATGGCGTGCTGGTGACGGAGACCAAGAAGCACGGGCTCGACTATGCGCGGGTGCGCATGTGGAGCTCGGTCGCGTTCATCTTCGGCACGTTCCTCGCGGGCATCGCCGTCGACCGCTACGGCCCGCCCTGGGTGCTCTATGTCGGCATGGCGAGCATCGTGCTGCTGGCGCCGCTGGCGATGCTGCTGCCGGCCACGCCGCCGCGCGCTGCCGCCGCCGCGCACGGGCACGCGCCGTTCCGCGTCAGCGACCTGCTGCGCCAGCCGGCGTTCCTCCTGTTCCTGCTGGCCTGCGGCCTCTGCCAGGCCAGTCACTCCGTGCTCTACAGTTTCGGCACGCTCACATGGCGCGGCGCCGGCATCGATCCCGTGACGATCAGCGCGCTGTGGGCCGAGAGCGTCGCCATCGAGATCGTGCTGATGCTATTCGGCGGCTGGCTGCTGGCAAAGCTGGGCGTCTGCGGCCTGATCGGTCTCGGCCTCGCCGCCGGCCTGGTGCGCTGGACCGGCATGGCCTTCACCACCGAGCTGTGGGCGCTGGTGCTGCTGCAGGCATTGCACTCCTGCACCTTCGCCGCCTGCCATCTCGGCGCCATGGCCTTCCTGCAGCGCGCCCTGCCGACGCACGGCGCCGCGATCGGCCAGAGCCTCTATTACGCGCTGGGCACCGGCGCCACGCAGGCGGTCGTCTACCAGTTCTCGGGCCTGCTCTATTCGGAGTACGGCCAGCGCGCGTTTCTCGGCATGACGATCGTCAGCGCCATCGGCATGTGTGCCCTGCTTATGCTCGCCCGCACGTGGAAGGGTGGGCTGCTGGTGGGACAATCAGAAGCGAAAGGTCCCTCGCTGCGCTCGGGATGACAATAAAGCGAAGTTTGTCATCCCGAGCGCAGCGAGGGACCTTTAATTTTCAGCGCGACCTTCCGCGCGCCGTGACCGGCCAGATCTCGACCAGCGTGTCGCCCTTCACCACGTGATAGCTCTCGTAGAGGTTCACGGTCGGGTCGCAGTGCGGCGGCGTCAGCACGACCTGCTCGGCGAGCTTGGGGGCCTGCTGGCCTTCCGGCGCAATCACCGCGAGATGCTCGTCGCCCATGAAGCGGGTGGTCGCGCCCGGGGCGGCGCCCTTCAGGATCATCGGCGGGCCCTTCTCGGTGGCCATCGCCTTCAGGCCGGCATCGACCGTCACCATGCCCGGCGTGTTGGCGCTGACCACGCGCGCGTCGATCTGCAGCGCCTGCTCGAAGGTCGGCTTGTCGAGGCCGCGCAGGTCGCAGACGTTGTAGTCGTGGTCCATGAACACGTAGGAGCCGACCTGCAGCTCGGTGAAGACGCCGAGCTTGGCGTCGATGTAATGCGTGCCCGTCCCTGAGCCGGTGACGATGCCGGGCTTCAGCCCCGCCTCTTCCAGCTTCGCCAGGATGCCCTGCAGGTATTCCGTGCGCTCCTTGATCTCGGCGGTGCGCTGCTTGAAGTCGACGATGTGCTGGTGGCGGCCACAGTAGAACTGGACGCCGGCATAGTGCAGCGACTTGAAGTTCGCGATCTTCTGCACCAGCGCGACCGTGGCCTCGGGCGAGGCGGTGCCGGTGCGGTGGATACCCGGATCGATGTCGACGATCACGGTGAGGGGCTTGCCAGCCTTTGCGGCAGCAGTGGCCAGCGCCTCGGCATTGGCGGGATGGTCGACCACCAGCATCAGGTCGGAGACCTTGGCGTTCAGTTCCACCAGCCGCTGGATCGCCTGCGGCGTCACCACCGGCGAGGTGATGTGCAGGCTCTGCACGCCCGCCTCGCCCAGCGCCTCGGCCTCGCCCAGCTTGGCGCAGCAGACGCCCAGCGCGCCGGCCGCCATCTGGCGCTTGGCGATGTCGGCCGACTTGTGGGTCTTGGAATGCGGCCGGAGCTTCACGTTGTGCGCCTTGGCGAAGTTCGCCATCTCCGCGATGTTGCGGTCGAGCATGTCGAGGTCGAGCACGAGGGCCGGCGTGTTGAGCGATCCGCGCGATCCCTGCTGTCCGATGAGGTGGCCGTGCAGGCGCTGGGCTTCGCTGGTCATTTCTTCTGTCCTTCGGTTTGCAATGTGCGGACGACCATGGCTTCGCCGGTCGTGCCGCGGTTGACGCCGGCGCTCTTCATGAAGGTGTTGTCGGCGCCGGTGCCCCAGAGCGCGACGCCCTGGGCCAGCAGGCCGCCATCCACCTTCACCGTCTCGCCGGTGATGAAACGTGCCTCGTCGGAGGCGAGGAAAGTCGCCACACCGGCGATATGCTCGGGCTCGCCGCGATCGGGCCAGGGTTGCTGCGCGAACTGCTTCTCGTACTTGTCGGGCCGGCCGCGATGGACCAACGGCGTCGAGATCACACCCGGCGCGATGCCGACGACGCGGATGCGATCGGGGCCCAGCTCCGTCGCCACGTTCTCGATCAGGCTGATGCAGGCCGCCTTCGCCGCCGAATAGGCGTGGCTGCCGCCGCCGCCCACCATGCCGGCGATCGAGGCGGTGACGAGGATCACGCCGCCGTCACCGTGTTCCTTCATCGCCTGCGAGGCATGCTTCATGCCGAGGAACACCGAGCGCGTCAGCACCGCGAACGTATAGTCCCAGTCCTCGACGCTGGTCTCGGCGATCGGCCCGAAGGCGCCGCCGACACCGGCATTGAGATAGGCGATGTCGAGCCGCCCGAAATGGCTTTTGGCCTCGGCGACCATCGCCGCGACATCGGTCTCCTTTGAAACGTCACAGCGCACGAAGCCGATCCTGTCGCCATGGCCCTGCGTCTTGGCGACCGCCAGCGTCTCCGCACCATTGGCCTCGTTGAGATCGGCCACGATCACCTTCGCGCCTTCGGCCAGGAAGCGCATCACGGTCGCGCGGCCCATGCCGCTCGCGCCACCCGTGACAATGGCCACCTTGCCCGCCAGTCGATTCATGCCGGTTTCGTCCTCCGATGCCATGGTGGTGTCGTCGGCATCGCGAGGCAAGTCTGACGTTTCGCCACCCCACGGCTCAGGTAAGCGCGGCGCACGCCTCTCCGATCGACCGCCCGGCCTCGTGGATGTGTTCGGTCGGCACAGCGAAGGTCATACGCACATAATGGGGAAGCCCGTAGCCCTCGCCCGGCAAAAGCGCGACGCCGGCCCGATCGAGAAGATAGTCGGAGACATCCTCGCCCGAGTTGAGCACGCGGCCCTGCGGCGTGCGCTTGCCGACCACGCCGGCGCAGGAGATGCAGAGATAGAACGTGCCCTCGGGCGGCGTGGCGGAGAGGCCCTCGCAGCCGTTGACGAGAGAGACGGCGAGGTCGCGCTTTTCCTGAAGGAGGGCCAGACGCTCCGCCAGCACGGTCTGTGGACCGCTGAGCGCTGCGGTCGCGGCCGCCTGGCTGATCGACGAGGTGCAGGAGGTCACCAGGTACTGGACCTTGGTCATCTCCGCCACGAGATCGGCCGGCGCCGCGGCATAGCCGATGCGCCATCCCATCATCGAATAGCTCTTGGCCACGCCGCTGATCGTGACGGTGCGGTTGCGCAGGTCCGGCGCAGCCTCGAGGGGCGTCACCGCCTTCCGGCCGTCGTAGACGGAATGTTCGTAGAGATTGTCGGCCAGCACCCAGACATCGGGATGTTGCCGCAGGACCGCACAGAGGTCGGCCAGTTCGGCACGCGTATAGACCGCGCCCGTTGGATTGACCGGACTGTTGAGGACGACCCAGCGCGTGCGCGGCGTGATAGCGCGCGCAAGATCCTCGGGCCGCAGCTTGAAGCCGTTGTTCTGGGCGCAGGACACCGGCACCGGAACGCCGCCCGCGAGCCTGGTCTGGCCGTAATAGGTCGCCCAGGTGGGGCTCGGCACGATGACTTCGTCGCCCGGCTTCAAGGTCACCGCGAAGGCGGTGGCGATGGCCTGCGATGAGCCGTTGCTGACGATGATCTCCGAGCGCCCGAACTCCAGACCGTTCTGGCGTCGGAAATGTCCGCGCACCGCATCCTTCAGCTCGGGCGTACCGTCGACGTTGGTGTAGCGCGTGTCGCCCGCTCGCGCCGCGGCCACGGCGGCCTCGACGACGTGCGGCGGCGTGGGGAAGTCGAGGTCGCCGGCGGTCATGTCGATGACCGTGCGGCCCTGGCTTCGAAGGTCGAGCACCTTTCGGCGAAAGGCGGCGGCCGGCGAGGAATGAAGACTCTGCGTCTTGGATTGGACAATGGACATGACGCGATAGGTAGTCCGGATTGATCATTTCAAAAATAGATGATTAGATGTTTCAGAGATAACGGAAGGATATGGTAGATGCTGGACGCATCGGCGGTTCAGGCCTTCGTGCTCGTGGCCGACCTGGCGAGCTTCACGCGCGCGGCGGCGGCGTTGAATTCGAGCCAGGCCGCCGTCAGCCTGAAGATCCGCCGCCTCGAGGAAGCGCTGGGTCGCCGCCTCCTCGACCGCACGCCGCGCCTCGTCCGGCTGTCACCCGACGGCGCGAACTTCCTCACCGCCGCGCGCGAGCTGGTCGCGGCGCAGCAGAAGGCCATCGGTGCCTTCACGCAGGAGCAGCGGCGCATCACGGTGTCGATCAGCCATCATATCGTCGGCGCCGATCTCACGACCCTGCTGCAGCACCTGCACCGCTCCGATCCCGGTCTCGTCGTCGAAGTCAGGATCACGACGTCGGGCGAAGCGATGGCCTCGATCAACGACGGCTCCAGCGATTGCGCCATCGTGCTCAATCACGACGGCAAGCGTCGCGGCGGCGAGGTGCTGTTCAAGGAGGAGTTCCGCTGGACCGCCGTGCCGGACTTCGACTTCCGACCCGGTGCCGTATTGCCTCTTGCGACGCAGGCATCGCCCTGCAACGTCCGCGCAATGGCGGTCAGCGCGCTCGACAAGGCCGGCATCCGTTGGTCCGAAGTGTTCGTCGGCGGCGGCGCGCAGACGATCGGCGCTGCGGTCCGCGCCGGTCTTGCCGTCGCCGCCCTGGCACGACGCGTCGCCCCCATGGGCACGGTCGATGTCGGGAAACGCCTCGGCCTGCCGCCCTTGCCCGCCCGCGACGTCATCCTGATTTCAGGAACCGGCAGCGTGGCGAAGCGTCAGGCAATCAAGCTGCTGGGGGGCTCGTTCCGGGCGCTGGCCGGACGCTGACGCTTCGCGTGTTGCATGTACCGCGAGGCAAGCATAGCGTTTCACGAATGAGATTCATGCTCCTGATCTCACTCATTGTCGCGGCGCTGCCGGCCGTCGCCCAATCGCCGGTTCCCAACCCGGTGATGACCCCGCTGGTCGCCAGGGTACTCTTCCCGCCGCAGGCGGTGCCGGGCTCCGACGGCAGACGCCATCTCGTCTACGAGCTCGATCTCGCCAATGCCAGCCCGGCCGCGACGGCGCTGCAGAAAATCGAGGTGCTCGAGACCGGTACGGCGAAGACGCTCCTTACCCTGGATCGCGACGCCATCGCCCGGCGCCTGTCGATCGGCGGCCGGCGCGGGGCCGAATCGGCCGATCTCGGCACCGGCCAGTTCGGCGTGGTCTTCCTGCACGTGCCGCTCGAGGCCGAGGCTCCGATCCCGTCCTCGCTGGTGCACCGCCTCTCGTTGCGCCTCGCTTTGCCCAACCCGGTCGACATGACCGAGACCGTCGGCACGACCGACGTGAATCGGGCGCCGCCGCCGGTGCTCGGACCGCCGCTGACCGGCACAGGCTTCGTCGCGGCCGATGGCTGCTGCGACACGATCCGTCACGTGCGGGCGCTGTTGCCCCTGAACGGCAGCTTCGCGCTGGCGCAACGCTTCGCCAGCGATTGGGAGCAGATCGACGGAGAGAACCGCGTGGTGAAGGGCGACCTCGCCGATCCGAAGAACTACACGATCTATGGCCGTCCCGTGCTGGCCGTCGCCGACGGCACCGTGGTCTCCGCGCGCAACGACTTGGCCGAGCAGGTCCCCGGCGCCCTGCCGGCAGGCCTGCCGATCGCCGAGGCCGACGGCAATTTCATCGTGCTCGACATCGGCGGCGGCGCCTATGTCCTCTATGCCCACCTGCAGCCCGGCAGCGTGCTGGTCGGCGCCGGCGCACGGGTGAAGCGCGGCGACATCCTCGGCAAGGTCGGCAACACCGGCAACAGCCAGGCGCCGCACCTCCACCTGCATGTGATGGATGGACCCTCTCCGCTCCTGGCCAACGGCATTCCCTACGTCTTCGATTCCTTCACCATCACGGCGATCGACCGTGCCGGCACGCCGGACTTCGACAGAGCGGAGGCCACCGGCACGCCGCTCACGCTGACGCCCTTCACGCCGTCGCGGCGTTTCCAGAATGTCCTGCCGCTCGATCTCTCGGTCGTCGAGTTCGCGCGCTGACGGCTGGCCTATCAGCCGCGTAAACGAAACAAACGAAATAAACGAAACGAATGAAACGGACAGGCGCTCCCCCCGCCCGGGGCGCGATTCCTGGGTCAGCCGCTGTTGCGCAGGCCGGCGGCGATGCCGTTGATGCTGAGGTGGATGCCCTGCACGACACCCGGGTCGCCATCGCCGGCGCGGTGACGCTTGAGCAGCTCGATCTGCACATGGTTGAGCGGGTCGATATAGGGGAAGCGGTTGCGGATCGAGCGCGCCAGCAGCGGGTTGAGTTCCAGCAGCGTCTTCTGTCGCGTGATGGCGCAGACCGCGTCGATCGACGCCTGCCACTCCTGCTGCAGGCGGCCGAAGACTTGGACCCGCAACGCCGCATCGGTCACCAGCTCGGAGTAGCGTGAGGCGATGGCGATGTCGCTCTTGGCCAGCACCATGTCCATGTTCGACAGGATGGTGCGGAAGAACGGCCAGTTGTCGTGCATCTCCTGTAGCATCGCCATGCCGTCGCCGGGCCGCGCGGCTGTCCACGCCTTGATCGCCGCGCCGAACCCGTACCAGCCCGGCAGCATCAGGCGGCATTGCGCCCAGCTGAACACCCAGGGGATGGCGCGCAGATCCTCGATGCCCTGCTTCTTCGAGCGCGAGGCCGGGCGGCTGCCGATGTTGAGCGAGGCGATTTCGTCCAGCACCGTGGATTCACGGAAATACCGGTCGAACCCCTCGGTCTCGTAGACGAGGTCGCGATAGGCGCGGAAGGCGTGCGCCGACAGCTCTTCCATGACGGCGAGATAATCCGCGGGCGGCGGCGGCCTGTCGGCGTCGAGGAGCGAGGCTTCCAGGGTGGCGGCGGCCAGCGTTTCGAGATTGCGCCGTCCGATCTCGGCGTTGGAATACTTGCCGGCGATCACCTCGCCCTGTTCGGTGATGCGAATGGCACCCTGCACGGCGCCCGGCGGCTGCGCCACGATCGCATCGTAGCTCGGCCCACCGCCACGTCCGACCGAGCCGCCGCGGCCGTGGAACAGGCGCAACCCGATCTCGTGGCGCCTGAAAGTTTCGATCAGCGCCAGCTCGGCCTTGTACAGTTCCCAGGTCGAGGTCAGGTAGCCGCCGTCCTTGTTGCTGTCGGAGTAGCCCAGCATCACCTCTTGAGTGTTGCCGCGCGACGCGAGCAGCCGGCGATAGGCCGGCAGGCCGAGCAGATCGTCCATGATCCGCCCGCAGCGCTGCAGGTCGCCGATGGTCTCGAACAAGGGCACGATGTCGACGTCGAGGCGGTCCTCACGCGGATCGAGCAGTCCGCCTTCCTTGAGCAGCACGGCCACTTCCAAGATGTCGGAGACGCTGTCGGCCTTGGAGATCACGTAGTGCGGCATGGCGGCCCGGCCGTAGCGTCGATGCGCATCGGCGGCCACGCGCACCAGGTCCAGCTCGGCGGTCGTTTCGTCGCCATAGGAGAGATAGGCCGACGACAAAGGCCGCATGTTGCCGAGCTCGCCGGTCAACAGGGCCACGCGCGCCTCCTCGTCGAGCGCGGCATAATCGATGCCGGTCCCGGTCGCCGCCAGCAGCTCGGCCATGACGCGCGCATGCACGTCGGAGTTCTGCCGCAGGTCGAGCGATGCGAGATGGAAGCCGAAGACATCGACGGCGCGTCGCAACGACCGCAGGTGGCCGCGCGCGAGATCGGCGGAGCCGTTTTCGGAAAGCGACCGGTCGATGATGTCGAGATCCGCATTCAGATCGGCCGCCGTCTCGTAGACGGGCGCCGTCCCGACCGGCGGATGCGGCGGCTCCAGCCTGTCGAGCGTCCACGCGGTCGCGGCCAGCCGCGCATAGATGCCGACGATGGCGCGCCGGTAGGGCTCGTCCTTGCGCTCCGGCGCGCGATCCGCCGAGCTTTCGACCAGCCCGCGCAATCCCTCCGAGACGTGCACGATGCGGCCATCGAGTGACAGTTCGCTGCCCAGCCGGTGCAGTTCCTCGAGATAGAAACGCAGCGCCCGCTGGCTCTGCATGGTGAGCGTCTGGCGCGTGACGTCCGCAGTGACGTAAGGATTGCCGTCGCGGTCGCCGCCGATCCAGCTCCCCATGCGCAGGAAGGACGGCACGTCGATGTTTTGCCAGGCCGCATCGACACTACCGAGCCGATCCTCGAGGTCGGCATAGAAGACCGGCAGGGCGCGCAGGAACGTATGGTCGTAATAGGCCAGCCCATTGGCGACCTCGTCGATCACCCTGAGCCGCGTGTCGCGCAGGATGCTGGTCTGCCACAAAGTGAGCACGGCGCGGCGCAGCGCCAGGCGATTGGCCCGCAGCTCGTCCGGCGTGAACTCGACCCGGTCACGCTCATCCAGCAGCCGCGCGATCTCCATTTCGCGGTCGATCGAGCTCTTGCGCCGGATCTCGGTCGGATGAGCCGTCAGGACGGCGCTGCAAAGCGCATGGGCGAAGAAGGCCTGAAGTCGCTCGCGCGAAATGCCGGCCTTCGCGGCACGGCCGAGCGCATAGGCCATCGTGCCCTGCTGCGGCGGCGCCTTGGCCACGGCGTAGGCCCGCGTGCGACGGATATGGTGCTGGTCCTCGGCGATGTTTGCGAGATGCGAAAAATGACCGAAGGCGCGGATGATGCGGATGGCCTGGTCCGTCGGCAGCCCGCTCATGGTGGCCTGCAGCTCCTGCCGCGCCGCCTCGTCGGCATCGCGATGGAACAGCACTCCGATGCGACGGATATGTTCGACCAGCTCGAACACGGCATCGCCTTCCTGGTCGCGCACCGTTTCGCCGAGGATGCGCCCGAGCAGCCGCGTGTCGTAGCGCAGCGGCACATCCTTCTTGGCCGCTTCCCTATTGGGCGTTTCGATCTGGTCCATGGACTGCCCCTCAGTTCCTGTCCTGCGACCGATGCACGGTCTAGGCCACGATGACACCCTCGCCGCCGGCATAGAGCTTGTCGACCAGCGCCTTGCGGCGTTCGAGCGTGGCGCGCTGGTTGATATAGCCCTTGTCGGTGATTTCCTGGCCATCGACCTGCGGCGGCTCGGTCATCAGCAGCACGCGTTTCACCTTCATCGACGAGCCGCGGCCCTCCGCATTCATCTTCGCGAGACCCTCCTTCACCCGGCCGACCACGGCGGGATGGGCGAGCAGCTTGTCGAGCGGCAGTTGCGCGCCGCTGTCGCCCGCGAGCTGACGGCAGGCCGCGACGTTGGGGAAGCCCAGCAGGCCGACATACTCGCGGTCCTGGCCGCAGACCACGGCGTCCTGCAGCACCGGCGAGACGGCGGCGATGGCGGTCGTGCGCAGGGTGCCGACCAGCACGAAGGTGCCGCTGGTCAGCTTGAAATCCTCGACGACCCTGCCGTCGAAGATGATGCCCTGGGTCGGATCCTCCGGATCGACGAAGCGGCCGGCATCGCCGATCCGGTAGAAGCCCTCCTCGTCGAACATCTTCGCGGTGAGGTCGGGCTGCTTGTGATAGCCCGGCGTCACGATCACGCTCTTCAGCCGCAGCTCGTAGCGGCCCTCCTCGCCCGTCGGCGCCATCTTGAGCTGCACGCCCGGATACGGAAGACCGATCAGACCGACACGTTCGGATGCCCAGTGCACGCTGGTCGCCGTCGGCGCCGTCTCGGTCGAGCCCCAGCCGGTGACGAAGGGGATGCGGCAGCCGGTGTGCTTCACCGCCAGCGCCTCCATTCGTTCGTAGAGATCGTCCGGCAGCGTCGCGCCGCCATAGGACAGCACGTTGATGTTCTTGAAGAAGCGCTTGGCGAGGCTCTCGTCCTTCTCCAGCGCTGTCGCCAGCATCGCGTAGCCCGCCGGCACGTTGGAAAACGAGGTCGGCGAGACCTCACGCAGATTGCGCAGCGTCTCCTCGAACAGGCCGGGCAACGGCTTGCCGTCGTCGATCCAGGTCGTACCGCCCTCGTTCAGGTTGCCTTGGAAAGTCGCGTTGCCGCCCATCGTGTGGTTCCACGGCAGCCAGTCGAGCATGACCGGCGCGGGCGCATCCGCCTTGCGCACCCTCGACATGCTCATCATGGCGACGTTGGCGCACATCATCTCCTGCGTGTTGATCACCGCCTTGGGCATGCCGGTGCTGCCCGAGGTGAACAGGAACTTTCCAACCGTCTTCGGCTCGATGGCGTCGATGGATTTCGCCACCGCATCGGTCGCCTTGGTCGCGACCAGCTCCATCCACGGCAGCGACTGCATCTTCGGCGGCGCCTTGTCGACATGGACCAGCAGCACGCCCTCGAGATCGAGCGCCGCCAGGGCGCGGGCATAGATCTCGCCGTTCTGCACGAAGACCAGGCCGGGCTTGATCAGGTCGAAGACGTATTTCAGCTTGGCATGGTCCTGGCTCATCACCGAATAGGCCGGCGACACCGGCGCGACCGGCGCGCGCGCCTGCATGGCGGCCATGGTGAGCAGCGCGAACTCGATGGAGTTCGAGGACAGGATCATCACCGGCCTGTCGGGGCCGAAGCCGCGATCGAGCAGTGCCTGCGTCACCGCATCGACCTGGCTCCTGGCCTCGCCATAGGTGACCTTCAGCCAGTCACGCTCGGGACCGCGGCGCTGCGCCAGCCACAACCGGTCCGGCACCTCGGCCGCCCACTTGGCCAGCAGCGCCGGCACGTGGCGGGCATAGGGCTTCAGCTTGTGGTTCGACTGCAGCACCACGGTACCGTCGGCGCGCCGCTCGATATCGATGTCGCGGCTCAGGAATTCGGTGGGCTTGAACGGAACCTGCATTACACTGTCCAACGACGTTCTCCCCGGCGCTTGTCCTGTCGACCGCGATTTAGGGACGGGAACCATTGCGGGGCAAGGGAGCGTTTCGAGAGTGTCGCTCAGCAATTCGTCGCTGCCAGAATTGGGGCCGGAATCGGTGCCAGCATCGCCTGCAAGCCGCTGGGTGCAATTGTGCGCCGGCCTGCTCTGCATGGTCGCGGTCGCCAACCTGCAATATGGCTGGACGCTGTTCGTCCATCCGCTCAACGAGAAGTACGGCTGGAGCCTCGGCAGCATCCAGACCGCCTTCGCGATCTTCGTCATCGCCGAGACTTGGCTGGTGCCCTTCGAAGGCTGGGTCGTCGATCGCTTCGGTCCCAAGTATGTGGTGTTCGCGGGCGGCGTGCTGGTGGCCACGGCCTGGTCGCTCAACTCCGTGGCCGATTCGCTCTTCCTGCTCTACCTCGGCGCCGCACTGGGTGGCGTGGGCGCGGGCGCGGTCTACGGGACCTGCGTCGGCAATGCCGTGCGCTGGTTCCCCGACCGCCGTGGCCTCGCAGCCGGCCTCACCGTCGCGGGGTTCGGCGCGGGCTCGGCGCTGAGCATCATCCCGATCCAGGACGTGATCGCCTCACGCGGCTATGAGACGGCCTTCCTCTGGTTCGGGCTGGCGCAAGGCCTGATCGTGGTCGTCACGGCCTGGGCGCTGCGCCCTCCGCCCGGCGGGCATACGGTGGCGACACCCTCTCGCCTGGTCCAATCCGCGCGCGACTTCGGACCGTTCGAGATGCTGCGGTCCAAGGTCTTCTGGCTGCTCTACGTCATGTTCATCCTGGTCTATTCGGGTGGGCTCATGGCGACGGCGCAGATCGCGCCGATCGCGCGCGACTTCAAGGTCGCGAACGTGCCGGTCGACCTGCTCGGCCTCACCCTGCCCGCCCTCACCTTCGCCATCACCCTGGACCGCGTCATGAACGGCGTGACACGACCGTTCTGCGGCTGGGTCTCCGACCATATCGGCCGCGAGAACACGCTGTTCATCGCCTTCCTGCTGGAAGGCGCCGGCATCTGGGCGCTGTGGGTCTACGGTCACGACCCGCTTCTGTTCGTGATCCTGGGCGGCCTCGCCTTCTTCGCCTGGGGCGAAACGGCGAGCCTGTTCCCGACGATCTGCACCGACACGTTCGGCACCAAGTACGCGACGACGAACGCTGCCCTCCTCTACACGGCCAAGGGCGTGGCCTCGCTGCTGATCCCCCTTGCAAGCTTCTGGGTCGCCAAGACCGGGAGCTGGCACGACGTCTTCCTGGCGGCGGCGCTGTTCAACATCGTCGCCGCCTTCCTTGCTTTAGCCGTCCTGAAGCCGCTACGGCTGCCGTCGCGGCCTCACTAAGCCCTGAAGCTCGCCAATGCCTTCTCGTCGAACTTGAGGCCGAGGCCCGGCTTCTGAGGCAGGACAAGTTCGCCGTTTTCGATGGCAGGCGTTTCCTCGTAGAGCGCGACCATCCACGGCATGTATTCGACGGTGAGGCCGTTAGGGCAGGCCGCTACCATGTGCAGCAGCACCTCGGGCATGACGTGGCTGACGACCGGTAGGTTGAAGGCCTCGGCCATCGCCGCGACCTTCATCCATTGGGTGACGCCGCCGACCCTCGCGAGGTCGATCATGACGATGTCGACCGAGCGCGCCTCGATCATGTGGCGGAAGGGCACGATGCCCCAGACATATTCGCCGCCGGCGATCGGCGTCTTCAGCGCCGCCGTGACCCGTGCGAGGCCGGCGAAGTCGTCGGCCGCCGTCACGTCCTCCAGCCAGAACAGGCCGACGCCGGCCTCCTCGACGCGGGAGCCGATGTCGATCGCCTGCTCGGGCCGCCAACGCTGGTTGATGTCGCACATCAGCTTCACGTCCGGACCGATCGCATCGCGCACCACGCGCACGCGGCGTACTTCCTCGGCAGGCGTCGGCGCGCCGGGAAGCGCCATCTGGGTCTTCATCTCGCGGAAGCCCTTCTGCAGCAAGGTGCGCGCCGCTTGCTGCGCCTGCTTGTCGGTGAGGCCGCGCCGCAGCGAGCCCGAGGCGTAGGTCGCGATGCGGTCGCGATGGCCGCCCAGCAGCTTCCACAGCGGCTGGTCGAGTGCCTTGCCCTTGATGTCCCATAGCGCCGTGTCGATCGCCGACAGAGCGAGCGTGAAGATGCCGGCCGGACCGCTGTCGCCCGCCGCCTTGCGCAGCTTCGCGACGATGTGCTCGATCCGCATCGGATCCTCGCCCACCGTCAGCGCCGAGAGTTCCTCGACGGCGGCGTGCAGGCTGCGGCTCATCTTGCCGCCATAGAGGGTTACGGCGATCCCCTCGATGCCGTCGTCGGTGCGCAGGCGCAGCGCCACCGCGGGCCGGGTGCGGCCGGCTTCCTCCGGCATGTTGGCCAGCGGGTCGTCCTCGGGGACCTGGAGCGCGATGGCTTCAAAGCTTGCGATTTTCATTCGACTTCCTCTCCCGCGACCGCAATCCGAAACCGGAATGCGACCTGAATGCCCGTTCACATTGCGCCCATTTTCGGCCAGAGTCCGCCGCAGCACAAAGGGAGAGAGCGATGGATTTCGAATACTCGGATCGCAGCAAGGCGCTGCTCGAGAAGCTGAACAAATTCATGGACGAGGTCATCTATCCGGCCGAGCCCATCTACGAAGAGCAGATGGAGAAGGCCAAGGATCGCTGGCAGCTCCCGCCGATCATCGAGGAATGCAAGGCCGAGGCGAAGAAGCGCGGCCTGTGGAACATGTTCCTGCCGGCCGACCGCGACAGCGGCGACACGCACGGCACGATGGGCCTCTCCAACCTCGACTACGCGCCGATCTGCGAAGTGCTCGGCCGCTCGTCGATCGCCTCGGAGTCGGTCAACTGCTCGGCGCCGGACACCGGCAACATGGAAGTGTTCGCCCGCTACGGCACGGCAGAGCACAAGGAGAAGTGGCTGAAGCCGCTGCTGAACGGCGAGATCCGCTCCTGCTTCGCCATGACCGAGCCGGCGGTCGCCTCGTCGGACGCGCGCAACGTCGAGTGCCGCATCGAGAGCGACGGCAACGACTATGTCATCAACGGCCGCAAGTGGTGGTCGTCGGGCATGGGCGACCCGCGCTGCAAGGTCATCATCCTGATGGGCAAGAGCGATCCCAGCGCGCCGGCCTACCGCCAGCAGTCGATGATCGTCGTGCCGCGCGACACGGCCGGCATCAAGATCGTGAAGATGCTCCACGTGTTCGGCTACGACGACGCGCCGCACGGCCACGCCGAAGTGGTCTACGACAACGTCCGCGTGCCGAAGTCGGCGATCCTGTTGGGTGAGGGCCGTGGCTTCGAGATCGCCCAGGGCCGCCTCGGACCGGGCCGCATCCATCACTGCATGCGTGCCATCGGCGTCGCCGAGCGGGCGCTCGAAATGGCGATCAAGCGCGCCAAGAGCCGCACGGCGTTCGGCCAGAAGATCTCCGAGATGGGCGTTACCAAGGCCCATGTCGCCGACATGCGCATGGAGATCGACATGGCCCGCCTGCTGGTCCTCAAGGCCGCCTGGGCGATGGACAAGTACGGCAACAAGGAAGCCCGCCAGCAGATCGCGATGATCAAGGTGGCGGTGCCGAACATCACCTCGAAGGTGGTCGACCGCTGCCTGCAGCTGCATGGCGCCGGCGGCGTCAGCCAGGTGTTCAAGCTGGCCAGCATGTACGCCCACCAGCGCACCCTGCGCCTGGCCGACGGCCCGGACGAGGTCCATCGCGACCAGGTTGGCCGTCTCGAGATCGCCAAGTACAACTGAGGTCCCCAACCGGGACGGAACGAGGCGCGATCCCCCGGGATCGCGCCTTTTTCTTTGGCGCACAGGAGATACGTCGTGGACAGTCCGAAGAAGAACCCGCACGTCACCGATCACCTGGCCAACGAGCGCACGTTCCTCGCCTGGATCCGGACGGCGATCGCGGTGATGACGCTGGGCGTCGCCATCAACCGCTTCGCCCTCTTCCTGATGGAGATGCATCAGGTCGTGCCGGAAGTGCGCAATCTCGCCAACCGCCACGTCGAGAAGCTCGGCATCGGCCTGGTGATGCTGGGCATCGCCATGCTGGTCGGCGCGACCTGGCACTATCTCCGCGTCGGCAAGACGATCGACGACGAAAGTTACCGCCCGGCCGTCAGGGTCATGATCGGCACGGCCGTCGTGATCGGCCTGATGGGCGGCTCGGCGCTCATTTGGCTTTTTTAGAGGGACCCCCTCCCTCCGTTTCATTTGTTTCGTTTATTTCGTTTATTTCGGTTATCGGGGCCTGCCCGATTGCGGCGCGGCGGGCGGACCGTCGGGCATGTCGAGCAGTTCACTCTCCCGGGCGCCGGCTTCGTAAGCCTTCACCAGCGCCTCCGGATCGAAGGCGATGCCGATCGGGTTCTTCCGGAACGCCTCGGTCTGGAAGTAGGCCGCCGTCGCCTCCTTCGTCGCGTAACGGTCGACCTGGAGCTCCACACCGTTGCCGTCGGGATCGCGATAGTAGATCGACACGGTCGGGCCGTGATGGATGCAGCGCGACGGCTCGATGCCCAGCGCCTTCACGCGGCGGTAGGTCGAGAGCAGCGCGCCGATGTCGGCGAAGGTGTAGGCGACGTGTGCCAGGCCCGCAGTCTTCGCGTCGGGCGCCTTCAGCCCGGCCAGGTTCACGATGCCGAGGCGATGATGCTCGTCGTCGTAGGTCAGGAAGCAGATGTATTCGGTGCGCTGCACGATGTGCATGTTCAACACGGCCGAGTACCAGTCGATCATCGGCTGCACGTTCGACGAGCGCAGCACGAAGTGCGCGAACAGGATCGGCGTGGCGGGCTCTTCCGAAAGCGCCCGGCGGCGCGACGCGGTCTCGATCACTGTGTCCATGGCGACCTCCAAAACCGAGTGTAGGCCTTCTCTTCAACAATCCACAGCCCCTTGCCAAACAACTAACTGACCGGTAAGTTAGTTTTATGAAAGCGCAAAAACAGCGTCGCGCGCCGGCCGCCCGGCCGCAGGAAATCATCGACGCGGCCCTCGCCCAGTTCGTCGAGACCGGCTTTGCCGGCACGCGCCTCGACGACGTGGCCCGACGCGCCGGTCTCTCCAAGGCGGCGATCTACCTCTACTTCGAGGACAAGACCGCGCTGTTCAAAGGCGTCGTCCAGCACGCGATCGCCAGCAACCTCGGCCAGATGGAAGCGATGCTGGCCAGCCATCGCGGACCGGTCGCACCGCTGCTGCCGCGCATCCTCGAATTCATGGCCAACCGCATCGAGCACACGCCGATGGCGGCGGTCGCCAAGTTGGTGATCTCCGAGTCGCGCGCCTTCCCCGAGATCGGCCAGTTCTACCTGAAAGAGGTGATCGGCCGCGGCCTGCCCCTGATGGAAGGGCTGCTGAAGCGCGGCATCGAGCAGGGCGAGTTCCGCACGGTCGACAGCTTCATGACCGTGCGCTCGATGATCGGGCCGATGCTGCTCGCCATCATCTGGCGAACCGTGTTCGAGCCGATCGGAGCCGAGAAGCTCGATGTCCAGGCCCTGGCGCGGCATCACGCCGACCTGATGCTCCACGCCCTGCGGCCCATCGCCGGAGAGGCAACATGAAACGCACACCGCTCCTCGTGGTCGCCGCCCTCGCCGCCGCACTGCTCGTCTCCTACGTCGTGTGGGGCGACCGCCTGCTCGCACTGGTCGGCATCGGCGCCGACGACGGCCGCTACCTCGGCTATGTCGAGGGCGAGACCAGCCTGATCGCACCGCCGACCGCCGGCCGGCTGATCGAGCGACCGGTCGATCGCGGCGGCCGGGTGAAAAAGGGCGACCGGCTGTTCGTCATCGATCCCGTGGCCGCGAAGGCCGAGGTCGCGCGCGCAGAAGCGATGCTCGCGGAAGCCAAGGCGCGGCATGAGAACATGCTGACCGGCAAGCGGCAGGAAGAGCAGGACGTGATCCGCGCCCAGCGCCGCGAAATCGAGGCGGCGCTGCTGCAGGCCGAGACCGAGCTGAAGCGGCAGACCGAGCTGGTGGCGCGCAACATCTCCACGCACCAGGCCTTCGAGCAGGCCGATTCGCAGGTGCGCCAGCTCAAGTCGCGTGCGGCCTCGCTGGCGGCGCAGGAGCGCGTCGGCGACCTCGCCGCGCGGCAGAGCGAGATCGCCGCCGCCGCCGCGCTGATCGAGCAGAGCCAGGCCAATCTTGCGCAGACGAAGAAGCGGCTCGAGGACCTGATGCCGGTGGCGCCCGAGGATGCGCTGGTCGAGAACACCTTCTTCAATGTCGGCGAATGGGTGCCGGCGGGCTCGCCCGTCGTGTCGCTGCTGCCGGACTTCCGCGTGAAGCTGCGCTTCTTCGTGCCGGAGGAGGAGGTGGCGCGCGCCCGCACTGGCCGCGAGGTGTCCTTCACCTGCGATTCGTGCCCCTCAGGACTCAAGGCCACGATCATCTACGTCTCGCCGCGCGCCGAATACACGCCGCCGGTGATCTACTCGCAGAGCGCACGAACCAAGCTCGTCTTCCTGGTCGAGGCGCGGCCGCTGAATGCGGGCACGCCGCTGCCGCCGGGCCTGCCGGTCTCGGTCGAGCCCTTCGGGTCCGCGCCGTGACGGTCTTCCCATGACCTTGGCAATCGACGTCCACGACCTGGTGAAGCGCTACGGCACGCGCACGGTCGTCGACAAGTTCAGCCTCGCCGTCGAGCAAGGTCGTATCTGCGGCTTCCTCGGTCCCAACGGCTCGGGCAAGACGACGACCTTGCGCATGATCTGCGGCCTGCTGACTCCCGACGGCGGCGGCGGCACCTGCCTTGGCCATGACCTCGTGCGCGAGCGCGAGGCGATCAAGCGCCGGACCGGCTACATGACGCAGCGCTTCGGTCTCTACGAGGATCTGACGATCCGCGAGAACCTCGAATTCGTCGGCCGCGTCTATGGCCTCGACCGGCTGAAGGAGAGAGTCGACCAGTCATTGGAGCGGCTCGGCCTCGCGACACGCCAGGGACAGCTCGCGGGCTCGCTCTCGGGCGGCTGGAAGCAGCGGCTGGCGCTCGCCGCCTGCGTGCTGCACGAGCCCAAGCTGCTGTTGCTCGACGAGCCGACCGCCGGCGTCGATCCCAAGGCGCGCCGCGCCTTCTGGGACGAGATCCATTCCTACGCGGCCGACGGCATCACCGTGCTGGTCTCGACCCACTACATGGACGAGGCCGAGCGCTGTCATGAGATCGCCTACATCGCCTATGGCGAGCTGATGGCGCGCGGCACGGCCGAGGAGATCATCCGGCAATCCGGCCTCTTCGCCTTCATCGCGAGCGGTCCCGGCGCCGACCGGCTGGCCGCAAAGCTGCGTGACGCGCCCGGCGTCAGCGCTGCCGCGGCCTTCGGCACGACGCTCCATGTCTGCGGCCCCGACCGCGCCACGCTCGAAGCGGCCATCGCGCCGTATCGCAGCGATCCCAATCTCGTCTGGCAGGAGGCCGAGCCGACCCTCGAAGACATCTTCATCCACCTCATGGGACGGGCGCGCGACAATGCACCGGGTGCGTGATCTGCGTAAGACGCAAAGGTCCCTCGCTGCGCTCGGGATGACAGCGGTTTCCGGATCAGCGCGTAGCGCAAATCCCACCAATATTGTCATCCCGAGCGCAGCGAGGGACCTTTCGCTTTTAGGAGCCAGCCGATGATGCGCTGGCTCACCTCTCGACGCGGCTTCCTGCGGCGGTTGCGCGCCATGATCGTGAAGGAGGTGCTGCAGCTTCGCCGCGACCGGCTGACCTTCGCCATGATGTTCGCCATGCCGATCGTGCAGCTCCTGCTGTTCGGCTATGCGATCGATGCCGATCCGCATCGCCTGCCAACCGCGGTGATCGCCGCCGACCAGAGCCAGATCACGCGCACCGTGCTGTCGGCGCTGAACAACACCGGCTACATGCGCTTCACGCACCATCCCTCGACCGAGGAGGAAGCCAACGCGCTGCTGAAGCAGGGCGAGGTACAGTTCGTGGTCATCATCCCGTCGGACTTCACGCGCCGCCTGGTGCGCGGCGAGCGTGCGCAGATCCTGATCGACGCCGACGCCACCGATCCCATGGCCGCCGCCAATCCGCTGGCCGCAGCCGGCCCCTCCATCGCCCAGGCACTCTCCCGCGACTTCGTCGGACCGCTCGCCGGCCTGCGCGACAAGCCCGACTCCGTCGAGATCGTGGTGCAACGCCGCTACAATCCCGAGGGCAAGTCGCGGCTCAACATCGTGCCCGGCCTGCTGGCGGTGATCCTGACCATGACCATGGTGATGATGACGGCGCTGGCCGTCACGCGCGAGCGCGAGCGCGGCACCATGGAAAACCTGTTGGCCATGCCGGTGCGGCCGATCGAGGTCATGATCGGCAAGATCGTGCCCTATATCGTCATCGGCGCGGTGCAGGTGACGGTGATCCTGCTGGTCGCGCGCCTGCTGTTCGACGTCGCCATCCAGGGCAGCGTGTTCCTGCTGGCGACCGGCACGGCCCTGTTCATCACCGTGAACCTCGCCATCGGCTTCACCATCTCGACCCTGACCCAGAACCAGCTTCAGGCCATGCAGGCCTCGTTCTTCATGATGCTGCCCTCGATCCTGCTCTCCGGCTTCATGTTCCCCTTCCGCGGCATGCCGGTCTGGGCGCAGTGGATCGGCGAGGCCCTGCCCGCCACGCATTTCATGCGCGTGGTGCGCGGCGTCATGCTGAAGGGCGCCGGCTTCGACGACATCTCGACGGAACTGGCAGCCCTTCTGGCGATGCTGCTGATCGTCTCGCTGGTCGCGATCAGCCGATATAAGGTGACGTTGGATTAGTTCCTTGAGGGGCTGACCTGCGAAAGCAGTAGCTTGACCCGACTCGCGTCCCGGCATCCTCTGCCGGGCCATGTCTGCGCCCGCCATCGACACGACCGACACGCTATCGCGCCTGATTCCCTCGCGCACCGCGCGTGGCTTCTTCCTGGCCGTCGTCTCGGGCATCTTCTTCAACTTCCTGAACGCTTCGGTGAAGGAGCTGGCGAGCGAGATGCCGCCGCTCTACGTCGCCTGGGGGCGCTGGGTCGCGGGCGTCGCGCTGATCGCGCCCTATCTCTTCTGGCGCGCCGGCCTCGCCGGCATGAAGACGCAGGACCTGAAGCTCCATTGTTTCCGCGGCCTCTTCCACACGTCGGGCTATGCGCTGTGGTACGAGGCCGTCGTCTGGCTGCCGCTCGCCACCATGGCGGCGCTGGGCTTCACCGGGCCGATCTTCGTGACGATCGGCGCCGTGGTCTTCCTGCGCGAGACCGTGCACTGGCGGCGCTGGATCGCCGTCGGCATCGGCTTTGTCGGCATGCTGATCATCGTCCGGCCGGGCCTGGTCACGGTGAACCCGGGCATCGTCATGATGCTCTGCGCGGTGCCGCTGATCGCCGGCTCCAACTTGGTGGCCAAGGTCGTGTCGGGCCGCGACAAGCCTGCCGTCGTCGTGCTGTGGCAGAGCGTGATCGGCGCGATCTGCTTCACGCCACTCGGCCTCTGGTTCTGGCAGACGCCGAACCTCGACCAGCTCCTGCTGTTCCTGGCGGCCGGCTTCTTCGGGACGATGGGCTACTTCTTCATCACCTGGGCCTACCGCCTGCTCGACATTTCCGCCCTGCAGTCGATCACCTTCCTCGGCATCGTCTGGGCCGCCCTGATGGACGTGGCGGTGTGGGGCAAGACCTCGGATATCTGGACCTTCGTGGGTGCAGCCATCATCGTGGCCTCCACAACCTACATCGCCCACCGCGAGGCAAGAGCCGGGGCTGCCGCGGCCGGAAAGAAGGCCTGACGGCGGCGCCCCGGCGAGGTCGGGGTCAGCCCACCCTCGGCGAGGGCACGACCATCGCCTCCGCCTCTTCCTCCTCCGCTTCATAGTCGAGCACATGCTGCTCGACGACGGCGAAGCAGGCGATCCAGAGGAGGGCGTCGTAACTGCTGAGCATGTCATCGGTGTCGCCGCTCTGAAATCCCTCCCATGCCCACAGGGCGGCGCACGCGACCACGATGGCGTAGAGGGTGACCTTCACGGCGTTGCGGATGCGCCATTCGAGCCCGCCATATTCGCCCGGCGCGTACACGTCGTAGCCAATCGAGGCGCAGATCGCGAGCCATGTGGCTGAATTGACGAAGCTGAGCATGTCGCCTTCGGCCCAGTAGGCGGCGCAGGTGTAGATCGCCAGGCCGTAGCCGACGGTCTGGGCGGCATAGAGCCCATATTTCTCGAAGCGCGAGGCGTAGGCCTGGTCGAGTGCCGACGTCTCGTACAGGAAGACGATCAGCAGGATCAGCCAACCGCACTGATCAAGCGCCTCGTTCAGGGTGCCGACCCACATGAAGAAGGCCACGTCCAGCGCGAGCAGGGCGAAAATGACGACCTTGAAAAACTGTACGCCTTTCTTTCGCGCCGCGACCACTACGCTCCCCGATCTTGCTGCCTTCGACGCGACTGTCGCCCAACGCGATGCAGCAATTGTTTCGGACCGCTGAAACTCCGGTGACCTTCCGCCCTCAAACGGTGGGCGCCGCGCCGGTATTTCCGCCCTGCAACCCGTCGCCATCCCCGGCAGGGTCCGGGCCGCCTTGATGGGCGTGGCCGTCTGGGGCAAGACCTTTGACATCTGACGGGAGGAGAAAAAC
This sequence comes from Reyranella sp. GW821-FHT14A01, assembly GCF_058803965.1. Taxonomy (NCBI): domain Bacteria; kingdom Pseudomonadati; phylum Pseudomonadota; class Alphaproteobacteria; order Hyphomicrobiales; family Reyranellaceae; genus Reyranella; species Reyranella sp. GW821-FHT14A01. The sequence continues at coordinate 231,787 of NZ_JBXAPM010000007.1, forward strand.
ATGACGGATCGTCTGGCCGGCAAGGTTGCGCTCATCACCGGCGGCGCCTCGGGCCTCGGCGCCAATGCCGCCGAACTGATGGCCAGGGAAGGCGCCAGGGTCGTCGTGGCCGACATCGCCGCCGACCGCGGCAAGGCGGTCGCCGACCGGCTGGGCTCGTCGGGCCACTTCGTGAAGCTCGACGTGACCAGCGAGGACAACTGGAAGGCCGTAATCCAGGAGACCGTGACCAAGTTCGGCGCGCTGCACGTGCTGCTGAACTCCGCCGGCATCGGCCTCAGCAAGACGGTCGAGGAGATCGAGCTCGAGGAGTGGCGCAAGGTCCACGCGATCGACCTCGACGGCGTGTTCCTGGGCTGCAAGCACGGTGTCGCCGAGATCAAGAAGCACACGGCGCGGCTGGGCGGCTCGGTGATCAACATCTCGTCGATCTCGGGCATCATCGCCGGCGCCAACATGGCGGCCTACAACTCGGCCAAGGCCGGCGTCCGCCTGCTCAGCAAGTCGGTCGCGCTGCACTGCGCCAAGTCGGGCTACAACATCCGCTGCAACTCGGTGCACCCGACCTTCATCGACACGCCGATCCTCGACAAGTATCGCGACCGCTTCGGCCAGGACCTGATGCAGCAGAAGCTCGGCAAGCAGGTGCCGATCGGCCGCCTCGGGCGCCCTGAGGAAGTGGGCTGGGCGCTGGTCTTCCTTGCCTCCGACGAATCGAGCTTCATGACCGGCTCGGAAGTGATCATCGACGGCGGCATCTCGGCGATGTGACAGGCGCATCGCGCCTGTCATCGCGGGCGGGGTAGCCCCGCCCTGGAGCAAAGCGAAGGATCTCTCATGCTTCTCAATCTCGACGGACGTAAGATCTACTTCGACCTGGCCGGGCCGCAGAATGCGCCGACGGTCTGCTTCACCCATTCGCTGGCGGCCGACGGCGGCATGTGGACCGAGCAGCTCGTGCCGTTGCTCGCCGCGGGCTATCGCGTGCTGCGCCTCGACATGCGCGGCCACGGCGGCAGCCAGCCGGTCGAAGGCGACTACACGATGGACGAGTTGGCCGGCGACGTGAAAGGCGCGCTCGACGTGCTGGGCATCTGGAAGGTCCATTACATCGGCCTGTCGATCGGCGGCATGATCGGCCAGGGCTTTGCGCTCAAATACCCCGAGCGTCTGAACTCACTGACGCTTTGCGACACACATCCGTCTTCCCCAGACGATTCGGCCGGCCAGTGGGACCAGCGCAAGGCGGCCGTGCGCAAGGGCGGCGTCAAGGCGCTGGCCGACGGCAACATGGAGCGGTGGTTCACCTCGGAGTTCAAGGAGGCCAATCCGGCGCGCTGGAAGGAGATCCATTCGACGATCTGCGGCACGTCGGATGTGGGCTTCCTGGGATGCGCCGCCGCCATCCAGAATTTCGACTATCTCGACCGCCTGCCGACCATCAAGATCCCGACCCTGGTGATCTGCGGCGACGACGATCCAGCGACACCGCCCGAGCGTAACAAGCTCATCGCGTCGAAGATTCCCGGCGCGCGCTACGAGGACATCGCCAAGGCGCGCCACCTGCCCAACGTGGAGCGGCCCGAGCCGTTCAACCGGCTCATGATGAGCTTCCTCGGCCTCAACCGCTAACCATCGCCGTCACCGCGCGTAAGGATCCGCCATGGAATTCGCTTTTTCCGAAGACCAGCTCGCCATCAAGGACAGCGTCGCCAAGCTCTGCGCCGGGTTCGACGACAAATACTGGCTGAAGAAGGACAAGGACGGCGGCTTCCCGGAGGACTTTTATCGCGCGATGGCCGATGCCGGCTGGCTGGGCATCGCCATGCCCGAGGAGTATGGCGGCTCGGGCCTCGGCATCACCGAGGCGGCGATCATGATGCAGGCGGTGGCCGAATCGGGCGCGGCGCTGCAGGGCGCCTCGGCGATCCATCTCAACGTGTTCGGTCCCAACCCGATCGTGGTGTTCGGCACCGAGGAGCAGAAGAAGCGCATTCTGCCCGACATCATCCAGGGCAAGGTGAAGGGCTGCTTCGCCGTCACCGAGCCGGATGCCGGCCTGAACACTACCGCGCTCGACACCAAGGCCGAGCGCGACGGCAACGGCTACGTCGTGCACGGCAAGAAGACCTTCACCACAACAGCGTCGGTCGCCGACAAGATGCTGCTGATCGCGCGCACCACGCCCAAGGACAAGTGCAAGAAGCCGACCGACGGGCTGTCGCTCTTCTACACCGACGTCGACCGCTCGAAGATCGAGATCACCGAGATCGACAAGATGGGCCGCAAGGCGATCGACACCAACCAGGTGTTCATCGACGGGCTGAAGGTGCCGCTCGAGGATCGCATCGGCGAGGAAGGCAAGGGCTTCCACTACCTGCTGCACGGGCTGAACCCCGAGCGCATCCTGATCGCTGCCGAAGCGATCGGCATCGGCAAGGTGGCGCTCGCCAAGGCGACGCAGTACGCCAAGGAGCGGGTCGTGTTCGGCCGGCCGATCGGCAAGAACCAGGCGATCCAGCACCCGCTGGCCGAGAGCTGGATGCAGCTCGAGGCGGCCAACCTGCTGACCTTCAAGGCGGCCTGGCTGTACGACAACGGCAAGGAGTGCGGCGCCGAGGCCAACTCGGCCAAGTATCTCGGCGCGCGCTCGGCCTACGATGCCTGCGAGCGCGCGATCCTGACCCATGGCGGCTACGGTTACGCCAAGGAGTTCCATGTCGAGCGCTTCCTGCGCGAAGTCATGATCGCCCGCATCGCACCGGTGAGCGAGCAGCTCATCCTCTGCTACGTGGCCGAGCGGGTTCTGGGACTGCCGAAAAGCTACTAGCTCTGGGCCAATTGAGGCGGGAAAGGGGCGACTGCAAGCGATTGTATCGTTTGTATTGGCAACCCCTTGGCGATTCAGGGCGTTCCTTCAATACCTGATCGCAACCAATTCAATTGGAGCCACCCATGACCCGCAACCAGCTACATGCCGGCCTGGCGCTGGGAAGCGTCTTTCTCATGGCGGGCGTCGTGACCCTCGCTCCGCCCATTCCGCCCGCGTCGGCCCAGAGCCAAGCCGAGCGCATCTGCCGGGAACAGGGCATCACCTCGAAGACCGAGGGCTATGAATACTGCCTGTCGCAGGCAACGCGGGCGCTCGAATGGGGCAAGCCCGAGATCGCCTACACGATGGCGCGGGTAACCGCCGATGCGCGTGACTCCTGCCTGGAATACGGCCTGTCGCCGGCCACGTCCGGCTACAAGAGCTGCATGGAGCGCGAGACCCATGCCCGCCGCCTGCTCGTCTTCACCGACGAGCCGCAGTACGGCAAGGACATCGCCGAGCAGTAGTCACGGCCCAGTAGTCAAAGCGTGGGGATAGAGCTTCTCGTACTCGCCCTCGATATCTCCGAACACCGCCCAGAAAGCCGGCGGTGTTCGACCGTTGGCCCGCTCGACCAGAATTTCGAGATGGGTATGCCAACCGCCGCTGACCATCACCATCTCGTCGCGGCTGCCGAGCTTGCGGTGAGTGACGGTTAGCAGAACCTTAGAGCCCTGTGGCTTCAGCTCAAAGGTGACTTCCGAGTCCGGCGGCCAGGTGAAGGCCAACATGTGAGGCGCATCGATGCGGGTGATGGTGTGCTCGCTGGTCGGAGCCTCCTTGTCGAGGTTCTTGTACTTGGCTGGCGCCGGCACCTTGTGGGGCGACAACTCGGCATGACGAAAGGTGAAATTCGCCTTGCCGCCGACTTTGAGATCCATCGGCCCGGACGCCAGCCACTCCCCGCGTTTCTCGGAGTCGGTGAGAAAGGCCCAGACGGTTTCGATCGGGCCGGGCAGCAGTCGTTCGAAGTGGACTTCGGCAGGCGCGATGATGCGGCCGTAGTTCCTGGCGGTCATTTGCGGCTCCTGGTGGGTTCGTTTCGTTTATTTCGTTTGTGACGCAGCAGCGCCGCTTCGAGGGCATCGAGACGCCCGGTCCAGAAGCGCTGGTAGTAGGCTATCCACCGGTCGGCCTCGGCGAGCGGGCCGGCCTCGATACGGCAGCGATGGGTGCGTCCTTCGACCGTGCGTTTCAGCAGCCCCGCCCCCTCCAGCACCTTCACGTGCTTGGCGGCGGCGGCGAAGGACATGTCGAAGGGTTCGGCGAGTTCGCCCACGCTGTGCTCGCCGCCGGCCAGACGCCGCAGCATTGCCCGGCGGGTGGGATCTGCAAGGGCATGGAAGACACGGTCCAGGCCATCGGTTCTTAATTCAACCATGTGGTTGAATATATCTCATTACCTGGTCTCGTTCAACCATATAGTTGAATGATTACCGACCGTCATTTCCGGCAACTCCCGCTTGCCGGGAGGCGTTTTTCCAGGAGCAACGGAGGATGCCATGAATCGCCTCAACACGATCTTCATCGCCGTCGGTACTGCCGCAGCTGCAGCGCTTTTCGCGCCGTCGGTGCAGGCCCAATCGGGTCATGCGCTCGCCGTGGCCGAGCAGGCCTGCCTCGGCAAGCACATCAAGCCGAACACCAGCGCCTTCAACCTCTGCGTCAACGACACCGCGCGCGCCTACGATCGTGGCGAGTTGCTGTCGGGCCGCGACGCCTGTCTGTCCTATGGCCTCAATCCACAGACTGCGGGTTTCCGCCAGTGCATTGAAGACAAACAGGCCGGCTACCGGGAGGTCGCGCATCAACAGTGATCAGATGCCGAAGGTGACGCGACCCTCGGCGTCGATCGGCCAGGCGGGATTCCAGGCGATCTCCCAGGCATGGCCATCGGGATCGGCGACATAGCCACGGAAGCCGCCATGAGGCGGCGCATCGGCCGGCCGCAGGACACTGCCGCCGGCCGATGCCAGCCTGTCGATCAGCGGCTGCACCGCCTCCTTGCTCGCGACGTTGTGCGCCACGCTGAAAGCGCCCGGCGTTCGACTGGTGCGACGTGAGTCTTCGTCCAACGCCGAAGCGAGCCACGTGCCCAGCATCAGCCCATTCATCTGATAGAAGACGATGCCCTCGGCCTCGAAGACTGGCTTCCAGCCGAAGCCTTCGGCATAGAACCGCTTCGAGCGCGCGACATCGGCGATGCCCAGCGTGACGACCGAGATTTGTTGCTGCTGCATGAATCCTCCTTCGCAGAGCGGATCAAAACACCTGACATTCTAACCGAGGGCAGCGTAGGCTCGTTGCATGCAACCGCTATCCGCCTCTGTCCTCCCCGCCGGCGTCCGCGCCCGCATCCTCCCCGGCATCAACGGCCTCGATATCCATATCCTGGAGGCGGGCTTCGACAAGAAGGCCCCCGCGGTGATGCTGTTTCACGGCTTCCCCGAGATCGCCTATAGCTGGCGCAAGGTGCTGCCGGCGCTGGCCGAAGCGGGCTACCACGCCATCGCGCCCGACCTGCGCGGCTACGGCCGCACGACCGGCTGGGACGCCGACTTCGACGCCGACCAGTCCGGCTTCCGCTATACCAACCTGCTGCGCGAGGCGATCGGCGTGCTCTATGCGCTGGGGCACCGCACGGCCGAGGCTGCCGTCGGCCACGATTTCGGCTCCGCGGTCGCGTCCCACGCCTCACTGGCGCGACCCGACATCTTCAAGCGCATGGTGTTGATGAGCGCGCCGTTCGCCGGCCCGACGGCGGTGCCGTTCGATACCGACGGCAAGCCCGCGCCGGCGGCACCCGACATCCATGCAGCGTTGGCGGCGCTGCCGCGCCCGCGCAAGCATTACCACTGGTACCAGTCGACCCGCGGCGCCAACGAGGAGCAGTGGCACGCCAGGCAGGGTCTGCACAATTTCCTGCGCGCCTACTATCACTACAAGAGCGCCGACTGGAAGGGGAACAAGCCGCACGAGCTGAAGGGCTGGACCGCCGAAGAACTGGCGAAGATGCCGACCTACTACATCATGGATCTCGCCGAAGGCATGGCCGAGACGGTCGCCAAGGAGATGCCGAGCCCGGCCGAGATCGCGGCCGCCAAATGGCTCACCGACGACGAGCTCAAGGTCTATGTCGGCGAATACGAGCGCAACGGCTTCCAGGGCGGCCTCAACTGGTACCGCGCGCGCACCAGCGGCAGGGTGTCACCCGAACTCGATATCTTCACCGGCCGCACCATCGACCAACCCTCGACCTTCATCTCGGGCAAGAGCGACTGGGGCAACCACCAGTCGCCCGGCACGCTCGCAAAGATGCAGAAAAGCGTCTGCACCAACATGAAGGAGATCCACATGGTCGAGGGCGCCGGCCATTGGGTGCAGCAGGAACAGGCCGCCGAAGTGAGCCGGCTGCTGATCAGGTTCCTGAAGGAGACGAACGCCTGACCGGACTGGCCAGCGTTTCAGCCGGCGAGGAGGCCGCCCTCCTCGCGCTCAACAACGACCATGCCGTCGAGCTGTCCTGGCTCGACGCGGCGAGGCTGCGGCACCTCCTGAAGGAAGCCTTCTACGCCCGCCGCGCGGGCAACGTCGCCGCCTTCCTCATGGCCTTCGACCAGGGCGCCGACTACGACAGCCCCAACTATCTCTGGTTCCGCGAACGCTATCCGCGCTTCGTCTATGTCGACCGCATCGTCGTCGATCCGGCGATGCGCAAGCGCGGCCTGGCGAACCGCCTTTACGAAGACCTGTTCCGTGTCGCCGTAGAGGCGGGGCATGACCGCATCGTCTGCGAGGTGAATTCCGATCCCCCCAACCCGGCCTCGGATGCCTTTCACGCAGCGCTTGGCTTCGTCGAAGTCGGCCACGCCGCCATTCACGGGGGCGCAAAGTCCGTTCGTTACCTTGCCCGCTCTCTCTGACGCGGTAACCATCGCCCCGTGACCGATGCCTCTCCCGGCCCTTTCTCCCTCGGCGCACTGCGGGCCGCCGCCTTCGAGGGGCGCGAACCGCCGCCGCTGAAGGCGGTCGCGCGCCTGAAATCGTATCGCTGGTTCGTCGTCGGCACGGTCTGCATCGGCGCCGTCATGGGGCAGGTCGATGCCAGCATGACCCAGGTGCTGCTGCCGCGGCTCGAGGTCGAGTTCGGCGCCCGCCTGAGCAGCGTGAGCTGGATCGCCGTCGCCTATCTGCTCGCCATGGCGTCGTTCATGCCGATCTTCGGGCGGCTGGCCGACCTGTTCGGCCGCAAGCTCCTCTACATCGCGGGCTTCCTGCTGTTCATCGCGGGCTCGGCCCTGTGCGGCTATGCGACGAGCCTGCCGTGGCTGATCTTCTTCCGCGTCCTGCAGGCGATCGGCGGCGCGCTGATCACGTCCAACAGCGTCGCCATCGTCGTCATGATCATGGGGCCGGAGGAGCGCGGCCGCGGCCTCGGCGTGCAGTCGGCGGCGCAGGCGATCGGCCTCGGCGCCGGCCCGGCGATCGGCGGCCTGGTCCTCGATACCTTGGGCTGGCACTGGGCCTTCTGGATCAACGTGCCGATCGGCATTGCCGGCGCGATCCTCGGCTGGTTCGTCCTGCCGAGCAGCGAGCGGCTGCCCAAGGGCGAGCACTTCGACTGGCGTGGTGCCCTGCTGATCGCGCCGGCCCTGACGGGCTTCATCGCCGTCCTGAACGAGGCGCATACACTCGGGCCGACCTCGCCGATCCTGCTCGGCTGCCTCGCCGTCGGTATTACCAGCGCGATCCTGTTCGTACTGGCCGAGCGGCATTCGCCGTCGCCGCTGCTCGATCTCCACCTGCTCACCAAGCCGGCCTTCCTGCTGGGCAACCTGGCGAACTTCGCGTCCTATGCCGTCCTGTTCGGCGTCTTCTTCCTCGTCCCCTTCGCCCTGGTGCGGCTCTACGACGACTCCGCCCTCGCCGCGGGCCTTCGCCTGTCGATCCTGCCGGTGATGCTGGGCCTGGTCGCGCCTTTGGGCGGCATGCTCTACGACCGGCTGGGCCCACGCGTTCCGACCTGCGTCGGCATGCTGATCTGCATCGCGGGCCTCGCGCTTCTCTATCTCTATCTCGACGGTAACGCGGCGCACCTCTGGCACGTCACCCTGTCGCTGGCCGTGATCGGTGTCGGGCAAGGCCTGTTCATCTCGCCCAACAGCAGCGCCATCATGTCCGCGGCTCCCGAGAGCGAGACCGGCCAGGCGGGCAGCGTGCTGAACGTCGTGCGCTTCCTCGGTGTCAGCACCGGCATCGCCGGCGCCTCGACCGTGCTGGCACTTTCCCTCGGCGGCAGCAGCGGCAGCACGCTGGGCCTGCCCACGGCGACGCTGGTCGCCGCCGGCCGTGACGTGATCATCCTGATCGTGTGCTGCGCCGCCGTGGCCGGCCTGATCTCACTGATCCGGCCACGCGGCGTCGCGGGACGCGACGCCGGTGCCGGTTCGAGAGGCCCGATCGTGGAGTGATCAGGCGGCGAGCTTCTTCGCCGTCTCCGCGATCTTGCGACCCTGGTAGCGGGCGCCGACCAGCTCGTTCTCCGAGGGCTGGCGCTGGCCGGTGCCGCCGGCGATCGTGGTGGCGCCGTAGGGGCTGCCGCCGGTGATCTCGTCGATCGTCATCTGGCCGGCGTGACCGTAATCGAGGCCGACCACCACCATGCCGAAGTGCAGCAGGTTGGTGATGATGGAGAAGAGCGTCGTCTCCTGGCCGCCATGCTGGGTCGCCGTCGAGGTGAACGCACCGCCGACCTTGCCGTTCAGCGCGCCCTTCGCCCACAGGCCGCCGGCCTGGTCGAGGAAGCTCGCCATCTGCGAGGACATGCGACCGAAGCGCGTACCGGTGCCGACGATCACCGCGTCGTAGTCGGCGAGATCCTCGACCTTGGCGATCGGCGCCTTCTGGTCGAGCTTGAAGTGCGAGGCCTTGGCCACCGCTTCCGGCACGGTCTCAGGCACGCGCTTGATGTCGACCTGGGCGCCGGCCTCGCGGGCGCCGGCCGCGACGGCTTCGGCCATCGTCTCGATGTGGCCGTAGGTCGAATAGTAAAGAACGAGAACCTTGGTCATTTCAGTCTCCAGTTGTCGATTGAGGTTGAGGGTTGAGGGAAGAGAGGTTTCAGGCGGGGACCTGGCCCATGCGGCCGGCGTGATAGTCGCGGACCGCCCGTTCCAGCTCGTCGATCGAATTCATCACGAAGGGACCGTGGCGCAGAATCGGCGCATCGAGCGGGTCGCCGCCGACCAGCAGGATCTCGCTGTCCGCGGCGGCCGTGATCTCGAGGGCGTCGCCCGACGTCAGCCGCGCGAGCTGGCCCGCCTCGATCCGCCGCTCGTCGTTGCCGACGCGCACCGCGCCGACCATGACATAGACGCCGAGTTCGGCTGGGCTGCCCGCCGGAAGTTCGACGCGGGCACCGTCCTTCAGCGAGGCGTGCACCACGAAGGGCGCACCCGACGTCGCGATCGGTCCCTTGAGGTCGCCCAGGCTGCCCGCCACGAGCCGCGCCACGACGCGTCCCTCGTCCGCCGTGACCGTCGGGATCTCCGACGCCTCCACATGGCGATAGGCCGGTTCCGCATGCTTCCCGCCCTTGGGCATGTTGATCCAGAGCTGGACGCCGTGGACATGACCGCCCTCGCGACGGAGCTGCTCGTCCGGGCTCTCGTCGTGGACGACGCCGCGACCGGCGCGCATCCACTGGACCTCGCCCGGCCGCATACTGCTGACATTGCCGAGACTGTCCTTGTGGGTCTGGCTGCCTTCCAGCAGCAGGGTCAGGGTCTCGATGCCCGCGTGCGGATGCGCCGACGCGCCCTTGGCCTCGCCCGGTCGGACATCGATCGGGCCGAACTGGTCGAGGAAGATGAACGGGCCGATCGCCTCGTAGGCGTTCGACGGAATGGCCCGGCGCACTTCGAACCCGTCGCCTTCGAGGGTCCGGAACGCGTCATGGATGGAAATGAGCTGGCGCTTGTTACTGTTCATGGCCGTCTCCTTGGCTGTGACGGCTATGTAGAGACTGCCTCTATTCCTGAAAATCCGTATAATATTGAATGATCTTTTCAGTATTTTAGAAATGTCTACGACACCCGGCACGCCCTCCTTCGCCCAGCTCCAGGTCCTGCTCGCCGTGGCCGATGCCGGCAGCTTTGCCGCCGCCGCACGCCGTCTGAACCGCGCCACCTCGGCGATCACCTACGCCATCGACAATCTCGAGGCCCAGCTCGGCCTGCCCCTGTTCGACCGGGTCGCCACCCGCAAGCCCGAGCTGACGCAGGCGGGCCGGGCGGTACTGGCCGAGGCCCGCGCCGTGACCCACGGCGTCGACATGCTGCGCGCCAAGGTGAAGGGCCTGCTCGAAGGTCTGGAGGCCGAGGTCTCACTCGCCGTCGACGTCATGCTGCCAACCGCGCGACTCGTCGATGCGCTGCAGGGCTTCCAGACGACCTTCCCGACCGTGCAGCTGCGGCTCCACGTCGAGACGCTGGGCGCCGTCACGCAGCTCGTGCTCGACGGCACGGCGAACATCGGCGTCAGCGGACCGAACGTTGCCGCGGACGGGACCGAGAGCATCGCCATCGGCGGCGTGCGGCTCGTGCCGGTCGCCGCGCCCTTCCATCCCCTCGCCCGTCTCGGCGGTCAGGCACGCGGCTCGGCGCGCGAGCATATCCAGCTCGTCCTCACCGATCGTTCGACGCTGACCGAAGGCCAGGATTTCGGCGTGGTCGGCCCCAAGACCTGGCGACTGGCCGATCTTGGCGCCAAGCATGCGCTGCTGCTGGCCGGCGTCGGCTGGGGCAGCATGCCGGCGCCGATGGTGAAGGGCGACATCGAGGCCGGCCGCCTGGTCGAGCTCGCCCTCTCCGACTGGTGGGCCGCGATCTACCCGCTACGCGTCCTGCACCGCATCGACAGCCCGCCCGGCCCGGCGGCGCAGTGGCTGATCGAGCGGTTCAAGAGTCAGGTGTGACGGGGTGTTTGGGTTTAACTCCGCCACTTCGCAGCTTCGCCCGGATCGGCATTGCAGGCCGCAGCGACCAACGCCGCCGTGAGCAGAGTCGCCTGGCGCAGTTCGCTTTGCGCTACCTTGTCCCGCGTATCGGCGGGTGTCAGCACGACGCGCAGATGGGCGTTGGGATCGTCGAAACCCGCCACGAGTCGGATCGCCGGAATACCGCCCGCCGCAAAGTTCGCGTGGTCGGAATTGGTCATCAGCGGGCGCACGGTGCGCAAGGATTGGCCATTGGCTTCGGCCACGCCCAGCAGGAATAGCTCGACGCCGCCATAGCCACTCGAAAGAGCGGCGAGATTCGGACTGCCCGCCACCGAGTCGAGATTGACGTTGAGCGCGATCTTTCCTCGCTCGGCGTCGCTCAAGGCCTTCACATATTGCGCTGAGCCGGTCAGCGCCCATTCCTCGACGCTGAAGAACATCACACGAAGGCCGCGCCGCCACTTGGCGACTTCAGGCGATAGCGCGCGCGTCACCGCCAGCACGGCGGCGAGGCCGGTGCCGTTGTCCATCGCGCTTTCGGCGAGGTCGTGGCCGTCGACATGCGCCGACAGCACGACCCATTCGTCGGTCTGGCCGGGATAGTCGTACACCAGCGTCTCGGTCTCGGCCGGCCCCTCATCGGTCTCGATGGCGATCGTGACCATCGGAAAGCCCGTCGAGCAGCGCGCCAGCTTGGCGGCCGTCTCCGGTGAGATGCCGAGTGCGGGAATGCCGTCGCCCGAATCGCGGCCGGAAGAACCCGCCACCACGTGGCCGGCCAGGGGACCGCCTATCAGGAAGCCGACCGCGCCGTTGGCGCGCGCCATGTCGTACTTGCGGCGACGATGGATCGTGCCGGCGGCGAACATCAGCTCGTGCCGCACCAGCACGATGCGGCCGGCGATCTCCGCCTTGTGCGCTTCGAACTCATCGGGCGTGCCGCGGCCGAGATCGATCACCTCGGCGGTCAGCCCGGGCGTCGCGATGGTGCGCACCAGCGGATGACAGGGTGCGAAGGCACCGCCCGGCATCTTGAGCGTCGCCGACTTCGCCTGCCAGCCATTGTAGGGCACCGGGATCGAGCGGCCGGAATTGGCCGGTGACGCCGCACGCACCCGCTCGCGCAGCAACGCGAACGCCTTCTTTTCGCTCTCCGTGCCCGACAGACGACCACCGCAATCGCAGATGTCGTTGAAGTCGCGCCACAGCGCCTCGTCGGCCGCGAGGCGGCCCATCAGGTTGGCGTCGAGACGCATGATTTACCCTTTCAACTTGTCGTCGAGCATGTCGAGGAAGGCGGTCGCGAGCAGCGAGGGCTCGCGGTCGCGGCGATGGAAGGCGCCGATCTCGTAGGTGACGGCCGGCTCGAAGGGCCGTGTCACGAGACCGAGATGCTCGAAGCTGCGGGCCGACAGCGGATCGACGATCGACCAGCCGGTGCCCGCTGCCACGAGACCGCAGAGGCTGGCGAAGAACTCCGCCTCGACGACGGAATTGATCGTGACGCCCGCCGCCGAGAAGACGCCGCGGATACGATTGGGCACCTGGTGAGATCGCGCCGGCATCACCATCGGATGCGGGCCCAGGAGATCCGGCGTCAGCAGCTTGCGCGAAGCGAGCGCATGGCGGGGCGGCAGGATGGCGACGCAGCGCATGCCGTAGCGCCGGACCTCGACCTGGCTCTCGTCGATCGGCAGCTCGGCGATGCCGATGTCGAAGCTCTCCGTCGGCAGGAGCTGGCTCACCACGTCGGAATGGCGCGAGATCAGCCGCACCGAGACACCCGGCCGCTCGGCCAGGAATTGCGCCACGAGGTTGGGCAACAGGGAGATGGCCGCCGAGGGATGGCTGGCGATCACCAGCCGGCCCGATTGGCCCTCGCGGATCTGCGCCGTCGCGGCCTGCAGCCGGTCGACCTCACCCAGCACGCGGCTTGCTTCGGCATAGAACAGCACGCCCTCGGCCGTCGGCTTCAGCCGGCCGTTGGCCCGCTCGAACAGGGGGAAGCCCACCGTCTCTTCGAGGCGGGCGATCTGGGTGCTGACCGCGGGCTGGGTCACGCCCATGGCGCCCGCGGCGGCGGTCATGGAGCGGTGATCGACCACCGCCCGGAAGGCTTCGAGGAGCTTTACGTCCATACTCTATAAACAGCCGTTATTGGTCATTTTGGCAATTCTCCCGGCCTCTACTAGCAAAACCCCTGCCGATCCGGCAGTCTTCAATGGAGCGGCATAGGAATTGCTTATGGAGTGACATGAGCAGCACGAGCCCCCTCATCCTCGCGGACGGCATCACCAAGCGCTTTGGCGCCAACCAGGTGCTGACCCGCGTGACGCTGGAAGTCCTGGAGCGCGACGTGGTCTGCGTCGTGGGCCCTTCGGGCTCGGGCAAGACCACCTTGCTGCGCTGCCTCGCGCTGCTCGAAGAGCCGAGCGAGGGCAAGGTCGTGATGGAGGGCGTGCCGATTTCGACGCCGTTGCCGAACAAGCAGGTGAAGGCGGCGGCTCGCGACGTGCGCTCCGAGATCGGCATGGTCTTCCAGCACTTCAATCTGTGGCCGCACATGTCGGTGCTGCAGAACCTGATCGAAGCGCCGATCCGCGTGAAGAAGATGCCCCGGGACAAGGCCGTCGCTATCGCCGAGTCGCTGCTGAAAAAGGTCGACCTGTTCGAAAAGCGCGACGCCTATCCCGCACGCCTGTCGGGCGGCCAGCAGCAGCGCGTGGCGATTGCCCGCGCCTTGGCCATGTCGCCCAAGGTCCTGCTGTTCGATGAGGCAACCAGCGCGCTCGACCCCGAGCTGCGCCGCGAGGTGCTGGCCGTCATGCGCCAGCTCGCGCGCGAGGGCATGACCATGCTGGTGGTTACGCACGAGATGGGCTTTGCGCGCCATGTCGGCACACGCACCGTGTTCATGGACCGCGGCGAGATCGTCGAGGCGGCGCCGGGGTCTGCGTTCTTCGACGCGCCGCAGACGGAGCGCGCCCAGCGCTTCCTGCAGCAGTTCGCGGATGAGTGACGGGGAAGGTCAACAAGGGAGACCGATGATGGGTGTAGCAAGGATATTGGGAGCGCTCGCGCTGGCGGGCACGATCGGTGCGTTTTCGATCACGGGCGCGCAAGCGCAGCAGACGCAGTCGCGTCTCTACGAGGTGACCAAGAGCAAGAAGCTCCGGGTCTGCCAGTTCCCGCTCTACTATTCGATCTCGTTCCGCAATTCCAAGACGGGCGAGATCGAGGGCATCGACGCCGACCTCGCGAAGGAATTCGCCAAGGAGCTCGACGCCAAGCTCGAGATCGTCGAGTCGAGCTTCGGCTCCTTCATCGCCGACCTGCAGGCCGGCAAGTGCGAGATCGGCATGTTCGGTGTCGGCGCCACCATGAAGCGCGGCCAGGCCGTCGAGTTCTCCAAGCCCTACCTGCTGACCAACCTCTACGCGGTCACGCGCAAGGACAGCAAGATCAAGGAGTGGAAGGACATCGACCAGAAGGGCGTGAAGGCTGCCGTCTCTCTGGGCAGCTACATGGAGCCCTTCATGAAGGGCTACGTGAAGAACGCCGAGGTCGTGTCGGTGGCGCCGCCCAACACGCGCGAGGCCGAGCTGGTCGCGCAGAGGGTCGACGTCATCATCACCGACTTCCCGACCGCCATCAAAGTGACCGACGAGTTCGACTGGGCCACCTACATCCTGCCCAACGAGAAGCTCGCCATCACGCCCTACGCCTATGTGGTGCCGCAGGGCGACCAGATCTGGCTGAATTACGTCAACCTGTTCGTCGACACGATCAAGCTCGACGGAAGGCTGCTGAAGTACGCCAAGAAGCACAAGCTCGACCCGATCGTGGCGCCGTAGCTCTTCGGAGCGCGCCACTCCAGTGGCGCTCATCAAGAGGGAGAGCGCCACTGGAGTGGCGCGCTCCATTGAGGCTTGAATGTTCAAGTATCAATTCCGCTGGGACACGGTCTGGGGAAGTTTCGACTTCCTGATGGGCGGCCTGCAGATGACGCTGATCATCTCGGCCATCACCCTGGTCCTGGCGATGGTCGGCGGGTTGATCATCGCCCTGCTCGACATGTCGCGCTTCCGCGCCTTGCGCTGGGTCGGCATATCGATCGGCGAGGTCGTGCGCAACACGCCGATCCTGGTCCAGCTCCTGTGGGTCTATTACGTGCTGCCGATCGTATTCGGGGTGCGCATCGAGGCGCTGGTCGCGCTGATCATCGGCCTTGCGCTCTATCAGGCGTCCTTCATCTCCGAGGTCTATCGCTCGGGCATCCAGAGCGTGCCCAAGGGCCATCGCGAGGCCGCCCAGGTGCTGGGCCTGACGCCGTTCCAGTCGTTCAATCGTATCGTGCTGCCGCAGGCAATCCGCATGACCCTGCCGCCGCTGGCCTCGAACTTCGTCCAGCTCATCAAGTTCTCCTCGCTGGGCGCCGTCATCTCGGTGAGCGAGATCACAAGGCGCGGCATGGAGCTTTCGGCGACCAATTTCCGGCCGCTCGAGACCTTCACCTTCATCGCCGTCGTCTATTTCTTCATCTGCTGGCCGCTCGCCATGGCCATCCGCTTCTGGGAACGCAGGCTGCAGGCTCGCTGATGTCTCCGAAAATTCGCAACGAGCTGGCACGCAAGGTCGACGCCTCGCTCGACCGTCTCATCGAAGTGACGCAGCGGCTGGTGGCCGTCGCCTCGCCCAACCCGCCGAGCGATACGTTCGACATGGCACAGGTTGCCGAAGCGCTGCTACGCGAGATCCCCGGCATCGAGATCGAGCGGGTCGAACCCGAGCCGCGCATCGTCTCCTTGATCGGCCGCATCCGCGGCCGGGCGCCGGGACGCCGCCTGATCTTCAACGGCCATCTCGACACCTTTCCGTTGCTGGAGAACCTGCCCTGGACCGTGCCGCCGCTGGGCGGCGTGCTGAAGGACGGCAAGCTCTACGGCCGTGGTGTCTGCGACATGAAAGGCGGCATCGCCTGTTCCTTGCTCGCGGCATTGCTTCTCGCCGAGAACCGCGACGCCTGGGACGGCGAGGTCGTGCTCACCCTGGCGGGCGACGAGGAGAACATGGGCTCGTTGGGTTCGGGCCATCTCCTCAAGAACTTCCCGCATGCCGCCGGCGACGCCAATATCTGCGGCGATGTCGGCTCGCCCAAGGTCGTGCGCTTCGGCGAGAAGGGCCTGATGTGGGTCGAGGTCGAGGCCACCGGTTCGCCGGCGCATGGCGCGCACGTCCACAAGGGCACCAACGCCATCGACCGGCTGCGCAGCGCGCTCGATTGCCTGAAGCAGCTCGAGGACGTGCCCTTCCAGTCGCCGCCGGTCGTCACCCATGCGATCGGCAAGGCCAAGCCGATTTCCGAACCGCTGTCGGGCGACGGCGAGGCCGACACCCTGTCGAGGGTCACGGTGAACATCGGCACCATCGAGGGCGGCACTTCACCCAACCTGGTGCCCACGCATGCCATCGCCCGCGCCGACATCCGCCTGCCCGTCGGCATCACCACCGATGTCCTCGCGGCCAAGCTCGACGAATGGCTGGCACCGCTGGAAGGCGTGAGCTGGAAGGCGATCCGCCGCTTCGAGCCCTCCTTTACCGATCCGGGCCACGAGATCGTGACGCGAACCGCCTCGGTCGCCGCCGAGGTCCTGGGCGAGACGCCAGCGGTCAACATGAGAGTCGGCGGCTCGGACTCGCGCTGGTACCGCATGTTCGACGTGCCGACCGTCGTGCTGGGGCTCACGCCCTTCAACATGGGCGGCGCCGACGAATATGTGCTGGTCGACGAGCTCCTGGCCGTCGCCAAGATCCACACCCTGGTGGCCTACGATTTCCTCTCCACGGAGCCCTGACATGGACCGCCTGTCCGACGACGATCTGTTCACCCTGCCCATGACCTTCATGGGCGTGCCCTACGGAAGGCCCGGCCCGGCGAACAAGGCGGCGATCCTCGGCATCCCGTTCGACTGTGGCACCAACATGCGCATCGGCTCGCGCGGCGGTCCGGACTCGGTGCGCCAGCAGTCGCAGCTCATGCGGCGCTTCAACCCGACCAATGCCGACTTCGATCCCGCACTGGCGCTGGGCCTGGTCGATTGCGGCAACGTCAAGCTCACGCCGTCGAAGATCGTCGACGCGTTCGAGCGGATCGAGCAGGCCGCCGACCGCATCGTCGAGGCCGGCGCCGTGCCGATCACCATCGGCGGCGACGGCTCGGTCACCGTCCCGGTCGCGCGCGCCGTCGGCAAGAAATACCCGAAGATGGCGGCGCTCCACATCGATTCGCACACCGATTCGTACCCGTACGGCTCGGAGGAGAAGTACAACTCCGCCACCCAGTTCACCCATGTCGCCGAGGAAGGCCTCGTCGATCCGGAATTCTCCTGGCATGTCGGCATCCGCAGCACGACCTACGCCCAGGGTGTCGTGCCGCGCGCCATGAGCCTCGGCTACAAGGTCGTGTCGATCGACGAGCTGATCCGCGGCGGCTTCGCCCAGCGCATGGCCGAGTTCCGCGACAAGGTCGGCAAGCGGCCGGTCTATCTCTGCTTCGACATGGACGTGTTCGACCCGTCCTGCGCACCCGGCGTCTGCACACCCTCGTGGGGTGGCCTCAGCGCGCGCGAGGGCATCGACCTGTTGCGCTGCCTCACCGACCTCAACATCGTCGCCGTCGACGTGAACACGGTGAGCCCGCCGCAGGACGTGAACGGCATGGCCGCCCACCTTTGCTCGCACGTGATCTACGAGACGCTCGTGCTGCTCTGTCGACAGATGGGCCTCGACGACGCGAAGTAGTCGCAACGGAGCGCGCCACTCCAGTGGCGCTCGTGGTTCGCCGATAGAGTATGAGCGCCACTGGAGTGGCGCGCTCCAATGAGTCAGCGCAGGTACTTCGCGAAGAACGCCTTTGTCCGCGCTTCGGCGTCGGGCGCCGCCACCGTATCGTAAGCCAGGTGATGCTGCTTGCCCGCCGCGCCGGGCACGGTGCGATCGGCAACCTTCGAATCGAAGCTGTGATAGGCGTTGGGATAGTAGACCGCGTCGACGAGGCCGCCGCGCGACAGGCCCGAGACCAATGTCCGGCAACGATCGGACGGCGTCCAATCGTCCTTGTCGCCGACCAGCAGCAGGACGGGAATGTCGATGCCGCTATCGAACTGCGGATTGCAGCCGGGATAATAGGCGACGCCCGCTGCCAACCCGCGCTGCGCGAGACCAAAATTCTTCTGCGTCGAGCGAAGCACCGTCGAGCCACCGTGACTGTGGCCGATGATGCCGATCCTGCCCTTCACCACGTCGGGCCGCGTCGCGAGATAGTCGAGGGCGCCCGCGATGTCGGCCACGCGCATGTTGGGCGTCACCACGCCGGGCGTCGTGCACACGGCTCTGGTGCCGCGCGGGCCGAACGAGTCCGGCGCCAGCACGAGATAGCCCCAGCCCACCAGCCGCTTGCCCCAGCCCTCGGTGTGCGGGTTCGTGCCCGCACAACTATGGGCCAGGATGATCGCCGGGAACGGCCCGTTGCCCGGAGGCTTGTAGATCCAGCCCTTCACCTCCGGCCCCGCCTGGCTGCTGCCGACAGTGACGCTGGGGAAACTTACCGACTGGGCCCAGGCGGGCGTGCCCAGCAGCATGAGAAGGACAATCGCGAACAAGCGGATCATGTCGCATCTCATCTGCCGGGGCGCGCCACTCCAGCAATCACTCGGGTTCAATACCCGCCAGCTTGGCGACTTCGCCCCAGGTCACCAACTCCTTCTTGATGCGCTGCGCGAAGGAGTCGGGCGACTCGCCGCCAGGGAGGCTCGACAGGTCGCGGATCTTGGCCTGCATCTCGGGCTCGGCCAGGACGGCCACCACGTCGTCGCGCATGCGGTTGGCAAGCGCGGGCGACATCTTGCCCGGCCCGAACATCGCGAACCACGCCAGCGTGTCGACGCCCGGCACGCCGGCCTCGGCGATGGTCGGAATGTCCTCGAGGCCCGGCAGCCGCTTGTTGCCGCTCACCGCCAGCATGCGCAAGGTGCCGGCGCGGTGGTGCGACATCACCGTCAACGGACTGGTGAAGCCCACCGGGATATGGCCGCCGGCCAGCTCCTGCATCATCGGCGCCGCGCCCTTGTAGGCGACGTTCTCGATCTTCAGCCCGCTCTTCACCCGGAACAGCTCGCCCACCATCCGCGTCGTGTTCTCGGTGCTGCCGAATTGATATTTGCCGGGATTGGCCTTCGCCGCGGTCATGAACTTTTCCATCGTGTCCATGCCCGCCTTGGGCGAACCGACCAGCGCGAGGGCGCCCTCGATCAGCGGCGTGACCGGCGTGAAGTCGCGTTCGGTGTCGTACGGCAGGACCTTGGTGGTGTAGGGATTGATCGTGTGCGCGCTGGTCGTGACCAGCAGCGTGTAGCCATCGGGCGGTGCCTTGGCGACGATCTCGCTGCCCAGGATGCCGCTCGCCCCGCCCTTGTTGTCGATGATAACGGTCTGCTTCCAGCGTTCCGCAAGGCGCGGGATGACGAGGCGCGCGACGAGATCGGTGCCGCCGCCTGCCGGATAAGGGACCACCACGCGAACCTGCTTGGTGGGATAGTCCTGTGCGCGCACGATCGCCGGCGCCATTCCGAAGGCCGCTCCTGCGACCGTTCCTGCCGCCACAAAGCCGCGTCGTGTCATGCCTGTCATGCAATCCTCCCGTTCCATTTCCTTGCCGACAGACTAGGGTTCTTTTGGGAGGAAAAAAACATGTTCGACCTGGTCATTAAGGACGCAGAAATTCACGACGGTTCGGGCGCCAAGGCAGTGCACGGCGACCTCGGCGTGAAAGATGGCAAGATTGCCGGCATCGGCCCGAAGCTCGGGGCCGCCAGGGAGACGGTGAAAGCCGATGGCCTCGCCCTGGCACCCGGCATCATCGACGGCCACACCCATTACGACGCGCAGATCACGTGGGATCCCTTCGTCGATCCCTCGCCGGCGCTGGGCGTTACCACAGCGATCCTCGGCAATTGCGGCTTCACCATCGCGCCCTGCAAGCCCGCCGACCGCGACCTCACGATGCGTCACCTGACGCATGTCGAGGGCATGTCGCTCGATGCGCTGCGCGCCGGCATCAACTGGGGCTTCGAGAGCTTCCCGCAATATCTCGACATGCTGGAGAAGAACGGCGTCGGCCCCAACGTCGCCTGCTTCGCCGGCCATTCCGCCATCCGCACCTTCGTGATGGGCACCGACGCCACCGAGCGCGCCGCCACCGAGGCCGAGGTCTCAAAAATGGCCGACCTGGTGCGCGAGGCGATGGCAGCGGGCGCCATCGGCTTCGCCTCCTCGACCTCGGAAGCGCACAATGGCGAAGGCGGCACGCCGATGCCGTCGCGCCTCGCCGACGACCACGAGTTGCGCACGCTGGTGAAGGCGATGGGCCAGGGTGGCACCGGCGTCTACATGCTGACCAAGGGCCGCACGACCACGATCCCGTATCTCGAGGAGATCGCGGCCGAATCGAACCGTCCGGTGGTGATCGCAGCCCTCTTCCATTCCAACACCAACCCCGAGGCCGCGTTCACCACGCTCAACCAGGTGAACGAGGCCCGCGCGCGCGGCCGCGAACTGGTGGCGCAGACCTCGTGCTGCCCGCTCAGCATGGATTTCACCTTCCACAGCCCGTACCTGTTCGAGAGCATGCAGGCGTGGAAGCCGGCGATGGCCGCGCACGATCCGGCCGAGCTCAAGAAGATCTATCGCGACCCGGCGTGGCGCGCCTCGGTGCGCGAGGAGCTTTTAGCCAAGCGCGGCCGGCTGCTGTTCAACGGCGAGTGGGAGAAGCTGTTCGTCGTCGAGACCGCGAAGGACGAGAACCGCGCGATGGAAGGCGCAACGCTCGCCGAACTGGCCAAGCAGGCCGGCAAGGACCCGTTCGACTTCATCCTAGACTTCGCTTTGTCGGAGAACCTCGACACGATGTTCGTGGCGCAGCTCCTGCACAATGACGACAAGCAGGTCGGCCGCATCCTGGCCGATCCCAACACCCACATCTCGCTGAGCGACGCCGGCGCGCATCTCACTTTCTTCTGTGACGCGGGCTTCGGGCTGCACCTGATGGGCCACTGGAGCCGTGACTTGGGCGTGCTCGACCTGCCGCAGGCGGTGCATCGCCTGACCGGCCAGCCGGCCAGGCTGTTCGGCATCCAGGACCGAGGCTTCCTGCGCGAAGGCCTGGGCGCCGACCTGATGCTGTTCGATCCCAAGACCGTCGCGCGCGGCCCCAAGCGTCGCGCGCACGACCTGCCGGCGGGTGCCGCGCGCCTGACCGCGGGCGCGATCGGCCTGCATGGCGTCTGGATCAACGGCGCCCGGGCCGCCGACGAAAAAGGCTTCTGCGCCGACCCAACTTCGAGGCCCGGCAAGGTGCTGCGCTCGTTCGCGGCTTAAGCCCTCTCAGAAGTCCGTGGTCAGCGACAGGCGGAAAGTCCGCGGCGCGCCAAGGGACAGCGTTCCGTTGGCGCCGCTGGCCCAGTAGTCGTTGTCGAGTACGTTCTCGACATTGAAGCGGATGGCGACCGGCCCGCCGGTCGGGCTCCGGCTGTTCTCGAACAAATAGCGCGCGCCGAGGTCGAAGCGGACCCATTCCGGCAGGCTGCGCCGAGGGGCGACCGTGTCGATATACTGCGAGCCGGTGTAGATGATGCGGCTGGTCAGGGTCAGGCCCTTCACGAAGGGCAGGTCCCATTCGCCGGCAAGATTGCCCTGGAAGTTGGGTGTCTGCGGCGCGGTCCAGCCATCGGTCAACCCGCCTTGCGTGTTGGTCAGCACGGCGTTCAGCAGCATGAAGCCGCCGAGCAGCCGGACGCCCGGCATCGGCTCGCCGAAGACGTTGAATTCGAGGCCTTGGTTGCGCTGCGAACCCGAGGGCACCAGCGTGTTGGTCATCACGTCGACGATGGTGCTGGGCCGGGTGATCTGGAACAGGCTGGCGGTCGTGGTGAACTTGCCCCAGTCGACCTTCACGCCGATTTCGTACTGCGTGGACTTGAAGGGTTTGAAGACCTCGCCGGCATTCGCGAAGTTGGCGCCGACGATCTGACCTGCCTCCAGGCCCTGGATGTAATTGCCGTAGAGCGAGACGTTCGCCCAGGGCTTGACCACCAGCGCCACCGACGGGCTGAGCGCACTTTCGTCGTAGTAATCGATCTGCGCGCCGCTCACCGGATTGTAGTTGGCGGCGATGACGCGCTGCTGGCGCGCGCCGACCGTCAACTGGATTCGCTTGTCGACGGCCGACAGGGTGTCGGCGAGCGCAACGGTCGAAAGGGCATTGTAGGAGGTCTGGTTCGATATCGGCGTGCCCAGCGTGTTCCGGGCCACCACGCTGGGATTGTAGATGTTCGTGGCATAGGCCGCGCCGTTGGCGAAGGCGCTTCCGCTGTAACGCATGAAGGCGTTGGCGGTGAGTGAAATCTCGTGACTGACAGGACCCGTATCGGCGAAGCCACGGAGGCCCGTCTCGCCCGTAAGATTGGTGGCGTAGAAGCTCTGGTTGGCCGGCGACGACGTACCGTTTCCGTTGAAGTCGTTGACCTGGACGCTGTTGCCCGCGTTCAGGCTGATGCTCCGGGAGTCCTGCGCGCCAATGGCCGCGTAGGCCGTGATATTCTCCGTGAGGTCGACCTCGCCCCGCACGACACCGAACAGGTTCTTGCGCTCGGCCTGGCTCCAGGCCTGGCCAAAGAGCTTCCGGGCGTCCGGCGCGTAGGGCAGCGGAATACCCGGATTGAGGCCGACGAAGGGAATGAGGCCGGTCATGTTCTGCAGCTGATAGCCAAGATCGGCCGAGACCCGGACGCGCTCGCCGCGGAAATCGAGACCGAGCAGCGCGAGCATCCTCTGGTCGGTGTTGTTGACCACGGCGGTCTCGCCCGACCGGTAGGCGACATTCATTCGGACGCCCACCTGCTTCTCGGGCCCGAAGCGCCGCGCGAGATCGGCATGGCCGCCGAACTGCGTGCCCGAGGCGTAACTGGCGGTGAATTGCGTCAGGTCCTCGTCGGGCGCGCGCTTCGGCACGATGTTGATCCTGCCGCCCAGCGACCCCTCGACCGTCATGCCGTTGAGCATGGCGCTGGGCCCCTTCAGCACTTCGATGCGCTCGGCCATCTCCGGCATGATCGAGCTGCTGGGCATCAAGCCGTAGAGATTACCGTAGGTCGCCGTCGCGTTGCCGACCTGGAGGCCGCGAATCAGCACCTGATCGGCACCGACGCCGCCGTCCGGAAGCCAGGAGCGAACCGAGGGATCGTCGACCAGCACGTCGCGGATGGTCTGTGCCTGCTGGTCCTTCGCCTTCTTCGCCGTGTAGCTCGTCTGGTTGAACGGCGTGTCCATCACGTTGCGGTTGCCGAGCAGGCCGAGTTGGCTGCCGGTCGCGACCTGGCCGCCGGCATAGGGCGGCGGGATATTGTCGATCATCGCCTGCTGCGGGATCGGAAAGGCGCCCTGGACCTGCACGGGATCGAGCTGGATCGCACCGGGCGCGCTGCTCTGGCCCGGCCGCTGCACCGCGATCGTCGTGGTGCTGGGAAAGGAATAGATCAGGCCCGTGCCGGCAAGCAGCTGCCGCAGCGCCTCGTCGATGCTCATCGTGCCCTGCACGCCGGGCGTGTCGAGTCCGCGGACAGCAGCACCGTCGACAGTGACCTGGCGGCCCGCTTGCTGGCCGAAGATGCCCAGCGCCGATCCCAGCGGCTGGGCCGGGATGTTGAAGGACCGCCGTTCGACCATCTGCGCCACGCTGGGCGACAGGTCCTGTGCCTCTGCACGCATCGGCACCATCGCCATGAGCGACAGGAACGTGACAGCGGAAATTTCCGAGAATGCGACCGCGCGCGATATCCGAATGCTCAACCCCAAACTCCGTCATTCGTGGGGGTGACTTGCGCTGGTCGCGGCGGCTTGGCGCTCCCCCTTATCTAAGACGACGAGGCTGGAATCGCGGTTTACAAAAAAATTCCCCGGAGGTGTTCAATCGTCGGACATGACGATGAGCCAGGGCGAGAGGCGTCGCACCTTGGCGCCATGCGCGCGCGCCATGCCGCGCAACGCATCTTCGGGATCGTGGAGATTGTAGGCGCCCGTCACCGACTTGGCCGCCAGCGCATTGCCGGCAACGACGATGGCGCCGCCATAGTAACGGCGAAGCTGGTCCACCGCCTCGCCGATCGGTCGATCCTGGAGGATGAGCTGTCCCTGCCGCCAAGTGGCGACGAGTTGCGGCGGCACGGTCGACCGCTGCGCTTCGCCCCGCCAGGACATCCACACCGCATCGCCTGCGCCCAGCAGTTCCGACTTGGACGCCGCCGAGACCGCCACGCGCCCCTCCTCGACGCTCACCGCGACACCCTCCGCATCGCGCCGCACGTTGAAGCTGGTACCGACGACCTTGGTCTCGACGTCGCCAGCCACGACCCGGAAGGGCCGCGCGGGATCGGGCGTCACCTGGAAGAACGCCTCGCCCTTCAGAAGCGTCACGCGCCGGTCGTTGCCGGCCATGTCGAGCGCCACCGCGCTGGCGGCGGAAAGAGTGACCCGGCTGCCGTCGGGCAGGCTGAGCACGCGCGATTCCGCGGTCTCGGTCAGGGCATCGGACTGCAGCCTGATCAGCAGGCCGGGACCGGCGATGAAGGCAAGGCAGGCCGCCAGCGCCAGGGCGCCCGCGCCGATCCGCCAGCGCCGCACCGTTGGCCACCTCACAACGCGCGGCGATTCCGTCGCGCCGGCCCGCTCAAGCGCGGGCCGCCATTCGGCCGACAGTTCCGGCGTCATGCCGCGGGCAAGGCGCGACAGGCTCTGCACCGAGGTCCAGGCGCGCGCGTTTGCCGAGCTGGCGGCGATCCATTCGCCCAGCCTGCGGCGCATCGTCGGATCGTCGGGATCCTCCTGCAGCTCGATCAGCCACGCCGAGGCTTCCCGCGACGCGCGCGCTTCCGCCGATTCCGGCGCTGATGCCATCACCATCCCTCGGTCATGCCCCCATTCTTAAGACGAGCCATCGTGAGGCAATTACAAAAATTCGCGCCCTCAGGGCCAGCCGAGGCGGCTCTTGCAGTGCTGAAGGGCATCCATCACCAGAAGCTGTGCCGTAGGTATCGAAACTTCGAGCACGGCAGCGATCTCGCGCAGCTTGCAGCCCTGGAGGCGATGCATCTCGAAAGCAATGCGCGTCCGACGGGGCAGCTCGCGCAGCGCCTCCTGCAGGAGGCGAAGATTGTCCCGATCGATCGAGGCCTGTTCGGCCGACGGCGCGACGTCGGGCAGCGACGCGACAACGTCCGGGGAAGGCTCGTTGAAGATACGCCGCTCGACTTCACGCCGCCGCCGCCCATCGAGCGCGAGATTGCGGACGATCCGGTAGAGATAATTGCGCGGCTCGCGGAGAAGCTCCTCCTTCGCCGCCTCGTTGAAGCGGATCCAGGCTTCCTGGACGAGATCCTCGGCCTGCGACCTCGAGCCGACGATGCCGGTCGCATAGTCGACCAGCTCCCGGCGGGTCTCCACGAACAGAAGGTTTGCGTTCGAAGCCACGATGGGCGTGACTTAGCGCAACTGCGAATTGTTCGCAATTCTCCGCGTGAGGACGACTCAGAAGTCGGCGGTCAACGACAACCGGAAGGTGCGCGGTGCGCCGAGGAACAGTGTGGTGGCGCCGCTGCCGCCGGCCCAGTAGGTGGCATCCAGCAGGTTCTCGACGGCGAAGCGCGCGACCAGCGGCTTGCCCTTGGCGCCGGGATTGTCGAACCGATAGCTCGCGCCGATGTCGAAGCGCGTCCAGTCCGGCAGGCTCCGGCGCGGCCAGGTCGTATCGATGTATTGCGAGCCGGTGTACATGACGCGACCGTTCACGGTGAAGCCCGGCAGGAACGGCAGGTCCCATTCTCCGGCGAGGTTGAGATTGAAGCCCGGCGAGAACGGTGCGGTCCAGCCATCGGTGGCGCCGCCCTGCGTCTTGGTCAGCACCGCATTCAGCAGCATCACGCCGCCCAGCAGACGGACACCCGGCAACGGCTCGCCGAACACGTTGAACTCGAGGCCCTGGTTGCGCTGCTCGCCGCCGAGATACTGCGTGTTGGCGGCGACGTTGGTGAGGAGGCTGGGCTGCGAGATCTGGAAGAGGCTCATCGTGGTGGTGAACTTGCCCCAGTCGGCCTTGATGCCGACCTCGTACTGCGTGCTCTTGTAGGGCGGCAGCGCTTCGCCGGCATTGGCGAAGGCGATGCCGACGGTCGTGCCTTGCTGCAGGCCCTGGATGTAATTGCCGTAGAGCGAGATGTTCTGCCAGGGCTTGAAGACCAGGGCGACCGACGGGCTGATCGCACTCTGGTCGTAGCCCGATGTCTGAAACCCCGAGACGCCATTGAAGTTGGCCGCCGTCACCTGCTGCAGGCGCGCGCCGACTGTGAGCTGGATGCGCTTGTCGACAGCGCTCAGCGTATCGGCAACGCCGATGCTCGACAGGCTCTGGGTCGAGAGCTTGGTCGCGTTGGGCGTCGGGATGTTTGGCCGAGCGATGACGGTCGGGTTGTAGATGTTCGAGGCAAAGGCGGTGCCGGTGACCGAACCCGCGCTCGTCTGGTCGCCATAGGTCGTGGCGGTGATGGCGACATCATGGCCAATCGGTCCGGTCTCGACCTTCGCCCGCACGCCGATCTCGCCCGTCAGGTAGGAGCGCGGCTGGCTGGAATTGAACGGCGCGCTGGCGGTGGCCGCTCCCGTGGCGGCATTCGTGACGGCGACGTTCGCGCCGTAGAGGCCTTCCCAGCGGCTGTCGTGGATGCCGAATGCGGCGTAAGCGGTCACGCTTTCGGTCATGTCGACCTCGGCCCTGACGATGGCGAACGAGTCCTTGCGCTCGTTATAGGCCCAGGGCTGGCCCTGGTTGATCCGGGCACTGGGCGCGTAAGGCAGCGGGACGCCGTTGGCGAGAGCGAGATAAGACAAGGTGCCGCCGATATACTGGTACTGGTAACCGAGATCGGCGGAGAGGCGGACGTGGTCGCCGCGGAAGTCGAGGCCGAGGACGGCGAGCTCGCGCTGGTCGGTGTTACTGTTCACAGCCGTCTGGCCGGCCTTGAACACGCCGTTGAAGCGTATGCCGAACTGCTTGTCCTCGCCGAATCGCCGGGCGATGTCGATGGCACCACCGAACTGGGCACTCGAGCCATAACCCGCGGTCGCCTGCGTCAGCGGCTCGTCGGGCGCGCGCTTCGGGACGATGTTGACCGTGCCGCCGATCGAGCCGCCCGGCTGCATGCCGTTCAGCATGGCGCTCGGCCCTTTCAGCACTTCGACCCTCTCGGCGAGCTCGGACCCGATCGAGAAGGCCGGCAGCATGCCGTAGAGACCGCCATAGGAAATGGCACCCAGCGCACTTGCGTTGAAGCCACGGATGTAGAAGCTCTCGGCGCCGGGCCCGCCATCGGGGAAGAGAATGCGCACCGACGGATCGTCGAGCAGTACGTCACGGACAGTCTTGGCCTGCGCCTCCTGTGCGCGTTTGGCGGTATAGCTGGTCTGGTTGAACGGCGTGTCCATAACGCCGCGATTGCCGAGCAGGCCAAGCTGGCCGCCGGTTGCGACCTGTCCGCCGGCGTAAGGCGGCGGGATGTTGTCGATCAAAGCTTGCGACGGTACGGCATAGCCCTGCACCTGCAACGGATCGAGCTGCATCGCACCCGGCGTGATCGCGGATGCCCGTTGCAGCATCGCCGTGTTGCCACCGGTCAGCCGGTAGGTGATTCCCGTCCCGGCCAGCAGCCGCGCCAACGCCTGCTCCGGCGTCATCAGGCCGGTCACGCCCGGCGAGGCAACACCGCGCGCGGCATCGCCATCGACAGAGACCTGCATGCCCGACTGGCGGCCGAACGAGGCCAGTGCATCGGTCAGCGGCTGCGCCGGAATGTTGAATGTGTACTGTCGTTGCGATCCGCTTTGAGGTTGCGCGATCTGCGGCGCTTCTACGGTTTGCGCCCATGCTCCATTTGCGGAGAAGGTCGCCATCAACGCCGCGGCGGCCGCAGCCACCAGACGCGCGTGCTCACGCGCATTTACCATCGCAATCCCCGCCCATTACTCGACTCTGGACAGATGCGACGTCACTCGTGAATGCGTCTCGGCATCGTGCCTTTCACCCAAGCAACGCTGCGACGTTCCTGCTTTTCGGCCGAGCACCGAAAAAAAATCAGCCGCCGCGAACCACCAGCAGCCAGGGCGTCACCTGGGTCACCGAGCCGCCATGCGTGCCGACGATCGCACGCAGCGCGGACGCGGGATCGGCGAGATTGTAGACGCCGGTCACGCGACGGCCACCCAGGCCGCTGCTCGCGACGACGATGGCGCCGGGAAAATAGCGGCGCAGCTCGTCGACCACGTCGCTGAGCGGCCGATCGCGCGCGACGATCTGGCCGTGCAGCCACGGTGCCACCTCGTCCGGCGGGATGGCGCCACGTTGGACGCCGCCATTCCATCCGACCTGCGCCCAGTTACCTGGCTCCAGCCGCTCCTGACTCGTTTTGCTATCGACGCCAACCAGGCCACTGCGCACCGAGACTTCGGCGCCCTCGCCCATGAAGCGCACGTTGAACGACGTACCGAGCACCACCGTCTCGACATCGCGCGTCACGACCCGGAACGGCCGGCCGGGATCGGGCTTCACCTCGAAGAAGGCCTCGCCCTTCAGCAGGCGCACGCGCCGCTCGCCGGCTTCGTAGGCCACATCGATGGCGCTGTCGGGCCCCAGCCGCACGACACTGCCATCGTCGAGGCCGAGCGACTGCACCTCGGCCGTCGACGTCACGTGATCGGCCTGGAAGCGGATGACGAGGCCCGGCACGAAGAAGAGCGCAAGGCAGGCCGCAAGCGCCGCCGCGACGAGACCCGCCGCCGCGCGACGCGGCATCGACGGGCGCTGTGGTGCCGGTACGTCACGACGCGCATAGGTCTTGGGCGTAGGCAGAGTCGCCGCGCCCTGCCAGCGCGTGGCATGGACTGGCGCCGTTTGGGCCATCAGGCCGTAGATGCCCGACGTGTCCGCCCATGCGGCTGCATGCGCCGGATCCGCGCTGTGCCATGCCTCGAACCGCGCGCGCAGCTCGACATCGTCGGGATCGTCATCGAGCGCAACCAGCCAGCGGGCGGCTTCGGTCGTGACGCGGTCGAGTTCCTCCTGCGATCCGGTCATCTCGCTGCCCCCGTCGCTTGCAGGGGTCCTTCTCCAGAAGACGCCCGGCAGACGCGCGATTTCGGAAGGCGCATGAAATCGTGTGTCATGACGGCGGCCGCACGCGCTGGCGGCAATAGGCGATGCCGTTGGCCACGATCTCGTGGGCCACCGTCACCGACACGCCGAGATGGGCCGCGATCTCGCGCAGCTTGAAGCCGCCAAAGCGGCGCATCTCGAGCGCGATGCGGGTGCGTTCCGGCAGCTCGGCCAGCGCTTCCTGCAGCAACGCCAGTTCCTCGCGCGCGGCAGCCGTGGCCTCGGGCGAGGCATGGTTATCGACGCCTTCGGGCGCAGCGACGATTTCCACCGGCGCCACGACCCGCTCCTCGCGCGTGAGCCGGCGCCGGACATCGACGGCGAGGTTGCGCACGACGCGATAGAGGAAGCCCACCGGCTCATCGAGGGTGCGGTCCTGCGAGGCCGAGCCGAAGCGCAGCCACGCTTCCTGCACGACATCCTCGGCGCGCGCCCGGTCGCCGACGATGGTGGTGGCGTATTTCACCAGCTCGCCGCGATGGGCCAGGTAGAGGGCCAGTATGCTTCGGTCGTGCCCCAATAGCCTTCCAGTAACTGCGAACCATTCGCAATTGAGTTATAGGGGCGATGAAAAAATCCGGCAAGCATCCCGCCGGACGGCGCGTCAGGACTTCTCGCCGAACAGTCTCAGCCTGAACTCGACGAGGCGGAAGCCCATGCGGCGCGCTTCCTCCTCGATCATACGCGTGAGTTCGCCGTCGTCATCCACTTCGACGACATCCCCCGTCGTGACGTCGATCAGGTGTGGATGCGCGGCCTTGCCGGCGCGTTCATAGCGCGCCTTGCCGTCGCGGAAGACGTGGCGCGTCACGACGCCCGCCGTCGCCAGGCTGTTCAGGGCGCGATAGACCGTGGCGACGCCGATGCGGCGGCCGACCGAGGCGCGGCGATGGATCTCGAAGGTGCAGGGATGGTCGGTCGCCGCCTCCAGCACCTCCAGCACGATGCGGCGCTGATCGGTCAGCCGCACGCCGCGCTCGCGGCACAGATCCTCCAACCGTTCCATCCCCTCACCTCTTCAGGAAGAAATTCACCGGCACGGTGAGGTCGAGGCTCTCGCCGGGCTGGTCCTGCGGCAGCGGCGGCAGGGGCTGCGCCCGCTGCAGCAGGTCGAGCGCCTCCTGGTCGAGCGCGGCATTGCCCGACGAGCGCACGATGCGCGCGGCCAACACCCTTCCGTCGCGGCTCATGGTGAACAGCACCGCGGGCTGTCCCTCGCGGCGCGCCCGCTGCTCTTCCGGCGGGTAGCGCTTGTGCTTCTCGAGATGACGCAGCAGCAGGCCCTTCCAGGTCGGCAGGGTCGCCGACGGCGGATCGGCCGACGCACCCGGCCTCGGCGCCGACGCCGTCTGCGCCTGCTCGGGGGCCGACGGCGGCGCCTGGACCTTGGGCTGCGGCGGCTTCTTCTCGACCTTCTTCTCGATCGGCTTGGGCGGCGGCGGTGGCTTGAGGTCGAGCGGCGGCGGCGGCTCGGGCTCCGGCAGCGTCACCTCCGCCAGCACCGGCGGCGGCATCTCCACCGGCGGCGGTTCCTCGGGCTCGGGGATCACTTCGCTCAGCTCCGGGCCCGGCGGGATCTCGCTGGGCGTCGGCTCCGGCGCGACGGGCAGCGGCGCCAGCTCCAGCATGATCGCCGCCGGCGGCGGCGAATACGGCACCTCGGCGGTCGCCCAGCCCAGCGCGATCCGGATCGCGCCCGCGTGCAGCGCCAGCACGAAGACGAACGCGCCGATCCAGCGGGCCGCTTCCCTCATTGCTCCAGCCCGACCAGCGCCACCTTCAGGTAGCCCGCCGTCCGCAGCACGTTCATCGCCTGCATCAGCTCGCCGTAGGGCACCGCCTTGTCGGCCCGCAGGAAGATGCGCTCGTCCTTCTTGCCGCCAGTGGCTTCATCCAGCGCCTTGGGCAAGGCCTCGCGGCTGATCGGCGTGTCCTTCAAGGTGAACGACAGGTCGCCCTTCAGGGTCAGGAACAGCGGCGTGTCGGGCTTCGGCTGGCGCTCCGCCGTCGACACCGGCAGGTCGACCGGCACGTCGACCGTCGCCAGCGGGGCCGCCACCATGAAGATGATCAGCAGCACCAGCATCACGTCGATGAACGGCGTGACGTTGATCTCGTGGTTCTCCGGCAGCTCGTCGCCGCCATGGTCGAGCTTGACCGACATCGCCTACCTCCGTCCCAGGTCGCGCGAGACCAGCCGCAGCACGGCGGCCGAGGTGTCGCCGACCAGCGCGCGATAGCCGGACACCTGGCGGGCGAAGTGGTTGTAGATCACCACCGCCGGGATCGCCGCCGCGAGCCCCAGCGCGGTGGCCAGCAGCGCCTCGGCGATGCCGGGCGCCACGACGGCGAGGTTGGTCGTCTGCGACTTCGAGATGCCGATGAAGGAGTTCATGATGCCCCACACCGTGCCGAACAGGCCCACGAACGGCGCCGTCGAGCCGATCGTCGCCAGCACGCCGGTGCCCTTCAGCATGCGCCGGCCGGTCGCCGCCTCGATCCGCTCCAGCCGCGACGCCACCCGCTCCTTCAAGCCATCGCGATCGTCGACCGTGTCGGCGCTCAGCCGCTGCTCGGCCTGCGCCGCCGCCACCAGCTCGCTCGACGGCGCCTTGTCGAGCGACGGGGCATTGTTGATGGCCCCCAGCAGGCGGCGTTGACGCCGCACCGCCATCATGAGCTCCAGACTCTTGGCCACGAACACCGTCCAGGTCAGCACCGAGGCGACCACCAGCCCGATCATCACCCCCTGCACCACCCAGTCGGCCGCCTGGAACATGCCCCACACCGACAGGTCCTTCGGCAGCACCGATGAGCCGGCGACCGGCGGCGGGGACGCAGGCGGGACAGCGGCCGGCGTTGCAACGGGATCGGCGGGTGTGGCCGGAGCAGCAGGATCGGCGGGCGCAGTCGACGCAGCCGGTGGCGCGGGCTCCGTCGTCACCGGCGCCGGTGCTTGCGCCCAAGCCAGCGACGGGAACAGGAAAAGCAGAACCAGCAGACGACGAACCAACATTACGCGATACCTTGAAGAGTACGAACGACGGGACGCAGCCAGTTGGCGCGCCAGGTGAGAGTGCAGGTCACGGCGATCGCCCCGACGCTGAGCATCGTGGCCCAGACGAGCGATCCGAAGCCGGGGCCGTCGCGCCACAGCGCGAGGGCGAGCGACGCCGCCAGCAGGACGTAGCCGAGGATCCGCATCGGCGGGACGAGCCGGGCCGGGCAATGGCGCCCCCCGCCCACGCGCTCCCAGTGGCGGTCCTGGCTCAGCGCCAGCAACGCGAAGCCGAAATAGGAGGCGAGCGCCAGGGACAGCAGGAGAGCGGGTGCCATTTCAGCCCCCGGCGGTCAGGCGCAGGAGGCCCCAGGCGCCGCCCCAGGAGGCTATGCCGGCGCCGACCATGACCAGGCAAAGGCGTATGAGTTGCCGGTCGGCGAAAGCCCAGATCAGCAGCGCCAGATACACGAGGAATGCAAGCATCGAGGCCAGGACCACGGCCTCGCTGCGGGCCATCAGCCCGCCGGCCGGCAGGGCTACCGCCATGAGCGCGGCCAGACCGGCGGCCACGGCGTAGCCGCCGCCGATGGCCGCGACGAGGCGGACAAGGACGGAAAGACCGGTCATGACGGAACCACGTTGCAATTACCTCTCAGTCCTAAGACGAATGAGAGGGGCCGATTTCTCCCCCGCCGGAGCGCCGGGGACGGATTTATTTTCGCCCGGACTGGCGGCAATGCCTGCCGGGATGGTTCATGTTTCCGCTCCGTGACACCAGGAAGTGTTACAGTCACCCTGCATCATGTTCGAACTCCATTCCCTCTTCCTGGGCTTCGCCGTGGCCCTTGGCGTCGGCCTGCTGATCGGCATCGACCGAGAGCGCAAGAAGGTCGAAGGCTCGCGACGCGGCGCGGCAGGGTTGCGAACGTTCACCCTCGCCTCGCTGGCCGGCGCATCCGGCGCCGCGGCGGGCGGCGAGATCCTGCTGGCGGCGGTCGTGCTGGGCATGGTGGCCTTCGCCGGCCTCTCCTACTGGCATGCGCGCGAGACCGATCCCGGCCTGACGACGGAGACAGCGCTGGTGGCGACCGCTTTGCTGGGCGGCCTTGCCATTCGCGAGCCCGCTTTTGCCGCCGGTGTCGGCGTCGTGGTCGCGGTGCTGCTGAACGCCCGCGCCGAGCTCCATCGCTTCGTGCGCTCGGTGCTGACCAACGAAGAGATCCGCGATCTCCTGATCTTCGCCGGCGCCACGCTGGTCGTACTGCCGCTGCTGCCCGACCATCCGATCGGCCCCTATGGCGCGCTGAACCTGCGCACGATCTGGCTGGTGGTTATCCTGGTGATGGGCATCGGCGCGCTGGGCTACATCCTCGTGCGCATCGTCGGACCGCGCTACGGCCTGCCGCTGGCAGGCTTCGCCTCGGGCTTCATCTCGAGCTCGGCCACGATCGGTGCGATGGGCGGACGGGCCGCCAAGGAACCGGACGTGATGAAGCCGGCGGCGGCCGGCGCGGTCCTGTCCTCGGTCGCCACGGTCGTGCAGCTCGGCATCCTGATCGCCGCCACCGACCTCGCGGTCCTCAAGGCCTTCATGCTGCCGCTGATGTTCTCCGGCGGTGCGGCCGTCCTCTATGGTGGCGCCTTCACCCTGTGGGCGTTGCGGGAGAAACGCGGCGAGGTCGAGGAGACGCAGGGCAACGCCTTCAGCCTGAAGACGGCCCTGATCTTCGCCGGCATCCTGGCCGGCGTCCTGCTGCTCGCCGCCGCCTTGCAGGACTGGATGGGCGAGGCCGGCGTCATCATCGCCGCCGGCGCGGCGGGTTTCGCCGACACGCATGCGCCGTCGATCTCGGTCGCGTCGCTGGTCGCCGATGGAAAGCTTGCAGCATCCGCCGCCGTGATTCCCATCCTCGCGGCCTTCACGACCAACACCGTGACCAAGATGGTATTCGCCTTCACCGCCGGCGGTCCGCGTTTCGCACTCTATGTCATTCCCGGCCAGCTCCTGATGCTGGCGGCAGCCTGGGCGGCTATGCTGGTCGCGTGATCGCGTCCGAAGGAAATCCATGACCGTCGAAGAAAAGTTTGGCCGCCGCGGCCTCATCGCCGCCGGAACGCTCGCCGCTGTGACCGCGATTGCGCGGCCTGGGCTGGCGCAGTCGCCAACACCAACGGCTGCAGGTGCCACGCCCGCCGGCTGGAACGACGACCTCGCGCATCCCATCCCCTACACGCCCTCGCCCGGCGCCGGAAAGGAACGCGGCCTCGTGCTGGGCGGCGGCGGCGCCTATCTGGTC
This sequence comes from Reyranella sp. GW821-FHT14A01, assembly GCF_058803965.1. Lineage (NCBI taxonomy): Bacteria > Pseudomonadati > Pseudomonadota > Alphaproteobacteria > Hyphomicrobiales > Reyranellaceae > Reyranella > Reyranella sp. GW821-FHT14A01. The sequence continues at coordinate 266,266 of NZ_JBXAPM010000007.1, forward strand.
TCGTGGATGATGGGCTACTTCCACGCGCTGAAGCAGTACGGCGTCGACCTCGCGACGGCCGATGTCGTGGTCGGCACCTCGGCGGGCTCCGTCGCCGGCGCGGTGCTGTGCAGCGGCCGGCTGTGGCGCCTCACGGGCGAACTCAACTTCTTCGCCGACTTCCCCAAGCTCTTCGCCGAGCTGGTGCCGGCGCTGCAGGCCAATCCCAGCCAGGAGCGCGCGCGTAAATTCGCAGTCGATGCCAAGGATGCGAGCTTCGAGACCATCCGGGCCATCGGCCGCGCCGCGATGGCGGCGCGCAACCCCGCCGGCAGCGACAAGTATTTCAGCACGCTGCACCGGCTGATCGGCCCCACGACCTGGCCTTCGCCGGCCCTGCATACGACGGCGACCGACTGCTACACGGGCGAGCGCATCGTTGTCTCGGCAAGCGCCGGCCTGCATGTCGACGTCGCCTGCGCGGCGAGCTCCTCGCTGCCGGGCTCGATGGGACCGACCTGGCTGAAAGACCGGCTGTGCATGGACGGCGGCATCTGCCAGACCAGCACGCATGCCGACGTCGTGGCCGGCGTGAAGCGCGCGCTGGTCATCTCGCTGAGCGACGGTGGCCCCGAGGCGGTGACGCAGGGCCTGCGCACCTCGGGCATGCCGAACACCTTGCAGCAGGAGATCCGCGACCTCGAAGCCGGCGGCACGCGCACCCTTCTGACCGTCGCCGGCCTGCTGCCGGGCACGCAGCATGTCGACAACATCATGGATCCCAAGTGGATCGGCCCGATGCTGAAATACGGCCACGAGCGCGGCCTGGCCGAATTGCCCAAGGTCAAGGCGCTCTGGGCATAAGACTTCGACGATGCGTTCCCTCGTGCTTCTCCCCGGCTTCATGTGCGACGCCGATCTGTGGACCGACATGGTCCCGGATCTCGAAGCGCTGGGCTCCCTCCATTTCGGCAATGTCTACGAGGACGATTCGCTCGAAGGCATGGCAACGCGCGTACTGTCCGAAGCACCGGAGCGCTTCGTGCTGGTCGGATTCTCGATGGGCGGGTTCGTGGCCCGAGTGCTCACCCTGATGGCGCCGGAGCGCGTGGCGGGCGTTGCCTTCGTCGCCTCGTCCGCACGCGGCTATTCCGACGAGGAACGGGCACGGCGGCTTGAGGGTTATCGCCCGGGCGACCGGCCGCCACGCGCCGCTGGCGCGGTCTCCAACGCAATGGGGCTGCATCCCGATCGCGACACCGATCCGGTACTGCTCGACCGGCTGCGCGGCATGCAGCGACGGTTGGGGCCGCAAGTCCGCAAGCGCCAGGCCGCTCTGGTGCGCCGCGACGGCTACGCCGACCTCGAGCGCATCGCCTGCCCATCGCTGGTCGTGGCCTGCCGCCAGGACCGCCTGCGCACCTTCGCCGAGACCGAACGCATGGCGCAGGCGCTGCCCAACTCGAGCTTCAGTATCCTCGAAGATTGCGGCCACATGGCCCCGCTGGAGAAGCCGCATGAACTGTCCGGGCTGCTGGCTGCGTGGATCAAGCGGATGGGTCTGTAGATCTCATTGGAGCGCGCAACTCCAGTTGCGCTCATGCTCATGAATGCTTGAGCGCAACTGGAGTTGCGCGCTCCATTGATGCATCCCGGCTCAGGGTTTTCTTCGACTCCACCGTGACAAACGCACGGCGGCGCCGAAGACCAGCGCCACCGCGAAAGCCACGGCCGCCGGCAGCCAAAGATCGATGAAGGAGATAATGCGGGCGCGGCTCGGCTGATTGCGGTCGTAGACGACGTCCACCCCCTCGCCCGCCGCGAACGCCGTGCCGCTGCCGCCACGGCCGTGGAACTCGACCTCGCGACCTTCCGGCGTGGTGAAGCGCACGATGGGCGCGAAGGAGATGCGCTCGACGTCTCTGCGCACTTCACGCCCGGCTGGCGTCGTCACCTCCTCCGTGACGATCGAGCGGCTCTCGCGAATCTCCGTCACCGTGCCGCGCGCCCGGCCGCCACTCGCATAGAGGTCGACTGCATTCCACAAGGTGAAGACGCCAATCAGCAACGCCGACAGTGCGATCACCGTGAAGGCGCGCTCGCCCACCAGCGCGAGATCGGCATTGCGCGACAGCGCCCAGGCGACGACGCCGAACATCAGCCAGAAACAGCCGAATCCGACCGCGATGATCGGCACCAGCCAGAGCCGTTCGAACGTGTCGAGGCGGATATCCTCCGGGTTTTCGGGGAAGTAGAGAACGGTGACGGTGTCGCCCGCGGAGAAATCAGGCGCACCGGCGCCAAGGTCCTTCACCTCCATCGACTCTCCGTCGGGGAGCCGGAAGCGCACCACCGGCAGATACATGTCGCCTTCGCGCACGATCCCGGTGATCACGCCGTCGGCGCGCTCGCCGTAGAGCGTGTGGCGAAGATTGCCCAGCCCCAGCAGGACGCCGCCGGCCACGAGCAACCCGCCAATCCCGAGGATCGTCCAGGCGATCCAGCGCCAGCTCGCGTCGATGGCCATCGACTATTCGAGCTTGAGGTTGGCCTTGCGGATGACCGGGATCCAGGTGTCGGCCTGGGTCCGCATGATCTCGAAGAACGCCTCCGGCGTGGTGAAGCGCGCCTCGGTGCCCAGTTCGTCGAAGCGGCGGATGACGGTCGGATCCTGCAGCACGGTCTTCATCGCCGCGCTCAGCTTCGACAGCACCGGAACCGGCAACTTGGCCGGCGCGATCAGGCCCAGCAGGTTGATCGACTCGTAGCCCGGGATCGTCTCGGCGACCGTCGGCACGTCGGGCAACGCCGGCGCGCGCTGCAGCGAGGTGACGGCCAGCGCCCGTAGCTTGCCCTCCTTCAGGAGCGGCAGCGCCGTGGCGATCGGCTCGAACTGGAACTGGATCTGGCCCGCCATCAGGTCGACCAGCCCGGGGGCGGTGCCGCGATAGTGGACGGACTCGAAGCGCACGTCGGTGCGCTGCTCGATGAGCAGTCCGGCGAGGTGCGTGAACGAGCCGGCGCCGGCCGTGCCCATCGTCATCTTGCCGGCGTCCTTGCGCGCCAGCTCCAGGAACTCCGTCATCGTCTTCGCCGGCATCGACGGATTGACCAGCAGGACCAGCGGCTGGAACGAGACGGCGGTGACGAAGGTGAAATCCTTCTGCCAGTCGTACGGCGTGCGGCCGAACAAAGCCGGGCTGTTGGTCAGCGAGGCCGAGGTCATCAGCAAGGTGTAGCCGTCGGGCGCAGAGCGCGCGACGAACTCCGAGCCGATCATGGCGCCGGCGCCGGTCTTGTTCTCGACGACGACCGGTTGTCCCAGTTCAGCCTGCAGCCGCGCCGCGACGATGCGGGCGGTGACGTCGACGTTTCCGCCGGCTGCGAAGGGGGCGACGATCTTCACCGGCTTGGTCGGCCAATCCTGCGCGTGGGCGGGAAAGGCCAGGAGCGCAACGCCGCAAAGGAGCCGCAGAAACAACGAGGGACGCATGATCGAAACTCTCTTCAGACGTTGCGCCGGCGCAACCGGTCGACCAGCGCGACCAACCGGCTGCCCTGCGGCGTGGCGGGATCGAGCAACTGTTCGTGCGGCGTATCGCGTGCGAGCCGGCTGATCTCCATCAGCGCGCGGATGTGCTGGCGCCGCGTCAGGCGATATTCCGACGACCGGTGATGGAAGAAGAGGCGCCGCAACTGGCCGTCGCCGACCAGCGCATTGAGCTCGCTCGCGGCCACGTAGATCAGGAAGCAGACGAAGATCCAGACCTGCACCGCCACGAAGCGATGCCAGGTGAAGTCGAGCATCGCCGCCTGGGCAGCGGCATCGAAGCCGCGCGGATCGAAGGCGAAGTGCAGGAGCCTCTCGAGGAAGCGCACGATCGTGACGACAGTCGTGTAGAAGACCGACTTGTAGAGGATCGGCTGGATCAGCGGCGCGCCGCGGAACTTGTCGATGATCCGCACCTTGTCGACGACCAGCACGACCTTGCCAACGATCAGCGCCGTCGTGCTGGCCAGCATGAAGCTGCCGAGGTCGAACCAGTAATTGTGCGTCAGCAGGTTGGTCGTGAAGATGATCAGGTTGAAGGCGACGAAGAAATAGAAGGTCGGCGGCAGCAGGTGTTGAAACACATGCACCCAGCCGTGGAAGAAGCGCCTCGGCAGCGAGGCGATGGCGGCCGCGTTCACATCCGGCCTCCATCGACGACGAAGTTCTGCGCCGTCACCAGCCGGCTGTCGTCGGCGGCGAGCCACAGCACCATGCGGGCGATGTCGGGCGGATAGAGCAGCTCCTTGAGGCACTGTGCGCCGAGCTGCGCCGCCTTCGCCTCCGGCGTGACCCAGAGATCGAGCTGGCGCTGGGTCATGATCCAGCCGGGCGTCACGGCGTTGAGGCGGATGCCGTCGCCGCCGAGGTCGCGCGCGAGGCCGCGCGTCATGCCGATCACCGCCGCCTTGGCCGCCTGGTAGACGGAGAGGTTGGGCGTCATCGTGTGGTAACTCACCGAGCTGAAGTTCACGATCGAGCCGCCACCCGCCTTCTTCATGCCCGGCGCTACCGTCTGGATCGCGAAGTAGGCATGGCGCAGGTTGACCGCGATGCGTTCGTCCCAGAAGTCGGGCGTCACCTGGTCGATCGTGTGCCGGTCGTCGCGTGCGGCGTTGTTCACCAGCACCGTGATGGTCCCGAGCTGCGCCGCCACGCCCTCGATGGCCCTCTGATAGGCCGCCACATCGCGGATATCGCAGGGCACGAACAGCGGCACGGTATGGCGCCTTGCTTCGATCTTCTCGACCAGCGCCTTCGACGCCGCCTCGTCGATGTCGACGAAGCCGACCTTGGCGCCCTGCTCGGCAAAATGCTCGACGATCGAGGCACCGATGCCGGAGCCGCCACCGGAAACGAAGACGGTGCGCCCCGAGAGGCTGGGATAGGAGGCGAACGAGGACATGGCGTTCCTTCTAGATCCTGCTTAAGCGAAACGAGACCTCGCCGGCCAAAGTCGCGCCGGCGGCCAGCGGGCTCTGCCCGACGGCGCCGTTGGCGTGACTGACCGGCTCGACACAGAAGTATCGTTGGCCGTCGGGAACATAGATCACCAGATGGCGAAATGCTTCCGTCGCGGCGAGGCTGAGCCGCAGGCCGCGGTTCGGCCAGGTGACGGTGGCGTGGCCGTCCCAACCATCGAAGCAATGATCGAGCCCCAGCCCGTCGACCCGGCGCGATTGGGAGAAGTCCCATTCAGGTGGCATCGGCACGCGCTGCAGCGGCAGGACCTCGCGGTCGGTGCGCCACACGCCCGACAGGCGGCAGGCGAGCTCGGTCTCGGCATCGCGCACGAAGAACGGATGCAGGCCCAGCCCCGCCGGCACGTCGCGATCCTCAAGGTTCTCGATCGAGACGGCGACGGTAAGTCCCATTTCGTCGAGCCCGAACGTCTGGCGCGCGCGGTAACGGAACGGCCAGCCGGCGACGCCCTCACCGACCTCATGGACGAAGGCCAGCTCAGCGGACTGGCGGTCGTGCTGCACCACATCCCAGGCTCTCGCCCAGCCGTCGCCGTGCATGGGGTGACGCACGCCCGGCCAGTTCGTGCGCAGGTGAATGACCTCATCACCGAATGCGAGACGACCGTTCGCGATGCGATTGGAAAACGGCACCAGCGGATAGCAGGCCGTGTCCTTGCCCGTGCCCGACGCCAGCGCAGAATCCGACGCCGGGCGCAACAGATCGCCTTCACCATCGAGCGCAAAGCGCGCGACCGAGCCGCCAGCCTCCGGCGCCAGATCGACGGAAAGCCGGCCCACCCGCAGCGACAAAAGCGTCACACCATCCCCCGTCGCTGTGTAAACTCCCCCGTTCTCAAATCACGAGGAAACGCATCGATGTCGAACATGCTGAAGAAGCGGCTGCAGGCCGGCAAGGCCTGCGTCAACGGATGGCTGGCGATCCCCGACGGCTTCGCCGCCGAAACCATGGCGCAGTGCGGCTGGGACAGCGTCACGGTCGACATGCAGCATGGCGTGCAGGACTACCTCTCGATGGTCCGCTGCTTCCAGGCGATGGACAAGCATCCGATTACGCCGCTGGTCCGCGTGCCGTGGAACGAGCCCGGCATCGTCGGCAAGGTGCTGGACGGCGGCGCCTGGGGCGTCATCTGCCCGATGGTGAACACGGCCGCCGAAGCCAAGGCGCTGGTCTCCTATTCGCTCTATCCGCCGAAGGGCAAGCGCTCCAACGGCCCGATCCGCGCCGGCGCCTATGGCGAGGCGACGCCCTACCAGGCGATGGCCAACGACGAAGTGCTGATCATCCCGATGATCGAGACGCAGGAGGCGATCGACAATATCGACGCCATTCTCGACGTGCCGGGCATCAGCGGCATCTACATCGGACCGTCCGACCTCGGCCTGTCGCTTGGCCTGAAGCCGATGCTCGACCGCGAGGAGCCGCAGATCCTGTCGATCTACGACAAGCTGCTCGCCGCCACCAAGAAGCGCGGCCAGTTCGCCGGCCTGCACAACGGCACCGGCAGCTACGCCGCCAAGATGGTCCACAAGGGCTTCCAGCTCGTCACCATCGCCAACGATGCCGGCCTGATGGCCAAGGCGGCGCGCGAAGCGGTCGCCCAGACGCGCAAGGAAGGCGGCCCGGCCGCCGCCAAGTAAGCGGATGCCCGGCGTGCGCTTCACCAACGCTACGCTGCCGGACGGCAGCCGGCACGACATCGAGGTCGAGGGAGGGCGGATCGCCGCCCTCCTCCCGGCCTCGGGTACAGCTGCCGGTGCCGACACGATCAATCTCGGTGGCACGCTCGTCCTGCCGCCGCTGGTCGACGGCCACATCCATCTCGACAAGACCCTGCTCGGCCTGCCGTGGGTGCCCAATCAATCCGCGGGCAACCAGGTCTCCGACCGCATCGCAGCCGAGCGCCGGGTGCGCGCGGCACGCACGGTGCCTGAGTTCGAGACCGGCTCGAACCTGGTGCGCCAGATCGTGGCCAGTGGCACCCTGCACATGCGCAGCCATGTCGACATCGACAATCAGCTCGGTCTGAAAAACCTCCACGAGGTGCTGAAGATCCGCGAGCATTTCCGCGATCTCGTGACCATCGAGATCGTGGCCTTCCCGCAAAGCGGCATTTTACGCTCGCCCGGCACGGCGGAGCTGCTCGACGAGGCGATCGCGCAAGGCGCGGATCTTGTCGGCGGCCTCGATCCGGTCGGCATCGACGGCGATCTCGACGCCCATCTCGACGCGGTGTTCGCCATCGCCAGCCGGCGCGGCGCCGGCGTCGACATTCACCTGCATGACGGCGGCGAAGGCGGGCTGGCGCAGATCCTCGCCATCGCCGCGCGAACCGAGGCTGCGGGCCTGCAGGGCAAGGTCGTGGTGAGTCATGCCTTCGCGCTGGGCTCGGTTTCGACCGAGAGCGTCACCCGCGCTGCCGATATTCTCGCGCGTGCCGGCGTTGCCATCATGAGCCACGGACCGGGTGGCGCGACCATCCCGCCGCTCAAGCTTTTACGCGAGCACGGCGTCGAGATATTCGGCGGCTCCGACAATATCCGCGATGCCTGGTCGCCCTTCGGCAACGGCGACATGCTCGACCGCGCCATGCAGATCGGCTACCGCGCCAACTTCCGCCATGACGCGGAGCTGGCCTTGGCCTTCGACATGGTGACCGCCGCCGCCGCGCGCGTGCTCGGTCTCAAGGATTATGGCTTCAAGGTCGGCGGCCTCGCCGACTTCGTCACAGTCGAAGCCACGACGCTCGCCGAAGCCGTCGCCACCCGCAAACGCCGCAGCCTCGTCGTCAAGTCAGGCCGCGTCGTCGCGAAGGATGGGGTGCTGGCCTAGCTCGCACTCCAGCCGCCGTCGATGGGGATCGCCGCGCCGGTGACGTCCCGGCCGCCGGTACCGCAGAGGAAAGCGACCAGGGCCGCAACGTTGTCCATGGCGACGAACCGCTTCGACGGCTGCCGCGAAGCCATAAACTCGGCCTCCGCCTTTTCTCTGGTCAGGCCCCTTTCGGCCATGAAGGCCGTCAGGCGCGTTTCGATCGCGGGCGTCGGGGAGGATCCCGGGCAAACCGCGTTGCATGTGATGTTCTGATCCGCCACCTCCAGCGCGATGGCCCGGGTGAAGCCGATCAGGGCCGTCTTTGTCGTGACGTAGTCGACCCGATTGGTCGTGCCGAACAGGCCGAACACCGAGGAGATGTTCACGATCCGGCCGAAGTCGCGCCGCCTCATGCCCGGTAATGCAAGCCGCACGGTATGGAAGGCCGAAGACAGGTTCACCGCCAGCGAACGATCCCAGTCTTCGGGCTTGAACTGCTCGACAGGGGAGAAGTGCCGGACAACGGCGTTGTTGATCAGGATGTCTATGGCACCGAACGTCTGCTCCGCCGTCGCGACAAGGTCGGCGATCTGGCTGGGGTCCGCGAGGTCCGCACCATGGTGTATCGCACGCACGCCATGACGATCCTCGAGCTCGCGGCAGGCGTTCTGTATGTCCGAAGCGTTGCCGAAGCCGTTCAGCACGACGTTGCAGCCATTGGCCGCGAGCTCTTTGGCCATGGCGTGGCCCAGGCCTTGCGTGGACCCGGTGATCAGCGCGACTTTACCCTTCATAGTTCCTCCTCGACTTAATGGAATTTGCGCCCCTCACCGGTGTCTGGCTTCCGACAGCAGCCGGGCTTCCTGGGACAGCAGGGTCACGTATGATTTGAGCTTCGCTTTTGCGAAGCGGCTTTCGGGAATCGTCAACGTGAGAGAGCCGACGATCCGATCTTCGGAGAGCCTGATGGGAACGCCGATGCCGATCGAATCCGGCAGCTTGTCGCCGTTGCTGAGGGCGTAACCCTTGCGCCGCGTCGTCTCGACAAGATCGAGCAACGCAGCACTCGTCGGCCGCTTTCCGGTCAGCGGCGAAGAACGGGGAGACGCGCAGATCTTGGCCCGCACGTCGGCCGGCAGGAACGACAATATGGCGAGTCCCGATGCGCCGCATTCGACGGGCACGGGCTCGAACAGCGTGATGCGGTACCGCAGCGAATGCGGACTGTCGCTGTTCGCCGCATAGGCCGCCATCTGACGATCCGGCAGGTATTCGCAAAACAGCGCCGTCTCGCCGGTTTCCGCGGTGATCCGGTCGAGGGCCGGCTGGCAGAGCGTCGCGAACGACGTCTTCTGCGTCACCAGGTTGGCCACGCGCAGGAACTGCAGGCCCAGCCGGTAACGGCGCTGCGTGGCGTCCCGCTCGACAAACCCCGCACCCCGCAAAAGGTCGAGAAGGCGATGGGACGTGCTCATCGGCAGGCCGAGCGCCTTCGCGACGTCGGTGACGCCGACGTCTCCACCCGCCTCGGCCATGACGGTCAGAATGGCGAGCGTTCGCGCCACCGTTCCCGACATGTCGGATTTCTCAGGCATCTCCCCCGTCCCGCCGCCGAGTTGACAATCGACCGACACGCTTGCGATAGTTTTGGAACTAAATCCCGATAAACGGAATATGCACCAATGTCGATTTTGACGTCAAGCAGAGAGACGCGCGTGAAAAGGCTGCCGGACGAAAAGGTGGTCCAGTGGAAGCATGACGGATTTCTGTCGCCGTTCCCGTTGCTCGACGAGCAAGAGTTGGAAGAGTGTCGCCAGGGCGTTGCGCGCTACGAGACCTGGCTCGGCACATCGATCAACGCGCATGACGACATGCGCTGGCGGTCGATGCCGTATCTGATCCTGCCCTGGGCCGCTCGCCTGGCCCGGGATCCGCGCATTCTCGACAGGGTCGAGGGGCTGCTGGGGCCAGACTTCATGATCTTCACGAGCACGTTCTTCATCAAGGAGCCGCGCTCCCCCACCATCGCGGCCTGGCACCAGGACTCGACCTACTACGGGCTGGAGCCGAAGGAAGAGGTCACGGTCTGGATCGCGCTGACCGAGGCGAGTGAAGCGGCGGGCTGCATGGACGCGCTCTCCTTCAAGGGCAAGCCGCGACAACTCAGCCATGTCTCGCGCGCCGTGAAGAACAGCGTCAATCGGGCCGGCCAGATCATCACCGAGCCGCTCGACGATAGCGCTCCGGTCGCCATGCCGCTCCGGCCGGGCTGGTTCTCGATGCATCACGGCCTCTGCCCCCACCGCTCAGGCCCCAATACGTCGCCGCATCGCCGTATCGGTCTGGGGCTGAACTACATCCCGACGCGCACCAGGCCGTCCGGCTCGGTCCGACAGGCCGCGCTGCTCGTCCGCGGCACCGATCGCCATGGACACTTCGAATCCGCCGACTGGCCGGTTCATGAGTTGGGCGCTAGAGAGCTGAAGGAACACGAGCGTGTCGTCGGCCTCTATCGGGATGCCTATCTCGAAGAAGAGGCCAGGCACGCAAGACAGACGGCCTGACGGACAAACGCCGGATAATCAAAAAATACAGGGAGGAAAGACTGTGATTCGAATCGGGAAATGGATTGCCGCCCTATGCGCGATCCTGTGCGGCGCCATGCCGGCGATTGCCCAGGATTATCCCAACAGACCCATCACGATGGTGGTGCCGTTCGCCGCTGCGGGGCCGGGCGACATCATCGCCCGACTGGTGGCCGATGCGATGCGCCGCAACCTGGGGCAGGAAATCATCGTCGTGAACGTCGGCGGCGCCGGTGGCACGATCGGCACGGCGCGCGTGGCACAGGCCAAGCCTGATGGCTACACGATCCTGCTGGGACATGTCGGCCAGTCGACCAGCACCAGCCTGTACAAGTCCCTCCCCTACGATCCGATCGACGGTTTCGAGGCCATCGGCCTGGTTACGGATGTGCCGATGACGATCGTCGGCAAGGCCGATCTCGCGCCAAAGGACCTGAAGGAACTCGTGGCCTACATCCGCGAGCGGCCCGATCAGGTCAACTACGCACATTCGGGCCTTGGCTCGGTGGCGCATCTGTGCGGATTGATGTTCACCAGCGCGACCAAGACGAAAGTGACCGTCATCCCGTACAAAGGCGGCGGCGAGGTCATGAAGGATCTGCTGGCAGGTACGATCGACGTCTACTGCGAGCCCGCGACGGGCACGACGGCAAACATTCTGGCCGGGAAGATCAAACCCTATGCAGTGACGACGAAGAACCGGGTGGCGGCCTTGCCTTCAGTGCCCACCACCAAGGAAGCGGGCTTCCCCGAGATCGGCATCACGACCTGGTATGGACTCTATGCCCCCAAAGGCACGCCGACTGCCATGACCAATAGACTCTCAAGTGCGCTGCAATCGGCCCTCAAGGACGATAACGTTATTGCCCGTTTCGCGCAGCTCAGCATGGAGCCCGTTCCCCAGGATCAGGCGACACCGGCCGCCCTGGACGCAAAGCTCAGATCGGAAGCGAAGTACTGGTCTGCCCTTCTCAAGGAAGCCGGCGTCCAGCCCGAATAACCCGTTAGCCGGACCAGGGTGGCTGCACCGCAGCCCTCGCCATGCTCGGGATGACAAAAATGGTGTCATCCCGAGCGTAGCGAGGGATCCTTCCTCTTCCCTAACTGGAACTCACACCGGCAGCTTTGTCGACTGCCACGTCACCATCTGCCACGCGCCATTGCGCTTGGCATAGACATCGAGAAACCGCACGCCGAAGGCGTTGGGCGTGCCTTTCGAGACGACCTTGATCTGCGCCTCGCCCGTCAGGACCACGACGTCGCCCAGATCCTGCGCCTTCACGTTGGACGGCTCGACGGCGGTATAGACCGTGGCGCCCGATTTCATGGCGCCGATCAGGCTCTCCTTGGTGTCGATACGCGCCGTGGAGTGCGTGTAGATCAGCTCGTCGGCAATCACCGCCTCAAGCGTGGCGTAGTCCTTGGCGCCCATCGCCTGCATGCGCTTCCTGTCGAGATCGATGACGGTTTGTGCGTTGCTCATGACATGCTCCTTCAGGCCGCTTTGGCCGAACTGACGGGTCCCCAAGATTTCACTACCGGCAGGACCTCCTTGGCGAACAGCTTCAGCCCGCGCTCGCTCACCTCGTAGGGGGTGCCGCCGAAACGGAAGGCAACGTTCATCTCGAAGTCGCCGAGCAGCGCGCGCCGCGCTTCAAGGTCGCGGAGGATCTTGTCGGGCGTGCCCCAGGACGCCGCCTTCATGAAACCGGTGATGGCGCCCTCGATGCCGCCGCCCTTGCGCGCGAGATCGGCCTTCTGCTGGTAGGAGTCGTAGCCCTTCACCGACTTGAAGTGCTCGCCGAGAAATTCGTAGTGATAGAAGTTGCTCTCGACGAACTTGCCCTGGTACTGCCGCGCCTCGTCCTCGATGGTCGCAGCATCGGGACCGCAGACGCAGAACTCGGTCAGCATCACCCGCGGCGGCTCGGTGCCGTGATACTGGCGATGAAGCTGGTGCCCCTTCTCGATCATCGGCGCGCGCATCTCCCAGGGCCGGTCGGCGAACATCACCATATGGGCGCCGAGCTTCGCGGCCGAGTCGATCGAATCCTCGCTCGACGCCACGGCATAGATGCGGCCGTCGAACGAATGAAGCGGCCGCGGCCGGATCTCGATGCGCGGCTGCTTGTAGTATTTGCCGTCGCCTTCCATGAAGCCGGTCCTCAACGCCTCGACGATCATGGGGGCGGCTTCGTCGAAGCGGCCACGCGATTCGTCCATGCTGAGGCGGAAGGCGTTGAACTCGCGCCGCGCCAGCCCGCGGCCCATGCCGAGCCGCAACCGTCCCTTGCTCAGCATGTCGAGCACGGCGGCGTTCTCCGCGACCCTCAGCGGATCGTGCCAGGGCAGGATGACCGCGGCGGTACCCACATCGATGTCCGGGCACAGCGCCGTCAGATGCGTCATCAGCGCCAGATTGTCGGGCACGAACGAGTAGTCGTTGAAGTGATGCTCGGCCGACCACAGGCAGTCGAAGCCTGAATCGGCGGCGATCCGCGCCAGCCGGATCTCCTCATCCCACACACGCTGATCGGAGCAGTTCTCCCAGCCGTAGCTGGCGAAGACCATCATCATGCCGACGTCCATCGGGCTTCCTCCATGTTCTTGTTTCTCGAAATGCTTTCACGCGACCGCGCGCGCGGCAAGCCTGCGAGAGCACCTGCCCCTCGCCCTGACCGCAGAGCGGTGGTAAAGGCGCTGCCGTTTCTCTCGTCCGGATAGACCAATGGCGTCGCGTCAGGCCGTGCTCGGCATGGAGCAGGCTTCTTTCTTCTACGGCTCGGGCCGTGTCTTCGAGAACGTGTCGTTCCTGCTGGACGATGCGCGCACGGCGCTGGTCGGCGAGAACGGCGCGGGCAAGTCGACCCTGCTGAAGTGCCTGACGGGCGTGCACGAACTCAATGCCGGCCAGGTGATCCGCTCGCGCGGCCTGCGCATCGGCCAGGTGCCGCAGGACGTGCCCGAAGGTCTCGCCGCCCTCGCCGTGCGCGAGGCGCTGGCCCGGTCGCTGGCCAAGGTCGGACAGGACGGCGAGGACTGGCGCATCGACGTGCTGGTCGACGAGATCGGCGTCGATCCGGAAATCCTCGACAAGCCGTTCGGCACGCTGTCGGGCGGCTGGCAGCGGCTGATGCTGATCGCGGCGGCGGCGCGGCTGGAAGAGCCCGACATCCTGATCCTCGACGAGCCGACCAACCATCTCGACCTCGCCAACATCAACACCTTGGAGCGCTGGCTGACGGCCGAGTTCGCCGTGCCGATGCTAATCGTGAGCCACGACCGCGAATTCCTAGACCGGGTGACCGAGCGGACGCTGTTCCTGCGCTCGGACGGCGTGCACGCCTTCAAGACACGCTTCTCGATCGCGCGCGAGGAACTCCTACGCCGCGACGCCACGGCCGCGTCGCGGGCGCGGCAGGAGGACCGCGAGATCAAGCGGCTGGAGCAGGCCGCGGCGCGCTACAAGGTCTGGGCGGTCAAGAATCCCGACCTCAACAAGCGCAAGAACGCCGTCGAGAGCCGCATCGCGCGCATCGAGAAGGAGCGCACGCAGACTTATGTCGCACGCGAGCGACGGCTCGAACTGGCCGATGGCGACATCGACGCCAAAGTGGCGCTGCGCCTCTCGAACCTCGACGTGACGGTACCGAACTCGGATCGCAAGCTGATCGCCATCGACCGGCTTGCCATCGCGGCCGGCGAGCGCGTGGCGCTGCTGGGCACCAACGGCACCGGCAAGTCGACCTTGCTGGCCGCTCTGGCGGCGGCCTACGAGCCTGAGCGCGAGCATTATGACGGGCAGGCCGCGGTGCGCTTCAATCCGGCCTGCCGGCTGGTCTATTTCGACCAGGCGATGAGCGAGCTGCCGGTCACGACCCGCATCCTCGACTATGTCGTCGAAGCCGAGGGCGTCACCGAGAAGGACGCGGTGCGCCAGCTCGCGGGCGCCGGCTTCGCTTTCGTTCGCCTCAAGGAGCCGATCGGCGTGCTGAGTCACGGCGAACGTGCGCGGCTGGTGTTCCTCAAGATGAAGCTGCTGCGGCCGAACTTCTACGTGCTCGACGAGCCGACCAACCATCTCGATATCGAGGGCCAGGAAGATCTCGAGGAGCAGCTCGAGAAGAGCGACGTGTCGTGCCTCTTCGTGAGCCACGACCGCTTCTTCACCCGCACCGTGGCGACGCGGTTCCTGGAGATCCGCAAGGGCCGCCTGGTCGAAACCGAAGACGCCGACGCGTTTTTCGATTCGCAGGTTTAACCGCGATTAGCCCGTACGCCCCGCCATCTGCGCCAGACCGAGGGCGACGGAGAGGAGATCGGAGGCGCCGGCGATGCGGGCGGACGGGGCAGCTTGCGCGACGGCGGTGCGGACGGCGGGGACGCGGCTCGACCCGCCGGTGAGGAAGATCGTCTCGATGTTCTCCGGCTTGAGGCCGGCCGCGGCGATGCAGTCGCCGGCCGATTTGCGCAGCCGCTCGGTCGCGGTGCTGATCGCACGGTCGAACTCGCGGCGCGTCGCGAGAGCCGAGAGGCCGGCTTCGAGGAAGGCCAGCGGGATCGCGGCGCGATCCTCGGCGCTCAGCGCGATCTTGGCGTCCTCGACGGCGAAGGCGACGCGATGGCCGAGGCCTTCGTGCACCAGCTTCAGCAGGCGCGCCACCTTCTCCGGCTCGGCGGCCAGCGACTGAAGCTCGCCAATCTCGCGTTCGTTCCGGTAGGTATAGGCGAAGTTGATCGTCGCCCAAGTCGCGAGCTGGTGATAGAGCGCGTTGGGCATCGGCAGGTTCTTCGCGACCAGCTGCGTGCCGAGGCCGAGCAGCGGCATCACCGAGGCAAGGCTGAGCGCGGTGTCGAGGTCGGTGCCGCCGATGCGCACGCCCGATGTCGCCAGCACATCGCCGCTGCGGTCCGCCCGGTCGCGGCGTCCCGGCCCGACTCGCACGATCGAGAAGTCGCTGGTGCCGCCGCCGATGTCGGCGATCAGCACCAGCTCCTCGCGGTGCACGGTCTGCTCGTAGTGATGCGCCGCCGCGATGGGTTCGTAGGCGAAGGCGACCTCGCGGAAGCCGGCCTCGCGCGCCACGCGCTCCAGCACCGTCTGAGCCCGCGCATCCGCTATGTCGTCGTCATCGACGAAGCGCACCGGACGGCCCATCACGACGGAGGTGATCTCCTCGCCGGCGAAGGCCTCGGCCTTGTGCTTGAGGTTCTGCACGAAGATCTCGACCACCTTGGTGAGCGGCACCTTGCGGCCGCCGAGGCTGGTCTCCTCGTCGATCAGGGACGAGCCCAGGATCGACTTCAGCGCCCGCATCAGGCGGCCCTCGGTGTGATCGACATAGGCCGCGATGGCGGCCTCGCCCAGCAGCACGCGCCCTTTGGTCTCCTGGTCGAAGAACACAGCGCTCGGCAGCAGCGTATTGTCGCCCTCGACCGGCGCCAGCATCGCAGTGCCGTCGCGCACCACGCCGATCGCCGAATTCGAAGTGCCGAAATCAAGTCCGCAGGCGGTCATCACAGTCCCCTTGGGTCGCGAAGGGGATGTCATCTATTACGATGGCCGCTTCGTTGCCAGACTGTTTCTTTTCGCCTACTCTATGCGCGATAGAGGGCTGCCAAAGACACCGGCGGCCCTTTTGCTTTTCAAGCGACGATCTCGCCGCGAAAGGCCCAGCGGGTCATGCGCTTCTCGACCAGGGCGCAGACCGCGTACATCGCGACGCCCATGATGGCGATGGCGAACAGGCCAGCGAAGGTGGTCGGCGCGTCGTTGCGGGCGCTGGCCGAGAGCATCAGGAAGCCGATGCCATTGTTGCCGCCCACCGTCTCGGAGATCACCGAGCCGATGAAGGCCAGGGTGATCGCGACCTTGAGGCTGGCGAACAGGTAGGGCATGGCGCGCGGGATGCCGACCTTGGTCAGGATCTCGTAGCGCGAGGCGCCGAGGCTGCGCAGCACGTCGCGCATCTCGGGCTCGATGGTGGCAAGCCCGGTCGCCACGTTCACCACGATGGGGAAGAAGCTGATCACGAAAGCGGTGATGACCGCCGGCAGCGAACCGACACCGACCCAGATCATCAGGATCGGCACGATCGCCACCTTGGGGATCGCGTTGAAGGCGATCAGCAGCGGATAGAGGCCGGAATAGACGAACGGCGAGGCGCCGACCGCGAGGCCGAGCAGCAGGCCGAACGCAATCGCCAGCAGGAAGCCGATCGTCGTGGTCCACAGCGTGTCCCAGCAATAGGCCATCAGGATATCGAAGCGCTGGAAGAAGACCGTGAAGATCTTGGTCGGCTTGGGCAGGATGATCTCGGGCACCTGGAAGGCAATGCAGCAGATTTCCCAGACGATCAGCAGCGCCGCGAGCACCAGCCACGGCATGGCATGCCTCAGCGCCTCGCGCTTGAGGTCGCTCATGGCGCGTGCTCCTGGTGGATGCGGTCGCGCAGCTCGTGGACGATGTCGACGAAGTGCGGCTCGAAGGTGGTGGCGAGCGTGCGCGGCCGCGGGATATCGATCTTCTTCGCCAGCACGATACGGCCTGGCCGCCGGCTCATGACGTAAACCGTGTCGGCGAGATAGACCGCCTCGCGCAGGTCGTGCGTCACCAGCACGCCCGTAAAACGCTTCTCCATCCACAGCGCCTGCATGACGCCCCACAATTCCTCGCGCGTGAAGGCGTCGAGCGCCCCGAACGGCTCGTCGAGCATCAAGAGCTCGGGCTCGTGGATCAGGGCGCGACACAGGTTCGAGCGCTGCTGCATGCCACCCGAGAGCTGCCAGGGATACTTGTCGGCGAAGTCCTGCAAACCGACCGTCTTCAGGAGCTTCATCGCGCGCTCGACATATTCGGCGCGATGACTGCGGAAGCGGCGCTTGTGCGGCTCGACCACCTCCAGGGGCAGGAGGATGTTGTTCATGGTCGTGCGCCACGGCATCAGGGTCGGGTTCTGGAACGCCATGCCGACGCCCTTGATCGGCCCGGTCACCTTCCTGCCGTCCACCGCGATCTCACCGCCCGACGGCGGCAGCAGGCCGGTGACCAGCTTCATGATGGTGGACTTGCCGCAGCCCGACGGGCCGACAACGGCGATGAACTCGCCCTTCTCGATGCCGAATGTCGCATCGGCAAGGGCCACCGTGGTGTCCTTGCCGAGCCGGTAGGTGAGACTGACGCCCTTGAGATCGACGAAGGCCATCGCCTTTGTCCGGCCTCTTACTTGCTAACCATCCGGTCGGCCTTGGGCGGCAGGTAGGCGTTGCTGAACACCTTGTCGGGCGCCGGCGCGGTCGGCAGGCTGAACGCCTCGGACACATCCTTCACGGCGCGGGCGAAGCGGGCCGGGTCGACGTCGCCCATGCCGTTGGCCTTCACGTAAGGCGTCAGGATGTTGGTCTCAAGCGAGATCTGGAGGCGCTCCATCTCGAGCTTCTCGTCGATCAGCGGATCGCGCTTCTTGGCCGCGGCGATACCGAGCTGGGGATTGGCGATGACGTCCTTCCAGCCCTTCATCGTGGCGGCGAGGAAGCCCTTCACCGCTTTCTCGTTCTTGGCCATCTCGGGCGAGATCACGACGCCGTTGCCGTAGACGTCCATGCCGAAGTCGACGAAGCGCATCGACACGATGTCCTCGAAGGCCACGCCGCGCGCCTTGAGGTCGAGCATCGAGGAGAAGTAGTGGCCGGAGATGAAGTCGACCGTGCCCTGCACCAGGCTCTGCTCGCGCAGCTGCGGCGTCAGGTTGACGTGCTCCCACTTGGAGATGCCGTTCTTCTTGGCGAAGGCCGGGAACAGGCGGAAGCTGGCGTCGAACACTGGCGCACCGAGCTTCTTGCCCTCGAGGTCCTTCGGCGTCTTGATACCGCTCTTCTTCAGCGCATAGACGCCGAACGGCGCGAAGTCGTAGACCATGAACACGCAGAGCACTTCCTTGCCCGGGTTCTTGGCGTTGTATTCGATGGTCGAGTTCACGTCGGCGAAGCCGATCTGGTAGGCGCCGGTGGCCACCCTCTGCACCGCGCCGGCCGAGCCCTGGCCCGGGTCCATCGTCACGTCGAGGCCCTCGGCCTTGTAGTAGCCCTTCTCCAGCGCCACCAGGAACGGCGAGGTCGGACCCTGGAAGACCCAGTCCAACGTGAACTTGATGGCGGTCTGGGCGTTGGCCGGCAGGCTGCCGAGCGCCAGCGCGACCGCTGCCGCACCGCCCAGCATCTTGGCGAGTTTGCTCATTTTTCGTGATCCCCGTGAAGGCCCTGTCAGGCGACTCTTAGGCGGACAATTCACGCCCGCCAAGGGGATATCAGGCAGATTCTATGCCAGCCTGCTGGGTCGCCACGAGCCGGGCGAAGGCGCCGCCTTCGCCGATCAGCGCCTTGTAGGCGCCGTGCTCGACCACCCGTCCATGCTCGAACACCACGACCTGGTCGGCCTCGCGGATGGTCGAGAGCCGGTGGGCGATCACGAAGGTCGTGCGGCCCTGCATCAGCACCTTCAGCGCCTTCTGGATGCGCGCCTCGGTGACCGAATCGAGCGCGCTGGTCGCTTCGTCGAGGATCAGGATCGGCGGGTTCTTCAGCAGCGCACGGGCGATGGCCAGCCGCTGGCGCTCGCCGCCCGACAGGGTGGTGCCGCGCTCGCCGACCAGCGTCTCGTAGCCCTCCGGCTGGCGCATGATGAAATCGTGCGCCTCGGCGAGCTTGGCCGCCTCCTCGAGCTCCGCCTGCGTCGCGTCGGGCTTGCCGATGCGCAGATTGTCGGCGATCGAGCGGTAGAACATGGTGCTGTCCTGGAAGACCACGCCGATGTTCCGCCGCAGCGATTCCAGCTTGATGTCGCGATGGTCGACGCCGTCGATGCGGACCACACCCGACTGGGCGTCCCACATGCGGTGCAGCAGCGAGAGCGCCGTGCTCTTGCCGGCGCCGGTGGGGCCCACGAAGGCCACCGTCGTGCCGGCCGGCACCTTCAGCGAGAAGTGGACCAGCGCCGGCCGCTTGCCGTCATAGGAGAAGTTGATGTCGTCGAACTCGACCTCGCCCTTGGCGCGGCCGATATCGATGCCGTTGGGCTTGTCCGGCACGGTCGACTGCGAATCGAGCACGCGGAAGAAATCGCCGAGCGACGGCATCTGGAAGAAGATGCGGCTGACGAAACCCGAAGCCTGGTCCATGCGGCCGATCAGCATGGTGGCGAAGCCCATGAAGCTCACGATCTCGCCGACCGTGGCCTCGCCGCGCGTGTAGAGCCAGGTGCCAAGCACGAAGATCGCGATCACGGTGATGGTCGAGGCGGCGCGCGTCAGCACCGACAGGAACGCCCACCAGTTCAGCACCGGGAACTGCGCCTGCAGGGTCTGGCCGATGATGCGGTGCATCTCGCGCGTTTCGGCGCCCAGCCGCACGAAGCTCTGGATCAGATGGATGTTGCCAAGCGCGTCGCCGGCTCGGCCCGCGAGCTCGCTGTGCAGGTCCTCGACCTTCTTCTGCAGCCGGTCGGTCTTGCTCACCACCCACACGTTGGTGACGGCGAAAAACAGGATCAAAATCAGCAGCAGGAGGCCCAGCCGCCAGTTCATGAACATGCTGAGCGGCAGCATGACGAACAGCGCCACCAGGGTCGCGAGGTTCTCGCGGAAGAAGGACAGCCAGATGCCGAACAGGTTGTCGACGCCCGTCAGCATGACCTTGATCAGCCGGCCGGAATGCTGCGAGTTGTGGAACGAGAAGGGCAGCATCAGCAGATGCTGGAAGTAGGTGGCCATGGCGCCGAGGCGGCGGCGATGCGCCATGCGGTCGGCCTGCAGCGACACCACCATATTGGCCACGATGCCGCCGATGCCGACCAGCGCCCACAGGCCCAGGATCTCGCGCGCCTCGCGCCACAGGGCCTCGACCGGCTTGTTGCGCGCGTTGCTCAGCAGGTCGATGACCTTGCCGAACAGGACCGGTTCGTAGAACTGCAGCCCAGCCACCGCGATGTTCGCGATGGCCAGGGTGATCGCCAGCCCCTTCTCGGCCCGCAGGAGGCCGATGACGCGACTGTAGACGCGGAAGAATTCCATGTGATTCGTCCGCGTCCGTTCTCTCTAGGCTGCCTTGGGGTCGAGGAAGCGCTCGACGGTGCGCACGAAGAAGCTCACGCCGAAGGGGATGGCCATATCGTTGAAGTCATAGCGGGAATTGTGGAGGCTGACCGAATCGCCGCCATTGCCCAGCCACACCATGGCGCCCGGCACCTTCTCCAGCATGTAGGAGAAGTCCTCGGCACCCATGCTGGGGCGGGTATTGTCCTTGACCGCGTGCTCACCGCAGACGCCGGCCGCAACGTCGGCGGCGAACTTCGCGCGCTCGACGTCGTTCACCGTCGGCGGATAGCCGGGCTTGTGCTCGACCTCGATCTTGACGCCGTGCATCTTCGCGGCACCGTCGCAGATCTCGTCGATGCGGCGCTTCACCAGCGCGCGATTCTCCGGCGTCGTCGTGCGCGTCGTACCGCCGATATGAGCGTCGCCCGGAATGACGTTGTAGGCCGACCCCGCATGGAAGAAGCCGACGGTCACGACCGAGGAATCGATGGGATCGATGTTGCGCGAGACGATGGTCTGAAGCGCCATCACGATGTTGGCGCCGACGACCATGGGATCGAGCGTGGTGTGCGGATGGGCGGCGTGACCGCCCTTGCCCGTGATGCGGATGTCCCAGCGATCGGCAGCCGCCAG
This sequence comes from Reyranella sp. GW821-FHT14A01, assembly GCF_058803965.1. NCBI lineage: Bacteria > Pseudomonadati > Pseudomonadota > Alphaproteobacteria > Hyphomicrobiales > Reyranellaceae > Reyranella > Reyranella sp. GW821-FHT14A01. The sequence goes on from NZ_JBXAPM010000007.1 coordinate 287,400, forward strand.
CAAAGGCCCGCCCTTGGTCACGATGTGACCGACCGGAATCCCGGGCTTGTTGTGGATGGCGAACACCGCGTCGCAGGGGAATTTCTCGAACAGCCCGTCCTCGATCATCACCTTGGCCCCGCCGCCGCCCTCTTCGGCGGGCTGGAAGATAAAGTGGACGGCCCCCTCGAAGTTCCGCGTCTCGCTGAGCATTTTTGCAGCCCCCAGCAGCATGGCGGTGTGGCCGTCATGGCCGCAGGCGTGCATGCGGCCGGGCGCCGTCGACCGGTGCGCGAAATCGTTGGTCTCGTCCATCGGCAGGCAGTCCATGTCGGCGCGCAGGCCGATCGACTTCAGCGAGTTGCCCTTGCGCAAGGTGCCGACCAGGCCGGTCTTGCCCAGGCCGCGTGTCACTTCCAGTCCCCATTCCTGCAGCTTGGCGGCCACCACGTCGGACGTACGGTTTTCCTCGAAGGCGAGTTCGGGATGAGCGTGGATGTCGCGGCGGATCGCCGAGATCTCGCCCTGGATTTCAAGTGAACGCGGAAGGACAGGCATTGGGTACTCCGGTTGGAACCTGGGTCATCTTAGACCAGAGTGCACCCATGTTGTCTCTCGCCGAGATCGAAGCCGCCGCCGCCATCGTGCATGGCGCGATGCAGCCCACCGCGCAATATGCGTGGCCCCTGCTCCGCCAGCGCACAGGCTGCGAAGTCTGGGTGAAGCACGAGAACCATACGCCGACCGGCGCCTTCAAGGTGCGCGGCGGGCTGGTCTACATGGACCGCCTGAAGCGCAGCTCGCCGCAACCGAAAGGCGTCGTCAGTGCCACGCGCGGCAATCATGGCCAGAGCATCGCGCTGGCGGCGGCGCGCAACGGCATCGCCGCGACCATCGTCGTGCCCCACGGCAATTCGGTGGAGAAGAACGCCGCCATGCGCGCCTTCGGCGCCGAGCTGATCGAGGCCGGCCACGACTTCGATGCCGCCAAGGAAGCGGCGATGAAGCTCGCGGGCGAGCGCGGCCTTGCCATGGTGCCATCGTTCCATCGCGACCTGGTGGCGGGCGTCGCCTCCTATGCGCTCGAACTGTTCCGCGCGGCGCCGGCACTCGACACGGTCTATGTGCCGATCGGGCTCGGCTCGGGCATCTGCGGCACCATCGCCGTGCGCGATGCGCTGGGGCTCAAGACGAAGGTCGTGGGCGTCGTCTCGACCGAGGCGCCGGCCTATGCGCTCTCCTTCGCCGCCGGAAAGGTCGTGGCGACCAACAGCGCCGACACGATGGCCGACGGCATGGCCGTGCGCGGCCCCGATGCCGAGGCGCTGGAGATCATCCTGAAAGGCGCCGAGCGCATCGTGCAGGTGAGCGACGCCGAGATCGGCGCCGCCATGCGCGCCTATTACGAGGACACGCACCAGCTCACGGAAGGTGCCGGTGCCGCCGCACTCGCGGCGCTGCTGCAGGAGCGCGACCGCTACAAGGACAAGCGCGTCGGCCTCATCCTGAGCGGCGGCAACATCGACCGGCCAATCTACTTGCGTACCTTGGCCGGCGCCTGAGGCGCCCAGGCAAGATCGCTCTTGATCGCCTGCATGATGAAGGACGAGCGCGTGCCGCGGACACCGGGCATCCGCAGCAGCGCCTTCATCGCGAACTCGCTGAAGCTCGCGAGGTCGGGCGCCAGCACATGCAGCAGGAAATCCATGTCGCCGGTCATGGCGTAGCAGGCCACGACCTCGGGCCGCGCGCGGATCGCCGCCTCGAACGCCTCGACGGTCTTTTCCGAGTGATCCTCCAGGGTCACCTGCACCATCGCCTGCAGCGCGAGGCCCAGCGCTGGCGGTGAGACGAGCGCGGCATACCGCTCGATCACGCCCTCTTCTTCCAGCCGCTTCACCCGGCGCTGGCAGGGCGTGGGCGACAGGCCCACGCGGTCGGCCAGGTCGACCATCGCCAGCCGGCCTTCGGCCTGCAGGGCGCCGACGATGCGTCTGTCGATGTCATCCAGCTCGATCATGGAGATATTCGCCAAATTAATAAGATATTTTAGATAATACCTCTAAACCGGGCATGATCCAAAGCCAACTTCGCCGGGATTCACCAGCCCGGCACGCCCATATTTGGAGCATGAACACCAACACCGCTCCCCTCGAGAACCTGCGTGGCGACTATGCCGGCATGGCGCCGGACTGGACGGTTGCGCAGCATTCCGACCTCTATTCCGGCGAGGAACAGGCCGTGTGGCGCCTGCTGGTCCAGCGCCAGCGCGCCTTGGCTGAGCGCTACGCCTGCGCGGAGTTCCTGGCGGGCCTCGACGCGATCGAACTGGGCGACACGATCCCCGACTTCGCGGCGGTGAATGCGCGGCTTGAGCCGTTGACGGGCTGGCGCATCGTCGGCGTCCCGGGCCTGATCCCCGATGCCGCCTTCTATGACCACCTCGCCAACCGCCGCTTTCCGGTGACGGTGTGGATCCGCAAGCGCGAGGAGATCGACTACCTGGTCGAGCCCGACCTGTTCCACGATTTCTTCGGCCACGTGCCGCTGCTCACCAATCCGGTCTTCGCCGATTACATGCAGGACTATGGCCGTCGCGGCGTCGAAGCCGGCCCGAACGTGCATCTGCTGGCGCGCCTCTACTGGTTCACCGTCGAGTTCGGCCTGATCCGCACCGAGCGCGGCCTGAAGGCCTACGGCGCCGGCATCCTGTCTTCCGCCGCCGAGGTGAAGCACGCGATCGAGGGCGACAGCGTCGATCGCGTGCCGTTCGACGCGACGGTCGCGATGAACCGGCCCTATGAGATCGACCGGCTGCAGAACACCTACTTCGTCCTCGACGATTTCCGCCAGCTCATGGATCGGCCGCAGCGCCACTAACGTTGCGTTGCCGCATCAAGCCAGCACGACCAACCCGTCGACCGCGACGACGCCCTCGCCGTCGCGCTTCACCAGCAGCGGATTGATCTCCGCTTCGGCAACGTCGGCGAACTGCTTGTGCGCCAGGGTCGAGAAGGCGGCGATTGTCTTCGCCAACGCTGACACATCGCCCTTCGGCATGTTGCGATAGCCGCGCACGGTCGCTAGGCCCTTCACCTCGGCGATCATCTCCATCGCCTCGGCTTCGTCGACCGGTGCGAGGCGCGTCGAGGCATCCTTGTAGATTTCGGCCAGCACACCGCCGAGGCCGACGGTGACAGTGGGGCCGACCAGTGGATCGCGGCGGTAGCCCAGGATCACCTCGACCAGCCCGCGCTCCATCTTCTGCACGAGGAAGCCTTGCAACCGCGCTTCGGGTGCATAGGCCTTCACCCGCTTCTCGATCTCGCGCGCGGCAACGGCCGCGGTCTGGCCGTCTGGAATGCCGAGCGCCACGCCGCCCGCTTCGGTCTTGTGCGGGATGTCGACCGACAGGATTTTCAGGACGACCGGCGCACCGACTTCGCCGACCGCAGCGGCGACACGCCTTGCATCGGGCACGGTCGCCGACTTCACCATGGGCACTCCCAGCGTGGCAAAGAAATCGGCGGCGCGGCGCTCGTCGAAGCCGGATGTACGGCCCACCTCCAATGCTGAGAGCGCATCGAGGGACGGTTCTTCCAGGCGTGGCACCGGCTGCGGCGGCGCGCGCAGCAGGCACAGCGCCATCGCCTCGGCGCAGGCTTCGGGATGGCGAAAGGCGGGTACGCCGGCCGCGGTCAGCAGCGCCAGCGACTTCTCCGCCGAGGGCGTCAGCGCCACCGCGAAGGGCTTGGCCGATCCGGCGAAACGCAGCAGCGGCTCGACGGCGAGCTCGGGATTGAACTGCGCCGAGGAGCCGACCACGAAGATCGCCGCGTCGTTGCCGTCGTCGGCCAGCAAGCGCTCGATCGTGCCCGCCACGATCTCGGGCTTGGCGCCGGCCAGCGTGAGGTCCACGAGCTTGCCGTCGCCGGCCGCGATGCCGAGCGGCTTCAGCCATTCCACGAGGTTGTTGGGCGGTCCGACGATGTCGAGCCCAGCGACTGCCATACTGTCGACCACCATGGCCGCACCGCCGCCGGTCGTGGTCGCCACGGCAACGCGCCGGCCGCTGCTCCTGGCGCGCGACCGATCGACCAGCAGCGACGGCACGTCGATGAGCGATTCGAACATCGACACGCGGGCAATGCCGTGGCGGCGACAGAAGGCGTCGAAGGTCGCGTCGGAGCCGGCAATGGCGCCGGTATGCGAGCGTGCCAGTTCCTGGCCGATGTCCGAGCGCCCGAGCTTGTAGGCGATCACGGGCTTGCCGGCCTCGTGGGCCCGCCGCGCCGCCCTCGCCAGCCGCTCGCCGTCGCGCAGCGTCTCCATGAACAGGAGAACGGCCTTGGTCTTGGGGTCGTCCACCAATAGGTCGGCGATCTCGCCCACCGCGAGATCGACCTCGTTGCCGACCGAGATCAGCCGCGAGAAGCCGATGCCGCGCGCATCGGCGCGCGACAGCAGCGCGCCGATCAGGCTGCCGCTCTGGCTCACGACGGCCCAGTTGCCGGCACGCAGCTTCTCAACCGCGAAGGCTGCATTGGCCGTCAACGCCATGGCGGGATCGGTGCTCACTGTGCCGATGCTGTTGGGGCCGACCAGGCGGATGCCGGTCTCGCGCACGACCTTCGCGAGATCGTCCTGCAGCGAGGCGCCGGCGGCGCCCGCGTCGGCAAAGCCGCCCGCGAGGATCGACGCCACCTTGACGCCGCGCCGGCCGCACTCTGCCAGCGCCCGCACCGCGGCCGCGCCGTTCAGCAGGATATAGGCGTGATCGATGTCGCCCGGGATCGCGTCGAGATCCTTGTAGGCCTTCTCCCCCAGGATTTCGCTGCGCGACGGATTGACCGGCAGGATCTCACCGGTGAAGCCGTGCTTGCGCAGGAAACGCTGCGGCCGCGATGTCGTTTTGGTGACATCCGACGACGCGCCGATCAGTGCGACACGTCGCGGCTCGAAAAGGGCGGAGAACAGGACCTTGGGATCGTTCATGACGTGAGTATACTCCGCGCATGCTCAACCGCCGCTCCTTCGTCGCCGCGACGCTTGCCGTCGCCGCCACTCCCGCCGCCGCGCAAACCGCGCCGTGGCCCAGCAAGCCCATCAAGCTCGTCGTGCCCTATGCGCCCGGCGGCACGACCGACGTCGTGGCCCGCATGGTCGCCGAGCATCTCGGCCAGAAGCTCGGCCAGAACATCATCGTCGACAACAAGCCCGGCAAGGGCGCCATGGTCGGCACGGCGATCGTCGCCAAGGCAGCCCCCGACGGCTACACGCTGCTGTTGTCGGTGATCTCGGGCCTGTCGATCTCGCCCACGCTCTATGGCGGCGCCGACTTCGATCCGATGGGCGACTTCATCCATGTCTCCATCGCCTCGACCAACCCCAGCGTGCTGGTCGCCAATCCGACCTTCCAGACCAAGACCTTCAAGGAGTTCGTCGACTACGCCAAGGCGAACCCCGGCAAGGTCTCCTATGCGACCTCCGGCGCCGGCTCGAGCAATCACCTGCTGGGCGCGCGCATGACGCAGGTGATCAGCGCGGAGATGGTCCATGTCCCCTATCGCGGCGCCGGCCCCGCGATGATCGACACGATCGCGGGCGTCGTGCCGGTGATGTTCGATTCGCTGCCCTCGGCCGCCCCCCATATCAAGGCCGGCAAGGTGAATGCCCTGGCGGTGAGTGGCGAGACGCGCAGCCCCGCCTTCCCCGACGTGCCGACCATGAAGGAGCTGGGCTATCCCGACCTGATCTCCTATTCCTGGTTCGGCATCTCGGTGCCGGCGAAGACGCCGCAGCCGATCGTCGACCGGCTGGCCAAGGAGATGCAGGCCGTGCTGATGGAGCCCGCCGTCATCAAGCGCTGGGAGGAGATCGGTGCCGAGGGCAGCACCATGACACCCGCCGAGGTGACGCGCTTCATCCAGGGCGAGATCGACAAGTGGACGCCGGTCGTGAAAGCTTCAGGTGCGAAACCCGGCTAATCAGGGCCCGGCTAACCGGGATCCGACCAACCAGGAGGAGACGACATGACCATCCGACGCGTGACCTCGCCCGACGTCGCCGAGCCGCCGCCCGAGCGCTGGTCGAACTGCCTCGTGGTCGATGGCGTGGCCTACGTGTCCGGCATGACTGCGCGCGGCGCCGATCCCAAGGCGCTGGGCGCGATGGACGAATACGCCCAGGCCAAGGTGATCTTCGGCAAGATCAAGGCGCTGGTCGAAGCCGCCGGCGGCGCCATGTCGGACGTCGTGAAGATCACGGTGTTCCTCACCGAGATCGCCAACAACACCAAGGTCTGGCAGGCGCGCCGGGAATTCTTCACCGGCGATTTCCCGGCCTCGACTTTGGTCGAGGTGAGCGCCCTCGCCGCGCCCGAAATCCTCGTCGAGATCGAGGCCGTGGCTCATATCGGCAAGGGCCGGCGCTAACCCAACTCGATATCGTAGCGAATGAACCCGCGGTTCACGGCCATCTTGTCGTACAGGAGCCGTGCCGTCGCGTTGCTGTTCTGCGTCTGCCAGTAGAGACGCGGGCAGCCTTGCGCCTTGGCCCAGTCGGCGACCGCCTGGATCAGCGCCCGCGCCACGCCCTTGCCGCGCAGCTCGGCTTCGGTGAACAGGTCCTGCAGGTAGCAGACATCGTCGGATGACGTGTTGGCGTGGATCAGGAAGTGCGTGATGCCGACCAGGCGTCCGTCGAGGCGGGCGCCCAGCGCATGCATGCGTGTGTCCTTCGCGAACTCGTTCCAGGCGCGGTCGTACATCGCCTGCGGCAGCGTGCGCTTGTAGAAATCCATGTAGGCGCGGAACAGCACTTCCCACTGCGCGCGGTCGGACGGTTCGAGTTTGCCGATGGTGATCATCTCACCGGACCATACACACTCCAGCCTCTGTGTTGGCATTGGAAATGCTTCGAACACTTGATCGGCCACAGGGGGATCGAGTATTGCCAACTCCCCATATGCACGCGGCTGTTCGGGAAGAAGTAGGCCTCTTGCGATTACATAGAGCTCCAGAAGTCACCAGCACGTGAAGCGCGTTAAAATCCCTTTGACCGTCCGACCGTATCAGGTCACCGCGATACCCGGTCGTGGCCTTGGGCTCACCGCGTGCTCCATCATCGATCCGCGCACCAAGATCGATGACTGCTTCACCTGGGAACTACCCAAGCGGGACATCAAGCACGTCACCGAGACGGTCCTGAACGGCAACTACTTCGACCATCCTGTCTGCTCCACACGCGGCCTTGTGGCGATCGGGCATATCTCCCTGATCAACCACGATCCGGAGCCGAACTGCGAATGGCGAATGGTCCAGGTCCACGATCGCTGGATGGTTGAGGCGTGGTCCATACGCCGCCTCTCCAGCGGCGAGGAGCTGACCTTCGACTACGGCTACGACCCGACCGTAAAAGAGTAAACACGCCTAGGCGTGCGAGAACATCGCCTTGCCGGCGACCGGCATGGTGGCCTTGAGGATGGTGCCGGCCGCGACCTTCTCGCTGCGGCGCGACACCACGACGTAGAGATCGTGGCCGGAGAAGGCGACGTTGGTGCAGTAGATGTCGTCGCCGCAGTCGACGTGATGCGTCGGCCGTCCCAGCGAATCGAAGCGCCAGGCCGTGGTGCTGGGATGGGCGATCACCAACCCGCCCTCCTCGTCCAGCGCCATGCCGTCGGGACCGGCATGGCCGCCGCTCATCTGGATGAACAGGCCGACCTTGCTCGCGGTGCCGTCGCCCATCAGCGGCAGGCGCCACACGGCATTGCCGCGCGTCACGCCGACATAGAGTATGGTCTCGGCCTTGTTCATCACGAGGCCATTGGGGCTCGGCACGGTGTTCACCAGCATCGTGAGCCTGCCTGCCGGGTCGTAGCGATAGACGCGGCCGGTCGGATCATGCAGGCCGGTCTGGCCCTGGTCGGTGAAATAGAGGTCGCCGTTGGCGGCAAAGAAGAGATCGTTGACGCCCTTGAAGCTCTCCGAGCCGCGCGTCTCCAGCAGCGGCGTCACCGTGCCGGTGTCGGGATCGAGCAGGACGAGGCCGCGCTTGTAGTCGGTGATGAAGATGCGGCCGTCCTTGTGGATCTTCAGCCCGTTCGGCCAGCCGTCATATTCGGTCACCAGCGTCCACTCGCCCGCCGGGTCGATGCGGAAGATGCGCCCGAACGGAATGTCGGTGACGTAGAGATTGCCGACGCGATCGAAGCTCGGCCCTTCAAGGAACGAGTCGAGCAGCTGGCCTACCGCATTGGTGTCGCCCCACGCCGTGCGCGACGGCTTGCGGAACCTCTCCGGCAGCCGCGTGAACTCGGTCGCACGAACGGGCTTGGTCATTCCGTACATGGTCGTTTCTCTCGCCGGGGGCGCGCCACTCCAGTGGCGCGATCATTGTTTCTTCAAGAAAGACGCGCGACTGGAGTCGCGCGCCCCCAGCCCCTAAGCCGCCTTCACTTCGCGTTCGGCCTTGAGCGCGCGGACGGTCTGGCGGAGCGCATGGACCGTCTTCTCGATCTCGGCGCCGCCGTGCGTGGCCGAGACGAAGCCGCCGGGGGCGCCCATGACGTCCACGCCGTGGGTCATCAGGCCCATGCGGATCTTGCCGGTGAGCGGGCCGGCGCCGCGTGCGCCCTTGAGCTTCTCGATCGGCACGGTGAGCGGATCGAAGGTCGCGGGATCGATCGGATCGCCGAACGGGTTGGGATAGATCAGGAAGGTCGAGCTCTGGCCGTAGATGCCCCACGGCACGCCTTCCTGCACCAGCACCTCGGTCAGCGCCGCGCGCAGTTCGGCCGCCGTCTTGTTCGCCTTCTCAGCGAGGTTGTCGTCGCGCACCATCGACAGTGCGGTGACGGCGGCCGCGGCCGACAGCGGGTTGGCGTTGAAGGTGCCGGGATGGAGGATGCGTTCGATCTTGCGGGCCGCGGTCGCGGCATGATCGATGCGGTCCATGATCTCCCTCTTGCCCGAGACCGCGCCGCCCGGCAGGCCGCCGGCCACGATCTTGGCCTGGATGCAGAGGTCGGGCGTGATGCCCAGCGCCTTCTGCGCGCCGCCCGAGGACCAGCGATAGCCGGTGATGACCTCGTCCATCAGCATGACGACGCCCTTCTTGGCCGTGGCGTTGCGCACCGCCTGAACGAAGCCCGGCGGCAGCGGCGCCTGGCCCCACGAGGCACCCGACGGCTCGAACATCACGGCGGCAATGTCGTCGCGCTCCTCGATCAGCTTCACGACGGCCGCGACATCGTTTTGCGGCATCACGATCGACAGCGAGCTCACCTCCTGCGGCACGCCCGGCGTGGTGCCGCCGTCGTAGGTCGCGCCGGCACCCGCCGTCACGTTGTCGTGCCAGCCGTGGAAGTGGCCGAGGAAGCGGACGATCTTGTCCTTGCCCGTGTGGGCGCGCGCGAGGCGGATCGCCATGTGCGAGGCCTCGGTGCCGGATGCGGTGAAGCGCACCCGCTCGGCGCAGGGCGTCAGCTCGCACACCAGCTCGGCCCAGCGCACCTCCAGCTCGTGGCTCGAGCCGTAATGCGTACCGAGCTCGATCTGCCGCTTCACCGCCTCGACGATGGCGGGATGCGAATGGCCGAGCAGCATGGCACCGTGGCCGCCGAAATAGTCGACATACTCGTTGCCGTCGACGTCCCACTTGCGCGGACCGACGGCGCGCGAGACGTGGATCGAATAGGGGTCGAGGTAGCGGGCGTCGTGGGTGATGCCGCTCGGCAGCACCTTGTGGGCGCGCTCGAACAGGGCGGCCGATTTGCCCGTTTTCGCCTTGTAGTCGGCGACGACGGCGGAATTCGTCTGCGATGAATCTTTCTCTTGCGCGCTCATACTTGCCCTCAATCCAGCTAATGGCTCAGCATCGCTTGTCTCGCTTGTTTCGCCAAGGGCCTCGCGCCAAAGTCCGCCCTCTCAAGGTGGAGGAACGCCGTGAACGCCAAGCCCCGTGGCCGCCAATTCTTCAATAATCCCGGCCCGACCAACATTCCCGACCGTGTGCTGCGCGCCATGGACCGGCCCGTAATCGATTTCATGTCTGAGGAATTCGTCGCCATCCATCACGCCTGCCACAACGGCGTGAAGCGCGTGCTCAAGACCGACCAGAACCTGTTCATGTACTCGTCGACCGGCCATGGCGCCTGGGAAGCCGCCCTCGCCAACCTGTTCTCGCCCGGCGAAACCGTGCTGATGGTCGAGACCGGCTACTTCTCCGAGAGCTGGACCGAGATGGCGCATCATCTCGACATCAAGGTCGAGCTGATCCCCGCCGACCAGCGCAAGGGCGCCGACGTCGCCCGGATCACCGAGCGCCTGGTCGCCGACAAGGAGCACAAGATCAAGGCGGTCCTGACCGTCCACAACGAGACCGCGACCGGCATGGTCCTGCCGATCGACCAGGTGCGCCGCGCAATCGACGAGGCCAAGCACCCGGCCCTGCTGCTCAGTGACACGATCTCTTCGCTCGCCAGCATGGAATACAAGATGGACGCCTGGGGCATCGACCTCACGGTCGGCGGCAGCCAGAAGGGCCTGATGCTGCCCACCGGCATGTCGATGACCGGCGTCAGCAACAAGGCGCTGGAAGTGTCGCGCAAGTCCAAGACACCGCGGCACTACTGGAGCTGGGAGATGATGACCGGCCGCGCGCCGCAGAAGTTCGTCGGCACCGCGCCCGTGCACATGTTCTTCGGCCTCCAGGAATCGCTGAAGATGCTGGAGGAGGAAGGCCTCGACGCCGTCTTCGCCCGCCATGCGCGCCTCGCCGAAGCGACGCGCGCCGCCGTGCGCGTCTGGGGCTCCGACGGCAAGGGCCCGCAGCTCTTCTGCCAGAACGAGGAGCGTCTCTCGAACTCGGTGACCGCCGTCACCATGCCCGAGGGCGTCAGCTCCGACCCGATGCGCAAGGCCGCCCTCGATCGCTTCAACCTGTCGCTGGGCGGCGGGCTCGGCAAGATGATGGGCAAGATGTTCCGCATCGGCCACATGGGCGACCTCAACGAGCCGATGCTGCTGGGCTGCCTCGCCACCACCGAGCTCGCCATGAAGGCGTCGGGCGTGCCGTTCGTCTCCGGCGGCGTCGAAGCGGCGATCAAGTCGCTGTCGGCTTAAGCTTCATCAAGAGCGAAGGATCCTTCGCTGCGCTCAGGATGACACCTGTTTTTGGATCAGCGTACTGCGCCAATTCCAACAATCGTGTCATCCCGAACGAAGTGAGGGATCCTTCGTTTCTTTTTCAAAAAGCCGGCTTCTTCCCCGCAAGCGCCGCCGCGAAGGCTTCCGGCTTCAGGGCCGAGAGCGGCGTGCGGTTGGTGATAGCGGCGTCGAGTTTGACGCCGACAACGGCCGCGAACTTCAAGGTCTCGGGATTGAAGGCATAGAGCTGGCCGACCGTCAGGTTGAACCACCAGGCATGCAGGGTCAGTGTGCCGGCCTTCACCCGTTCCTCGACCCAGCGATACCCCATCAGGTTGCTCACGCTGTTCACGACGGCGGCCTGCTCGACGGCCCGCGTGACCTCGTCGCGCGGATGGCCTTTCAGCTCCTCGACGACGAGATCGCGGGTGTGCTGCGCGACGGCGGTCCAGGTCGAGAGATAGTCGTAGTGCGCATAGGCGCCGCTCGCACCGTCGACCAGCGCACCGATGCCGCCGCACAACGCATGGCCCAGCACGACGATGTGCTCGACCCCGAGGCCGCGTACCGCGAACTCGATGGCGGCCGACGTGCCGTGCTGCCGGTCATCGGGCGGATATTGCGCCGGCGGCACCATGGCGGCCACGTTGCGCACGGTGAAGATGTCGCCCGGCTTGGTCTGGGTCAGGATGCCCGGATCGATCCGCGCATCGGAGCAGCCGATGATCAGGATCTTGGGCGACTGGCCTTCGGTCGCCAGCTTCTCGAACAGGTCGAGATGCTCCTGGTAATAGCCCACGCGGAAATCCGCGAACCCCTTGAGAAGCCGTTCCAGTGCCATGACCTGCCTATGCCCGTTTGCGGCGCACGGCGACATGGACGATGATGCCGCAGCGCACCATCAGCATAATTGGATGACATGACAGAAGAACTTCTTTTCGAGAAGCGTGGCGACATCGGCTGGGCCACGTTCAACCGCCCCAAGGCGCGCAATGCGCTGACCTTTGCGATGTACGAGGGCCTGGCCGAGATCTGCGCCAGGATCGGCAAGACCGGCGAGGTCCGTGCCCTGGTGGTCACTGGCGGCGGCGACAAGGCCTTTGCGGCGGGCACCGACATCGCCCAGTTCCAGAGCTTCGAGAACGGCGAGGACGGCATCGCCTACGAGCGCAAGATGGACCGCATCCTGGGTGAAATCGAGCGCTGCCCGGTGCCGACCATTGCCGCGGTCAACGGCTTCTGCACCGGCGGCGGCGCAGCCATCGCGGCGGTCTGCGACCTGCGCATCGGCTCGGCCAGCGCCCAGTTCGGCTTCCCAATTTCGCGAACGCTCGGCAACTGCCTGTCGATGGCCAATTATGCCCGCCTGGTGGCCCTGATCGGCCCCCAGCGGGTCAAGGAAATGATCCTGCTGGCCAAGCTGATGGACGCGCCGACCGCGCTGGCCTGCGGTCTCATCAGCGAGATGCTGCCGGACCAGGCCGCCCTGCTGGCCCGGGCCGAGGAGCTGGCGAATACCGTGGCCGGCCATGCCCCGATCACCATGCAGGTCACCAAGGAGGCGCTGCGCCGCCTGCAGGCGCGCCTGGGCGACGAGAACATCGACGATCTCATCAGACTGGCTTACGGTAGCGCCGATTTCCGCGAGGGCATGGCGGCCTTCCTGGGGAAGCGGGCACCCAAATGGTCAGGCGCCTGACAGACGATTGTTACGGAGGAATTGGATGAAGCGGATTGCCACACTCTCTTTGGTTCTTGGAATGGGCGCTGCCGTCGCCGCCTGCCAGAACCCGCAGCAGGTGATCGCGAACAAGGAAGACATGATGGTGGCGGCGGGCTTCAAGTTCGTGCCCGCGAACACGCCGCAGCGCCAGGCGGCGTTCAAGAACCTGCCGCCGCACAAGTTCTCGCGTGAGATCAAGAACGGCCAGGTGTTCTACGTCTATCCGGACCCGACGGTGTGCGTGTGCATCTATGTCGGCAACGCGGCGGCCTACGGCACCTATCGCAACAACGTCTTCCAGAAGAACCTGGCCGACGAGCAGCAGATGACGGCCGACGAGAATGCGATGAACGACTGGGATTGGGGCCCCTGGGGCGGCTACCCGTACCCCGGCTGGTACTACTAAGACTTTCTTCCGACGAGGAAGAGTGCGATCGCGGCCGCCTGGATCAGGGCGGCCGCGACGAACACCAGCATCCCTTCCGCTGGTGACAGCGTCCGCAGCCATCCGAACACGGCCGGCGCGAACGCATAGGTTCCCTGACCGACCGCCACGATCAACGGCACGACGCGCTGGGCATCAGCCTTGCTGAACTCGACCTGCGCGATCAGCGGCGGGAGCGACGTCGTGTTGCCGATGCCCGCGCCGAACAGCAGCACGCCCGCGACCAGCAACACCGTGTTCGTGCCGGCCGCGACCAGCAACGCCAGCGATCCCGCGATCTGCACGAAGTGACTGAGGCAGGCGACCAGCCGCCGGTCGCTGCCTTGCGGCATCAGCCAGCCGACCAGCGTGCGGCCCGCGATCGCCGCCGCCGTCGCCAGCCCCATGAGGATGCCCGCCGCCGGTCCGCCGAACACCGGCACCAGCAGGGAGAAGAGATGGGCGATCAGGCCGATCTGCGCGAACAGGCCCAGCGCCATCGCTGCTGCCAGGGTGAGGAAGCGCCGGTCGCGCCACAGCAAGGCACCCGACAGGCTCTGCTCGACCGGCGCAGTCGTGCCGGTAAAGGGCGTCAGGATCTCGCCGTCCTGAACCTGGCCCAGCGACTGTGGCGTGTGGGCGAAGACGTGGTCGGCCAGGAACCACATCGTGGCGACCATGATCGCGCCGATCACCGCCGCCGCGACAGGGAAGCCGAAGGCGGCAATGGCCGCGACCCACAAAGGCGAGAACACGACACCGCCAATGCTGGCGCCGTTATAGGCCATGGACAGCGCCGCCGGCCGGCGCACCGCGTACCACGGCGCCACGATGGCATTGACCGCGGCCGCGCCCATCGCCACCCAGCCGGCACCGCTCAGCAAGGTCGCGAGCAGCAACTGCCACGGCTCGCGCGCCACCGCCCATCCGAGGATGCCCAGCGCCAGCAGCACGGCACCCATCTTCGTGACCGACGGCAGGCCGAAGCGGCGATAGAGCGCCGGCAGGTTGGCCACGACGACGGCCCCCACCAGGAAGTGCAGCGTGACTGCCGATGAGACCAGCACGACCGACCAATCGCGCGCCTCACGCACCGCCTGGAGGTAGACGGGCGGCCCATAGAAGCCGAGGCCCCAGCCGAAGGTGGCAAGCACGAAAGCGGCCGCAACGACGCGGCGACCGAAGAAGGGCGCGGGAGAAACAAGAGCTGTCATGGGCGGACACTGCCGCCCGAGGCAGGTCCGTTGTTACGGCTAGCGCCGAAGCGTCAGAAACTCGCCTCGACGGCACCAAGGCCGACGAACTCGCCGCGCGCGTGCGAGCCCGGCGGGAAATAGAGCAGCCCAGTCCATGAACCCGTGGTGATCGCCTGCCCCGCGCGAATGCCACCGCGATGGCGCACGGCGTGATCGATCATCCAGGCGAGCGGACGCACCGGATCGACGGCGCCCAGCCCGCCCTGCTGGTCGACGATGGTCTTGCCGTCGACCACCAGGTTCACCTGCAGCTTCGGCCAGTCGAGCGCCTTCCAGTTGCCGATCGCATCGCCCACCACCAACGCGTGGTTCATCTGGTTGTCGGCCAGCAGCCATTCCGGATCGGCGTTCTTGAAATCGACAAGACGCGTATCGACGATCTCCATGCCGACGAAGGCGTCACCGACCGCCGCGAGCGCTTCGTCACGCTCGACCTGTGCGGTGCGCGCAGCAATGTCGCGCACGATGTGGAAGGAGATCTCCACCTCGACGCCGATCATGTGCATCGCCTTGCCGTCGAAGCGGGCCGGCGACGGCACGAGCGCGCCCTCGAGCAGCGGTGCGGGATTGGGCTCGGCCGTCGGCGTGCGGGCACCGACCTTCCAGCCGGCGACCGGACCGGTGGCCGCCGCCACGCCATCCTGGATCGCATAGACCGCAGCGCGGTCTTTCAGGGCAAACGGCGGTGTCGCCTGGCGGCCGCTGCGCCGCGCTTCGAGGAGGGTCTGCACTGCGTGGGAAATGTCCTGGCTCATGCTAAGCTCCCGCAAAACGACAAGGAAACTGGAGAGGAGACCATGCCCTACGCCAGCGGCCGCGTCATTCACGACGCCGATGCGCACATCATGGAAGTGCCCGGTTTTCTCAGCGATCATCTCGAGACGAAGCATCGCGCCGTCGTGACCGACTCCGTCCTGTTTCCGCGCCACGAGGGCTTCCAGAACACACGCTTCAAGGCCGATCCCTCAGCGGAGTTTGACGAGGCGCAGATCATGCTGCGCAAGAACTGGGAGGCGCTGGGCTCGTCCAGCCGGCAGGACCGGCCGCGATCCATCGACCTGCTGGGCTTCGCCAGCCAGCTCATGTTCACGACGGCCCTGCTCAATTACTCGTCGGTGCTCGAAGGCGGACGCGACGTCGAGCTGACCTATGCGGTGGCGCGCGCCCATACGCGGCACATGGTCGAGTTCTGTTCGGTCGACCGCCGTCTGCTGCCGACCGGCTACGTGCCGCTGGTCGATTTCGAGCGCACGGAACGGGCGGCCCGCGAGGCCATCGAACTGGGCGCCAAGGCGCTGATGATCCCGTCGCGCTGCCCCGACCATCATTCGCCGAGCCATATCGGCTTCGATCCACTGTGGGCCATCGCGCAAGAGGCTGGCCTGCCGATCGTTTTCCATGTCGGCGGCGGCGGCAAGCTTCTGGAAGATGCCTGGTTCAACAACGGCCTGCCGCCGGTCCCCGACTTCCATGGCGGCGACGACAATTTCAAGTCGATCGACTACATGGCGATCGCCTATCCGCCGATGAAGGCGCTGACCGCTCTGGTCGTCGACCGCGTGCTCGACCGCTTCCCGCGCCTCAAGTTCGGCGTCATCGAACAGGGCGCCTCCTGGGTGCCGGGCTGGATGCGCAACATGGACAGCGCGCACAACGCCTTCTATCGCAACGAGGAGCGGCTGCAGAAGATGTCGCTGAAGCCCAGCGAATTCGTGCAGCGCCAGGTCAGGGTCACGCCCTATCCGCACGAGGATGCGGGCTGGATCATCGCCAACACCGGCGACGAGGTCTGCCTCTTCTCCTCCGACTATCCGCATGTCGAGGGCGGTCGCCATCCCCTCAAGCGCTTCGAGGCGTCGATGGAGAAGGCCGGCACCACCGAGGCGCAGAAGCAGCGCTTCTATTGCGACAATTTCATCGACCTGATGGGCGCAGGTCTCGCGCCCGAACTCCATCACCCTATACAGGCAGCCGCATGACCTATTCGACGCTTCTCATCGACCGCACCGGACCGGTGCTCAAGATCACGACCAACCGGCCGGAGGCGCTGAACGCGCAGAGCCGCATCCTGCTCAAGGAACTCGACGACGCCTTCGCCGAGGCGGTCGACGACAAGGAGGTGAGGGTCATCATCCTGGCCGGCGCAGGCAAGCATTTCTCGGCCGGCCACGATCTCGGCAGCCCGCAGGAGATGGAGGACCAGAAGAAGACGCCGCTCGAACCCGGCTTCAAGGGCGAGTATCGCCGCCTGTGGGAGCGCTTCTTCGAGAACACGATGCGCTGGCGCGACCTGCCGAAGCCCACCATCGCGCAGGTCCAGGGCTACTGCATCATGGGCGGCATGATGATCGCCTCGGCCTGCGACATCATCATTGCGAGCGAGGATGCGCAGTTCGCCGACCGTGCCGTGAAATGGGGCGGCAGCCATGTGCAGTATTTCTCGATGCCGTGGGACTTCGGTCCGCGCAAGACCAAGGAGTATCTCTTCACCGGCGACTTCATCAGCGCCGCCGACGCCGAGAAGGCGGGCCTGGTGAACCGCGTGGTCCCGCGCGAAAAGCTGGAAGAGGAAACGATGGCGCTGGCCCAGCGGATCGCCGAGCGCGATCCCTATGCGCTGAAGCTCGCCAAGGCCTCGGTCAACGAGACCCAGGACGCGCAGGGCTGGCGGCAGGCGATGGAGAACGCCTTCAAGAACTACATGCTCACCATCCCGCATCGCATCGAGATGGGAACCTACGGCGCCGCCGCCCGCGAGAAGTCGCCGAAGGATCGCTTCGGCGTTCTCAACAAGAAGGCGGCGGAGTGATCAGCGCTTCGGCGTCACGACCGGCAGGCGCGCCGGTGCCGCGAGTCCGTCCGGCACCTTGAAGGTGAGCGTCGTGACCAGGCGCATGCCGTCGTAGGGCGCGGTGCCGTGGGTGCCCGGCGTGTTGTCGACCAGCGACACCTCGACGGCGTAGGTGCCCTTCCACGGCAGTTCGACATCGAAGGCACCGTTATCGTCGGTCTTGAATTCCTTCGTCCAGCCGAACTCGGTCACGACTTCGGCCTTGGCCTTGGGCAGCGGCTTGCCGTCGTAAAACACCTTGAAGTGGCCGGGCTTGCCGGTCGGCACGATGTCGAGCGGGATCAGCGGCTTGCGCTCGCTGAAGTCGGCGATGTAGCGCGCCGAGAGCCGGCCCAGCGTGCGCGTGACCTTGTCGTTCTGCTTGCGCTCGGTGACCCGGGCCTGCTCGGCCACGACGCTGCCCGCGCCTTCAGGAGCGCCGGTGAACTGGAACGAGGTCGGCTTCTTCTCGATCTTCAGCGCCACGTCGCCCGAGGTGCCGAAGGCCTTGGCGGCGGGCACCGGCTCGAAGCGGTCGAGCAGGCCGGGCGAGCCCTCACGCAGGTTCTCTCCGAACTCGCCGAAATAGAGCTGGTAGCCGGCCGCATCCGGCTCGAGCCAGAGCGCGTGGGCCGAAGCGGCGCCGGCGAACGAGAGCCACAAAAGGGCCGCGGCAGTAACGATGCGCATGGTGATGTCCTCCGTGGGGGAGACATCTAGCATGCGGGCAATCAATTACTAGACGCAATCTAAAGCATGGTGAGTGAAACGGGCGGCCGAAGCCGCCTGTCTCGCCCTTCGATCAGGCCGCGCGGCGCTTGCGCTCCTCCATCTCCACACCCATCGCACGGACAACGGACGGCCGCTGCAGGTGCTTGCGATGATAAGCCTGTAGCGCCGGCCACTTCGCGAGGTCGGCCTTCAGGAACACCGCCCAGTTGAGCAAGGTCACCAGATAGGCGTCGGCCACGGTGAAGCCGTCGCCGACCAGGGTCTCGCGATCGCCGAGGCGGTTGGCGATCGCCGCGAGCGTCGGATCGAGTTCGGCCTTCGCGGCCTCCTTCGCCTCGGCCGGCACGGTGGTCGAGAAGATGTTGTAGAAGACGCGCTTGTGCACTTCGGTGCCGAGATAGTGCAGCGTGTCGATCAGCTGGTAGCGCTCGGCGCTGCCCCAGGCCGGTGCAAGACCGGCTTCGGGCTTGCGGTCGGCGAGATACTGCAGCACCGACGCGCCCTCGTTCAGGATCCTGCCGTCGTCGAGCCGCAGCGCCGGCACATAGCCGTAGGGCGACACGGCGAAATAGTCGCCGCCATCGTCGGTCTTCTTGTTGTCGACGAAGCGGACCTTGACCGGTAGCCCGGCCTCGATCACGGCGATATGCGAGGCCAGCGAGCAGGCCATCGGCGAAGCAAACAATTCCATCTCAGTCTCCCTTGGTTGAACAACAATTAGCGAAGCGATCCTGGCCGGCGCCAGAACGGCTGGTTGGCCTCGAAGTCGGCCTGGACGGGTGCGATGCCGGCGTCGCGCAGGCTGTGCGCATCGATCTCGGCGAGCGCGTCGCGGGCTCGGCTGCGCTCGCGCCAAAGGCCGAGCTTCGCAAGGAACCGACGGTGCAGCGGCAGGCGCGGCACCGAAACGGACTGACAGGTCGGGTCCTCGGACAAGGGGTCGACCGGGAAGAGGTCGCGGCGTAAATGGCTCAAATGGCTCATGGTGGCCTGCTTTCGTATTTGTGTGCGATGTGGTACAAAAATACGGGAGGCGGCCGCCGTCAAGGATAATTATGCGAAACGGTACAAAAATAGAGAAAGAGGCGCGCCCGCGCGGCCGTCCGCGCGGATTTATTACCAGCGAGGTATTGGAACGCGTGCGCGACGTGTTCATCGCCAAGGGATTCGCGGCCGCCTCGCTCGACGAACTCTGCGCCGCCGCCGGCCTCAACCGGCCGAGCCTCTACGCCGCCTTCGGCGACAAGGAGCAGCTCTACATCAGCATGCTGCGCCATATCGGCGAGAAGAGCGTCGAGGCGATGGACGCGGTCCTGTCGACGCCCGATCCGATCGAGCAGCGGCTGGGCCGTCTCTACAAGGGCGCGATCGACATCTACACCAAGCCGCCGAACCGGCCGGGCTGCATCGTCGTCGGTACGGCCACCGTCGAATCGCTCAGCCATCCGGAGATCGGCGCAGCGGCCAACCAGATCCTCGCGAACTTCGAGAAGGCGTTCGAGCGCGGCTTCGTCAACAGCGACCTGAAGCCCGTGCCCTCGCCCGCCGAGCGCGCCAGCATGGCCGGCGCGATCATGACCGCCACCGGCATCCGCGCCCGCCTCGGCGTGCCGGCCGCCGAACTGCGCGCCTTCACCAAGTCGATGATCCCCGTGATCTGCCGGTAGGGATCAGGCCGGCGGCTGCGGCTTCAGCCAGAGGGTCAAAGGGACGGCGCGCTTGTCGGGGCACTTCAGCGATCCGTTGTAGGCGTCGGTCTGACGGCCGCTGTACGAACACTCGACGCCGTTGACCAGCAGGGTCGCCGTCAGCCGCGACGATCCCTGCAGGCTGACACGGATCTCCCCCGTCCGCTCTTCCGGCCCTTCCCGCGTGCAATAGCCGACATGCCGCATCTTCACCGGGCCGCCGAACTCGTTCTTGCCGGCGGGGCCCGAGGGAGTGACGTTCGCCGTGATCTCCCATTCGCCGAGCACGCCGGCATAGCCGACGAGCTCCAGGGTCTCGGCCTGCGCGGCCGTGAAGAAACCCGCCAGCGCGAGCGCGGGCAGCCAGCGCGCGATCATGGGTTCTTCGCCAGGAAGGTCTGGGCCTGGGCGACCTCGGTGCGGCTCTCGTCGGCACCGCGGGCAATCTCGGCGACCTTGGCGTAGTACTGGCGGGCCTTGGCGCTGTCGCCGGCCTTTTCGGCGGCTGCTGCGGCACCGGAATAGGCACCCAGGCGATTGGGCTCCTTCTTCAGGGTCGCCTCGAAGGCCACGAGTGCCTCGCCCGGCTTGCCCTGTTCGAACAGCATGACGCCATACAGTTCGCGCGCCGGCTTCGGCACGCCCGGCGTGACGGGATGCTTCTCCGTCAGGTCTTCGGCATCGGCCGCGGCGCTCATCGCCTTCAGGGCCTCGTCGTATTTGCCTTCGGCATAGAGAAGCCAGGCCGTCGCGACCTTGACCTGGATGTCCACCTGCTCGGACCAGTAGGCATCCTTGGCCTCGCGCAGTCTGTCCCGGAACTCCACGAGCTTGGCGATGTCGGCCCGCGCGCTCGCCGGGTCGCCGCTGCGCGCCGCGCCCAGCGCCCGCGCCCAATGGGTGATCGCCTGGATGTACGGCTGCGTTCCCGGTCGCACCGGCAACGCGGCGGCATCCTTCCATTCGCCCCGCTCGATGGCGTAGCGCGCCGGCGAGGCCGCCTGGGCATAGCTGCCCGGGAAATAGCTCTCGGTCCCGGTGATCGCCATCATCTCGTCGATGACGGCCTTGGCCTTGCGGTCCTGCCCCAATTGCAGGTTGGCGTAGACCAGGTAGTCCATCGCGTGAAGCTGATCGGCCTTCTCGCCATCCTCCTTGGCGACGCGTGCCGACTCGGCGTTCGATGCGATCGAGTCGTCCCAGAGGCCGAGACGCGTGAAGATATGCGACGGCATGTGCCGCGGCCGGCGCGATCTTGGCGTAGCTGCGCGCCGCCTCGAGTCCCTTCTCGGCAATCGGCGGATAGTCGTAGAGATGGATCAGATAGTGCGCCACGCCGGGATGCTCCGGCTGCCTCTTCCAGATGGGCTCCAGCAACGCACCGCCCTTGAGCTGATTGGCGTAGGTCTTGTCGGCGGGCGACGCCGAGGTATTCAGGGCAAGCGCATAGAAGATCTGCGCCTCGTCATCCTTGGGATAGCGAAGCGCGACCTGCTCCATGGCCTTGGCATAGGCCACGTTCCGCTCGCGATGGCTCACCTTGTCGTAGTCGGCATACATGGCCGAGAGCGCGTCCAGATAGTCCCGTTCGCGCTGGGTCTTGGCGCCGATACGCGTGCCCATCGCGATCGCGCCTGCCCCGTCGGCAAGGTTCTTCGGCGGCGGCGCTGCATGCGGATTCCACAGCAGGCTGAGCGCGATGCCCCAATAGGCGATGCCGCATTCGGGATCCTTGGCCAGCGCCTCCGCGAACATCCGCTGCGACGCGCGATACCAGAAGGAATGTTGATAGAGCATGCCCTTGTCGAAGAGCCTCTGAGCCTCCGGCGTGCAGGAGGTCTCGAAATGCACGGTGCCGAGTTGCTCGGAACTCGCCTGCGCCAAGGCTTGGCCCGAGAGCGCGACGGCCGAAGCGAGAACTGCAGCGTTGGCGGCGAAACGGGTTGTCATGCGAACGGTACGGCGACGAAGCTTACTCATCGACCCCTCCCTCGTAAGACAGCAGCCTGCGATGACCTGAGTTGCGGACAGCGATCCTGCGGTTCGGGAGGCGTGAAGTAAATGGCCGAGTTCCGGGAGAGTTCCGGGACGCTCTTCGGCGAGGATCAACCAGACCGGCCGCTGGGCGGCAGGCGCTCATAGAGAAGCTCGCGGTAGAGATCGTGCTGGAAACTGTAAAGGCTGGTGCGTGTTCCGTCGGGCCAGGACGTGGTGCCCGAGAGGCCGATGATGCCCGAACGGCTCAACCGCACGAGAGTCTCCTCGACAAGCCTGACCTCGGTGTCGAGCACGGCGGCGACCGAAGCCGCGGCAAACTCCCGGCGACCGACGCTTCCGGCCATCAGGAGGTCGCGGTCGGCGGCGTCGAGTTCGTCGATCTGCCGCTCGATATATCGCCGGATGCCGGCGGGTATGGTCGCGAGCGCTTCGGCAAGATCGGGCGCCGCACCCGGCTGCAGGAGCCGATCGACGATACCCGCGAGAAAGAGCGGATTGCCGCCGGTGCGCGCCAGAAGCCGTTCGGCGACCTCGCGCAGCCCGCCGCCAAACACGCTCTCGTCCAGCTCGATCCAGGCCGGCCCTCGGGCCGAACCGGTCCGCAGGCCGGATCGTTGCCAGGATTAGGAGCCGCGCCGGCTCCAGTCGTCGCATGACATGCGTCAACCAGGTCAAGGTGGAAACATCGCTCCAATGGATGTCCTCGAGATGCAGCACCAGCGGCACGTGCTTGCAGATTGCCTCGATCGCCAGCGTAAGCTCGCTCAACAGCCGCTCCCGCGTCGGCAAACCGCGCGAGGCGAAGCCATTGCGCTGCGCCCGCGTCCATAGCGACGGCATTTGCGCCAGCCAGCCGGGCGCCTGATCGGCGAGCAGCTTTCGAAGGTCGCGCCCGTCGGGCGCGCCGGCCAGGCGCGTCAACGCGTCGATCATCGGCAGATAGGGCTCGCCCGCACCATGGTGATCGAGGCACTGGCCGCGGGCGATCCTGATGCCGCGATCCGCCGCAAGCCCGGACAGGAAGAAGTCGACCAGGGCGCTCTTGCCGATGCCGGGCTCGCCGCTCACCAGCACGAGCTGGCGCTGCCCGCCGACAGCAAGCTCGAACCGACGATCGAGTTCGGACAGTGGCTCGTCGCGCCCGACGAGATGCTGGCATGGCGCCGACGGCGCGGCTTGCAGCACGACGGTCACAGGCGCGATCAGCCGATAGCCGCGGCGATGTCTCGTCTCGATGTAGAGAGGCTTGCGCGCCTTGTCGCCCAGCGCGTGGCGCACCTCCTGGATGCAGGAGGTGATCGCGTCGTCTCCGACCGCGATCCCGCGCCAGACCGTTTCGTTGAGCATCCGCTTGGTGACGATCTGCCCGGCCTGCTCGACCAGGATCGTCAGCACGGAAGCAGCGCGTGGGGTGAGCTTCACCTCGCGGCGACCACGCCAGAGTTGACCCGATGTTAAGTTGAAGCGGCAATGGCCGAACGTCGTCAGCCGATCCGCGTGGCTCTGCGGGCGGTCATAGGATGGCCCGGAGGTTTCCCGGAACTCAGCCATTGGTCCCCGGAAGCTGGAGCCAACAACTCTGTCACGCCACTCTCCCCACAGCAATCATCAGTGGGATTGGTGCCGATCGGCCGGAGATCAGACGGATACCGGCTTGAGTTCGGTCGAGCCCGGCGACTGACAGAAGGTCGTGGTCTCGCGCGTCGTCTGGCCGTTCTTCGTGGCCGTCAGCTCGAGCGGGCGACAGGTGCTGCCGTCGGCACGGTTCGCCTTCGGGCCCACAGGCTTGGCCGAGACGACGGTCGGCGGCGCGCTGGACGCCTCGCTCGACGCGGTCTTGGTCGGCTCGACCGTATAGACCACCGGCTCGTCGCTGTCGGAGGCGTAGGCGCGCTGCGTCGCCTCGGCGAGGCGGCGGCGTTCCTGGTCGTCGAGCGCCCGTCCGACCAGATTGCCGGCCAGGCCGCCCACAAGCGCCCCGCCGACCGCGCCGCCCCAGGAGCCGAAGGCCAGGCCGCCGACCACGCTGCCGACGGTGGCGCCGACAACCGTGCCTGTCGCCTGGTTGGTGGGCCGGCCGCTGTCGTCGGTCATGCAGCCGGTCGTCAGGCTGAGAACGGCCACGACGGCGACGGCGCGAACGGTAGAGGCAGAAGCGATCATTGAGCTTGTCCCGGTGGCGTGAGGAGCGGCGTGTCTTAGGCGCACGAGACGAAGCCGTCTTGGCAGCGGGCGAATCGACTATGCGTCTGGCGAAGCGGGCGCGGAAAAATCCTCAGCGCGCCCGTTTGCCGACCGCCTCCGCCCGGACATCCGAGGGGATCTGCCCGAACCGGCGACGGAACGACCGGTTGAAGGTGGAGAGATCCGAGAAGCCGGCATCGAAGGCGATCTCTGAGATGCCGCGGCCGGTCCGGGCCGCATCGCCCAGCAATCGATCGGCAAGATCGAGCCTTCCTTCGCGCAGAACGTCCGAGAAGGACGTGCCGTCGCCGGCGAAGAGCTGCTGGATGGTGCGCGGCGACACGCCCTGCCGGCGCGCCGCTTCGGCAATGTCGAACTCCGGATCCGTCAGATGGGCGCGGATATCCTTGCGCGCCAGTTCGAGCCGGGCGGCGCGGATGCCGGACAGCGTGCGCGCCGCGCCTCCCTGCACGAGACCGTCGAGAAGAAGTGCCACGAGATCGTAGAGGTGAGACGAAGCCAGCGCCTGTTCCCCGGCATGCTGCGGCGGCGCGGCGCGCAGGAGATCGGCATAGCCGGCCAGCAGCGCCAGGCCCGGCGCGACGGAAGGCGCATGGTGGAAGGCTTCGAGTTCGACCCGCGGTGCCAGCTCGCGCAGCTTTCGCCGGCTGAGCGACAGCACTTTCACGATCGTGTCGGGCAGGAAGCATTGCGAACGCACGCCGTCGCTGACCAGCATCATCTCGCCGGCCGCCACCCGGACGGGCGGACCGCCATCGACCGAGACCTCGTGATCGCGCGTGTGCAAGGTCAGGAGATAGTCATCGCGGCCGTCTTCCAGCAGGTCGGTCGAGCGCGATCCGATCATCGGGGAATAATGCGCAGCGCCGACGGTGAGCCGGTCCGGCAGGCTGAACGCCGCGATCTCGACGTCCAGTTCGCTGCCGGGCACCGGCCGGAAATGCCGGCCGGCGATATGGCGGGCGACGACCTCGTTGACCACGGCCAACCGGTCGCGCACGGGAATGTCGTTCGTCGAGAACCGTTCCATGCGCCTCGGTTATCGGAACCGGCGGGGCCGGGCCATCGCGAAATTGTCGGCCGGAGGCGGTTTCGTCGAACGACCCGTTCCGCTTCGCGAGCGACTGAAAGTAGCGTGTGACGGTCGGCGGCGGCTAGGATGCAGCCGACGTAACACACGCCACAGGCTCGGGAAGAGGACCAAAGTGACATTACCGCTCGAAGGAGTTCGCGTCATCGAAGTGGGCCAGGCACTGGCCGGTCCGCTGGCCGGTGTGCTGCTGGCCGACATGGGCGCCGATGTCATCAAGATCGAGAAGCCTGATGGCGGCGACGATGCCCGCATCTGGGGCCCTCCGTTCGGCCCCGACGGCAAGACCTCGCTCTACTTCTACTCGCAGAACCGCAACAAGCGCTCGGTCGTGCTCGACCTCAAGCTCGCGGAAGACGTCGACAGACTGCACAAGCTTTGCGAGACCGCCGACATCCTGATCCAGAACCTGCGGCCGGGCGTCGTCGACGAGGTCGGCATCGGTCCCGAGACCATGCTCGCGCGCCATCCGCGCCTGATCTACTGCTCGATCTGGGCCTTCGGCTACCAAGGCCCGCTGCGCATGAAACCCGCCTTCGATCCGCTGCTGCAGGCTTATGGCGGCATGATGAGCGTGACCGGCCGGCCCGAGGATCCGCCGACCTTCTGCGGCGCCTCGATCAACGACAAGGCGACCGGCATGTTCTGCACCATCGGCGCGCTGGCAGCGCTGCGGCTGCGCGACAAGACCGGCAAGGGCTGCCTGGTCGACACGTCGCTTTTCGACTCGGCGGTGCATTGGGTCGAGGGTCAGGTGAACGGCTATCTCGCCAACGGCACGGTCTCCAAGCGGCACGGTACCGGCAGCCCGGTGATCGTGCCCTACCAGACCTTCGACACGGCCGACCATCCGATCTGCCTGGCGCCCGGCAACGACCGGCTGTGGGCACGCTGCGCCAAGGTGCTGGGCCGCGAGGAATGGGCCACCGATCCGAAGTTCGCCAAGAGCGCGCAGCGGGTGGCCCACAAGACCGAGCTGCTGCCGATGATCGCCGAGGCGCTGAGGGCCAAGCCGCGCGCCGAATGGCTCGAACTGATGGAGAAGGCCGGCGTGCCCTGCGCCGCCGTGAACGATATCGGCGAGCTGGCGCGCACCGAGCAGATGGAAGCCTCGAAGCTCATCCAGCAGCTGCCCGGTGGGCCGAAGGTGGTCGGCCTGCCGATCGCGTTCGACCATGTACGACCGCACTCGCCACGCTCCGCTCCAACGCTCGGCGAGCATACCGACGAAGTGCTGGGAAGCCTGCCGAAGTGACGGAAGCCGCCCTTCTCGCCCCCTGGCGCATCGGCGTCGACGTGGGCGGCACCTTCACCGACATGGTGCTGCGCGACGCCGCCGGCGCCGTGCGCATCTTCAAATCGCCGTCCGTCCCGGCCGATCCCAGCGAAGGCGTGCTGGGCGTGCTGCGTCTGGCGGCCAAGCAGCTCGACATCACGCTGACGGCGCTGCTGCGCGACTGCGCGCTGTTCGTGCACGGCTCGACGGTGGCGACCAACACGATCCTCGAAAAGAAGGGCGCCAAGGTCGGCATGCTGACGACCCAGGGCTTCCGTGATTCGCTCGAAATCCGTCGCGGCATCCGCGAGAACCAGTGGGACCATCGCGCGCCCTTCCCGCAGGTCCTGGTGCCGCGCTACCTGCGCCTGCCGGTGCGCGGCCGCATCGCGGCCGACGGCGCGGAACTCGCGCCTCTGAGTCCTGAGGATGTCGATGCCGCCGCGAAGGTCTTCTCGGATGAAGGCGTCGAGTCGATCGCGGTCTGCCTGTTCAACTCGTTCCTCGATGGCGCGCACGAACGCGCCGTGGGCGGCCAGCTCGCCAAGAGCTGGAACGGCAAATGGGTCTCGCTGTCGAGCGAGGTCATGCCGACCATGGGCGAATACGAGCGCGGCTCGACGGCCGTCGTGAATGCCTATGTCGCGCCCAAGGTCACGAGCTACCTGCATGCGCTCGACGAGCAGCTTCGCCAGTTCGGCCTGCCGCGTTCGCTGCTGCTCCTGCAGAGCAACGGCGGCGCCGTGTCGGTCGACCAGGTGGCGGCACGGCCGGTGATGCTGGTCCTGTCCGGCCCAGCGGCCGGCGTCGGCGCGCTCAAGGGCTGCGCGGCGCCGGGGAAGAAGGCCAACCTGATTTCGATGGAGATCGGCGGCACGAGTTGCGACGTGATGGTGATGGCGCGCGGCGACGTGCCGGTCACCGACGAACTCACCATCGACGGCTATCACCTCACGACGCCCTCGGTGGAGATCCACACGGTCGGCGCCGGCGGCGGCACGGTCGCCTGGGTCGACGATGCCGGGCTCCTGCATGCCGGCCCGCAGGGCGCCGGCGCACGGCCCGGTCCCGCGGCTTACGGGCTGGGCGGCGAGAACCCGACCGTCACCGACGCACAGCTCGTGCTGGGCCGCCTGCGCCCCGGTCCACTGGCCGGCGGCGCCGTCACGCTCGACGCCAACCTTGCGCGCAAGGCCATCGAGACCAAGCTCGCCAAGCCGCTCGGCCTCTCGGTCGAGGATGCGGCCGCAGGCGTCATCCGCCTGCTGGAGCAGAACCTGCTGCATGCCGTCGAACGGCTCAGCATCGAGCGCGGCCACAATCCCGCGACCTTCACCCTCGTTGCCGCGGGCGGCGCCGGCCCAATGCACGGCACCAATGTCGCCCGCGCGCTGGGCAGCCGCCGCGCCCTGCTGCCGCGCGCCGCCGGCGCCTTCTGCGCCATGGGCATGCTGCAGTCCGACGTGCGACAGGACTACCTGCAGGTCTTCCTCGCCGACCTCGACAAGGTCGAGACCTCAGCCCTCGAAGCAGGCTTCGCCCAGCTCGAAGCACGCGCCCGCGAGGCGCTGGCCCGCGACGGGTTCGGCGCCGACGAGGTCGCGATCGAGCGCCAGCTCGACCTGCGCTACGACGGCCAGCAATGGCCGGTGCGCGCGCCACTCTCCGCGTCAGGCTTCGATGCCGCGGCGGCGCGCCAGGCATTCGAGGCCGAGCACCAGCGTCTGTTCGGCCATATCCAGCCCGGCGGTCGCATCGACATCACCGCGCTGCGCGTCGTGGGTCGCGGCCGGCTCGACTGGACGCCGCCGGCTGCGCGCTCAGCCCAGACCGATGCGCCCAGGCCGCGCGAGATGCGCAAGGTGTGGATCGATCCGGCGACCGGCTGGCTCGACGTGCCGATCTACGACGGCGCCGACCTGCGTCCCGGCTGCCGCCTCAACGGCCCGCTGCTGGTCGAGGAGCGCACGACGACGGCCTTCGTCGGCCCCAACGACCTGCTCGAAGTCGACGAACGCGACGATTTCCTCGTGCATGTCGGAGCCGCCGCATGAGCACTGCCACTCTCGATCCCGTCACCCTCGCGCTGGTGCAGAACCGGCTCGACCATATCTCGCACCAGATGGGCTGGGTGATGATGCGCACGGCGCGGTCGCCGATCTTCAGCCAGAGCCACGACTTCTCCTGCTTCATCGCCGACGCGCGCGGCACGCTGATCAGCCAGGCCGACGGCATCCCGATCCATACCGGCGGCGGCGGCTTCGCGGTGCGCGCGATCCTGCGCGACTTCAAGGACGCCATCGCGCCCGAGGACGTGTTCCTGCTGAACGATCCCTACACGGCGGGCGGCAACCACCTGCCCGACTGGGTGATCACGCGGCCGGTGTTCGTGGGCGGCAAGCTCGTCGCCTTCGCCTGCAATCGTGCGCATCAGGCCGATATCGGCGGCGGGGCGGCGGGCACCTACAATTCAGCGGCCACCGAGATATTCCATGAAGGCATCCGACTGCCGGTCCTCAAGTTGATCGAGGCGGGCAAGGTCCGTGACGACCTGTGGCGACTGCTGATGCTGAACACGCGCCTGCCCGAGGCGCTCGACGGCGACCTGCGCGCCATGATCGGCTCGACGCGCATCGGCGCCGAGCGGATCGCGCTGCTCGTCGAGGAGCTGGGCGTCGACCGCGCCGACGAATTCTTCGAGGGCGTGCTCGACCATGCCGACCGCCGCTTCCAGACCTGCATCGACCGCCTGCAGCAGGGCGTGTGGACGGGCGAGGAGCCGGTCGACAACGATTGCTTCGAGCCGATCGACGCGAAGATCGCCGTCGCCATCACGGTAAAGGACCGCAAGCTGGTCGTGGATTTCGCTGGCACCTCGCCGCAGGTGCGCGGCTTCAAGAACAGCTCGATCGCCAACTCGACCTCGGCGGTGTTCATGTCGCTGGCCTCGTTCTTCGAGCCCGACCTGCCGAAGAACGAAGGCGCGTTCCGCAGCGTCGAGATCCGCCTGCCCGAGGGCACTCTGGTGAACGCGCGCATGCCGGCGCCGATGACCATGAACACGGTGTTCGTGGCGCACGAGATCATCCACGCGATGTGGAAGGCGCTGGCGCAGGCGCTGCCCGAGCGCGCCTCGGCCGGCTGGTCGAAGGCGGTGCATGCCGTCACGGCCGGGCTGCGTGAAGGTGGCGGACGCTATGTGATGTACCAGTGGGCCGGCGCACCGGCGGGCGGCGGCGTCGAGGGCCGCGACGGCTTCCACCTGATCGGCCATCTCATCACCCTGGGCGGCCTCACCCTGCCCAACCTCGAAACCTACGAGCAGCTCTACCCGGCTCGCTTCCATCGCCAGGAGCTGCGCCGCGACACGGCGGGCACCGGCCGTTTCCGTGGCGGTGCCGGCTGCGACTACGAGGTCGAGCTGTTCACCCCGGCCGATTATGCCTTTCGTGGCGAGGGTGCCGGCGCTCCCTCGAGCTTCGGCGTCGCGGGTGGCCGGGCCGGTGCCGGCGGCGAGGTGATCCTCACCCTGGCCGACGGGAAGCGCATCCAGGCGCCCAAGTACGGCGTCGAGCGTCACGGCGTCGCCACCTATCGCGCGCTGTCGCCCGGCGGGGGCGGCTACGGCGACCCGAAGACGCGCGATCCGGAGCGGGTGCTGCGCGACGTGCGCGACGGGATCGTGAGCGCGGCACGCGCCGAAGAAGACTATGCGGTGGTGATCGCCGCCGATGGTAGAAGCGTCGACAAGAAAAGAACAAATCAACTCAGGGAAGAAACACCATGGTCAACCGTCGCACCTTCGTCGCAGGCTCCGTAGCCGCCCTTACGCTCCCCTCCTTCGCCTTCGGGCAAAGCGGACAGATCCGCCTCGTCGTGCCCTACGGGCCCGGCGGCTCGACCGACACGGCGGGCCGCGTGCTGGCCGAGCGCATGTCGTCCGACACCGGCAAGACGATCGTGGTCGAGAACCGCCCCGGCGGCGGCACGATGGTCGGCATGGTGAATGTCGCCAAGAGCAAGCCCGACGGCACCAGCCTGATGGTGCTGACGACCACGGCAGCGCTGCAGCCGGCGTTCGACGTGCCCATGCCGATCGATCCGCAGAAGGACCTCGCGCCGGTCGCGCAACTCGCCGACATTCCCTGCGTGCTCGCGGTCAACGCCAACAACCCGGCCAAGACCTTCGCCGAGTTCATCGAATGGGTGAAGGCGCAGCCCGGCCCCGTGCATTACTCGACCTCGAGTTCGGGCGGCCTGCCGCATCTCTGGGGCGAGGTGATCGCCACGCGGACCAACGGCAAGCTGCAGCACATCCCCTACAAGGCCGCCGCCGAGGCGCTGCGCGACGCGGTCGCCGGCCACGTGCCAGCCTTCGTCGACGTGACCACGCCGGTCGATGCGCAGATCCGCGCCGGCACGATGCGCGGCCTGATCTGCGGTGCCAAGAGCCGCGTCGCCAACATCCCCGATGTGCCGGTGGCCAGCGAACTCGGCGCGCCTGAACTCGAGGCCGCGGTCTATTTCGGCGTGGCGACGACGGCGGGCACGCCGGCCGAAATCATCCAGCAGCTCAACGCGGCGGTGAATGCGGCGCTGAAGGCCGAGACGGTGCGCGAGAAGCTGATGTCGCTCGGCTTCATCCCGACCGGCGGCACCTCCGAAGCCTATGCGAAGCGCCTGGCCGATGAAACCGTGCGCTGGCGCAAGGTGATCAAGGACGCGAAGATTCCGGCGCCAGCGTAGCAATGGAGCGCGCCACTCCAGTGGCGCCTCATGATCATGATTGCGCCACTAGAGTGGCGCGCTCCAATGAGAGGCCTCGCTAAAACGACCCAGTGAACTCGAACTCGATCGAGTTCTTCACGTTGTCGATTTTCCACGAGCTGAGGCGGCGCAGGAAGCTCTGCCCCAGCAGGGCGTGGCCGCGCGACGGGCTGACGGAGGCCATGACGTTTTCCATCGTGCGCTCGCCGATCTTGATCGAGCGAAGGCGCACGATGCGCTGCTGAAGACCGGTGCCGTCGGCCAGGATAAAGCGCCGCTGGCCGAGCGAATCGGCTTCGGTGAGCGTGCCGTTGCGCTTCATCTCCTCGGCCAGTTCCTCGGGGATCTGGACGTTGGAGGCGCCCGAATCGACGATGAAGTATGCGGTCGAGGTGCCGTTCACCGTAGCCGGCAGCACGAACACGCCGCCCATCCTCTGGAATTGCTGGGTGGCGCGTGCCAGAGCCGCGTCCTTCAGTGCCTTGGCGCTGGGCTTGCCCGCCGCTGGATCGCCACCACACGGTGTCCAGCCGGCCGGCGCCGCGCCCTCGCCGGGGCCGTAGCAGTAGTTCGAGGCCGCCAGCAGCTTGGAATAGGTGTCGCGCTGCTCGCAGGCACCGATCGCCTCGATCGCCGGCGTCGCGGTATTGCGACAGAGCGCGTTGCTTGCCTGCCACTGGGCGATGAACTGTCCGGCGTCGCCATTGGACTGAGCCCATGTGGCAGGAACAGCGAACAGCAGCGCCACTGCAAATGCCGCGGACAGGATTCTTGTATTCATTGCCACGCCGTCTCCCGAACCAAACATCGCCGGACTAGAATAGGCGATGTCCGGAGACAGCCCCATGTCGGATCCTTCCGCCGCGCCCCCGCCTTCCAAACCGTCGCGACGCTGGCTTGGCCTCCCCGTGGCCCTGGGCATCGTGGTGATCGCCGCCGTTCTCGCCGTCCTCTTTGCGACACGCTGGGATTCCTGGGTGTCCGGCCGGGTCGCGCAGACCACCGACGATGCCTACGTCAAGGCCGACATCACGCCGCTCAGCGCCAAGATCGAGGGCTATGTCCGCAAGGTCTACGTCACAGACTTTCAGCGGGTGAAGGCCGGCGATCTCCTGGTCGAGATCGACGACGAGGACTACAAGGCGCGCGTGGCGCAGGCCGAAGCGACGGTCGCCGGCGCCGAAGCCGCCATCGAGAACCTCAAGTCGCACAAGGCCCAGCAGAAGGCTCAGATCGTGCAGGCCGAGAGCGCGGCCCATGCCACCGAGGCCGATGTCGAGCGCACGCAGCTCGAAGCCAACCGGCAGCGCACGCTGGTGAAGACTACCTATGGCACGCCGCAGCGCCTCGAACAGGCGATCGCCGACCAGAAGCGGCTGACGGCCAACCTGGCGCGCGACAAGGCCGAGGTCGACACCCAGCGGCGCCAGATGGGCGTGCTCGATACCCAGGAGCTGCAGCTCCGCGCCGATCTCAAGGGCAAACAGGCCGCGCTCGACCTGGCCAGGATCCAGCTCGGCTACACGAAGATCACGGCGCCGATCGACGGCATGGTGAGCGAGCGCGGCGTGCGCGCAGGCCAGTATGTCCGCCCCGGTGTCCAGGTCATCTCGGTCGTGCCGCTGCAGTCGGTCTGGGTGCTGGCGAACTACAAGGAAACCCAGCTTACCCGCATGGCGCCCGGCCAGCGCGCCAGCATCATCGTCGACAGTTTTCCCGGCACCGTCATCGAAGGCTTCGTCGACAGCATCTCGCCGGCCAGCGGCTCGCAGTTCAGCCTCCTGCCGCCCGACAACGCCACCGGCAACTTCACCAAGGTCGTGCAGCGCATCCCCGTGAAGATCGCGCTGAAGTCGGACCATCCCCTGGCCGGCCGCCTGCGTCCGGGCATGTCGGTCACGGCGACCGTCTTCACGGACCCGGTCCCCACGCCACCGTGAGCGGGTTGCCGTGTCCGTGATCGCTTCTTCGACGCCGGCCCCCACGGCAGTTCGCGCCACCCATCGTCCGATGCTGGGCGTCGCCGCCGTGCTGATCGGCGCCTTCATCTCCACGATCAACACGCGGCTCACCTCGGTGGGTCTGGCCGACATTCGCGGCGGACTGTCGCTCGGCTTCGACGAAGGCTCGTGGCTCTCCACGGTGTTCGCGGCCTCGCAGATGGTCGTGTGCATGTCGGCCGCCTGGTTCGCCCTCGTCTTCGGTCCGAGGCGGTTGCTGCTGTGGTCGGGTGGCGTCTTCTGCGTCCTGTCCCTGCTGCCACCCTTCACGCAGGATCCGACGGAGCTTCTGCTGATCCAGCTGGTGCGCGGCCTCGCGGTCGGAAGCTTCATCCCCGCGACCATCGGCTTCATCCTGCGCGAACTGCCGCCCCGGCTCTGGGGCTGGGGCCTGGCTGCCTACGCATTCCGGTTCGTGTTCTCGCAGAACATCACCTCGTCGCTCGAGGCCTTCTACGGCGACCACGGACTGTGGGCCTGGATGTTCTGGCAGAACATCGTACTCACGCCGGTCATGCTGATCCTGGTCTGGCTCGGCATGGGCCGGCAGCCGGTCGATCGCACAGCATTGGGGCGCGGTGACTGGTTCGGCATCGTGCTGGGCGGCACGAGCCTCGCCTTCCTCTACGCCGCCCTCGACCAGGGCAACCGACTGGACTGGCTGAACTCGGGCGTGATCGTCGGGCTCCTGGTCGCGGCAGGCCTGATGTTCGTGGCCTTTGTGGTCGCCGAGCTGATCGTCGAGCGGCCGCTGATCGACTTCAAGGTGGCCGCACAGCCCAACGTCTGGGTCCCGACGATCATGATCGGGGTCTACGGCTTCGGCGCCTCGGCCACGAGCTTTCTCGTTCCCGATTATCTCACGCGCGTGCAGGGCCTGCGCTCCCTGCAGATCGGCGAGGTGCTGAACTGGATCGCCCTGCCGCAGATCGTCCTGGTTCCGTTGATCGCGTATCTCCTGCGCTATCTGGAAGCGCGCCTGGTGTTCGCGGTGGGCCTCGGGATCATGGCGATCGGCAGCTGGATGAATACCGGCCTCACCCATGACTGGATCGGCGAGACCTTCATGCTGTCGCAAGGCGTCGAGGCCGTGGGCCTGGCGCTCGGCATCACGTCGCTGATCTTCTTCGGCATCGCCAACATCACGCCGGCGCAGGTGATCACCATCGCCGGCATGATCCAGTCGGGCCGGCTGCTGGGCAGCGAGATCGGCGTCGCCTACATGCAGAGCTATGTGCGGGTCCAGGAGCAGCTCCATTCGAACCTGATCGGGCTCAACATCGGCATCGGTGATGCCGAGACGGAAGACCGCACGGCGCTGCTGTCGCAATTCCTGGGCGATCACTGGGCGGGGCTCTCCAATTCGACGGGGGCCGCCGTGTCCACCATCGGCGCCCTGATCCGGCGCGAGGCCTATGTGCAGGCCTACATCGATGCCTTCTGGCTGGTCGCCTGGGTCCTGACCATAAGCCTGCCGCTGCTGCTGCTGCTCAAGGCGCCGCCGCCCAATCCGCTGACGCCGCCGCGCGTGCTGCCGCCTGGAACGGTGTGACCCCCAAAATCCCGGGAATCGCTCCCGGGGCCTGTTCGTTTCATTTGTTTCGGTTATTTCGTTTATTTCGTTTGTGCTCCCCCGCTCTAGCGTTTCGCCGCCTCCACCAGCGCCCGGATCGCCCAGCGCTTGACCTTGCGGGCCTCGGCATCGGGAAGCTGCAGCACGTCCTTGCAGACGACCATCCCTTCGGTCCCGATCACCAGCGCCAGCGCCTTGCCGAGCATGTCGTAGCCCGACGGCTTGAACTGCTTGCGGGCAGGTTCCAGCGCCGCCTCGATCAACGGCGTGCGACGGTTCTGGCGCAGCGGCAACGCCGCATCGCGTTCGCCGCGCGTGCCCTGCTGCAGCGCATTGGCCAGCATCAGGCGCAACGCGGACTCATTCGCCAGCACCATGTCGTGCAGTGCCGTGTCGACCTTCTCGACCCGAGCCACCGGGTCGGTGGCTTCGTCACCCGCGAAGAGTTGCGTGGGTTCCGGCGTCACCATATCGGCCGAGGCCTCGGCCAGCAGCGCCTCGATCGAGGGGAAGTAGCGGTAGGCGGTGGCGCGCGAGACCAGCGCCTCCTCCGCGACTTCGTCGAGGCTGGGACGGCGACCCTGTTTCATCAGGGTCGCCGCGGCCTGCAGCAGGTCCTTGCGGGTCCGCCGCTTCTGGTTGGGGCGCACGGGATCAGTGCTGCCGCAGCTGCTGCTGGATGGCGGCGAGGTCGACCCAGACATTCTCGCGCTTGATGTCGCCCGAGTCGGCGAACTCGATCACGTGCAGCAGGCGGAACTTCAGCGGCCGGTCCCGCCCCTCCAGGCCGAACGGCCGGCCCGGCGCCCTTCCATGCCACACCGAATCGTCGACCATGAAATTGGGGCCGTACAGGCGGCGCAGATGCTCGAACTTGCCATCGCTGAGGTCACTGAACAGCGCCTCGTAGAAGCCGCGGGCATTGTCGCGGCCGTGCGTCGCGCCGGTCGGCCAGCCGACGATGTCGTGCTCGACGTCGGCGGTGAGCGTCGCCAGCACGCCGTGCACGTCGTCGCGTGCCTCGAAAGTAAAATGCTCGTCCATCTTGCTGTCCATCTCTGCGGGGCTGAGCGCCATGATCCATCTCCTGAAAAGCGCATTTGTGCGATACGCGCCTTCTAATGAGACAATTGTCTCAAATCAAGACGAAAATATCATTAGCCTTATTGGACACCTCCGCATGCAGCGTGTACGGATTGAGCACCATCGCCCACCAAACGGTCGGCCTGCGATGGCTGAGAGATGCGTGTGCTCCCGCCCGTGTACCGAGGCGACCGCATCTGGACCGGCCCACGCTGCCGATCCCGTTTCCGAGCTTCCTCGTTCTGTCGATCGCCGGCCGCGCAATCCTGCGTGCGCTGCGTGACGGGGGCCGCACGGCCCCGGAAGGACTTCCCATGGAAATGCCAAAGAACATCTCCACCCTGATCTGGAGCGCCGTCGGCGGCGCTGTCCTCACCATGGCCGTCGGCTTCACCTGGGGCGGTTGGGTCACCGGCGGAACGGCGCGCAAGGACTCGGCGGCCGCCGTCCGCGATGCCGTCATTGTCGCCCTGGCACCGATCTGCGTCGACCGCTTCAAGGGTCAGGCCGACGCTACCGCGAAGACTGCCGAACTCAGCAAGGCCAGCACCTGGGACCGCGGCAACTTGATCGCCAAGAGCGGCTTCGCGACGATGCCGGGCGCCAAGGATGCCGATTCCGACGTGGCCCGCGCCTGCGCCGAGATTCTGGCGAATCCGCCCACGCCAAAGACCTGAACGAAGAGGGCGCCGGCCCAGCGGCCGGCGTCGCTTCTAAGGCTTGATCTGAGTGCGCGCCCGGCGGGCCTCATAAGCCTTGAGATGGGCGTATGCCATCCGTAGTACGGGGAAGCCGTCCTCCTTGCCGCTGCGCTTCAGCAGGTCGCCCACCATGTGGTCGGCCTCGATAGCGCGGCCACTCTCGACATCGCGCAGCATGGAGGCGGTGAAAGGCGAGCCGGTCGCCGTGAGCATGGCCTTGCCCCGCTGCACCGAGGCCGGCCTCGGCGCGAAGCCTTGCGCGGTGGCGATGGACGAGATTTCGTCGAACAAGGCCACGGTCCGGTCGGCCGCTCCTGCCGCCACGATGTCGCCCACCGCCGCGCGCATCAGGCAGGTGATGCCGGCGGCGGTGGAGATGAACACCCACTTCTCCCACATCTCCTGGAGGATCGCGTCGCTCGCACCGCCCTGGACCTTGGCGGCGGCAAAGGCCTCGGCGATGGCGTCGATGCGCGGCGTGCGCGGGCCGGCGCGTTCGCCGAAGGAGATCGTGCCGCCGTCGTTCAGGTGCAGGACGCGCCCCTCGGAATCGAGCACCAGCGAGATGGCGCATTGGCCGCCCAGCACGGCGCTTTCGCCGAAGCGTGCCACCAAGGAGTCGAGATGGCTCATGCCGTTCAGCAACGGCAAGATCGCCGTATTCGGTCCAACGGCCGGTGCAACTGAGTCTATTGCATTGTCGAGGTCGAAGGCCTTGCAGCTCAGCAGGACGAGGTCGTAGGGACCGGCGATCTTGTCGGCCGTCACCGTGGCTGGCGGCGGCAGGTCGAGATCACCCAGCTTGCTCTTCACCACGAGGCCGGTCTTGGCGAGTTGGGCCTGCCGACCCGGTCGCACCAGGAAGGTGACGTCGCGCCCGGCCGCCAGCAGGCGAGCGCCGAAATAGCCGCCGATCGCCCCGGCGCCGACCACGAGAATGCGCATGTTCTTTCCTCAACCTTCGATGCGCTTGACCATAGAGAAGCCGGGACCGGGCTTCGCGCGACAATTCCTCGGTATTGGCCTAGCGATCCTTTGCCATCTCGGCCTTTTCGAGGGCGGCCGCCGGATCCTGCGTCAGGTCGGCGTGCAGGAACTCGCGCGTTTCCGGGATCGCAAGGTGGAGATTGTCGAGGTCGTGGACCTGCACGTCGAGCGACGCCGCCTTGGCGCCCAGCACATGGCCGCCGCTCTTGCGATCCTCGGTCAGGAAATGCAGGTGCCATCCCGCCACGCCGATCGTGCGTGAATAGGCCGGCGTCCAGAAGCCGAGCATCGTTCCCTTGACGTCCTTCTGCCGGAACTCGGCCTGCGCGTCGGTTGCCTTGTCGAGATGCACGCCCGCTTCAACCTTGCAGGCGACCCGCCAGTAGACCTCGTCGAAGTGACCGTCGAGGCGCGCGGCGAAGAAAAGATTGTCCGAGCGGCGCAGCTTGTCGAGTGCGGCAATGAGCGACGACATGGAATCGATGTCGGCGATCTTGCCGCGATGCTGTGGCTTGAAGTTGGTGAGGGTAGCGAACGGCACCGAGGCGTTGTCGGACGGCAAGGTGATGCTGCCGTCGGCATGCGCCTGATAGAACTTGCCGTCGAGCACGACCATCTCGCCATCCAGCCCCTCGAAGGTGCCGAGACCGAAGTCGCCGTGCGGCCTGAGCCCGCCGACTGTAACGGCCTTGTTATAGACACCCTGCACCAGCGCGCCCGTGGTCGAAACCTGGAACAGGGTCGAATGGTCGAGGCCCAGCGCATCGGAGAGCGCGCGCGACACGAAATGGCGCAGCGGTTCGCCTGTCTTCTCGCAATGCGCCACCAGCGCATCCATCAGCGATTGATACACTTCGACCGTCAGCCTCGGCATTGCGCCATCCTTCCATCGCGGGCGACAAGGGCTGCCCGTCCGGGCATGATCGCCCGGACGCAGCCTGGAATCGAGAGCGGAGCGACACGATGAGCAGCGATCCGAAGAACGGTGCACACCTGCTGGTGCGCAACCTCGAAGCGCAGGGCGTCGAGCACATATTCGGCATTCCCGGCGCCAAGATCGATCCCGTGTTCGACGCGCTGGTCGATTCGAAGATCAAGCTCACCGTCTGCCGGCACGAACAGAACGCCACCTTCATCGCGGGCGGGCTCGGCCGACTGACCGGCAAGGCCGGCGTCGTGCTGGTGACCTCCGGCCCCGGCATCTCGAACCTCGCGACGGGTCTCGCCACCGCCAACACCGAGGGCGATCCGGTGGTGGCGCTGGGCGGGGCCGTGCCGATCGCCGACCGCCTGAAGCAGGCACATCAGAGCATGGACACGGTGGCGCTGATGCGGCCCATCACCAAGTACGCGGCCGAGATCGATTCGCCGTCGGCAATTTCCGAGGCCATCGCCTCGGCCTTTCGCGCCGCCGAATCCGGCCGCCCGGGCACGGCCTTCCTGGGCCTGCCCAAGGACGTCATGAAGGCCCCTGCTCCCGGCCCTGTCCTCGCACCGGCTATCGTGCCGCGACTGGGCGCCGCCAACAGTGAGGCGATCGCCGAAGCAGCCAGAATGATCGACGCCGCGGAGCGGCCGGTGGTCCTGGTCGGTATGCTGGCCAGCCAGGGCGCCACCGCCGAAGCCGTGCGCGTCCTGCTGGCCAAGACGCGGCTGGCGGTCGCCGGCACCTACCAGGCCGCGGGCGTGGTGCCACGCGACCGGCTCGACTGCTTCGGCGGACGGGTCGGGCTGTTCCACAACCAGCCGGCCGACCGACTGCTCGACGAGGCGGATGTCGTGATCACGATCGGCTTCGATCCCGTCGAATACGATCCCGGGCTCTGGAACGCCGGGCGCAAGCGCAAGCTGATCCACATCGACTGCATCCCGGCCGACTACGACCAGAACTACCGGCCCGACATCGAACTGATGGGCGACAGCGCCGCGACCTTGCGCGCGCTCTCGGCGCTGCTGAAGCCGAAGGAACGGCCGACGCAGTCTGCATTGCTGGCCGAGATCCATCGCGAGCGCACGACGGTCGCCGCCGAAGCGGCCAAGCGCAACGGCACACCGGTCCATCCGCTGCGGCTGGTGCACGAGCTGCAGAAGCTGATCGACGAGGACGTGACACTCTGCTCCGACATGGGCTCTTTCCACATCTGGATGGCGCGCCACCTGATCAGCCACCGGCCGCGGCAGATCCTGATCAGCAACGGCCAGCAGACCCTGGGTGTCGCCCTCCCGTGGGCCATCGCCGCCTGCCTCGCCGAGCCCGGCCGCAAGGTGATCTCCATCTCCGGCGACGGCGGCTTCCTGTTCTCGGCCGTCGAGCTCGAGACGGCGGTCCGTCTCAAGTGCAACTTCGTGCACGTCGTCTGGATCGACGGCAGCTACAACATGGTCGGTATCCAGCAGGTCGCCGCCTACGGCCGCGATTCAGGCGTGCATTTCGGCCCGGTCGACCTGGTGAAGTTCGCCGAGGCAATGGGTGCGCAGGGCCTGATGATCAAGGATGCCGACGAGATCGGCCCGACCTTGCGCAAGGCCATGGCGATGGAAGGCCCGGTGCTGGTCGGCGTGCCCGTCGACTATCGCGACAATCCCGGCCTGATGGCCGCGATGCACGAGGACGTCATCATCTGACGCCCTCGCCCAGCAAGGCTACGATCAGCGCAGCCCGTAGGAACGGCGGCTGACCGAGGTCAGGTCGACTGCCCAGGCGCCGAGCAGGCAGAGGAACGCCAGGATCGCGCCCAGGGTGCGGATATGGTTCCACAGCGCCCACGGCACAGAGAAATCCTTCCAGTAGCTTGCGGCATTGGCATCGGCGCCGGCGACGGTGGCGAGGGTCTCGTTCAACGGCACGTTGACCTGCAGGGTGACGCCGATCACGGCGGCCGCATG
This sequence comes from Reyranella sp. GW821-FHT14A01, assembly GCF_058803965.1. NCBI lineage: Bacteria > Pseudomonadati > Pseudomonadota > Alphaproteobacteria > Hyphomicrobiales > Reyranellaceae > Reyranella > Reyranella sp. GW821-FHT14A01. The sequence continues at coordinate 327,748 of NZ_JBXAPM010000007.1, forward strand.
GATCAGCGCCGCCAGTCCGGCGAGGCGTGCCGCGCCGCGATGACCGGCCGAGCGGGAGCCGAGGGCCGCCGCCAGCGGCAGGATGAGCGCACCGAAGAAGACGACAGCGAAGATCGGGCCGCGCACGGTGGTGTTCATGCCGTGCATGGCATTCACGGCCGACGCGGCGCCGCCGAGATCGAGGCCCGGCATGACGATGGTCGAGAAGGAATAGAAGATGCCTGCGCTCAGCGCCATGCACAGCAGGGCGAGGACGAAGAAGACGTGGCGCATTCCTGGAGCTCCGCTGACGCAGCCTGAACAGCAGCAGCCCTAGCCGAGCCCGTTGCCGCCGTAAAGCCACTGCAGCGTATCGAGCCACTGGTCCTGCGTCCGGGCGCCCATAATGCTGTTGCGCAATGCCGCATGCGGGCCGGCCGGATGGTAGACGTGATCGCCCATGGCGCGGGACATCAGCTGCGTGCGCGCCGTGCGCAACACCCTTCGGTCACGGTATGAAACGAGGCCGGCCTCGGTGGAATCGCCGCGGGACAGCGAATCGGCGAGGCAGACCGCATCCTCCATCGCCATGCAGCCACCCTGTGACATGTACTGCAGCATGGGGTGTGCGGCGTCGCCCAGCAGCGCCACCCGGCCGTCGACCCATTGGTCGACCGGGTCACGGTCACACAAAACCCACATGTGCCAATTCTGGCCACGGCGGATGATGTTCTGCGCCCGTTCGCAGACATGGGTGAAACCCTGGCGCACCTCTTCCGTATCGACCGGCTTGCCAGCGACCGGCTCGGGCGCATGGTTGTGGAAGGTCACGACGAGGTTGAACACCTTCCAGCCCGACAGCGGGTAATGGACGATGTGGCACTTCGGCCCCGCCCACAGCGTGGCGGCGTTCCAGCGCAGATCTTCCGGCATCTGCTCGGTCGGGATCACGGAGCGATAGGTCGTATGCCCCGAGACGCGCGGCGGACCGTCCTTCGTCACCTGTGCGCGCACGTTCGACCACAGACCGTCGGCGCCGATCAGGGCGCTGCCCGTCACCGTCTCGCCGTTGCGCAGCCGGGCCGAGACGGTGGCGCCATCCTGGTCGTAGCCGGTGACCTCGGCGCTGGTGCGCAGCTCGATCAGCGGATGGTCCTGGCAGCCCTTCAGCAGCACGCCGTGCAGGTCGCCGCGATGGACGACGGCGTAGGGATTGCCGAAGCGGGCGCGGAACTTGTCGCCGAGATCGATGTGGCAGATCTCGCCGTCGGCCAGCGCGTCCATGAGGCGAAGCTGGTCGATATAGACGGCCATGCCGCGCGCCGCCTCGCCAACGCCCAGCCGGTCGAAGCAATGGAAGGCATTGGGCCCGAGCTGGATGCCGGCACCGATCTCGCCGAGGCGGCTGGCTTTCTCCAGCACCAGCGAGGCGATGCCCTGTTGGGCAAGCGCCAGCGCCGTCGCCAATCCACCGATGCCGCCACCGGCGATGAGGATCCTATCTGGGGCCACCGATGACCTTGTCGTCATGCAGCCGGGCGATCTCGTGCCCGGGCAGACCAAGGATACCGGAAAGGATCTCGTCCGTATGCTGGCCCAGAAGTGGTGCCGGCTGCGGCGGCTGGCGCGGCACGGCGCCGAACTGCATCGGCGCGGCGGCGACCGGGTAGCGGCCGATGCCCGGCTGGTCGATGACGGTGAACATCGGATTGTCGAGCACCGTGTCCTTGTCCGCCGCCAGCTCGCGGAAAGTGCGGTAGGGCGCCCACAGCGCGCCCTCCTTCTTCAGCTTCTCGCCGACTTCGTCGGCCGTCTGGCTTGCCACCCAGGGCTCGATCACGGCGCACAGCTCGGCACGCGCGTTCCAGCGGTCGGCCTCGAGCTTGAGGTCGACGCCCTTGTCGCTCTCGATCTTCCTGAACGCGTCGGCGAAGCCACCGGCCTTGGCCAGCGCATCGACGTGGCGGTCGGAGAAGATGCAGATCATCACATAGCGGCCGTCCTTGGTGCGGAAGTCGCGGCCGAAGGTGCCGTAGATCTCGTTGCCGTAGCGCGGCCGGTCGACCTGGTTGATCACCGCCTCGGCGAGGTAGCCGGTCGCCGAGACGGCGGCCAGGGCCATGTCCTGCAATGGCAGCACGATCTTCTGGCCGTTGCCGGTCAGGCGGCGATGCCGCTCGGCGGCCAGGATCGACATGGCGGCGGCATAGGCGGTGGCGATGTCCCAGGCCGGCAGCACGTTGTTCACTGGCCCCTCATGGCCGACCGGACCGCTGACCAGCGGGAAGCCGGTCACCGAGTTCACCGTGTAGTCGACGTTGGCCGCGCCATGACGGTCGCCCACGATGTTGAGCGAGATCAGGTCGGCGCGCTTCTTCGCCAGCTCCTCGTGCGAAAGCCAGCCGCGCGCCGGCATGTTGGTCGAGAAGATGCCGGCGCCCTCGCCCGGCGCGGTGATCAGCGCCGTGAGAAGCTCGCGGCCCTTGGGATTGCGCAGATCGACCGCGATCGAGCGCTTGCCCTTGTTGAGGCCGGCCCAATAGATCGACGCGCCGTCCTTCGTGAGCGGCCAGCGGTCGCTGTCGAGGCCGCCCTTGATGTCGTCGAAGCGGATCACGTCGGCGCCCATCTGGGCGAGCGTCATGCCGCCCATGGGTGCAGCGATGAACGCAGAGCCTTCGATGACGCGGAGGCCCGCAAGAATGCCAGTCATATGCGTTTCCTGTGCCTTGTTACTTGCGGCCAAGCGTGTGCTCGCGCTTCTCCAGCCACCAGCCATATTCCGGCGTCCAGAGATCGAAATCCGGATCGCAGCCCAAAGCCTGCGCCGCGTGCAGCGCCCAGAACGGCTCATAGAGCGCCTGTCGGCCGATCGCGATCAGGTCGGCATCGCCTTCCTGCAGGATCGCCTCGGCCTGCGGTCCATCGAGAATGAGACCAACGGCCATGGTCGAGATGCCGGCCCCCTTCTTCACGGCCGAAGCGAACGGCACCTGGAAGCCGAGGCCGCGCTTCACGCCGGCCGCGGTCGCGGCACCGGCGATGCCGCCGGAGGAGCAGTCGATCACGTCGACACCGATCGCCTTCAATTCTTGGGCAAAAGCCACCGTGTCGTCGACGTCCCAGCCGCCGCCGCCATCGACGGCGGAGACGCGCACGAACAGCGGCTTGCTCTCGGGCCACGCCTGGCGAACGGCGCGCGCCACATCGAGCGGGAAGCGCATGCGGCCGGCGCGGTCGCCGCCATATTGGTCGTTGCGCGTGTTGCTGATCGGCGAGAGGAATTGCGCCAGCAGGTAGCCGTGCGCGCCATGCACCTCGAGCACGTCGTATCCGGCGGCATCGGCGCGCTTCGCGGCGGCGGCGAACTTCTGCACCAGCCCCTCGATCTCGTCGACCGACAAAGCGCGCGGCTTCAGCCAGCCCTCGGCGGCGGCGAGATCGGTCGGACCGACCACTTCCCATTTCTGCCAGCCGGCACCTGGCGGCCCGAGTTCACCGCGCTTGTCGAACGTGCGCGGCGTCGAGCCCTTGCGGCCGGAATGTGTGATCTGGGTCGCCGACAGCACGCCCTCGCCCCGGATGAAATCGGTCAGCCGCTTGTGACTGGCGATCTGGCCGTCGTCCCACAGGCCGAGATCGCCCTGCGTGACCCTGCCTCGCGGCTCCACGGCGCAGTTCTCGGTGAACACGACGCCGAACTTGCCCAGCGCGAACTTGCCGAGATGGACGAGGTGGAAGTCGTTCACCAGCCCGTCCGTCGCGCGGAACTGGACCATCGGCGATACCACACAGCGATTGGGCGCGGTGACGCCGCGCATCTTGAGCGGCGAGAAGAGAAGCGGTTTCTGCAAAGGTCGGTCCCCCGGACGCGATGGCTGTTCGAGGGCCGAACATAGACCGGGGCACCTGCCCGGGCCTATCCTCCCCGCCATGTTTGACCTCATTATCCGAAACGGAACCGTGATCGACGGATCGGGCGCCCCGCGCCGGATCGCCGATGTTGCAGTGCAGGACGGCCGCATCGCCGCCGTCGGCGCCAAGCTGGGTGCGGCGAAGCGGGAGATCGATGCCGAGGGACTCATCGTCGCCCCGGGCTTCGTCGACATCCATACGCACTATGACGGCCAGGCGACGTGGGATCCGTTCGTCACGCCCTCCTCGTGGCACGGCGTCACGACGACGGTGTTCGGCAATTGCGGCGTCGGCTTCGCGCCGGTGCGGCCGGGTGCGTCGGGCTATCTCATCAACCTGATGGAAGGCGTCGAGGACATTCCCGGCACCGTCCTCAGCGAGGGCGTGAAGTTCAACTGGGAATCCTTCCCCGACTATCTCGACGCGCTGGCCTCGATGGACCGTGCGGTCGACGTGGCGGCGCAGCTTCCGCACGGCGCGCTGCGCTTCTACGTGATGGGCGATCGCGGCGCCGAACACGCCGAAGTCCCGACCGAACGCGAGATCGAGGAGATGGCCCGCCTCACCGAGGAGGCGCTGCATGCCGGCGCGATGGGCTTCACCACCTCGCGCACCACCAAGCACAAGGCGCGCGACGGCCGTTTCACCCCGACACTCAGCGCCCGCGAGGCCGAGCTGTTCGGCATCGCCCAGGGCATGAAGCGCGCCGGGCGCGGCGTGCTGCAGGTCAATTCGGATTTCGGGCCCGGCGAGTTCGAGGCGCTCGACGCGGCCGCCAAGCTGGCCGGCCGTCCGCTCTCCTGCCTGCTGGTGCAGGTCGACGCGCAGCCCAAGCTGTGGCGCGAGACGCTCGACCAGATCAACGCCGTGCGCCGTTCGGGCCGCGTCGCCAATGCGCAGGTCGGTTCGCGCCCGATCGGCGTCATCATGGGCCTCGAGACGACGGCGCATCCGTTCGCCGGCCATCGCGCCTGGCTCGACATGCGCAAGCTCTCGCCCGAGGAGCGCTACCAGCGCCTCGTGTCCGACGCCGAGCTGCGCCGGGTGCTGACGGAAGGAAAGCAGGAGCCCAATCCGCGCGCCTTCATGGCCGAGGCCTTCGACCGCATGTTCCCGATCGGCGAACGACCCGACTACGAGCCCGACGGCAAGGACTCGATCGCGTCCATCGCGCAGCGCACGGGCCGCACGCCGCAGGCGGTGGCGCTCGAGGAGATGATGTCGCGCGGCGGCAAGGGCCTGCTGATGCTGCCGTTCGAGAACTACGCCTATGGCAGCCTCGACGTGGTGCACGAGATGATCACCGATCCCGCGTCGGTCCTCGGTATCGCCGACGGCGGCGCCCATGTCGGCGTGATCTGCGACGCCTCCTCACCCACTTCACTGCTCACTTTGTGGGGCCGCGACCGCACGCGCGGACCGAAGCTCGATCTCGAATTCCTGATCGCCAAGCAGACGCGCGGCACGGCCGAGGCCTATGGGCTGATGGATCGCGGCCTGCTGGCGCCGGGCCACAAGGCCGACATCAACGTCATCGACTTCGACAATCTCACCCTGAAGCGCCCGGAAGTGGCCTACGACCTGCCGACCGGCGGCCGCCGCCTGGTCCAGCGCGCCTCGGGCTACCGGCACACGTTCAACGCCGGCGTCGAGACGCTGCAGAACGACGAGCTGACGGGTGAACGGCCGGGCCGACTGGTGCGCGGGGCGCAGACGGCGAAGTAGAAGCGCCTCATTGGAGCGCGCCACTCCAGTGGCGCTCAGCCGGCGTTGATCAATAAGGGATGAGCGCCACTGGAGTGGCGCGCTCCATTGAGGCCGTCAGACCGTCATGTGCTTGCGCACGGCCTCGACGTCGAAGGTCTCGCGGGTGCCCGACAGCACGACTTCGCCACGGTCCATGACCGCGAAGTCGTCGGCGAGTTCGTGGGCGAAGTCGAGATACTGCTCGACCAGCACGATCGCCATGTCGCCGCGCTGGCGCAGGTAGGTGATGGCGCGGCCGATGTCCTTGATGACCGACGGCTGGATGCCTTCCGTCGGCTCGTCGAGCAGCAGGAGCTTCGGCCGCATCGTCAGCGCACGGCCGATCGCGAGCTGCTGCTGCTGGCCACCCGACAGATCGCCGCCACGGCGCTTCAGCATCGACTGCAGCACCGGGAAGAGCTCGAACACCTCGTCCGGTATCTTCTTGTGCTCGCGGCTCACCGGCGCGAAGCCGGTCTCCAGGTTCTCCTTCACCGTCAGTAGCGGGAAGATCTCGCGGCCCTGCGGCACCAGCGCCACGCCACGGCGCGCGCGTTCATAGGGCGCCAGCTTCGAGACTTCCTGGCCGTCGACCGAAATCGAGCCGGAGGCGATGGCCTGCATGCCGGAGATGGCGCGCAGCAGGCTGGTCTTGCCGACGCCGTTGCGACCGAGCAGGCAGGTCACGCGGCCGATCGTGGCCGAGAGCGACACGCCGCGTAGCGCCTGGGCGGCGCCGTAGTAGAGATTGACGTTCTGGGCTGAAAGCATCGTCATCGTCCGAGATACACTTCGACAACGCGCGGATCGGCGCTGACCTGGTCGAGCGAACCCTCGGCCAGGGTCGAGCCCTCGTGCAGCACCGTCACCTTGACGCCGAGCGCGCGCACGAAGCTCATGTCGTGCTCGACCACGACGACCGAATGCGACTTGTTGACCTCGCGCAGCACCTGCGCGGTGGTTTCGGTCTCGATGTCGGTCATGCCGGCGACCGGCTCGTCGACCAGCATCAGCTTCGGATTCTGCGCCAGCAGCATGCCGATCTCCAGCCACTGCTTCTGCCCGTGGCTGAGCCGGGCGCCCAGCATGTGCTGCTGCGGGCCCATGCGGATGATCGACAGGATCTCCTCCAACCGGTCGTTCTCGGCCTTGCTTGGCGCAGCCAGCAGCAGCTGATACCAGTTCCGCAGGCCCGCCAGCGCCAGCAGGAGATTGTCGCGCACCGTATGGTTGTCGAAGACGGTGGGCTTCTGGAACTTGCGGCCGATACCGAGCGTGGCGATGCTGGCCTCATCCAGCTTGGTAAGATCGGCCCTGCCGTCGAACACCACCTCGCCCGAATCGGGCCGCGTCTTGCCGGTGATCACGTCCATCATGGTGGTCTTGCCGGCGCCGTTGGGCCCGATGATCGCCCGCATCTCGCCCGGCTCGATCAGCAGGGAGAGGTTGTTCAGAGCCTTGAAGCCATCGAACGAGACGCTGACGCCGCTGAGATAGAGCAGTGCCGACGTGCTGCGCGCGTGGGTGATGCCGGGGGCCTTCATGCTGTGGCCCTCGCCCGGCGCTCGCGCGATCGGTTCATGAGCTGGTTCCACAGGCCGACGACGCCCTTGGGCAGCAGCAAGGTCACAACGATGAACAGGGCGCCCAGCGCGAATAGCCAGACCTCCGGCAACGCGCCGGTGAGCCAGGTCTTGCCGAAGTTCACGAGGAAGGCGCCGATCACCGGACCGATCAGCGTGCCGCGCCCGCCGACCGCGACCCACAGCACGGCCTCGATCGAATTGCCGGGCGAGAACTCGCCGGGATTGATGATGCCGACCTGCGGCACGTAGAGCGCGCCGGCGATGCCGGCCATCGCCGCCGACAGCACGAAGACGAACAGCTTGTAGCGCTCGACCCGGTAGCCCAGGAACCGCATGCGGCTCTCGGCGTCGCGCACGGCGGTCAGCGCCTTGCCGAAGCGCGAGCCGACGATGGCGGCGGAGATCACCAGGAAGATCGCCAGCGCAAGCGCCGAGGCAAAGCACAGCACGGCGCGCGTCGTGTCGGACTGGACGGAGTAGCCCAGGATGTCCTTGAAGTCGGTCATGCCGTTGTTGCCGCCCAGCCCCATGTCGTTGCGAAAGAAGGCCAGCAGCAGGGCGAAGGTCATCGCCTGGGTGATGATCGAGAGATAGACGCCGGTGACGCGGCTGCGGAAGGCGAACCAGCCAAGCGCCAGCGCCAGCACGCTGGGGACCAGCACGATCATCGGTGCTGCAAACCAGAAGCTGTCGAAGCCGTGCCAGAACCAGGGCAGCTCCTTGTAGTTCAGGAACACCATGAAATCGGGCAGCAGGGGATTGCCGTACACGCCGCGCGTCCCGATCTGGCGCATCAGGTACATGCCCATGCAGTAGCCGCCGAGCGCGAAGAAGGCGGCGTGGCCGAGCGTGAGGATGCCGCAGAATCCCCAGACGAGATCGACGGCCAGCGCCAGCGAGGCGTAGCAGAGATACTTGCCGACGAGCTGCACCGCCCAGGACGGCATGCGGAAGGCGCTATCCGGCGGCAGGAGCAGGTTCGACAGCGGCACGAGGATGCCGACCGCCAGGACCAGCAGGACGAAGATGCGCAGGTTGCGGGTCATGCCCTGCCAGAGGAAACGCGTGATCATTCGACTGACCGGCCCTTCAGCGCGAACAGGCCGCGCGGCCGGCGCTGGATGAACATGATGATGAACACCAGCACCAGGATCTTGCCCAGCACCGCGCCGGCATAGGGTTCGAGGAACTTGTTCACGACGCCGAGCGTCAGCGCGCCGATCAAGGTGCCGAACAGGTTTCCGACGCCGCCGAACACCACGACCATGAAGGAGTCGATGATATAACCCTGACCGAGGTTGGGGCTGACATTGTCGATCTGGCTCAGCGCCACGCCGGCGAGACCGGCGATTCCCGAGCCCAGGCCGAAGGTCAGCGCATCGACACGCGGCGTGCGGATGCCGACCGCCGCCGCCATCGGGCGGTTCTGCGTGACGGCGCGCATGTAGAGGCCGAGCGGTGTCTTGCGCAGCAGCAGGATCAGCGAAGCGAAGACGATCAGCGCGAACACCACGATCCACAGGCGCCCGTAGGTGATGTTGAGCTGGCCGAGCTGGAAGGCGCCCGACATCCACGACGGCGCCCCGACCTCGCGGTTGGACGAGCCGAAGATCGAGCGAATGGCCTGCTGCAGCACGAGCGACAGTCCCCAGGTCGCCAGCAGCGTGTCGAGCGGACGGCCGTAGAGGAAGCGGATGATGGAGCGTTCGATCAGGATGCCGATGGCGCCCGACACGACGAAGGCCAGCGGCAGCGCGATCAGCAGCGAGACGTCGAACAGGTGCGGCGCCGAGGTGCGGATGACTTCCTGGACGACGAAGGTCGTGTAGGCACCCAGCATGACCATCTCGCCATGCGCCATGTTGATCACGCCCATGGTGCCGAAGGTGATGGCGAGCCCGATGGCGGCCAGCAGCAGCACGGAGCCGAGCGAGATGCCGTACCAGACGTTCTGCGCCATCTGCCAGGCGGCCAGCGCCTGCTCGATCGAATCGGCGCCGGCCGTGGCGGCCGTCTTGACCTCGCCGTCGGAGGCGGCGGCGACAGTCTTGAGGATACCGAGCGAATCGCGGTCGCCGCGCTCACGAACCAGGGCGATCGCTTCGAGTTTCTGCGCCGGCGGCGAGTCCGCGGTCGCCAGCACGATGGCGGCGCGCGCCTCGCTCATCGCGCGCTTGATGCGCGGGTCCTTCTCGGCGGCCAGCGCCTGGTCGAGGGCCGGCAGGGCCGTGGCATCGCGGCGCTTGAAGAGCGAGTCGGCGGCATTGAGCCGGACCCGGGAATTGGGGCTCATCAGGGTGAGCGAACCGACCGCGGCTTCGATCGTGCCGCGCAGGCGGTTGTTGACCCGTACGCGGTCGAGGTCGGCTTCGACGGCGCTGCCGGCCGGCTTGCCGGAAATCGCCTCGGTCAGCGCCAGCCTGTTACCGTCGGTCTTGCCGATGACCGCGAGCTTGTCGGAATTTCGAATGTAGAGCTGGCCGGCGCCCAGAGCTTCGAGGATCGGCGCGGCGCGCTCGTCGCCCGAGGCCGCCAGCGCTGTGATCGCCGCCTCACGCTCGCTCAAACCGCCGGAGGTGAGATTGCCGACGAGGGCCGTGAGGTCGGCCGCGAGAGCCGTTCCGGCCAGGGCCAGTGACGCCAGCACGGAGAGCAGGACCGTGAACGGTCGAAGAAGAGACATGTGCTGTGGCTTATCCCCGGGAGATGGAAACGGGGCGACCCGAAAGTCGCCCCGTCCTGCGAGTCCTCTACGTCGGCCTTACTTGGCCGCCTTGCCGATGCACTTGTTGGCGACGGTGTCGAAGTTTCCGCAGTTCACGGGCTTCGTCCAATCAGCCTTCAGGTTCTTGGAGTCGTCGAGGATCGGCGACCACGCGGCGCCCGGGACGAGGCCGGGGGTCTTCCACACCACGTCGAACTGGCCATTGCCCTCGATCTCGCCGATCAGCACCGGCTTGGTGATGTGATGGTTCGGCAGCATCTCGGAGATACCACCCGTCAGGTTCGGGACCTTGATGCCGATGATCGCGTCGATCACCTTGTCGGGATCGGTCGTGCCGGCCTTCTTGACCGCCTCGACCCACATGTTGAAGCCGATCACGGAGGCTTCCATCGGATCGTTGGTCACGCGCTTGGCGTTCTTGGTGAAGGCCTGCCAGGTCTTGATGAACTCGGCATTCGTCGGATCCTTGACCGACTGGAAGTAGTTCCAGGCTGCCAGATGGCCGACCAGCGGCTTGGTGTCGATGCCGGCGAGCTCTTCTTCGCCCACCGAGAAGGCGACGACCGGGATGTCCTTGGCCTTGATGCCCTGGTTGCCGAGCTCCTTGTAGAATGGAACGTTGGCGTCGCCGTTGATGGTCGACACGACGGCGGTCTTCTTGCCGGCCGAACCGAACTTCTTGATGTCGGCCACGATCGACTGCCAGTCGGAATGACCGAACGGCGTGTAGTTGATCATGATGTCTTCCTTCGGAACGCCCTTCTGGAGGAGGTACGCTTCGAGGATCTTGTTGGTCGTGCGGGGATAGACGTAGTCGGTACCGGCCAGGACCCAGCGCTTCACGTCGCCGCCGTCCTTGCTCATCAGGTAGTCGACGGCCGGGATCGCCTGCTGGTTCGGCGCGGCGCCGGTGTAGAACACGTTACGCTGGCTCTCCTGGCCCTCGTACTGGACCGGGTAGAAGAGGATGCCGTTCAGCTCCTCGAACACCGGCAGCACCGACTTGCGGCTGACCGAGGTCCAGCAGCCGAACACCACGGCGACCTTGTCCTTCTGCAGCAGCTCGCGCGCCTTTTCGGCGAACAGCGGCCAGTTCGACGCCGGGTCGACGACCACGGCCTCGAGCTTCTTGCCCAGGAGGCCGCCCTTCTTGTTCTGCTCTTCGATCATCATCAGCACGACGTCCTTCAGGGTCGTCTCGCTGATCGCCATCGTGCCCGACAGTGAATGGAGGATGCCGACCTTGATCGTATCCCCTGCTTGCGCAAACGCGCTGGTCGCCGCGCTGGCCAGGAGGCCGGCGGCGACGAGGCCCGTCCGCATGAGTGTTCCCAACTTCATCCCGCTCTCCTTGATCTTCGACGGTTTCTCCCCGCCGAAAATCAAGGGAAGCGAAAGTCGTGCCAAACCAACCGATGCCGTTGGGGAAAGGATTAGTTGGCGATCAGGACCAGCGCGCCGCCGGCCATGACGGCGCCGCCCAGCGCCCGCAATCCGAGGTCACCCACAGCGCGGCGTGCAACCCATCCGAGTCCCAGGCCGGCGGCGTGCAGCAGGGCGGTCGCCGCCACGAAGCCCAAGATGTAGAGGCTGGTCCCGCTCGTCGGCGCTTCGATAGCGTGGGCATAGCCGTGGAAGACTGCAAAAAGCCCGACGACGGCCATGGCTGCGGCAGACGGAAGACGCACCGCAGCCATGATAAGAGCGCCTAGGATCAGGACCGACGCGACGATAACCGCCTCCGTGAGAGGCAATTTAATGCCCGCGAATCCGGCATCTGCCCCGACGAGCATCATCGCGATGAAAGAAACCGGCACGAGATATGCGGCGGCGGGACGCTTGACCGCGAGCAGCGAGGCCCAGACACCGACACCGACCATCGCCAGCAGATGGTCCAGTCCGGTGAAGGGATGGGCAAATCCCGAAGCCTCATGCCCCGAGTGCGCCAGGACGGGGCTTGCCACCGTCGCGAGCAAAGCCGCCAGGCGGATCGATCGAATGTTCATTGAGTTCTCCTCTTTATCAGCTCAACCGCGCCGGCAGGCCGCCCTGCCGCACGATGAAGGCCGCGATATCTTCCAGGCCCTTATTCTCCTTGAGATTGGAGAAAATGAAAGGCCGTTGGCCGCGCATCCTGCGGGCGTCGCGATCCATGACGCCAAGATCGGCGCCGACCAGCGGCGCGAGGTCGATCTTGTTGATGACCAGCAGGTCGGATCGGGTGATGCCGGGCCCGCCCTTGCGCGGGATCTTCTCGCCGGCCGAAACGTCGATCACGTAGATCGTGAGATCGGCCAGCTCGGGCGAGAAGGTCGCGGCGAGATTGTCGCCGCCGGATTCGACGAAGATGACCTCCAGGTCGGGCCACTTGCGGACGATATCTGAAACGGCGGCCAGGTTGATCGAGGCATCCTCGCGGATCGCCGTATGCGGACAGCCACCAGTCTCGACGCCGACGATGCGGTCGGGCGCCAGCGCCCCGGCGCGGGTCAGGAACTCGGCATCTTCCTTGGTGTAGATGTCGTTGGTGACCACGGCGATGTCGTAGGTGTCGCGCATGCGCTTGCACAGGCGCTCGACCAGGGCGGTCTTGCCCGATCCGACAGGGCCGCCGACCCCCACTCTGAGCGGACCACGCAGGCTCATTTGTCCAGTTCTCCAGCCACCAGGGCGATGTATCCCACGCCGAGCAAGAGGCAGTAAGGCGAATAGTATTTCCGGTTGCGCGTGGCAAACGGCTCGATGGTGAAGTGCGTCTTCCAGCGCGCGCTGAAGCCCGCGATGCCGCGCGCCATGAAGATGCCGGCAATCGCGTAGGTGCCAGCCAACACCACATTCTCGTGGATCCGGCCCAGCGCATACCAGGGCCACAGCGCCATCAACGCAAGCCCGAAGGCGACGATGAAGCACTGCCAGGGCGGCGGCATGCGGCGGCGTCCGTCGCCCACGACACTGCGCGCCAGGGCCTCTTCGCTGGCCTCCGGCCAATGACTGCCAAAACCCCACATCGCATGAATGACGGCAACGGCGCCCACGCCGATCGTCAAAAGAAGAGCCATAAAGGCGGTCATGATCGGAAGAGCCGTGTGTACTGCGTTTCGTGGCGGAGCGAACACCAGTCGAGCAGCGGAGTCGCCGTCCCGACCTCGTCCAGGGATTCGACCGCAATGGCGGCCTGCGCCGCATGGTTAACCGAAGCTTCGAGTGCGGCCAAGGCAATCTGGCCGTCGGTCTGGCCGAGCGGCACGGCGCGCAGAGCGGCCGATATCAGGTTGGCGGTGAAGGCGTGGAGATAGCCCGCCAAAGCCTGTTCGAGCGCGATCCCGTGGACCGCAGCGGCGAGCCCAACCGCGACCGGCAGGGCCAGCTCGCCCTCCAGACGCCGGTGCACTTCGTCGAGCGCGGCATGCGGCCAAGCGGTGCGGGTGATCGACAGGAAAGAGCCGCCCTGCTGGCGCGATTCCAGGGCCATCTCGGAGGTGCCACGCCAGGCAGCGGCGCGCTCGGCAACAGCGTCGAAGGCCGGCCAATCGCCCGCGGATGCCGCCCGCCAGCCCGCCGCGAACAGCGCCCCGTCGACGGCGCCGGTGCCGCGCCGCAGCACGCTGTCGAGCCAGGCGACCAGCGAGGCGCGGTCCCTGATCAAGCCCTCTTCCACTGCCGTCTCGACGCCGTGGCTGTAGCTGAACGCACCGATCGGATAGGCCGGCGACAGCCAGGCCAGCAGCCGGTAAAGAGGGTCGCTACCCATGACGCTCCGGGTGCAGCCCGCCATGGCGATGACCGGTATCGTGATTGTGCTGGCCGTAGGCGCCGCCTTCCGGATCGAACGGCACGCGCACCTTGCGCACCTCGGCGCCCAGCCCCTTCAGCATGTCGACGATGACGTGATCGTCGCGGATCAGGATGCGGTCGCTGTCGATCTGGGTCGGCAGGTGGCGATTGCCGAGATGCCAGGCGAGCCGGGCGAACGACGCGGCATCGCGGCCGCGCACCTCGACGAGGTCCTCGTCCGCGGCCTTCACCTCGACGAAACCGCCCTCTTCCAGCTTGAGCCCATCCCCTTCGTGGAGAACCACGGGCTCGACCAGGTCGAGCAGGAAGTCGAGCCCGCCGTCGCCCAGCATGCGCAGGCGCCGGCGATAGCGATCGTCGAACAGCAGGGTGACGGTGTCCGTGCGCTCCGCCACCGGCCAGCGGCCGGCGCGCACGACTTCGATGGCGCGCTTCATGAACATTCCATCGCGCAACACACACCCATTGTCATCCCGAGCACAGCGAGGGACCTTTGAGGCAACAGGAAAGGTCCCTCGCTGTGCTCGGGATGACAATTTTCGGGTCGCATACGCCGTGCCTAGAACAGGAAATACCGTTGCGCCATCGGCAGCGACGTGGCGGGCTCGCAGGTCAGCAGCTCGCCGTCGGCCCGCACCTCGTAGGTCTCGGGGTCGACGTCGATCTTGGGACAGGTCGAATTGTGCACCATGTTCTTCTTGCCGATCTTGCGCGTGCCCTTCACCGGAAGAAGCGACCGGGTCAGTCCCCACTTCTTGGCAACGCCTTTGGTGATGGCCGCCTGCGAGACGAATAGAACCGGGCTCGTCACCAGTGCGCGGCCGAAGGCGCCGAACATCGGCCGATAGTGGACCGGCTGCGGCGTCGGGATCGAGGCGTTGGGATCGCCCATGGGGGCGGCGATGATCGAGCCGCCAATCAGCACCATGTCCGGCTTGGCGCCGAAGAAGGCCGGCGACCACATCACGAGATCGGCGCGCTTGCCGACCTCGACCGAGCCGACATGCTTTGCGATGCCGTGCGTGATGGCGGGATTGATCGTGTACTTGGCGACGTAGCGCTTCACGCGGAAATTGTCGTTGTCGCCGGTCTCTTCCTTCAAGCGACCGCGCTGCTTCTTCATCTTGTCGGCGGTCTGCCAGGTGCGGATCACGACCTCGCCGACGCGGCCCATCGCCTGGCTATCCGACGACATCATCGAGAAGGCGCCGATATCGTGGAGGATGTCCTCCGCCGCGATGGTCTCCTTGCGGATGCGGCTTTCGGCGAAGGCCACGTCCTCGGGAATGGCGGCATCGAGATGATGGCAGACCATCAGCATGTCGAGATGCTCGTCCACGGTGTTCACCGTGTAGGGCATGGTCGGGTTGGTCGAGCTGGGCAGGACGTTCTTCTCGCCGGCGAGGCGGATGATGTCCGGCGCATGGCCGCCGCCTGCGCCCTCGGTATGGAAGGTCGCGATGGTGCGGCCCTTGAAGGCGGCGCGCGTCGTCTCGACGAAGCCCGATTCGTTCAGCGTGTCGGTATGGATCGCCACCTGCACGTCGTAACGGTCGGCCACGGCGAGACAATTGTCGATGGCGGCCGGCGTGGTGCCCCAGTCCTCATGCAGCTTGAGACCGCAGGCACCCGCCTCGATCTGCTCCTTGAGGCCGGCGGGCTTGCTGGTATTGCCCTTGCCGAAGAAGCCGAGGTTCATCGGCAGGCCTTCGGCGGCCTGCAGCATGCGGCCCATGTGCCAGGGACCCGGCGTCACCGTGGTCGCGAGCGTGCCGTGCGCCGGGCCGGTACCCCCGCCCATCATGGTCGTGACGCCGCTGTAGAGCGCGTCGTCGATCTGCTGCGGGCAGATGAAGTGGATATGGCAGTCGATGCCGCCCGCGGTGATGATCTTGCCTTCGGCCGCAATCGCCTCGGTGCCGGGACCGATGACGATGTCGACGCCGGGCTGGACGTCGGGATTGCCGGCCTTGCCGATCGCGACGATCACGCCGCCCTTGAGGCCGATATCGGCCTTCACGATGCCCCAGTGGTCGACGATCAGCGCATTGGTGATGACCGTGTCGACGGCGCCCTGCGCGCGCGTTTTCTGGCTCTGGCCCATGCCGTCGCGGATCACCTTGCCGCCGCCGAACTTGACCTCTTCGCCGTAGATCGTGTGGTCCTTCTCGACCTCGATGAAGAGCTCGGTGTCGGCCAGCCGCACCTTGTCGCCCACGGTCGGGCCGAACATATGGACATAGGCCGAACGCGAGATGCGTGTCGGGCCTTCGTTCGACGGTCCGACCTTGGCGATGGGACCGAGCTTGCCGCCCACCCTGCCCTGGAAACCGTGACTCTCGCGGCCGCCCATGTAGGGCGTGAGTCGCACGGTGCGCGACTGGCCGGGCTCGAAGCGCACGGCGGTGCCGGCGGCGATGTCGAGCCGCATGCCCTTCGCGCGCTTGCGGTCGAACTTCAGCGCGTCGTTGGTCTCGAAGAAATGATAGTGGCTGCCGACCTGGATCGGCCGGTCACCGGTGTTGGCAACCTCGATGGTGATCGGGTTGCGGCCCTTGTTGAGCTCGAGTTCGCCGGCACTGGGGAGGATTTCACCCGGGATCATGGCGTGTCTCCTCAGCGGATCGGCGCGTGGACGGTGACGAGCTTAGTGCCGTCGGGAAAGGTCGCCTCGACCTGGATCTCGGCCAGCATGTCGGCGATGCCGTCCATCACCTGCGCCCGCGAGATCACATGCGCGCCGTCGCGCATCAGGTCGGCGACCGAGCGTCCGTCGCGCGCCCCCTCGACGACGAAATCGGTGATCAGGGCAACGGCCTCGGGATAGTTGAGCTTCACGCCGCGCTCCAGACGGCGGCGCGCCACGACGGCTGCCATAGCCACCAGGAGCTTGTCCTTCTCACGCGGCGTCAGATTCATCGACCGTTTCCCCCTGCCGGTTGGGCCCGACTATAGCGCGACCGAGTTTGCATCAAACATGCCAAACACGGGGCAATCGCCGGCCACGAAATTCGGTGAGAAACCGGATGGTCGCGTGCCGTACCTCGGTCGCTTCGCCCAGCAGGCGCGCGACCATGATGCCGTTCACGACGGTGACGCCGGCGCGCACCTTGTCTGCAGATTCGAGCAGCGCGCGGGCCTTCTCGAAATGGGGCTGCGGCGCGTCCCACACGCCGATCACCGTTGCCAGCGCGTTGGCCGTGCCGAAACCGGCGCCGTCCGGCGTCTCGCCCTCGACCCGCAGCGTATCGGTCCAGACGAGGCGACCGGGCCGGCGCACCGACCAGGCATCCAGCAGCAGGCCCGACGTGAAGCGCTCGCCCGAGGCACCCCGGCCCAGCACCACCATCTCGCAGGCGAGCAGCGAGCCGCCCTCGACCACTTCGGCCACGGTCCGCCGCTTGAGACGTGAGCCCTCGAAGACGATGGTCTCCTGCGGCAGCCACTCCAGGATCGCGCCCTCGGCGACCCGCACCTCGACATCGATCCTGCAGGGATCGCTGCCCCGCGCGGCGCGGTATATCTTTTCGGCGGCCTGCGTCGTTGCGACAGCCTCGGCTCCCGGCCCGATCTCGACCGCCATCTTGAGGGCGTCGCCGCCCGTGACGCCGCCCGAGGTGGTGATCATCACCGCCTGCGGCGGTTCGCCTACCTCCGGCTTGGGGAACAAAACCCGGCAGGGGTCGCGTTGATAGAGGTCGCCCAGGCGCGTCTTGCCGTCCCGCAGGTCGAAGGTGACCCGGCTTTCGCCGGAAGAGCGCTGCATGCGGGGGGATAGACTGGTGGTCATCGGCTTCGACTTGATAGATTAAGGATGGAAATGAGCAAGGCCTTCACCAAGGAAAGCGACGACGGCGACGAGGACGACCTGCCCGACGATGTGGGCGGACTGCCGGCCGGCGCGAAGAACTACATGACCCCGCAGGGCTTCGAGCGCATGCGGGAAGAGCTGATGACGCTCATGCGCAAGGAGCGACCCGAAGTCGTGCAGGTCGTGTCCTGGGCGGCGGCCAACGGCGACCGCTCCGAGAACGGCGACTATCTCTACGGCAAGAAGCGCCTGCGCGAGATCGACCGCCGCATCCGTTTCCTCAGCAAGCGGCTGGAGCGCTCCGAGGTCGTCGACCCGGCCAAGCGCGCCAAGACCGACCAGGTGTTCTTCGGCGCCACCGTGACCTACGTCAATTCGAAGAACGAGGAACGCACGATCAAGATCGTGGGCGTCGACGAGGTCGATCCGGGCCGCGGCCATGTGAGCTGGATCTCGCCCATCGCGCGCGCCGTCATGCGCGCTCACGAGGGCGATGCCGTGCGCATGAACACGCCCGGCGGCGAGGAAGAGCTCGAGATACTGAAGGTCGCCTACATTTAGGCCCCCGAGAGGTGCGTCCGCGCACGTTGTCGTCGGATACCGGCCGGCCTAGCCTCGCCGGTGCGTAGCGTCGCGTTGCATTGCGTCGATCGCATAAGCAAAAATCCCGGAGGAGACGACCATGACGCAGCAGAAGAGCGGCAGCGATCTGTCACGCCGCGGCCTCATCGCAGCCGCCGGCGCCGTTGCGATGGCGCCGGCCATACTTCGCGCCCAGACGCCGGCGGCCCCGGCACCCGCACCGGCCGTGCCGGCCAGCACCGTCACCACTCCGCCGCGCGACTTCGGTCCCAACGGTGCGCCCACCACCTATTTCCGCGATCCCGACATAATCACGGTCGATCCCGCCTTCAACGCGATCACCCAGCCCAACGCCGCCATCACGCGCCTGTGGACCGGCGCCCTGTGGTCGGAAGGTCCCGCCTGGAACGCCCAGGGCCGCTATCTCCTATGGAGCGACATCCCGAACAACCGTCAGCTCCGCTGGCTCGAAGACGACGGCCATGTGAGCGTCTTCCGCACGCCGTCCAACAACAGCAACGGCAACAGCTTCGATTTCCAGGGCCGTCAGATCTCCTGCGAGCACCTGACGCGGAGGGTCGTGCGCTACGAGCTCGACGGCTCGGCCACCGTCCTGGCCGACAACTACCAGGGCAAGAAGCTGAACTCGCCCAACGACGTGGCGGCGCATCCCGACGGCAGCTACTGGTTCACCGATCCGCCGTATGGCGGCCAGCTCTATGAGGGCACGCCCGACGTCGCGGGCGGGCCGAGCAACACCAATGGCCGCCTCAATCCCCGGCTCGGCCAGCCGCCGGGCATCGGCACGGCGCAACGCGAACTGCCGACCAACTGCTACCGCATCGATCCGAGCGGCAGGATCGATCTCGTCGTCACCGAGGAGCAGGTGCCGGATCCGAACGGGCTCTGCTTTTCGCCCGACTACAAGAAGCTCTACGTTGCCAGCACCGGCAAGGGACCGGGCGACACCGGACCTGGCGGCAAGGGCGACGTCCATGTGTTCGACGTCGGCACCGACAACAAGCTTTCCAACGGCAAGCTGTTCGCCGACTTCATGATCGACGGCATCAAGTGCGGGCCCGACGGCCTGCGCACCGACGTCAACGGCAACCTGTGGGCCTCGAGCAATGCCGGCCGCAATCTCGGCTACAGCGGCGTCACAGTCTGGTCGC
Organism: Reyranella sp. GW821-FHT14A01; assembly: GCF_058803965.1. NCBI lineage: Bacteria > Pseudomonadati > Pseudomonadota > Alphaproteobacteria > Hyphomicrobiales > Reyranellaceae > Reyranella > Reyranella sp. GW821-FHT14A01. Next base: position 347,059 of record NZ_JBXAPM010000007.1, read on the forward strand.
CGGAGGGCAAGCTGCTGGGCCGCATCCGACTGCCCGAAGTCTGCGGCAATGTCTGCTTCGGCGGACCGAAACGGAACCGGCTGTTCATGGCGGCCAGCCAATCGCTCTACGCCGTCTATGTCGGCACCCAGGGCGCCGGGCCGGGCTAGCTCAGCGGCGCTTGAGGTCTGCCAGCAGTCGGTCGACGAACTTCGGCGAGTAGCCGAGGAGTGCGGCTTCGTCGGCCAGCTCCGTCTCGAGCCGGCCGAGCGCCTCGACGAAGGAGCCGCCTTGGGCCAGCGCCTTCTCGACCAGCGCGTGAGCCTCGTGCTTGCCCATCTTCCCGGCGAGCAGGAACGTTGCGCGCTCGGCAAGAACCGCGGCTTCGGCGGCATCCATGTTGGCCTGCAGCGCGTCGGGATCGATGGTGAGACCCGACGCGACCTCGGCCATCGCCTCGACGGCCGAGCCCAGACATTCGACCAGCGCTGCGATCGTCGGCCATTCGGCCTGCCAGCCGCCCAGCGCGCGCTCATGCTCCTGCGGCATCGCCGCCACGATGGTCGCGGCCAGCATCGGCGCGCGCGTCGCCGCCGACAGGATGAGCGCGGCGCTGACCGGGTTGCGCTTGTGCGGCATGGTCGAGGAGCTGCCGCGGCCGGGCCCTGACGGCTCGGCCGCCTCGCCCACTTCGACCTGCATCATCAGCGCGATGTCACGCGACGCCTTGGCGAGCGCCCCGACAACCAGGGCGCAATCCTGCGCCAACGCAGCGACGCGGACGCGCTGCGTGAACCACGGGCCCGGCGGCAGCGCGAGCTTCAGCTGCTTCGCCAGTACCCTCATCACCGGTTCGGCTTCCCGGCCCAACGCCGTCAGGCTTCCCGAAGCGCCGCCGAACTGCACGATCTGCGTTTCGCTGAAGCTGTCCGCAAGCCGACGCTTCGCGCGCTCGATGTCGGAGGCCCAGCCGGCAATCTTCTGCCCCAGCGCCAGTGGCGTCGCCGGCTGCAACAGGGTACGGCCCAGCATTGGCGTCGCGCGATGCTTCTTCGCCAGACGCGCGAAGGCCGAGACGATGCCGTCGAGCGCCTTCAGCAGCGGCGGCAGTGCCTCGCCGAGCTGCAGCACCATCGCCGTGTCGATCACGTCCTGGCTGGTGGCGCCCCAATGGACATAGTCGGCGGCCTTTGCATCGCGCTGACGGACCTGCTCGGTCAGCGCCTTCACCACCGGCACAGTGAGCGTCGCCGTCCGGCGCGCCGCGGCGACCATCGGCGCGGGATCGTAGAGGGACTGGTCGCAGGCTTTGACGATGACCGACGCGGCACGCTTCGGGATCAACCCGGCCGCCGCGGTCGCTTCGGCGAGCGCCGCCTCGAAGCGCAACATATGACGCAAGGTGGCGGTGTCGGAGAAGCAATCGGCGGTCGCCGCCGATGAGCCCAGCGCAGAGACGAGACGAACGGTCATGGGCTCAGCAATCGAAGAAGACGGTTTCGTTCGGACCGCCGAGATAGAGCGGCAGTCGCCAGATACCCGCGTCATCGCGCTTCGCGATCAGCGTGGCATGGCGCTCCGGCTCGACGAGCTTCAGCACAGGATCCTCGGCCAGCGCGGGATCGCCGTCGAAATAGAGGCGCGTCGCGAGGCGATTGAGGACGCCGCGCGCGAACACCGAGATGTTGATGTGCGCCGCCTGTAGCCCACCGGCCGGCCACGGCACGCGGCCTGGCTTCACCGTGCCGAAGCGCGCGCAACCCGAAGCGTCGGTCGAGGCCCGGCCGTAACCCTCGAAACCCGCATCGAGCGGCAGGTTGCGACGATCCTCCGGATGGTTGTAGCGGCCATGGCTGTTGGCCTGCCAGATCTCGATCAGTCCGTCGGGCACGATCGCGCCCGCGGCGTCGTGAAGGGTGAGCGCGACCTCAATCCGCTCGCCGGCGACACCGGGCGCCGCGAGGTCATGACGATAGGCGTTGGCGAGCGTGCCGAAGTAAAACGGCCCGATCGTCTGCGACGGCGTCAGCGCGCGGCTCATCTGTTCTCCATCGGCGTGGCGTCACGGCCGCGCAGCACGATGTCGAAGCGATAGGCCAGCGCCCATTGGGGCTGGGTCGCCTCCATGTCGAACGCCGCCTGGAGCCGGGGGCGCGCACCTTCGGGCACCGAATTGTAGATCGGATCGAAGGCCAGCAGCGGATCGTTGGGGAAATACATCTGCGTGATCAGGCGCGTCGCGAAGGCCGGCCCGAACAGAGAGAAGTGGATGTGCGCCGGCCGCCAGGCATTGTGATGGTTGCCCCACGGATAGGCACCGGGCTTGATGGTGATGAACCTGTAGTTCCCATCGTCATCGGCGCGGGCGCGACCGCCGCCGTAGAAATTCGGATCGAGCGGCGCGTCGTGCTGGTCCCCGGGATGATGGTAGCGGCCGGCGGCATTGCACTGCCAGATCTCGACCAGCGCCTCGGGAACGGGCCTGCCGTCCTCGTCGAGCACGCGGCCCTGGACGATGATGCGCTCTCCCAGCGGCTCGCCCATGCGCCGGCGCGTGAGATCGTTTTCTCCCACATCGAGCCGCTCCTCGCGCAGCAACGGGCCGGTGATCTCCGACAGCGTATGCGGCAGCACGATCGCGGGCTTGGACGGCGAGCGACTGACCGTGGACTTGTAGGCGGGCGAGAGATTGGCCGGGTGATGTTCCCCCACCGCAGGCCGACGGTACGTTTCCTCTTTTTTCATACCGCCGAGCTTAGCGCCCGCTCAGGCCGCGCGCACCTCCAGCCCCTGCGGCGTGGCGCGGTAGCCGGTCAGCGTGCGTTCGGCGAAGCCCAGCCGCCAGTCCAGCATCTTGCGGGCATACTCGGCGACCGTGGCGGCATAGGCGGGATCGGCGGCGCAATTCACGAACTGGCCGGGATCCTCGGCGAGGTCGAACAGGAGCGGCGGCAGGGCCGCGAAGTGCACGTACTTGAACTTCTCGTCCTGCACGACGGCCAGCGCACACTTGTCCATCGGCACGCCCAGCGCCGATTCAGGCTTGCTGTAATGGAGGTCGCGGAAGTCGAACTCGTAGTGCACCTCGGTGCGCCAGTCGGACGGCACCGTGCCCTCGCAGAACGGCACCAGCGAGCGGCCGTCGCACTGGCGTGGCACCGGCAGGCCCATCCATTCGAGGATGGTCGGCATCGTGTCGATCGTCTCGGTGAAGCGCTCGACGATGCTGCCGCGCGCGCCGTTGGCCTCGGCCCGCGGATCGCGGATGATCATCGGGATGCGGTAGGACTCGTCGAAGTAACCGATCTTGCCCAGCAGGTGATGGTCGCCGCCCTGCTCGCCATGGTCGCAGGTGAAGACGATCAGCGTGTCGTCCCACTGGCCGGTCTCCTTCAGGTAGTCGAACACGCGGCCCAGGTGATCGTCGATCTCGCTCATCAGGCCGCAATAGGTCGCGCGCATCTGCGCCACCTGGGCCTCGGTCATGTCCGACGCAAGGTCCTGCCCGTCCTGGAAGAACGACGCCTGCTTCACGTTCTTCACGTAGTAGTCGAGCAGCGCGTTCTGCCTGCCCTCCTCCGCCGCCGACGACGCGCGCACCGGCTTCGGCATGTCCTCGGGCCGGTACATCGAGTTGTAGGGCTCGGGCGCAATGAACGGCGGATGCGGCCGGTAGTAGCCGAGATGCAGGAACCACGGCTTGCCGGCGCGGCCGCGCAGATAGGCAAGTCCGCGCTCGGTGAACCAAGCCGTATCGGAAAGCTCCTTCGGAATCACCGCCGGCCGCGCGGTCGCACCCGCGCCCGGCTCGCCTTGCGGCAGCCAGACATCGTCGCGGTTCTTCGGCAGCTCGAAGCCCTGCCCCGCCACCCAGCCGAAATAGGCGTCGCGGTTCTCGAAGGCGCCGACCGAGCGGAAGCCGTCCATGATGTCGCCCAGCACGAAGAAGCGCGGATCGTTGGGCGCGGTCTGGCGCGGATCGGGCGTGGTGGTCGTGTAACCGACCAGCGCGGGATCGTAGCCACCGCGCCTGAGCTCGTGCGCCAGGTTGGTGAAGCGCGAGGATAGCGGAATCGTGTTCTGCACCGCGCGGTGATTCATCAGGTATTGCCCGGTCAGCAGGCTGGCGCGCGCGGGACCGCAGGGCACAGCCTGGGTGAAATGATTGCGGAAAGTGACACCCTCGGCGCACAGCCGGTCGAGGTTCGGCAGCTTCAGGTAGTCTGCCCCGAGTTTCGGCAGCATCAGGCCGCGCCACTGGTCGACGACGATCAACAACACATTCTTGGGCGCAGGCATGCTTTTTCACCGAGGTTGGACGGCCGCAGGATTGCGCTAGAGTGCCGCCAAATTAGCGGAGGAGACAACACGTGGCGCGTTTCAAGATCGTGACGACCGGGCCGGGCAAGACCGACCATTCCCTGGAAATGGAAACGTTGGCGGGCATCGGCGCGGAGATCGTCGAGGTGTCGGGCGACGAAGCCGAACTCATCAAGGCCGTGGCCGATGCCGACGCCATCTACGGCAAGGGCCGTCCGCGCATCTCCGCCAAGGTGATCGAGGCCGGGAAGAAACTGAAGGTCGTGTCGCTGGGCAGCGTCGGCGTCGATTCGGTCGATGTGGACGTGGCCACCCAGCTCGGCATCCCGGTCACCAATGTGCCCGATACGTTCATCGAGGAAGTGGCCGACCATGCCATGACCTTGATCCTGGCAAGCTGGCGGCGCCTCGTCGTGCAGGACCAGATGGTGCGCAAGGGCGAGTGGGCCAAGGCCCGTCCGCACCTCTACCAGTTCCCGCGCCTCATGGGCATGACCCTGGGCTTCATCTCGTTCGGCCACGTCGCCCGCGCCGTCGCCAAGCGCGCCGCGCCGTTCGGCTTCCAGATGCTGGCCTACGACCCCTATATCGAGGAGCTGGTCATGTCCGACTACGGTGTCCAGCCGGTCGGCTACGACGAGCTGCTGCAGCGCTCCGACATCGTGAGCATGCATGCGCCCGGCACCAAGGACGCCCATCACCTGATGAAGGAACAGCACTTCCGCCAGATGAAGAAGACGGCGCTGTTCGTGAACACCGGCCGCGGCTCCACGGTCGACGAGCCGGCCATGATCAAGGCGCTGCAGGAAGGTTGGATCGCCGGCGCCGGCCTCGACGTGCTGGAGACCGAGCCGGTCGGCCACAACAATCCGCTGCTCGGCATGGACAATGTGATCCTCACCGCACACGTCGCCTCGGCCTCGAGCCGCTTCGACATGGCGCGCAAGCGTCGCGTCGGCGCCGAACTCGCGCTGGTGCTGGGCGGCAAGTGGCCACGCGCCTGCGTCAATCCGATGGTGCTGGAGAAGTCGAAGCTGCTGCGCTGGCAGCCCTTCTCGATGGAGCGCGGGCCGGGTAACTAATCGGCCTGCTTCCCCTTTGCGGACTCCGCAAAGGGGAAGTGCCCTCGTCTTACGAGGGCGATGGGGTCATGGCATCAGGCGTCGAGCCGCCCCTTCGGGCGCTTCGCCTGCTTCTCGACATACATCGCGTTGTCGGCGTGGCGCAGATGGTCCTCGAACGGGATCGCGCCATCGGGTTCGCAGCGCGCGATGCCGACGCTGAGCGAGACGCTCACGCCGTCGGTGCGATTGACCTGGCCGACCGCCTCGGCGAGGCGCCGCCGAAGCTCCGCCGCCGACCGGCCGGGCCCCGTGGCGTAGACCGCGAATTCGTCACCGCCCAGGCGGCCGATGACCGCGTCCTGATCGCCGAACGCATACTGCAGCGCCTTGGCGACACTGGTCAGCAGGCGATCGCCGGCTTCGTGGCCGTCCCGGTCGTTGACCGTCTTGAGATCATCGGCATCGGCGAACAGCAGCCAGCTGCTCTGGTCGGCCTGGCAGGCAGCCTTGAGCTGATGGGTCGCGAAGTGGAAGAAGCCGCGACGATTGTAGAGGCCTGTCAGCTCGTCGGTGATCGACTGACGGTGGGCGCTCTCCTCGGCCAGCCGGCGCCGCTCGACCTCGGCCTTGAGGCGGTCGTTCGTCGCCTCGAGCTCGGCTGTACGCGCCGCCACCCGCTTCTCGAGAGTGTCGAGGACCTGCACGTTCTCCATGGCGACCGCGGTCACGTCGGCCAGGCTCTGCAGCACCTGCACCTGCTCGGGCGTCGGATGATGGTTCTCGGCCCAGTAATTGCCGATGGCGCCGATCGGATCGACGGTGCGGATCGGCACCATGGCCAGGCTCTTCACGAAGGTCGGCCGATAGGCATCCGCCGGGATGCGGGAATCGGCATAGATGTCGGGAATGACGGCGGCCTGCCGGTTGATCATCGCCCAGCCGCTGACGCAGGTCTCCAGCGGGAAGCGCAGGCCCTTCCACAGCGGCGCGATGGCGTCTTCTTCCGCGTAGAAGCACTTGCCGTCGTCCCGCAGCACGAAGGTCGCCCCGTCGGCGCCGGTCAGTTCCCGGGCAGCGTGCCGGACGATGTCCATGATGCGCGGCAGGTCGCGCGCCAGCGACAGAAGCTGCACGACATCAACCAGATGCTCCATGGCGCCCACGTACCAGCGCGACGGCGCAGCAGCGGCCGGCAGCGAATAAGTGCCGATGTTCATAGGACTGACCCCAAGACGATCCCTGTGCGCCCAATTTCCCAAGAAGGCGCAACAGGGGTACCCACACACCCCGCTTCTACGCGCGAAGGACACGCCGGACATCAAAATTGAGAGGGCGACGCCTATGTCACGAGGTCGCAATCAGCCTGCAATAACCCACAATACGCTTGGAAAACCGAGCCGATCCGCACCCGTTCACGACGATTGCTGTTGCTGCAGCCGGTCGCGAATCGCCCGGTCGCACAGCGCCAGGCTGTCGAAGGGCCCGAGGATGACGTGGCCGCCATCGTCCATCGCATACCAGCCGGTCTGGGTGAGATTGTAGTCCCCCAGATCCTCGGTGGGGACGTGGACAGCCATCAGGTCCTTCGGCGTACGCATGCATTGCTCATGCGCCCGCGTCCGGGGCTTTTCAACCGGTCTCAATCACGGCGGGTCCAACTCGCGAGGTTGGCGGCCCCCGGCGGGACCTCGCCTTTCACCAGCGCCTCGACCTGGCGAACCGTGTCCATCGCCTGGCTTTCGCTGGCGGGCGGGGTCAGCCCGCCGATATGCGGCGTGGCGATCACATTGGGCAGGCGCGCCAGCTCGGGCGACGGCATCTGGTCGGGCGCCCGGCCGACATCCATCGCCGCACCGGCGATGCGGCCCTCGGTCAGCGCCGCCGCAAGCGCCGCCTCGTCGACCAGGTTGCCGCGCGACATGTTGATGAAGAAGGCGTCCGGCTTCATGCGGGCGAAGGCCGCCGCATCGAGCAGGTTCTCCGTCTCCTCGTTGGCGATGGCGAGGCAGATCACATAGTCGGCCTTCGCCAGCAGCTCCTCCATCGGCACCTTGAGGAAGCGCCGGTCATCGACCTGGGCATAGGGATCGGACACCAGCACGGTCATGCCGAGCTGGGCCAGGACGGGCGCCAGTTCGCGCGAGATCCGGCCGTAGCCGATGATGCCGACCGTCGATCCGCCGAGCTGCCGGCCGACCTTGATCTCGGGCCTTGTCCGCTCGTGATAGGACGTGGCCGCCCGTGTGATGCCGCGTGAGAGATCGACCAGGAAACCCAGGGTCAGTTCGACGACCGACTGCACGAAGCCCGCCTCGGCATGGGTCACCAGCACGCCCGCCTCGGTCGCGGCGGCGACATCGATGTTGCGGATGTCGATGGCACTGCGCATGACCACACGCAGCCCCGGCAGGCTCTCGAAGACGATGGCCGGTATCGCGGTCGCCCGATCGGCGACGATGAAATCGACACCGCGCGCCATCCCGACCACGCCCTGCGCATCGAGCGGCGCATCGCCCTCGTGCAGGACGACCTCGACCAGTTCCTGCAGGCGGGCAAGCGCTCGGGCGCCGTAATACTGCCGGCGCGCGAGCGGGGCGTGGGTCAGAAGGAGCTTCTTCATGTCTTCTCCGCGCTCTTCTTGATCTTGCGCACCTCGGCAAGCTGGCCGCGCAGGATGGTCAGCGTGTCGCGCTCCGCGTCGCTGAGATTGCCTTGCTTCATGTGGTCCATGAGCACTTCGAGCACATCGCCGATGCGGCCGAGCTGCCGCCCGTAGCTTCCCACCCGCTCGAGGATCTCCTGCTCGATGTCGGGCCGCGACGTCTGGCCGAGATTGATGTTGAAGAAGCCGAACTGGGCGCCCGGCTGGTAAATACTGAGCGGGTTGATCGCCTGCCAGAGCTTTTCAGGCGCCAGCGAAACTTGGAACGGTTTTGCCATCGATGCCTCCTGCTGCGCCGCCAAGCTTACGACGGCGGCGCGCGGAGGGCTGCCGCAAAAGCGTCAGCTCTTCATCGGCGTCGCCTCGCCCAGCAGGGAAACGTGCGCGGCGACGATGCGCCAGCCGTCGGGCGTGCGCATCCAGGTATGGCTCTGCCGGCCGGTCTTGGTCGCGCCATGCCGCTTGAACTCGCAGTTCGCCGTGCCGAAGTCGCGACCGTAGGTCACGATCCAGAGCTTCAGCAGGTCGCGGTTCTGCACGAACTGCGGATTGCGGCCCGAACGGAAGGCCGCGATCTGGTCATGGCCGTAGAGCTGCTCGCCGACGCCGTAGCGCAGCGTGTGCGGGCTCTTCCAGAAGAGCTCGTCCAGCACCACGACGTCGTTGGTGTTGAGCGCCACCTCGTAGCGATTGAAGGCCGCCGTCACCTCGGCGACGATCTCGGGAATATTGATTTCCATGTGGGGCTCCTCAGGCGGGTGGCGCGGCGGCGACGCCCAGTTTCTGCAGATGGTTGGCCACGCGCAGCGCCGCCTGCTCGTTGTAGGGCTTGGCAATGAGCTGCACGCCGATCGGCAGGCCGCCGGGCCGCTGCAGCGGTGCCACCGCGACCGGCAGGCCGATGAAGGAGATCGGCTGGGTGAACAGGCCGAGATTGGCCCGCACCGGCAGCTCGACCCCGCCCAGCTTCATCATGGTCTGGCCGAGCTTCGGCGCCGTGCACGGCGTGGCCGGCGCCAGGATCACGTCGACCTCCTTGAACAGCTTCAGCACATGGGCGCGATACTCGCGGCGGAAGCGCTGCGCCTTCACGTACCAGGCGCCGGGCAGCAGCGCGCCCGCCATGAAGCGCTCGCGCGTGTCGGGATCGAAATCCTGCGGCCGCGTGCGCAGGCGCGGCAGGTGAAGCTGCGCGCCCTCGATCGCGGTGATGACATAGGCCGCCGCCCGCGCCGCGGCCGCCTGGGGCAGCACGACGGTCTTGCTGGCGCCCAGCGCCTTGGCCACGGTGGCCACGGCTTCGAAGGCCTCGGGCTCGCCGCCCCTGGCGAAATAGTCGCCGGCAATGGCGATGCGCAGCCCGTCGACGCCCTCGACCAGGCGCGGCAGGGTCGGATCGGCCGGCCGGTCGGTGCAGACCGGATCGTCGGAATCCCAGCCCTGCATGGCGTCGAAGGAGAGCGCGAGGTCCTCTGCCGACCGGGCGATCGGACCGAGATGGTCGAAGGAATCCACGAACGGAAACGAACCGGCCCGGCTCAGCCGTCCATAGGTCGGCTTCAGGCCAAACAGGCCGCAGAGCGAGGACGGCACGCGGATCGAGCCGTTGGTGTCGGAGCCCAGCGACAGCGGCACCTCGCCCGCCGCCACGGCCGCGCCCGAGCCACCCGAGGAGCCGCCGGACATGCGCGTCGGGTCGTGCGGGTTGCGCGAAGGACCGTAATGGATGTTCTCGCCGGTGAAGTCGTAGGCGTACTCGCCCATGTTGAGGCCGCCGACCAGGATCGCGCCGGCCGCTTCGAGCTTGCGCACCAGCGCGCCGTCGCGCTCGGCCTTCGGTCCATCGATGTTGATCTTCGAGCCCGCACGCGTCGGCAAGCCGGCAATGTCGAACAGGTTCTTCACCGCGAAGGGCACGCCCAGCAGCGGCCCGCGATGCAGCCCCGCATCGATCTCCGCCGCGCGCTTGCGGGCGCGCTCGGCCACGATATCGGTGAAGGCGTTGACCGTGGGCTCGGCCGCCTCGATGCGCTTCAGGGTGGCGTCGATCACGGCGGCGGCCTTGACCTTGCCGCTCATCACCGCGCCCGCGATCTCCGTCGCGGTCGCTTGCTTCGATGTGGGATCGCTCATGGCCGGAACACCGGACCCGACATGAGATCGTCCTCGAGATCGAGCTCGAGCAACGGCCGCGCGATCATCAGGGAGCGCTCGACGTTCAGGATCACGTTGGGGAGGTATTCGGGCGCGATCGTGAGGCCGACGGTTTTCGCACCCTCCTCGACCATGCGTGCGACGTCAGGCTTGCTTTCGGCCATCGCGTTCCTTCTTTCGTTCTTTGGTTCAAGCGAAGTGGCAGGCAACCTGCCGTGCCGGGCCTGCCGAATGCAAGAGCGGCATCTCCTCGGCGCAGCGCGGGTTGCCGTCCGGGCAGCGGCCGTAGAAGCGGCAGACGCGCGGATCGGGATCGATCGGGCTGCGCGGCTCGCCGCCCAGCCGCAGGCGGCTGGTCCGCTGGGCAGGATCGGCCTGCGGGATCGCCGAGATCAGCGCCCGCGTATAGGGATGCTTCGGATCGGCGAAGACCTCGCCGGCCGGCCCCTCTTCCACGATCTTGCCGAGATACATGACGAGCACGCGATCGCACAGCAGCCGGACGACGTTGAGATCGTGGCTCACGAACAGGTAGCTCATGCCCAGCTCCTGCTTGAGCTGCTGCAGCAGCTGCAGGATCACCACCTGCACCGAGACATCGAGCGCCGCCGTCGGCTCGTCGAGGATCAGCAGCTCCGGCTCGACGGCAATGGCGCGGGCGATGCCCACCCTCGCCTTCTGGCCGCCCGACAGCTGGTGCGGAAAGCGCGACAGCAGCTCGCGCGGCAGCCCCGTCATGTCGGCGAGCTTTTCCACGCGCAGCTTGAGGTCCGCGCCCGACATCTTCCGCAGCCGCCGGATCGGATCGGCGATGGCATCGGCCGCCGTGTAGCGCGGATTGAGCGAATCGCCCGCGTCCTGGAACACCATCTGGACACGGGCGCGATTCGGATTGGAGGCGAAGTGACTGGCCTTGAAATCGGCCATCTCCACACCGCCGAGTCGGATGCTGCCGGAGGTCGGATCGAGCAGGCGGTTGATCAGGCGCACCAGGGTGGACTTGCCGCAGCCCGATTCGCCAACCAGCCCCACCGTCTCGCCGCGACCGATGGTGAAGCTCACCTCGTCCACGGCATGCAATTGCGGCAACGGCTTCACCGGCTTGCCGTACGAGGTGGCGCGCGACAGCAGGCTCTGCTTGCTGCCGATCGTGAAGCGCTTGGCGAGTTCGGCGATATCGAGGAGCGGCCCGGGCGCGATGTCGCTCATAGCGGGTTCCAGCAGGACACGACGTGATGCTCGTTGATCTGCCGGTGCGGCAGCGGCTTCGCGCAATCGTCGATCCTGCGCTCGCAGCGGCCGCTGTAGCGGCAGGGCGGCAGATCGGTGCGGCGCAGGTCGGGCAGGCCGCCCGGGATCGAGGCAAGCTCGGCGAGAGAAGCCGTCTCGCCCGGCGTCGCCGCCAGCAGCTTGGCCGAATAGGGATGTCGTGGGCTTTCGAACAGCTCCAGTCCCGGCGCGGCCTCGACGATATGGCCGGCATGCATGACCACGATCCGGTCGCAATATTCAGCGGCCAGCGCCAGATCGTGGGTGATGAAGATCGTGGCCATACCGGCTTCGCTCGCCAGCTCACCGATCAGGTCCATGATCACCGCCTGGGTCGTGACGTCGAGGCCGGTCGTCGGCTCGTCGGCGATCAGCAGGGCCGGCCGGCAGGCCAGCGCCACGGCGATCATGATGCGCTGGCACATGCCGCCCGACAGTTCGAACGGATAGGCTTCGGCACGGCGTTCCGGATCGGGAATGCGCACCTTCTTCAGCATCTCGATCGCGGCGCGCGGTGCGTCGTTGCGGGTGGCGCCACCGTGACGCACCAGCACATCGGCGATCTGCCGGCCGACACGGCGGATGGGATTGAGCGCCGTCCGCGGATTCTGGAAGATCATGGAAAGCTCGCGGCCGCGCTGTTCCGCGAGGTCGCGCTCGCTGAGCGCCAGCAGGTCGGAGCCGCCGAACATCGCCCGTCCCGACGTCACCTTGCCGGCGGCGTCGAGGATGCCCATGACGGCGAAGGCCGTCACCGACTTGCCCGAGCCGCTCTCGCCCACCAGCGCGATGGTCTCGCCCTTGCCGACGCTGAAGCCCACCTGGTCGAGCACCTTCACCACGCCCGAGCGCGTGCGGAACTCGACCGACAGGTTCTCCACGGCGAGGGCGGGCACCGCGGTCATGTCCGCTTCCTCGGATCGATGATGTCGCGCAACCCGTCGCCCAGCAGGTTGAAGCAGAACACCGCCAGCATCAGCGTCGCACCGGGAAACAGCGCGATCCACCATTCGCCCGACTGGATGAAGTTGGCGCCCTCGGCGACCATGATGCCCCACTCCGCCGCCGGGGGGCGCACGCCGAGGCCGATGAAGGACAGGCCAGCGGCGTTGAGGATCGCGTAGCCCATGGTGAGCGACATCTGCACCATCATGATGGGCATGATGTTGGGCAGGATGTGGCACAGCAGGACCCGCGTCTCGCCGTTGCCCGACAGGCGCGCGGCCTCGACGAAGCCGGCATCGCGCCGCACATTGGCTTCGGCGCGCGCGACGCGGGCGTAGAGCGGGAAATTGATGATCGCCGTGGCGATCACGATGTTGATCACCTCGTTGCCCAACGCCGCCACGATGCCCATGGCCAGCACGAACAGCGGGAAGGCCATGATCGTGTCGGCGAGTCGGCCGACGACACGGTCCGTCCAGCCGCCAAAATAGCCCGCCGCGACGCCCGACAGCGCGCCCAGGAAGAAGGCCAGGATGACGGAGGCGAAGGCGATGGCGAGGTCGAGCCGCGTCGCCACCAGCACGCGGCTGAAGATGTCGCGGCCGAGCTGGTCGGTGCCGAACCAGTGCGCCGCGGACGGCGGCTTCAACGCCATCGCCGCATTGCTCTGCAGCGGGTTGTAGGGCGCGATCAGCGGACCGAAGATCGCGGCCACCAGGAACAGGGCGAACAGGCCGAACGCCAGCCCGGTGACCGGATTTTCCGAGAGCACGTAGCGGGCGTGGCGCAGCAGCGGCAGCATCGTCAGGCGTCCAGCCGCACGCGTGGATCGACCAGCCCGTAGACCAGGTCGATGGTGAGGTTCAGGGCCACGTAGAGGATCGCCATGGTGAGCACGAAGCCCTGCACCGGCGCATAGTCCGACGTGATCAGCGCGTTCACCGCATAGAGGCCGATGCCCGGCCAGGCGAACACCGTCTCGACCAGGACGTTGGCGCCCAGCAGGAAGGAGAAGACCATGCCGAGCGTCGTGATGACCGGCAGCACGGCATTACGGAAGGCATAGGTGAAGACGACCGTTCCCGGCGACAGCCCGCTCGCCCGCGCGGTGCGGATGAAGTCGCTGCCCAGCACGGCGAGCATGGAGCCGCGGGTCATGCGGGCCAGCGGCGCCAGCGAGAAGATCGCCATGGAGATGGCCGGCAGCGCGAGCTGGCGCAGGCTTCCCCAGAACACTTCGAGGTCGCCGGTCAGCAGCGAGTCGATCAGGTAGAAGCCGGTGATGTGCTTGGGCGGCGACAGGAATACATCAAGGCGTCCGGTCGGCGCCGGTGCCCATTGCAGCAGGTAATAGAAGACATAGGCGAACAGGAGCCCGGTGAAGAAGACCGGCAGCGAGACCCCGGCCGTCGTGACGATGCGGCAGAGGTGATCGATCCACGTGCCTTGCTTCACTGCGGCCAGCACACCCAGCGGAATGGCGATGGCGATGGCGACGATCAGCGCGAACAGGGTCAGCTCGGCCGAGGCCGGCAGGCGCGTGGCGATCTCGGCCACGACCGGCTGTCCGGTGCTGAGCGAGTTGCCGAGATTGCCGTGCACCAGATCGCCGAGATAGCCGACGAACTGTTCGGGCAGCGACTTGTCGAGGCCGAGCTTGACGCGGACCTCGGCGATCGCCTGCGGGCTCGCGGCCAGTCCGGCGAAATAGGCCGCCGGATCACCCGGCAGCAGCCGGGTGAGCATGAACGTGACGATGACGACGCCGATGAGGCTCGGGATCGCCGTCGCCAGCCGCGAGAGCAGCAGCCCGACCATCTAGCCCTTCGCGAGCTGGCGGTAGTCGAGCTGGCGGTGGAACCAGTATCGGTAGCCGGTGACGTTCTTCTGCATCGCCACGTTGAGCAGCGGCTGGAAGATCGGCACGCGGGGCACTTCCTCGAAGGCGATGTCGATGAAGCCCTTCACCGCCGCCTCGTACTCGGGGCCCGACGAGAAGCGCGCCTTGTCGATCAGCGCGTCCATGGCCGGGTTCTTGTAGCCCATCGTGTTGAAGACGGCGTTCTGGCCGTGATAGCACCAGAAGAAGAAATATTCCGGATAGTTCAGCCAGCCGCCGAAGGCGTTGGTGATCATCGGCATGTTCTTCTTCAGAAGCTCGCCGCGCCAATTGGCGCCCGGAATCTTGTTGATCGTGGCCTTGATGCCGATCTGCGCCAGGCTCTCCTGGACGAGGATGGTCAGCGGCTCGTTGGTGCTGGCGAGACCCAGGTCGAACGACACGGTCGTCTCGAAGCCGTTGGGATAGCCCGCTTCCGCCATCAGCGCCTTGGCCTTGGCGATGTCGGTCTTGTAGCCGTCCTTCTGCGGCCAGTAGACGCCCTTGAATTTGTTGTCGGCGCCGCCGAACAGCGGGATCGCCTGGCCGAACATGACCGAGTCCATGATCTGCTGGTACGGCACCGCATAGGCCACGGCCTGGCGGACCTTCACATTGTCGAACGGCTTCTGGTTCACGTTCATGCCGAGATACATCATCGCGTTCTCGATCGGCGTGCCGATGACGGTGAGCTTCGGCGAGGTCTTGAGCTCGGAGAAGTCCTTCGACGGCAGGTCGAACGAGATATCGGCGTCGCCGCGCTCCAGCAGCGCGCGCCGGTTACCGGCCGAGGGGATGATGCGCATGATGACGCGCCGGATCTTGGGCATCGGCCCGTTCTTCCAGTCGTCGTTGCGCACGTAGACGACTTCCTGGCCGGGCTGCCAGCGTTCGACCTTGTAGGCGCCGCCCGAGGCGTGGTTGTTCTTGCACCATTCCATCGCCCAGGGATCGGTGGCGGTCGCGTGCTTCTTGCACAGCTCGGAGTTCATCACGACCGGCACCGGCACGCCGATGTCGGGCATGGTGAGCTTGTCGGAGCGCAGGAAGTCGACCCGGAAGGTATTGTCGTCGACGACCACGAACTGCTCGGGCTTCTCCAGCGAGCCGGCTGCCATCTGGAAGGTCGGGAAGCCACCCACCGTGACGGCGCGGTCGAACGACCACTTCACGTCCTTGGCGGTGATCGGCGTGCCGTCGTGGAACTTCGCGTCCTTGCGCAGCTTGAACGTCACCGAGCCGGGCTTGAGATCCCATTCGGTCGCCAGTTCGGGCTCGAGCTTGGTGTAGTCGTAATGGTCGTTGCCGTTGGCGTCCTTCTTGACGCCGTAGGTCATGAGACGGTCATGGGTGTTCCAGGACACTTCGTAGGCCGGCCGGTTCGCGCCGACGCCGTGGATGTCCATGGAATTGGGTGGACTCTCGCCCACGATCAGCAACGTCTCGTTGCGTGCCTGCGCCTTGGCTTCGGACCAGATCGCCGGAGCGGCTGTCGCCGCTGCGCCGGCAGCCGCCGTCGTCTTGAAGAATGAGCGACGCTTCATGGGTACTCCCCAGTTTTTGCTTCCCCGTTCGCGCGATGACGCAAGGACCGTGCCAATTGCTGCGCAAATCTGGGGGCTGCAATCGCTGTGGCGCTTGTCTACAACCGGCACATGACAGCCTTTCTCGACCTCGGTGTTCATGCGTTGCTCCGCGCCTATCGCGCCGGCACGCTCGACGTGCAGCAGACGATCGACGAGGTGCTGAAACGCATCGCGCAGGCCGGTGACGACAAGGTCTGGATCTCACGTGCATCCGACGTCGATCTCCGCGCGCAGGCTGCCGCCCTCGATGCACGACGCGGGGAGATCGACAAGCTGCCGCTTTACGGCGTGCCCTTCGCAGTGAAGGACAATCTCGATGTCGCGGGCATGGTGACGACCGCGGCCTGTCCGGGCTTCGCCTATGAGGCCAAGGCGTCCGCCGAAGTCGTGCAGCGGCTCGTCGACGCCGGCGCGATCGTGATCGGCAAGACCAATCTCGATCAGTTCGCCACCGGCCTCGTGGGCGTTCGCTCTCCCTACGGCGTGCCGCTCAATCCGTTCAATGCGTCGTACGTTCCCGGCGGATCGAGCTCGGGATCGGCCGTGGCCGTCTCGTCGGGGCTGGTGAGCTTCTCGCTGGGCACCGACACGGCGGGCTCGGGTCGCGTGCCGGCCGGCTTCAACAACATCGTCGGCCTCAAGCCGACGCCGGGCCTGCTCAGCAACGAAGGCATGGTGCCGGCCTGCCGCTCGCTCGACTGCACGTCGGTGTTCGCGCTTTCCTGTGCCGATGCCGATGCAGTCCTCGCCGTCGCCGCCGAGCCGCACGCGACGCCTGCCATCGGCGGCACGTTCCGCTTCGGCATCCTCGGCACCAAGGACGCGGAGTTCTTCGGTGACGCAGCCTACGCCACGCTCTACGCACAAGCGATCGAGCGGCTTAAGGGGTTGGGCGGCACGCCGGTCGAGATCGACTACGCACCGTTCCGCGATGCCGCGCAGCTTCTCTACAGCGGCCCCTGGGTGGCCGAGCGCACGGCGGCCGTCGGCGCCTTCATGGAAAGCGCCGACGACAAATCAGGTGTCTGGCCGACGACGCAGCAGATCGTGCTGGGCGGTCGCAAGTACAGCGCCGTCGATGCCTTCGAAGGCCAGTATCGTCTGGCCGAGCTGAAAGCGCGCGCCTTCGCCGAGATGAAGGGCCTCGATTTCCTCGTCGTCCCGACGGCCGGCACCATCTACAAGCTGGCCGATCTCGAGCGCGAGCCGGTGCTCTACAATTCGCATCTCGGCCACTACACCAACTTCGTGAACTTCTTCGGCCTCTCGGCGCTTGCCGTGCCGGCCGGCTTCCGGCCCGACGGCATGCCGTTCGGCATCACGCTGATTTCGAACGCCAACGCCGAACGCGCCCTGCTGGCCTTCGGCGCGCGCTGGCAACGCGCCGTGCCCTTGCCACTCGGCAAGACGATGAGCCAGCTGCCGCCGGCCGAGACCGACCCGGTGATCGTGGAAGACCGTGTACCCGTCGCCGTGGTCGGCGCGCATATGAGCGGCCTGCCGCTGAACGGCCAGCTCGTCGAACTGGGTGGCCGGCTGGAGGGTGCCGGCAAGACCGCGCCCGCCTATCGCTTCTACGCCCTGCCCGGCGGCCCACCGCACCGGCCGGGCCTGGTGCGCGTGGCCGAGGGCGGCAGCGCCATCGAGCTGGAAGTGTGGAGCCTGCCCGCCCAAAAGATCGGCGCGCTTCTCTGCCAGATTCCGGCGCCGCTGGGGCTGGGCTCGGTGAGCCTCGCCGACGGCACCATCGTCCCCGGTTTCCTCTGCGAGGCGCATGCCACCCAGGGCGCGAAGGACATCACCGCGCTGGGCGGCTGGCGGGCCTACCTCAAGACTCTGTCCTGATCCCGCAGCCCTTCAACTGCGGGCCGCCGGTCTGCTAGGGTCCTTTCCTTCGAGGAGGAAACGAAATCATGAGTGGAAAAATCGCAGTCGTCACCGGCGCGGGCAGCGGCATCGGCCGCGCCTCGGCGCTCGCCCTGCTGAACAACGGCTACAAGGTCGCGCTGGCGGGCCGCCGCAAGGACGCGCTGGACGAGACGGCGTCGATGGCCGGCAACAATGCGCCCAACGCGCTCGCCGTGCCGACCGACGTCACCAAGCGCGACGACATCGTGGCACTGTTCGCCAAGGTGAAGGCGACCTGGGGACGCCTCGACCTGGTGTTCAACAATGCCGGCGGCGGCGCCCCGCCCGTGCCGCTGGAAGAGCTGCCCTACGAGACGTGGTTGGGTGTCCTGGCAGCGAACCTGACCGGTCCGTTCCTGTGCACGCAGGAAGCCATGAAGATCATGAAGGACCAGTCGCCGCGCGGCGGCCGCATCATCAACAACGGCTCGATCTCGGCGCACGCGCCGCGGCCCTTCTCGGTCGCCTACACCTCGACCAAGCACGCCATCACCGGCCTCACCAAGTCGACCTCGCTCGACGGCCGCGCCTACGACATCGCCTGCGGCCAGATCGACGTCGGCAATGCCGTGACGCCGATGACCGAGCGCATGACCAAGGGCGTGCTGCAGCCCAACGGCACGACCATCGCCGAGCCGCGCATGGACGTGTCCGCGGTGGCCAACGCCATCGTCTACATGGACAGCCTGCCGCTCGATGCGAACGTGCAGTTCATGACCGTGATGGCAACGAAGATGCCGTTTGTAGGCCGCGGCTAAGTCGCGAAGACTTCTCAACGGAGCGCGCCACTCCAGTGGCGCTCAGAGACTTGAGCGCAACTGGAGTTGCGCGCTCCAATGAGAGAGAGCGGGCTAGAGTCTTTCCGTCTCATATCGAAGCGTAGCCGGCGTTTTTGATGTAGGCGGCGCATTCGTGGGGTGCGAAGCAT